>CAMVAT010000004.1 GCA_947165505.1 uncultured Prevotellaceae bacterium | reverse complement strand
CCCGTATTGGCAGGCACCTGATAGACGCGCTCCTTGGTGAAGTTAGTGCCGTCGCGACCGGTGATAATGTATGCATAGACATCGCTGTCGGTGAAGTCGAGCGGGTAGATGCTGCTGAACGAAGCGGCGCCGGCCTCTCCAATGGTCACCTCGACGGTTTCGGGAGTGGGAATCTCCTTGTAGAGCTTGATGGGCTGCTGAGGGTTCTTATAGTAGCGGAAGCGCTGCTGGTCGGCTGCGTAGTTGTAGCGCAGGATACAATTTCCAGAAGCAGTAATCACGGCATTGCCTTTCTCATCAATAGCAAATGTGTTCGTATATTGCGTTGTTTCGCTTGAATCCATGCCATTGGAATTGTTGTTCCTACCGATGTACTTGCCCGAAGCGCTCTGCAGCGTACGCACGTCATCAGCGGTGCTGATGGTGAAGTAGATGTCTTGGTTGGTCACGATAAGGTCGCCGGCCACAGTCACATCCACGTTATTGTTGGCACCATCCATAGTAGCACGACTGCCGTCGAACGCCTTGGTGACTTGCGTCTTATCAGTGCCCGACGCATCGCCTTCATACACAATCAGGTATTTGCCATCAGTGATGTCGTCGGTGGAGGTGACGAGCTGGTAGGTGCGCAGCATGTTCTTGGTGTTGTCGATGACGGTCACCGTCTGAGTGAACGACACAGCGTTGTAGAGATCGGTATCTTCGGGAGTGATGGTGAGTGTGACCTCGGCAGTGCCTTCGGCACGAGCCTCGTAGTCGTATGTCTCGGGATCCACATAGAACACATTTTCGTCGCTGCTCGACCATGAGAGGGTGAAATTGTCATCGGGGGAGGCAATATCGCTGTAGTCAGCCACCATATAACCCGTATCGCCGATATTCACCTCGGTGGGATCGAATCCGTTGATGGTGGCGATGTCGGTCTTGAAGTGGTCAACCACGGTCACCTCGAAGGTCTTGCTGACCTCGGTGTACAACGTCTCGTCATTGGGCATGACGGTGATGGTGATGTTGGCTGTGCCCACGCCTTTGAGTTCGTAGTAAGCCTTTGAACTGTCGTAGTTGAACACGTCGATGACGTCTTTGTTGTCGCTCTCCCACACGACGATATAGTCAGTGCCAGCGACGGTGCCCTCAGCGAAGGTGGCGTCGAGTGTGAACTCGCCATCCCCATCGGTCAGCAGCAGTTCGGGCGGTGTGATGCTGTTAAGCTCGGCGATAGGCTGTTTGCGCTTCAGGGAAACGATCTGGCTGCCAGCGGAGAACTCATAGACCTGACCACGTTCGTAATAGGTGATGTTGCCTTTGACCAGCACTTCGTCGCCCACCTGGATCTGGTCGGCAGAGGTAAAGTTTGCGCCCTCGAGGTATTTGCCGCGATAGACCTCAAACTGCTGTCCTTCGCTGGTGCCGTCGGTAGAAATCCAATAGGTGGCATTGCCATTGCTCAAGCTCACCTCATCCACCTGCGATACGATACCCTTGACATAGACACCGGTGACATTGCCACTATTGTCGATGGCTTGAACGGCCAGTGCCACCGTATAGGGGTTGTTTTCTGAGCCGGGAGCATCGGGGTCGGTGACGGTTACGGTGAATGAGGCCTCGGAGGGTTGGTAGGTTTCGTCGCCTTCAAAAGTGGCGGTGATAGTAGCTGTGCCGGCAGCATAACAATAGAGATCGCCGTCAGAATATTCAGCGACGCTGGTGTTGCTCGAAGTGAAGGTGACAGGCAGACTGTGGGGGTTGTCAAAAGTCACCTCTTCCGTCATGTCATCCACGACACCCTCGTAGGTGGATACGCTGAAAGCAATCTCCGGGTCGAGACGGGGGTCGGCGGAGCCATCCTCATACGTTACCTCGACACTCTGAAGACGGATGTGTCCTTTAGTTTTCACATCCAGTTGGACGCTGTTAGCTGAGCCTTCCCATGTTGCGGGAGAGTCAACAGTTGAACCACCTAGTTCCACCGTAGGTGAATTGTTCTTAGCATAGGTGAAAACCACCTTGGTCATAGTCTTTTCAGAAGAGACCACAACATTTCCACCAGCATACACGCGCACACCTGTACCCGTGTTGTAATATGCGGGTGCAGTCTGTGCCGAACCTTGATTGTACGTGATGGTGATGTTAGTACCTGCAGTACTGCTGACTTGCTCGGCATTTGAATAACCCTGTTCCGACAGGGTTATGGTCTCCGTGCCAGCCCATGCACCACAGAACACTGCCATGAGCAGTGTCAGTAATGAATAACGTAATTTTTTGTTCATAATAATAAAATATGTATAAATTGATTAAAAATGCCTAAGCAAGGCGGTCCGTCGCCGGAGGCCCGATATACGTATATGACAAAAAAAGGCGTCAACGCGACGCCGTGTTGAAATTTCGGGTGCAAAAGTACGGTATATTTTTTGTTTGCGCAAACAATTATGTGAAAAAAATTTTAAAGCATAGTATCTATTGCATCTATTGCATCTAAATTACCTCATTTTATCTATATACTGATAAAAAATGATGACTTTATGCTATTTTGTCAATAATAATTTGTAACTTCGCCACGTTTTATCATCGTAAAACGATAGCGAACATGAAGATACGACTTTTTTGGGTGCTGTGCCTCTGCCTGGCAGCAGCCTTCTTGCCCCTGCGGGCACAAACGCCAAAGATAGGACTGGTATTTGGCGGTGGCGGAGCTAAAGGCGCCGCCGAGATAGGCGTGCTGAAAGTGCTGGAAGAGGTGGGCATCCGTCCCGACTATATCGCCGGCACGAGCATCGGGTCGATCGTGGGCGGACTCTATGCCGTGGGCTACCGCAGCGCACAGCTCGACTCGCTGTTTCGCTCGCAAGAGTGGCTCACCCTGCTCACCGACCGCAACAGCGAACTGAAAAACGAGCCCATAGCCCAGGAAGACGGCGTGACCTATATCTTCGGCTTCCCCGTGTCGCGCAAGAAAAAAACCAATGGCGAGCCCGGACTCATCGGGGCACTCAACGGCGACCAGATCAGCGAGTTGCTGGAGCGGAAGACCGGCCTGACGGGCGAGGTCGATTTCGACAGCCTACCCATCCCCTATCGCTGCGTGACGGTAGATATCAACGGGCCGACAGAGGTGGTGATGAGCCGTGGCAACCTGGCGCAGGCGATGCGTGCGAGCATGGCCATCCCGGGGGTGTTTAAGCCGGTGCGCTGGGGAGGCATGACACTCGTGGATGGCGGCATGCTCAACAATCTGCCCGTGGATGTGGTGCGCGCGATGGGCGCCGACATCGTCATCGCCATCGACCTGAGCCAGGAAGAGCACGAAGACCGTAACTTCTCGCTCGAAGAGATGTTCGGCATCGGCGGCTTGCTCGACTGGGCCATCTCACGCCCCGACTGGAAGAAATACAACGCCAACCGCAAGGCCGCCGACGTGCTGATACAGCCCAACCTCGACGGCTACGGCGTAGAGAGCTTCGGTGCCAAGAGCGTAGCCAAGATGATAGACCTCGGCGAGCGTGCCGCCCGCCAAAAAATACCTGAGCTGATGAAGATAAAGAAATAAAGACATTAAAAACGAGAAGAACGTTAAGAACGACAAGAACGTTAATAACGTTAATAACGAAAAAAAAACAAAAATAAAAAACAATGAAAAAAGCGTTGATAATCATGGCATTGGCAGCGATGGCCGCCTATGCGAAAGCCGAAACCACCGAAACGACTGCCCCGGTGGAACGGCCCCGGCTCGTGGTGGGCATCGTGGTCGATCAGATGCGGTGGGACTACCTGTATTATTACCACGACGAGTTTGTGGAGGGCGGACTGAAACGACTCCTGGACGAGGGGTTCAGCTACGACAACTGCATGATCAACTACATCCCCACCGTGACCGCCATCGGACACTCCAGTGTCTATACCGGCAGCGTGCCCTCACTGACAGGCATCGCCGGCAATGACTTCTTCGTGGAGGGGCAACGCACCACGAGCGTGCGCGACACCACGGTGCAGACGGTGGGCGCTCCCAACGGCAAGCCCGGACAGCAGTCGCCGCACCACCTGCTGGCCACGACCATCGGCGACCAACTGAAAACGGCCACCGACTTCCAAGGTAAGGTATTCGGCGTGGCCCTGAAAGACCGGGCCTCGATACTGCCCGCCGGACATTGCGCCGACGCCGCCTACTGGTGGGACGAGAATGCCGGCCACTACGTGACGAGCACTTACTACATGGACCGGCTGCCACAGTGGATGGAAGACTTCAACAAGACACACAAGACAGTCCCTCAATTCGACATCAAGACCACCAGCGAAGGCGTGACCATGACGTTCGACCTGGCCAAGGCACTCGTTGAGAACGAACAGCTGGGACAGGACGACATCACCGACCTGCTGGCCATCAGCGTCTCCTCGACCGACGCCATCGGACATAAGTTCGGCACCCGAGGCGAAGAGAACCACTCGGTATATATACAACTCGACAAAGACCTGAGCCAATTCCTCTCGCTACTCGACCAGAAGGTGGGACGCGGCAATTACCTCGTATTTCTGACCGCCGACCACGGTGGAATGCACGCCCCGAAGTTTCTGAAAGAGCATAAGATGCCCAACGGCGGTTGGAACAACGGCGAGGCACGCCGGCTGCTCAACGCCGAACTGAACAAGGCCTTCGGGTCGGCCCAGTTGGTGAGAGACATCATGGACTGCCGCGTGTATCTGAACCATGACGAGATTGCCGCCCGCGGCCTGGACATCGACGCCATCAAAGCGAAAGCCATAGAATATCTTCGTCAGGAGAAAGACCTGGCCTATGTGGCCGACTACGAGAGGCTGTCGGAGGCCAGCATCCCCGACCTGATCAAGCAACGCGCCATCAACGGCTACAACCGCCACCGCACGGGCGATATCTTCATCCAGGTGAGGGCCGGACTGCTCAACTACGCCTTCAAGGAGGGTTTCAGGGGCACGAGCCACGGACAGTGGAACCCCTACGACTCGCATATCCCCATGGTGTTCATGGGTTGGCACGTGCCCCACGGCAGCAGCGCGCAAGAGACACATATCACCGACTTCGCCGCCACGGTGTGCGCCATGCTCCACATCGAGCGCCCCGACTGCTGCATCGGCGAGGCACTTCCATTTAGAGGTGAGAGGTAAGAGGTAAGAGGTGAGAGGTGAGAGGTGAGAGATTAGAGTAATGGGATATTTCACGAAATCGGGTGATTACCAACCCACGATGTATGATGTGCTCATCCGGCAAAAAAAGCTGGAGAGTGCCTTCTACTACCGCGACCTGGGTTACGGTATGATCCTGTTTGAGCATAAGACACAGGGCAACCGACAGACCTATCTGGTGAACAGTCGCACACAAACCGTGTATGACGTGATGGATATGTCGGCGACGTTCAACCTCTTTTCACACGACGACATCGACATCGAGCACGTGAAGACACTGCCCGGTGCCGATGTGGCCCTACGCATGTGTGCACCGTATGAGTTTCACATCGGACGCTATCACCAAGGCTTGGCCCCCGTGACGTGGATGATTGACCCGGCAGCCCCTACCGTGCTCGAAGGCATGATAGACTGTGAGGGGAACATGGTAGAGAAATTCAGACACCGCGGCTACTTGTCGTCAAACCTGAACGAGGTGTCGCCCAAACGGATCTTAGAGCCTGCGACAAGTCGTACGACACCACCTGGTGGCACCACGATGCCATTGACAAACACGGGGTTGGTGGCGTGGACGACCTGCAAACGGTAGTCGTATCGCTGGCGGACGAGGTCGGGCATGCCCACTCCACCTACGGGCACCGCCGTGAGACATACCGAACAGGCACTGGCCTTCGGGTCGTCGATCTCGATGTCGGCATGCCTGACGGCATCCTTACGTCCGATGGTGGTACATCCCTCCCGCAGCGGGTATTCCCGGCGATTCGGCCAGTGCCCTAAGATGAGCCTGGCAGGGATGAGCGGTCGCACAGGCGATGAAACAGAAGGGGCTGGCGCGTTGGACAATGGAGGAGGAAGCGGAGAGCCGGGAACCGGAGCCCCCTGTACATTTGACGGTGCCGCGTCGACGAAGAAGATGACGGGTGTGGCACATCTCCGGCAGACGGCCGTCAAGCGCCCCGCCACCGACGGACGTACCAGAATCGGTTTCGCACACCGAGGACACATGAAGCCCACCGCCCGGGCCACCACCGAGTGCTCGGCCACATAGTAATGCCCGTTGGCATCGCACTTCACCGTCCCAAGAAGAGGTATGCGCCGCTTATATATCGTTTTGTCTATTTCCACTGCTATTTTTATTGCATGGCGATGTCAGCGAAATCGGCGAAATCAGGTTGTTCGGAGATGTCTAACGTGTCTGTCGGATCAGACATATTCTCTTCAGGCACCACCGCGACCTCGGGAGCAGCCGGTTCCTCGGGCTGTTCGTCGTTTGCAGGCTCGGCAGCCAGTGCCTCGGACTGTTCTGCATCCGCAGGCTCAGCAGCCAGTGCCTCGAGTTGTTCGTCATCCTCTACATTGATCACAGCAACATCCTCGGCGGGTGCGCGTCCTATCACCTGAATATCATCTTCGGTAGAGATGAAGATGTCGTTATCAACACCGAAACCATCGGCGTCGGCCATCAGAGCGCCGTCAGGTATGTTCTCCACCTCCATACCCGTCTCGTCGAGGATGGTGTCGTACATTCCGTCGCTGTTGACATCCACCACGAAATATTGCATATCATCGGGTGTGTTGATGATCTGTATCTCTGGTTCGCTGTCATTCTCGGGCATCAGTTCCTCGGTGTTGACATGGAGGGCGAGAATCTGATCGGAAAGGCCCTCTGGCTCCAAGGCATCCTGATGAGGCTCATCCGCCACTTCCTGCTGGTGTGCAGGAGTGTTCTGGGCGAGATGGGAAGGATGGGCGGGATGGGCGGGATGATTGTTATGATCGTTATTAGCGTTATGATCGTTATTAACGTTATGAACGTTCTGAACGCTCTGAACGGGATGATCGCTCTGAATGGGCTGCGCGGGCTGGGCAGCCGGCTGGGCGTCCTGCGTCGGCTGGTTGTTCTGAGCGAGAAGAGGCTCTTGCTGACCCGCGGGTTGCTGCTCTTCTACTTCAGCGACGAGCACTTCGGCGTTCTCTTCCGTTGCCTTGCCCGAATCCTCATTGGCGACCTCGGCTGTCAGTTCATCAGAGAGGCTGTCGCCCTTTTGCCCCGGCATGAGCAGAGCGGCCCCTGCTCCCATGGCGACGGCTCCAGCGGCGCTGCCGCCCATGATGATTTGCTTTTTCTTTTTCTCTTCCATAGCGTATGAGTGATTGTGTTTTGATGGTGCAAAGATAGTAGATTCAATATGAAGATGCAAGTATTTCTTGGCATCTTTGACGAGAGACGGGGGTTTGCTGACGAACCCTTAGGTAGTTGAGACAAGGCCGGTGTGACGAGGCTGATGAGACAAGGCCAGTAAGACAAGGCCGGTGTGACAAGGCCGGTGTGACGAGGTGGCATGCAGAAGCGACACCGACGACGTGACAGCGCTAACTCTCTCAGACGGAAGGCTCCTGCGCCCCGGCTGCGCTCAGAGACCCGCCGATGAGGAAAGCCTTGTAGGCTTTGAGCAGATTCTTAGGCACAGAGACCCGTATCTCGTTGCTGCGTTTCTCTTTGCCGTCGAAGATGACAGTGCCGTCGGCCAAGACAATCTGCTGTTTGAGCACATCAATGCGCTCGAGATAGGCTTGGTTGATGATCAGGCTCCTTCCGATGCGCACAAACTGGCTTTCGGTGAGGTGTGCATTGAGAATCAGTTCATATACTTTGGTGATGCCGAACGACAGCATGACCTCGCGCTGCGAGATATAATACAAGGTGGAATAATTGCCGTTGGCTTTGATGCAGGCAACTTTCTCCAGGTCGATGGAGATGAGTTCGTCGCGGGAATTGAAAAGGACTTTACGCATGGCTGTATGATTATTAACTTTCGCAAGCTCCGCTTGCTCTTTAGAGTCTGGGAGTCTGGGAGTTTGGACAGTTGAATTATTCTATGTTATTCACTACGTCACTGAGCCGGGCGAATGTCTTGCGCCGCTTGACGTAGTACTGCCAGAGCAGCGAACAGGGAGTGCGCGGGTCGCAGGTCACGGCGGTCTGTATGCGGCGGCGGTCGTCGTCGAAGTCGTGCCGCCACTTCTTGTAGGCACGGCGTCCCTGGCACACGGCCCTGAAATTGGCCCAACTGCGCTCCAGCAGCAGCATCTTCAGCGCGGCGACGTAGTCGAGCCACCACCGGCGCCGCAGCACATGGTGCAGGTCGGCTTCGGGCAGGTTCTTATAGAGCATGGTGAGGTTGTTGCGGAAGTTGAGGAACGTCTTCCTGGGGTTGTCCTTGGGCAGCGTGCCGCCCCCCACATGATAGACGTGGCTCTGAGGGATGCAGACCACCTTGCGGCCCATGATGCGCAGTCGCCAGCAGAGGTCGATCTCCTCGCAGTGGGCGAAGAAACGGCCGTCGAGACCGCCCGCCCGCCGATAGTCATCGGCCCTGACCATCATACACGCCCCGGTAGCCCAGAGCACCTCGGCCACGTCGTCGTACTGCCGCTGGTCGGTCTCGATGGTGTCGAACATACGTCCGCGGCAGAAGGGATAGCCGTAGCGGTCGAGGTATCCGCCCGCCGCCCCCGCATACTCGAAGCTGTCGCGTTGGTGCATGGCCAGCAGTTTGGGTTGGCAGGCCGCGGTGTCGGGGTGCGACTGCATCCACTCGGTGAGCGGTGTGAGCCAATGGGGTGTGACCTCGACGTCGGAGTTGAGCAAGACATAATAGGTGGCATCAATCTGTGCCAGCGCGCGGTTGTAGCCCTCGGCAAATCCGTAGTTGCGGTCGAGCAGGATGAGGCGCACCTCGGGGAAGTCGCGCCTGAGCAACGCCAGCGACCCGTCGGTAGAGGCATTGTCGGCCACATACACCACAGCCTCGCCGGCAGAGTGCTGCACCACAGAGCGCAGGTAGGTCTGCAGCATCCGCTCGCCATTCCAGTTGAGAATGACGACAGCAGTGGAGGGGGGAGCCTCCCCCGTACCCCCCCCGAAGGGGGGGGACACAGATTGCGATGAATGATGGCTATCCATTATTATTGTATATCTATTATCTATTATCTATTATCTAATTTCCCCACCCAACCCTCCCATGGGAGGGCTTCCAACCCATCCCTAAATCCCTTCCCAATCCTTGGGAAGGGACTTAACCGCTCCTCCCCGTCGCTCTTACATTATGGTACCCTCGGACCATCAAAGGTCCGGGGTGTTTTTTGTGTTCGCTGCGCTCACCGTGCTGCGGATAGGGCACGCCCTGTCCCTACATACGTGGCGAAGTAAGCTCCTGCCCCCTGCACCCTGCCCCCTGCCCCTAAACTATTCTCTTACCTCTCACCTCTTACCTCTTACCTCTCACCTCTCACCTCTACTTTAGCCGTGCCATCGTGGTTGAGGCCGGTGAGACGGACGTGGATGAGTTGGTTGTCGTACTCCTCGCGTGCCTGTGCAGGCGGCAGTTCCACACGGATATAGTTGCGTGTGAACCCGTGCATGGCACGGCCACGTTCGGCTCTCTCGAAGAGCACCTCGGCCTCGGTGCCGATATGGCGGCGATAGAAGGCGAGTGTCTTCTCGTCGGAGAGTGCGAGCAGCCGTTGACTGCGTTGTTTCTTGGTTGCCTCGTCCACCACGTAAGGTATCTTGAGCGCTGCCGTGCCGGGCCGCTCGGAATAGGGGAAGACATGCAACTGGGTGACATCAAGGGTGTTGAGCAGTTGGTAGGTCTCCTCGAAACATTCGGGTGTCTCGCCACGCGTGCCCACCATCACATCCACGCCGATGAAGGCATCGGGCATCAGGGTCTTGATGCGGTGTATCTTTTGTGCGAAGAGGGCTGTGTCGTAGCGCCGGTGCATGAGTCGGAGCACGGTGTCGGAGCCACTCTGCAACGGTATATGGAAATGGGGCATGAACGCCCTCGATGAGGCGCAGAACGCTATCAGGTCGTCGGAAATCAGGTCGGGTTCGAGCGAACTGATGCGGAAGCGGCTGATGCCCTCCACCTGGTCGAGCGCCCGCACCAGGTCGATGAAGGTCTCGCCTGTCTTGGCACCGAAGTGCCCGATATTGACGCCGGTGAGCACAATCTCCCTCCCCCCCTCGGCTGCCGCCTGCCGTGCCTGCGCCACAAGCGAGTCGATGGACGGACTCCGGCTGAAGCCACGTGCGTAGGGGATGGTGCAGTAGGTGCAGAAATAGTCGCACCCGTCTTGCACCTTGAGGAAATAACGGGTACGGTTGCCGCGAGCGCAACTGGGTGCAAACGATGTGATGTCTTTCGTCGGCACGGTATGGTGGCGGTGCAAGGGCGCCCTCTGTTCGACAGACAGCCCCTCTCTCTCGGCCCACGCCTCGGAGAGGAACTGTATGAGGTCGGCCTTCTCATTGGACCCGAGCACCAGGTCAACGCCCTCGATGGCGCTCACCCGCTGTGGCGACAGTTGCGCATAGCAGCCCGTGACCACGACAAACGCCCCCGGGTGGTTGCGCACCATACGGTGTATGGCCTGCCGGCACTTATGGTCGGCCACCTCGGTGACGCTGCACGTGTTGATGAGGCAGATGTCGGCCTGTTCGCCTTTTTCGGCGGTGCGCACACCCATCTCTTGAAGCATCCGGGCGAAGGTGGATGTCTCAGCGAAATTGAGTTTGCAGCCCAAAGTGAAGTATGCCGCTTTTTTTCCTTGAAAAGCAGATGTATCAATCATTTGGCTGCAAAAGTAAGGCTTTTCCGTGAAATATGCAAATAATTAAAACACATCTCTCACTTCTTCTTCATGAGCCGGTCGATAGCATCTTCGAGCGACTCGGTGGGCGGTATGATGTTGTAGTCCTCCCAGTAGGCGGGGTCGAGGAAGTAATCGACCTTGTCGTAGAAGGCGTCGCGGGTGGAGAAGGTGTCATGACCTTTGAGCGGCTTGGCCCCCTCCTGCGTGTGGTCGGTGACCACCATCTCGCAGATGGCTGTGAAGGGCGTGGCAGTGAGGCGCCGCTTCCAGTCGCAGTTGAAGGCGAACGTATTGCGCACGTAGCTGATGCGTGTGATGCCGTCGTCGCCGGTGAGATAATGGATGACACACGACAGTTCCTTGGGGCGGAAGCGCAGGCCGGCAGGTTTTTTCCGGAGCATGAAGTCGGTAGCCTTGCGCCGGTCTGACACGTCGAGCGACAGTTCCACCTGTGTGAAGGCCAGCGTCTGGCGGTCGATATAGAGTGTGCCGTTGTATAGCGGATACTCGCGCACCATGGCCGGAGCGAGCTGCACCACGAACTGCATCCTGCCGTCAACGGCTGTGGGCACGCCCATGCTGAGCTGGTAGCCGGCCAGTTCCTCTTCAGAGAGCAGGAAGTTGAGGTTTTTCACCACGTCGAGTTGCACGGGGAAGGCCGGTCCGCCGAGCACCTTCACTCCGAGCGTGTCTTTCTGGCGGCTGCTGATGATGCGCCGCCCCTTGCGTATGCTCACGCCGTCGCGGTAGGCATTGCGTCCGTAGGCCGACTTATACATATCCACCACGCCCTCGGCCACGGAGATGTAGCGGTTGCGCTTCTTCACCATCTCGCGGTAGAATGTCTGGTATCGTTCGGGGTGGTTGCTGTAGTTGTCGCCGATCTTCGACACGGCGATGCGCACCAGGTCGCGCGGGTCTTCGGTCCACACGACAAACTCGTTGAGCATGATGGCGGTGGGCTTGAGCTTGATGTGCAGGAGCCGGTCGTTCTTCGCTGAGACGGTGACGTAGGATGTCTCATAGCCCATGTGCGAGATATTGACGCGCGACTTGCCCTCAGGCAGTTTGAGCAGGAAATAACCGTCGTCGTTGGTGACGGTGGCGATATTGGTGCCCTTGGCTGCGACGGTGGCCTGCGAGAGCGGCTTCTTGGATTGCGCGTCAATGACCTGTCCGCTCACCTGCACGGTATTCTGCGCCACAAGGCCGATGGCAGACAGCAGCAGCGCCAAAAGTGTAATGTTTCGTTGCAATGAATTCATAACAAGTCAGTTTTGGAAACTGTTGCAAAGATAACGTTTATTTTTGAGAAAAACGACAAATCATACGGTTATTTTTGACATTTTCCTTACTTTTGCATACGTCATTGCGAAAAGAGAGACTAACGCCGGAAGAAATGAGATTACGAACGATGAAAATGCTGTGGGTGATGCTGGTGGGAGGAATGATTTGTTGCTGTGGCACAGCAACATACGGGACGCAGGGAGGGGGGACGCAGGGAGACGGGATGCAGAAAGACGGGGCGCAGAAAGACGGAACGCATCGTATCGGGACGGTGAACTACCGCCCTGACGGGCGCGACATCGTGTGCACCGACGGCACGCACCGCTACACCCGCGCCCTGTACGGCAGCGCGACCGACTTCCGCGTGGAGACGAGCGACCGCCCGGTGTTCGCCCTTTACAAGAAAAAGGCATACCGAAATGTACGCTTCGAGATGACCTGCGGCGGCACCACGGTGGCGCTCGACGAGGCGCGCCACTGCGAGGCCCGCTATCAGGGCGGGCGGCGCACCTACGTGCTGACCGACCCGCGGTGGGGCGTCGGCCGACTGACGGCGACGGTGCTGGCCCATCCCGACAGCGAGACTGCCGTGTGGCGGTTTGATGCCGACGGTTTTGCCGCCCCGCCCATGCTGACGTGCATCGTGAGCAAGATACGCCGCGAGAAATTGCAGCGCAACGGCGACCTGGGAGGCGACGCCGCCGACAGTTTCGAGTCGTCGGGCGAGGTGACGGGGCGCTATGCGCTCGCCTTTGATACCGACGGCCGCACCGCGTATGCCATGCTGACCTACGACGGAGATGGCGGCTACAGCACCGGCACGGCAGACGACAGCGCCGGACAACTATACGCCGAGGCCCTGCGGCACCAGGAGCAGCTGGCCCGACATATCGTCATCGACACCCCTGACCCCTGGCTCAACACCCTGGGCGGTGTGCTGACGGCTGCCGCCGACGGCGCGTGGGACGGCACCACCTGGCAACATGGCGCCGTGGCGTGGCGCATGCCCCTGGCCGGCTGGCGCGGCGGCTATCTGGGCGACGTGCTGGGGTGGCCCGGACGCTCACGCTCGCATTTCTCCGCCTACGCCGCCAGTCAGGTGCGCGACATACCGCCCGCCCTGCCCCACCCCGCTCAAGACACGGCACAGGCTCTGGCCCGCGCCGAGAAACGGTGGGGCACACCGATGTACTCCGACGGCTATATCGCCCGCTACCCCGGGCGCACCGACGTGATGCACCACTACGACATGAACCTGGCTTTTATCGACGCGCTGCTGTGGCATTTCCAGTACGACGCCGACACGGCCTACATGCGCACGATGTGGCCCGTGCTGACCCGCCACCTGGCTTGGGAGAAACGTAACTTCGACCCCGACGACGACGGGTTGTACGATGCCTACTGCTGTATCTGGGCGAGCGACGCGCTGTATTACTCGGGCGGCGCCGTGACCCACTCATCGGCCTACAACTACCGCGGCAACCGTCTGGCCGCCCGTATCGCCTCACTAATCGGCGAAGACCCCACGCCCTACGAGCGCGAGGCGGCGAAGACGCTGGAGGCGATGAACCGGCGACTGTGGCTGGCCGACCGCGGCCACTGGGCCGAATGTCAAGACCTGATGGGACTGCGCCGCACGCACGACCATGCGGCCCTGTGGAGCATCTACACCCCCATCGACTGCGGTGCAGCCACCGCCGGACAGGCCCTGCGCGCCACACAGTATATCGACCGGTGCATCCCGCACATCCCCGTCGTCATCGACGGGATGGCCGACACGCTCCACACCCTGAGCACCACCGACTGGCAACCCTACGAGTGGAGCATCAACAACGTGGCGGGAGCCGAAACGGCACACACGGCGCTGGCCTACTTCGAGGCGGGGCGCCCCGAGGAGGGTTACCGGCTGCTAAAGGCCGACATCATGGACTTCTGTTACATGGGCAGCAGTCCCGGCAACATAGGGCAGGTGAGCCAGTACGACCGGGCGCGGGGCGAGTTGTACCGCGACTTCACCGACCATACCGCCATGGCGGCACGGGCACTGCTGCAAGGTCTGTTCGGCATCATGCCCGAAGCGCTCTACGGGCGCTGCGTCATCCGCCCGGGACTGCCCGAGGCATGGACCGAGGCATCCGTCAAAACACCCTACCTCAGTTACCGCTATCACCGCGAGGGCGACGACGATATCTACGAGATAGAACAGCATTTCGCCCAACCGTTGCAGATCGTCGTGCAACAGAACACGGGCTCGGGGGTCGTGGAGACCGTCGGCACTAGCGATGAGAGACAGACGATCAGGGTGAGGCATGTCAGGCTGCAACCGATGCCCGCGCCCCTGCCCGCTCTGGTTCAGGATGACGACAGCACCGACTGGGGCACTGACTGGGAATACGAGAAAAAGGAGACGGCGACACTGCGCCCTATGGATATCGACCAGTCACGCAATGCCCGTGTGGGCGACATCTTCAGCAACGAGTACCGCAGTCCGCGGCCACCCTATACCACCCTGCAGATACCCCTGCACGGCATCGGCGACTGGTGCCACCCACACGCCACGGCCCGCATCGACGCCACAGCGCTGCACCGGCAGGCTGAGGGCGGCGTGCTGCACACCCCCCTCGGCATCCCCTTCGCCATCGGCACGCCAGAGAAAGACATCGCCTACGCGTCGCTGTGGGACAACTACCCCGACAGCATCCATATCGCACTGAGCGGCCGCGCCAGCCACCTCTACCTGTTGATGGCGGGCAGCACCAACCCCATGCAGAGCCACATCGACAATGGCATGGTGACGGTGCATTACGACGACGGCTCTGCCGACACGCTACCGCTGCGCAACCCACACAACTGGTGCCCCATCGAACAAGACTATTACGACGACGGCCTGGCTTTCCGCGCTGCCTGGCCGCGCCCCTACCGCATCGACTTCGCCACAGGCGAAATGAAACGGTCGCTGCAACCGTCGGGTGACAGTTACGGCGACCGCCGTTTCTCAAAGGGAGCCGGTGTGGTACTGGAGATGCCTACCGACCCGCATAAGCGTTTACAAAGTATGACCGTGCGCGCCTTGTCCAACGATGTGGTCATCGGGGTGATGGGCGTTACGATGGAGTCCCCTGCCCTCCCCGAAGGTAAATAAGATACGATAACGCATCGTTGCCGCTATTGCTTTCTCTTGTCTCAAGGAGCCGGAGGTGGCGGCGGCGTGGGACGAGGCGGATTCTGCCGTGGTGGATACGGCGGCTGTGGGGGTTGCGGCGGACGCTGTTGTGGCGGCTGTTGCTGCGTCTGCGGTCCGTAAGGTTGCTGTGGGGGTTGCCCGTAGGGTTGTTGCGGCTGTGGTCCATAAGGCTGTTGATAAGGTGCCTGCTGAGCAGGTTGTTGGTAAGGTGCCTGTTGCCCGGGCTGCTGATACGGTGTCTGAGGGTTGTAATAGGGCTGTCCGGGTTGCTGCTGATAGGGCTGTCCCGCCTGCTGGTAGGGTTGGTAGTACTGCGTCTGTTGTCCGTAAGGAGCTTGCGCTTGCGGGTTAGGCTGTTGGTTCGGGTCAGCGTCATCGTACGTTCGGATATTGACATAATAGCCGATGACGATGATGATGATGGCCAGGATAGTAATGATACCATAGACTTTGGTGAGCGTGATGAGCGAGTCATACCCCATCTTCCCATAAGTGGAGAGGAGGAAATAGACCAATTGGGAGAGTCCGACGATGACATAACCCACCGACAACAGTCCTTTCGCACTCCCTTTCACGGCTTTGATGAAACAAAAACCTGCAACCATGAAAAGGACCGCACTGCCGATACTAAACGCGATAGTAAACTCTTCGGTGTTGAAGAAGAACGAACGTGAGGGTCTGCTCTCGCTCAACACATACCCGAGGATGGTGCCGTAGTAGATGAGCCCTACCGTTCTGACGATAGAGAGGAGCGTACCAGCCCATCTGCCCGCCGTGTTTCCGGTCATGCTGATGACACATTTGGCGAGATAGATACCGAGCAGACACTCCACGGCGAGGACGCCTGTTGCGAGGATTTGATAGGTCTTTTGCTTGCTGGCGATTTTGGCAAGCAGTTCATTCATCTCTGGTGCTAAGGGCCAGTTGTTGAACAGAATCAGCAAGAGGCCGAGGATGGTAGCGATGATGGCTGCCATACGTGCAGCTGACTTCCCTTTCCCTGTGGGAAAGTTCATGCTGCCAAGCTGCGAGACATTGGGAATACCGTAATTCATAAGGTGGTGAGGTTATAAAGGTTTGAGGTTGTAAGGTTGCGAAGATATAAAGTAAGAAATCTGTTTGTTTAAAATTTGTTGACAAAAATAAACAAAAGATATGACAACCGCAACGTTTTTTTTCATTTTTTCTTTAAAAAAAGAAGAAATCGTCAAAAAAACATATCTCGGATGCACCATCATTCAAAAAAAATGAGTATTTTTGCAGAAATTGTTCTATTTAACTAAAAAACTGAATCATTATGAGTAAAACTCCCACGCCCCACATCGGGGCAAAATACGGCGAGATAGCCGAGACGGTGATTATGTCGGGCGACCCGTTGCGCGCCAAGTTCATGGCCGAGAAATTCCTGGACGACCCCGTTCAGTTCAATAACGTGCGTGGCATGCTGGGGTTCACCGGCACCTACAAGGGCAAGCGCGTCAGCGTGATGGGCCACGGCATGGGCATCCCCTCGGTGGGTATCTACAGCTACGAGCTTTTCAACTTCTACGGCGTGAAGAACATCATCCGCGTGGGGTCGGCCGGAAGCATCAACATGGACCTGCATGTGGGCGACCTGGTGATAGCCCAAGGAGCCTGCACCGACTCGCACTACGTCGATCAGTATGAGTTGCCGGGCTCTTACGCCCCGATAGCCGACTTCGGACTGCTGCGCGGCGCCGTCGAGGCCTGCGAGAAGATGGGCTATTCATATAAGGTGGGCAATGTGTTCTCGTCGGACACGTTCTACACCGAGAACGCACACAACGACAAATGGATCAACATGGGCGTGCTGGCCGTGGAGATGGAGGCCGCCGGTCTTTACATGAACGCCGCACGCTCGGGCAACCACGCCCTGACCATCTGCACCATCTCTGACCATATCCTCACGGGCGAGGCTACCAGCGCCGAAGAGCGCCAGACTACCTTCACCCACATGATGGACGTGGCATTCTCATTACTATAAAGTAGGCAGTAGTTAAGTCGTAAGTAGTTAAAGTAGTTAAAGTAGTTAAGGTAGTTAAGGTAGTTAAAGTAGTTAAGGTAGTTAAGGTAGTTAAGCTAAATGCTACGAGCAGTTCTTCTAACTACTTTTATGACAAACAGTTGACCGCTGCATGCGAACAAGAAGGATAGGGTATGCCCTATCCTTCTCGTTTGCAGCGATAAGCCCAAGAAACAAATTTTTAATAATTTTAATATAGATATCGTTGGTGGATATGTGAAAATTATATAACTTTGCACTCGAAAAAAGTTGTCCGTTTTGGACAACTTTTTTGAGCGGAGAAAGAAAAAAGTTTTCCAAAACAGACAACTTTACCTGATTGCAAAGCACATATTTTATAGAAGACATACCATCATGGAAATGAAGAATTTTACGATTACCAAGCGCGACGGTTCGAAAGACCGCTTTTCGTTGGACAAAATCATGAATGCCATCATCAAGGCGTTCGAGAGTGTGGACCAGCCGTCGGATTTAGGAACCATCTCTAAAATCATCAGCCACTTAGACATCCACGACGATATCACCGTAGAGGATATACAGAACCAAGTGGAAGAAGCACTGATGCGTGAAGGATATTATAAGGTGGCCAAATCGTTCATGCTCTACCGCCAACAGCACTCCGAAGACCGCGAGACGCTGGCCAAATTGCAATTCCTCTCAGAATACTGCGAATCGGTGAACGCGGCCACGGGTTCGAAGTACGACGCCAATGCCAACGTGGAACATAAAAACATAGCCACGCTGATAGGCGAGTTGCCCAAATCCAACTTCATCCGCCTGAACCGCCGCCTGCTCACCGACCGCATCAAGAAGATGTACGGCAAGGCGCTGGCCGATGAGTATATCGACAAGCTGACCCACCACTTCATCTATAAGAACGACGAGACGAGTCTGGCCAACTACTGCGCCTCGATCACGATGTACCCCTGGCTCATCGGCGGCACCGCCTCTATCGGCGGCAACTCCACCGCTCCGACCAACCTGAAGAGTTTCTGCGGCGGCTTCGCCAACATGGTGTTCATGGTGTCGAGCATGCTGTCGGGCGCATGCGCCACCCCCGAGTTCCTCATGTATATGAACTATTTCGTGGGCAAGGAATACGGTCAGGACTATTGGCAGCGCGCCGACGAGGTGGTCGATTTGAGTCTGAAGCACCGCACCATCGACAAGGTGATCACCGACTGCTTCGAGCAGATTGTCTATACCCTGAACCAACCTACGGGCGCCCGCAACTACCAGGCCGTGTTCTGGAACGTAGCCTATTACGACCGTTATTATTTCGAGAGCATCTTCGGCGACTTCTACTTCCCCGACGGCTCGAAGCCCGACTGGGCTGGTCTGTCGTGGTTGCAGAAACGCTTCATGAAATGGTTCAACAAGGAGCGCACGAAAACGATGCTCACCTTCCCCGTCGAGACGATGGCCCTGCTCACCACGAAAGAGGGCGAGCCGATGGACCCCGAATGGGGTGAGTTCACCGCCGAGATGTATGCCGAGGGTCATTCGTTCTTCACCTATATGAGCGACAATGCCGACTCGCTGTCGTCGTGCTGCCGTCTGCGCAACGAGATCACCGACAACGGTTTCAGTTACACGCTGGGCGCCGGCGGCGTATCTACCGGTTCGAAGAGCGTGCTGACCATCAACCTGAACCGCTGCGTGCAATATGCGGTGAACCACGGGCAGGACTATCTGGAGTATCTGAGCGGCATCATCGACCTGTGCCACAAGGTGCAGCTGGCATACAACGAGAACCTGAAAGAGCTACAGGCCCACGGCATGCTGCCGCTGTTCGACGCCGGCTACATCAATATCAACCGCCAGTATCTGACCATCGGCATCAACGGACTGGTAGAGGCCGCCGAGTTTATGGGTCTGAAGATTACGCCCAACGACGACTACCTGCACTTCGTACAAGGCATCCTGGGACTGATAGAGCGATACAACAAGAAATACCGCACCAAGGAGGTGATGTTCAACTGCGAGATGATACCCGCCGAGAATGTGGGTGTGAAGCACGCCAAGTGGGACCGCGAGGACGGCTACTTCGTGCCGCGCGACTGCTACAACTCGTATTTCTATGTGGTGGAGGACGACTCGCTCGACATCATCGACAAATTCAAATTGCACGGTGCCCCCTATATCGAGCACCTGACGGGCGGCTCGGCCCTGCACATGAACCTGGACGAGCACCTGAGCAAGCAGCAGTACTTGCAACTGCTGAAGGTGGCCGCCAAGGAGGGCTGCAACTACTTCACATTCAATATCCCCAACACCATCTGCAACGACTGCGGCACCATCGACAAACGCTACCTGAAGGAATGTCCCCACTGCCACTCGAAGAACGTGGATTACATGACGCGCATCATCGGCTATCTGAAGCGTGTGAGCAATTTCTCGCAGCCACGGCAGGAAGAGGCGGCACGTCGCTATTACGCACACGCGGGAGAGCTTAGCAGTTAAGTAGTTAAGTAGTTGAAGTAGTTAAGCCATTAGCTTTGTGAATAGGGAAGACACCGGTTCGGGGCTTTTGGCTTAACTATAGTTTAAAAGGACCATGCTAAAATACGTGAACACGGGTGTGGTGTTTCAAGAGATACCCGACGAGGTGACGCTGGCCATCAACATCAGCAACTGTCCTTGTCGGTGTCCTGGCTGCCACAGCCGCTATCTATGGGAAGACATCGGACTGCCTCTGAACACCGATGCCATCGATGCCTTTGTGGAGCGCTACGGCACCGACATCACCTGCATCGCCTTCATGGGCGGCGACGGCGACGCGAAGGGTGTGAACCTGCTGGCGCAGTATATCCGCGAAGAGCATCCGCAATTTCATGTGGCCTGGTATAGCGGTCGGCTGCGTGTGCCCTCCGACATCAAAAAGACCGATTTTGACTACATCAAAATCGGTCCTTATATCCGTCATTTAGGTCCTTTGAGCAAACCCACGACCAACCAGCGCCTGTATCACCGCCTGGAAGACGGCACTTTTGAGGATATCACCTGGCGGTTTTGGAGGGGGAAAGGAGGTCAATAGAGACGCCCCCCGGTCAGCGTAGCTGGATGCTGCGCGACACCATGTTGCCATCAGTGGTATAGCAGACCAGTATGCGCAATCCTGCGCCCAGGCCCGCGAGGCTCACTGTCGCCTGCCGACTGCCCTCTACCCCCATCGTGCGGAGGCAAGCACCCGTGGCATCGACCACGTCGATACGGGCCAGGGGCTGACCGCTCACCACCACCAACTGCTGCCCTTGCACCGACAGCGAGGCATCGTGGTAGTCCATCGGTTGCCGTATGCCCGAAGGAGCCTCCGCAGAGCCCGGCATATTGGCATCGAGGAAAGCCAGACGCTGACGGAACCACTGTTTCACCGTGGCTATCTCCTCTGCATAGGAAGACACCCGATAGGCGGCATAGAAACTGGTAGGACCGAAATCCCACGGGTTATTACTTTTCAGCACTTCTTTATACTTGGCGAGCTGCCGGTCTTTGGCTTGGTCGAGCAGCGTGGCGTAGCTGTCGAGAAACTGGTCGATGGCCTCTTCGCTGAGAATGGTCTGCCGCAGTTGCAGATAGCGGCGTTTCACGGCATTGGCAAACTCAGGGTCTTGGAGCAGCCGCCTCCACATCACCGGTGTGGGGTTGGTCTCGCATCCCTGATAGACCCACGACTGCACGTTGTTGGCATTGCAGAAATTGCAGTTGCCGTAGGCCAGGTTGAAGTCCCACACCGGTCCGGCATAAAGCAGTCCGCGTGTGCCGTCTTTCTTATCCTTGTCTTTGTAATAGTAGGCACTGCGCTTGAATCCGTCAGCATTGAGGCTCACCTCGGTGTGAATGAAGTAATCGACAAACGATGCCACATCGATGAGTTGCGCGTAGCCTTCGACGGGGTCGGTGAAGGTCTCAGACTGGATGGTCGTCTCCACCTGGTCGATATAGCCGCGGATGTAGTCGCGCTGTGCGGGCTGCAGGTCTTCTTTCTTGGGATAGTAGATGGTCCATGTGACGGTAGCCTCGGTGGTGCCTCCCCCACCCCAGCCCCACGACTGCTGCTTCTGTATGCCTTTCACCTTCGAGGGGAAGGTCTCGTCGCTGGCGTCGAAGGCGTCGATGCGCACGATATATCCTCCGGTGACGTCGCGCCCCTCTACGTCCTCGGGTTTCAGTTTATTGATATCAACGCGGTTTTTGTCGCGTTTGATGCGCTCGCACAGCGCATACACGCCCATATACTCGCCATTGACCACCACCTCGCACATCTGCGTGCGCGGTCCCCAGTGTCCCATGGCGTTCCACATGTAGTATGCGAACACGTCGCGCACCATCGACACGTCGTTGTAGGGGGCCAGCAGCACCCAGTCGGTCTCCTCGGGCATGCCCAGGAGCGAGGCTTTCAGGTCGTTGCCCTCGGCATCCCATGTCTCGATGGTGTATTTCTTCTGATTGAAGTTGAGCGAGCTCTCACCCCGCCATTTGATGCCGATATAGCCGTCGTAGTCGTTGGGGGCATCCGTCACGCGGTTGACCTGTCCCTCGCCGTTGTTGATGATTTTCATGGTCCCCTTCACCTTGGCGTCGGCATTGATGGCCTCGCTGGTCTGGATGACGATGATGGGCAGGTTGCTCTCCGTGAACGTGACGTCGTCGGCCGTAGCCCGCTGACCAGACACGAAGTAGAAAATCAGGAATGAGAAAATATAAATAATAGGTTTCATGATGAATAAAATTGAAGAGCCCCCACCCCGACCCTCCCCGAGGGGAGGGGCTGGGGGTGGGTCTGTTTGTAATTACTTCACGACGACCTTGCGGATGCGCACCTGACCGTTGCTGAGCGTCTCGCGGAGGATGTTGACGCCCTTCGTCAGGCGTGACGACTGCATGCCCGAGGCGTTATAGACCTGAGTGGCAACCACCTCGGTCTGTGCCTGAGTGTCGTCGGTGATGCCCTCGATGGCTGTGGGGTCTATCTCGAGCACGTCGCGCGTGATGCGGTTGATGTGGATAGAGGGTGTCTCCTCGCCGGCATATTGCAGGGCCAGGAACGTGTAGTCGGCAAACACATCGTAGCTGTATTCATAGCCACCGGCGGCACGGCGCGGTGCGGCTGCTGCCGAGGCCTCGACGGGCGTGGTCTGCACATCGCCACCGATGACGGCTACCATCTGGAAGCCGGCGGGTATGGGCTGCTCGGTGAAGAAGGTGAAGTGGTGGTAGGTGCCCTTGGCCACGGTGCCGCTGTAGGGACCCACGTAGGCATACTGCTGGGTGAAGTTGACGGTGCCCTCATACACGGACTCCGAGCCCGACGGCGTGACGGTGGCGGGGTTCCAGCCATTGGCCACGAGTCCGCTGGTGGGTATGGGTGTGCCGTCGACGGTGAAGAGTTTCACATCCTTGACGATGGTCTGCACGGCCGAGCCCGTCATATTCTGCAAGGCAAACTGCGTGACCACGGGGTCGTCGCCCAGATCGTCGGGATTGAAAGCCCCCTCGAGCACGGTCTGTCCGGCATCGAACGGATAGTAGTGTCCGCTGTAGTCCTTGGCCTGGGCGGCGTTGCGGACGAACATCTGCAGCTGTCCGGCCTCGGGAGCCTGACCCAGTTCGATGCGGTAGCGCGGATACTCATTGATATTAAAGGGATCGCCCCACAGTTTCACATCGCCCCAGTTGCCGGGCAGCGAGACAGCGGCGGGCAGTCCGTTGGCGCTGACCACGCGACCGTCGATTTCGGCACCGTAATCAACCAGCACCTCGAGGTCAGACGACTCGGGTGTAAACTCCGTGAGATAGACGTCGCGGGTGACGGAGAGCACCTCGATGGGGTCGATGGCGCTGCTGCTTTTGCGCTGCACAGCCAGATACCAGTAGCTCTGCGTCAGGGTGATGACCAAATTATTGCCGTCGGTCTCTATCTGCGGGTAGTTCTCGCCGATCGGTTCGCCGTACTCATCCTTATAGCCCAGTTTCCACTGCAAGCCCTCAGGCATGGGAGCGGCCAGCTTCACAGTGATGACGTGCTTGGTGCCCTCAGTGACATCGGCACCCCACTGCCGTCCGCCTACCTCGCCCCATTGTCCGCTGAAGTTGACAGTGCCGCTATAGATATTACCATCTTCCGCGGCCGTGCCAGTGACACGGCTGGCCCAGTTGCCCACCAGCGGCAGCAAGGCCTCGGTGCCGGGGTCGGGTCCCTGATAGACCACAGGGTCGGCGGGGAACTCACCCGGTTCGCTCACGCCCCACCAGCCGGTCCACCAGTCGAGGTCGATATCTTGATAACTGTCGGGTGCGATGCGCACGCGTGTATCCACATCGGTCTTACCGAGCAGGAAGCGGTCGATATAAGCCTCCACCTCGGGATACTGCACCTCGGGCAGTTGACAGTGTCCGTGTCCGGCCACGATCGAGTAGCCCACACGGTCGTCGATGCCATACTGCTGCCACACCTTCATGGCACCGTTCATCGACACATATCCGGAGGGGTCGGCCAACCATGTGAAGTCGGGGTTGCCGAGCATGAGCAGGGCGCGCGGACAGACCATGGCAGCCAGTTCGTGGTGGTCGTGGGGCAGGTAGGCCACATCCTTGCCGGCGTAGTTGGCCCGCAGGCTCTCCTTGAACCAGTTATAGTCGGTATTGTCGAGACCCTCGACCGACTCGGCGTTGGGCTGCGCATTGATCCAGCGCGAGTAGCGCCATGCAGCGGCACCGCCGCCACCGGGCTCCTGCGCGATGGTGAGCGCCACGCGCTCGTCGAAGGCACCGCAGAAGAGAGCCATCTTGCCGGCATACGAACAGCCGGTGACACCGATGCGCGCCATGTCTATCTTGGTCACCTCAGGACCCAGTTGCTGCAAGCCGTCGAGCAACCGGCTCAGTCCCCAAGCCCACTCACTGTAGGCTCCGTTGTCTTTCAGGTCGGGATAGAGGCGGTCGAAGGCGTAGTTGCCGCGTCCGGCAGGTGAGCCGAACTGCGAGTAGTTATTGACCTGACTCTCAGAGAAGGTCATGGTGGCGATGGGACGTCCCGAGAAGACGGCCGAGGGCAGCGAGATGCCACTGGTGCCGATCATCAGCGCGTAGGGAGCCTCGCCCGTCGAGGGGTATTTGATCTCGGCGCTGAGTTGGAGCGTCTCGCCGCCCACGGTCACATCCACGATGAGTTTGTTGCCGTCCATGCTTGCCTTCACCTGTGAGGCATCGACAGCGGGTTTGGTGCCAATCTCGTAGTGTTGTATCTCCTTGGCGATCTCGCCGCGGCGGCGAGCCCAGTCAGAGAAGTCGGTGGCACGTCCCGAACCGTCGCTCCACGCCAGCGGATCGGGCAGCGGGTCCACCTTGGGCGCCTGGTCTTTTGCCGGCAGCACGGGGTTGGCCTCGCTACCAGTGTTTTCTACTGTATAGACCAGAGGAATATCGCTCTGCGCCTTCGACTGCCCGACGACGCCGAATGCGCCGACAGTCATCAGTAATGAAGTGATAATAAGTTTTTTCATTTTAGGTAGGTTTTTGATATAATGAATAATAGTTGAATTTTGTTGAGGGGTTAGTGTACCGCTGCAAAGATAATTACAAACAAAAAGAATGGCAGAAAAAAATCTGCCATTCTTTTTTAATTTCGTTTCATGAATCTGAGATGCGGGCGAAGGGAACAAATGACCTATAAAAAAGGTCAGAGGCCCTCGCTACAGTATTTCCAGCCAAAGAGGCGGTAGAGGGCGGTAAGCCGTGTCAGCCGGCGGCGGAATGCCTCATAGTCTTTGCGCCCGGGCTGCAGCCACTGTACCTCGGCCAGCGCGGCGATGCGGGGCATGAGCTGATATTCGGCCAGTTCTTTCGACGGGATGTATTCCGTCCAGAGATTGGCCTGCACGCCGAGGATATGTTGCCGTGCCTTGGCTGAGAGCGACGCCGGAGCCGGTTCGTAGGCATAGACGCTGTCGAGAGGACAATAGCCGCCGATGAGCAGAGGCCGGTTCCAGAGGCTGTCGGGCGTCTGGTAGTAGTCAAGATAGAGCGGGTTGTTGGGCACCTTGATGATATCGTGCCCCCGCTCTGCCGCCCGATAGACGTCCTCCGTGCCTCGCCACGAGCGCCAGTTCATGATGGTGGCGGTAGAATCGACACCGCAGTCGATGAGCTCGTCCCATCCGATGATTCTCTTACCCTTGCTCTGCACATACTGTTCCACGCGGCGGGTGAAAAGACCTTGCAACTCATCCTCGGCGGAATGATGGCTGTCATCTTTCAGACCTTCACGCCGGATGACTTCCTGACAACGTTGGCAGTCCTGCCAACGGGTGCGTGGCGACTCATCACCGCCGATATGGATATACTGCGCGGGGAACAGCTGGGCCAGACGGTCGATTACGGCAAAGACGAAACGGTAGGTCTCCTCCCTGCCCGGACAGAGCACATCGTCGAAGACGCCCCAGTTCTGCTCCACCTCGTAGGGGCCGCCCGTGCATCCCATCTCGGGATATGCGGCGAGGGCCGCCGTCATGTGTCCGGGCATGTCCACCTCGGGGATGATGGTGATATATCGATCACGGGCATAGCGCACGATGTCGCGTATCTGTTCTTCGGTGTAGAAACCGCCGTGGCGCACATGGTCGTAGAGTCCTGTATTGCGCCCGATGACCGTGCCTTCGCGCCATGCCCCCACCTGGGTGAGCCTCGGATAGGCGGGCACCTCGAAGCGCCATCCCTGGTCGTCGGAGATATGCCAATGGAAGGTGTTCATCTGGTGCAGCGCCATCATGTCGAGATACTGTTTGACGAAATCGACCCCGAAGAAATGGCGGCACACGTCGAGATGGAGCCCGCGGTAGGCGAAGCGTGGCGCGGCCGCTACCCGCACGGGTGGCAGGGCGATGCTGTCGGCCTTGGCCTGCGGCAGTGCCTTGCGGAAAGCCTGAATGCCATAAAACACGCCCTGCGGCGTGGATCCCTGGATACGCACCGCTTTCTTCCCCACCTCGATGACATACCCCTCGGGAGCGGTGATTTTCTTATTCAGTTCGAGGAGGATGGCAGGCACCAGGCTCGACACATTGATCTGCACCGGCAGGCGGTAGCCCGTCTGCTGCTCAACATACTGAGCCAGGAACTGCGCGTTGCGTATCATCCGCTCGTCGTTCACATCATAGCAGATGCACTCCAGGCGCGTGAGGGGCATGGCATCTGCTCCCTTCACCTCGGTAATGGCATCGGGCAAGGGGATGACGTGGAAGTCGGCCTCTACGGTCTGCGCCCTCAGCGAGAGCGAAAAGACCATGAAGAGGGAGAGGATGAGTGTTTTCATTAACTGTTTTATTTCGTCATGTCATAGACCACCTGCATGATTTGCTTTCCGAGGGCGTCGGCCTCCTCCATCGTGGCGGCTTCGCTATAGACGCGTATGATGGGTTCGGTGTTCGATTTACGCAGGTGCACCCAGCGGTCGGGGAAGTCGATCTTGACCCCGTCGATGTCGTTGACCTGCTGGTCGGCAAACATCTCTTTGACGCGTGCGAGGATAGCATCGACATCGGTCTGCGGAGTGAGGTCGATACGGTTTTTCGCGATGCAGTATTCAGGCATCTCAGCCCTCCACTGGCTCACCTTGCATCCTTTCTTGGCCAGTGCCGTGAGGAAGAGTGCGATGCCCACGAGCGCGTCGCGCCCGTAATGGCTTTCGGGGTAGATGACACCGCCGTTGCCTTCGCCTCCGATGACAGCCCCCACCTCTTTCATCTTCGTGGTGACGTTCACCTCGCCCACGGCCGCCGCCGTATAGGTGCCGCCATGGCGCTGTGTGACATCGCGCAGAGCGCGGGTAGAAGACAGGTTCGACACGGTATTGCCGGGGGTGTGGCTCAGCACATAGTCGGCCACCGACACCAGCGTATATTCTTCGCCGAACATCCGTCCGTCTTCACAGATGAAGGCCAGGCGGTCAACATCGGGATCAACCACGATGCCCAGGTCGTAGCCGCCGGAGCGCATCTCGTCCATGATGCCTTGCAGGTTTTTCTCGAGCGGTTCGGGATTGTGTGCGAAGTCGCCATTGGGTTCGCCGTTGAGAATTTTATACTCCACGCCCAGTGCGTCGAGCAATTTGGGCAGAATGATGCCTCCCACCGAATTGATGGCATCGACACAGACGCGGAAATGCGCGTTTTTCACGGCCTCGGCATCAACGAGTTCGAGCGCCATGACATCCTCGACGTGCCAATCGTCGGCCTCGTCGCAGTTGATGTAATGGCCGAGCGACTCCACGTCGGCGTATGTGAAATCCTCTCTGGCAGCGATGTCGAGCACCTGCGCCCCGTCGGCGGCGGTGAGGAACTCACCCTCGCGGTTGAGCAGTTTCAGTGCGTTCCACTGCCGGGGATTATGGCTGGCTGTGATGATGATGCCGCCGTCGGCTCCGAGGTTACGCACGGTGAGTTCGGTAGTGGGTGTCGTGGCCAGTCCGATGTTGACCACATCATACCCCATGCCCATGAGTGTGCCTGAGACCACGCTATCGACCATGACGCCCGAGATGCGCGCGTCGCGCCCCACCACGATGGTAGGTCTGTGCTGGTTGAACTCAGCGTCGTGTCCGTCGCCGCCGTTTTGCCGGATGAAGGTAGCGTAAGCTGAAGTGAATTTTACGATGTCTAATGGGTTGAGCGTGTCACCGGCGGGTCCGCCGATGGTGCCGCGGATGCCGGAAATGGATTTGATAAGGGTCATTTTTTTATTTTTTTGGGTTGTTTCTATTCGGGAGTTTGGGAGTTTGGACATTAGTTATCGTGGAGGAAGTAGGGACAGGGCGTGCCCTGTCCGCCATTTGTCGTGGTGCTATCACGCTTGCGGACAGGGCACGCCCTGTCCCTACTTACGTGGCGAGGTAATCTCCTGTCCCAACGTTCAATGTTCAATGTTCAGCGTCCAATGTCAGACGCCTCGTTGGAAGGTGAGGTCGTAGAAGCAGGGATAGACGTTTTGCGAGGCATATTGCTGTCCTTGCTCTGCAGGTACGATCAGTTTTACGTGCGACACCTCATCATCCTCGTTGACAGGCCGCCCGAGGTTGATGTATGGAAATGCCGACAACCATCCGTTGGGCACGGCGGCCCCGTAGATAGAATACATGCGCCCGCTGACGAACGACCCCTGATAGGAGCCCGAGTTATTGGTGATTGTCAGTTTGTCGGGTATCTCCGAGTATCTGAGCGAGTTGTTGGACAACTGCATGGTATCAACCAACAGGTTGACCTCGGTGAAACGGCACAGTACGTTCACCGTCTCCCCTTTCTTGACGGGCTGTCCGCAGCCTTTCGTCACCACTTGCAGATAGACACCCGTTCCCTCGAAGAGTACGTACTCGTTTTTCGACACGTCGGTCTTGTATCCGGCGCTCTCAAACTCGCTTTCGGTGATGGTCTTGATATTGTTTTTAGCGATGTACGCATTGATGGCCGCATTCTCGCGTTCACGTTTCTCGGTATAGGTCTCCGTCTCGTTGCAGGCGGAGAGAAGCAAGAGGGCGCACACGCCCGTCATCAAAAATCGGATTATTCTCATACGTATTTCATTTTAAAATCCTGGATGGCCTCGCGCGTGATTCGCACCGCCTCGTCGATGGAGCATTCAAGGCTTCCCCCGGCGGCATTGGCATGCCCGCCGCCGTGGAAATATTTTTCTGCGAGGTAGCTACAATAATAATGGTCAACAGAGCGCAGGCTCACCCATATCTTGTTATCCCGTTCGGTGTCCTCGCGCAGCGAGATAGACAGCCGCATGCCCTTGATACGCAGGGGTTCGTTGACCAGTCCCTCGGCGTCGCCCTTGATGAAGTGGAAGCGTTTCATCTCGCTCTTGGTAATGGTGAAGTAAGCCGCATGCGCATCGGCCAGCACATTCATCTTTTGATAGAGCACATACCCCCTGAAACGGATGCACCAATCGCTATATACATTATATACATGGCGGAATATCTTGTCTTTATTGACTTTTTTGGTGAGCAGCTGACTGATCATGAAATAGATTTCGCTGCGGGTGGAGTTGTATGTGAATCCGCCGGTGTCGGTCATCATGCCAGTATAGAGCGACACGGCGCAATGCTGTGAGATAACGGGGAAGTCGCCCATCTGCCAGATGATGCGCAACAGCAACTCGCAGGTGGCACACAGTTCGGGGTGTGAGATACTCAGCGCGGTGTCGATATCGGGGTTTTGGTGGTGGTCGATGAGCACCCGCCGTGCCCGGGTCTGTTCGAGCACGGGCTGCAAATCTGCCACACGTGAGGTGGAGTTATAGTCGAGACAGAACACCACATCGGCCTTGTCGAAGGCCGCCTTCACCTCGTCCGGGTGCTTGTCGTATCTCACGATGCGCTCCACGCCCGGCATCCACCTGAGGAAATCGGGGAAAGCGTCGGGCACCACGATGAGTGGCTGTTTCCCCTTCATCCTCAGATAATCCGCCCACGCCAGCGAGGCCCCGATGGCATCGCCATCAGGGCTTTTATGGCAGGTGATAATGATGTTGTCGGCTGCAAGGGTGATGTCTTGCAACTGTTTCAACTCATTGTCTGTCAGAATATTGATATCCATTGTCAGAAGAGCTGCTGGGGATAGATGCCTTCTTCGATCAACTGCTGTATTCTATCGACGGTGGCCTGCCGGTCGGCGGCGTAGGTCACACCAAACCATTTGCTAGTGGTGTCGAGCACCTTGACGGAAGCCGTTTTCTCGACGATGAGTTGGTTGACCATCAGCGGGATGAAGAACTCGGCCTTGAGGTTGGTCATGTTTTTCGGGTCGCTGAGGAACTCCTTGAAGAAAGCCTCGCTGTGTGAGAAATAGTCGGGTGTGAATCCCCACATATTCATCGACACGGGCGTATTGTCATCTACGACGACCCATTTGCCCTCTTCGTCCTTGTAACGGATGGGCTGCGCCGCGTCGCCCTGCTGCGACCCGTCTTCGGCGCACCTGACGATCTCGGTACGCTCCACCACGGTGGTCAGGTTGCCCTGTTCGTCTTTCGAGCAGATGCCACGTGCCACGGTGCCGTTTTCAGAGAGCGTGTTACCCACTCTGAATCCCACCATCGCATACTGGTTGGTGCTGCCCTCAGGCAGTTGGCTCAGGAAGCGTCCGATGACCATGAAGGCGTCGCGGTTGTAGAAATCGTCGCAATTGATGACGCAGAACGGTTCGTGTATGGTTTTGGCCGCCATCATCACAGCATGGTTGGTGCCCCATGGTTTCTGCCGTCCCTCGGGCACGCTGAAGCCCTCGGGCAGCGCGTCGAGGCTTTGGAAGCAGACCTCTGCGGGTATATGCCCCTCGTATTTGCTTAGGATCTTGTCTCTGAAATCCTGTTCGAAGTCTTTTCTGATGACGAAGACAATTTTTCCGAATCCAGCCTTGATGGCATCGTAAATGGAATAGTCCATGATGGTCTCTCCGTTGGGTCCCAGTCCGTCTAATTGTTTCAATCCTCCATAGCGGCTGCCCATGCCGGCAGCGAGTAATAATAATGTCGGTTTCATATTCGTTTTTTTAAAAGACAATACACGATTGTTTGAAATAATTGGCAAAGTTACGAAAAAATCCTCATTCCGTTTCATGTTGCCCACGACTTAACATTATTTAAGGTGCATCAGAGCGAAAATTCCCAATAAATGCGGGAATATGGAGAAAAAGCATTACCTTTGCGGGGTAATAAAAAAAACACACAACCACATGGATAATTTTTTGGTTGCTTTTAAGCTGTTAGGGTCGTTAGCCCTATTGATTTTCGGAATGAAAATGATGAGTGAGACCCTTCAGAAGATGGCGGGTCCGCAGTTGCGTCACATTCTGGGCCGTATGACCACCAACCGTTTCACGGGCATGCTGACGGGTGTGTTTGTGACCGCCGCCGTGCAGAGCAGCACCGCTACGACGGTGATGACCGTATCGTTTGTGAATGCCGGTCTGCTGACGCTGGCGCAAGCCATCTCGGTGATCATGGGTGCCAACATCGGTACGACGCTCACCGCCTGGATCATGTCTGTAGGGTTCTCGTTCAATATCACCGACATGGTCTGGCCCTGCTTCGTCATCGCCTTGATACTCATCTACCGTAAGCGGCATGAGAGCGTGGGCGATTTTCTGTTTGGCATCTCTTTCCTGCTGCTGGGCTTGGGCACATTGCGACAGACGGGCGTTGACATGAACCTGGGCGAGAACGAGGCGGTACTCTCTTTCTTCTCCAGTTTCGACCCTGAGAGTTTCACCACCACCCTCATCTTCCTGGTTATCGGCGGTGTGCTCACCATGTGTGTGCAGTCGTCGGCCGCCGTCATGGCCATCACGATGATCTTGTGCTCGAGCGGTGCGCTGCCCATCTACCAAGGCATCGCACTGGTGATGGGTGAGAACATCGGTACGACCGTCACGTCCAACTTAGCCGCGCTGACGGCGAGCACGCAGGCGCGCCGGGCAGCCTTCGCCCACATGTTTTTCAATTTGTTTGGCGTATTCTGGATGCTCATTCTGTTTCGCCCGTTCATCAACATGGTGTGCGGCTTTGTGGGCTTTGACACCGGGATGGAGCGCGATGCCGTCGATGACAGCGTCTTCATGGCCAACGCGGCGAAGCTGAGCGTGGTGCTGGCCACCTTCCACACCTGTTTCAACGTGTGCAACACCGCCGTCCTGATATGGTTTATCCCACAGATTGAGAAGATCGTGTGCCACGTGATCAAGTCGAAGAAAGTGAAAGACGAAGATGCCGAGGATGCCGACGGACCCGTACGCCTGCAATACATCGACGGCGGCTTGGTGCGCACGCCTGAAATCGCCGTGCTGCAAGCGCAGAAAGAGATCGACCTGTTTGGCGACCGCATGCTGCGTATGTTTAAGATGGTTCAAGCATTACTTGAAGAGAAAGGCGACGAGGCGTTTGAAAAGCTCTACTTACGCATTGAGAAATACGAAGGCATCAGCGACAATATGGAGATAGAGATAGCCACCTATCTGGAACAAGTGAGCGACGCCCACCTGAGCGATGACACGAAAGGCAAGATACGTGCGATGATGCGCGAGGTGAGCGAGTTGGAAAGCATCGGCGACGCCTGCTACAACATGGCGCGCACGCTCAACCGCAAGCGGAAAGAGAAGCACGACTTCACCGAAGAGCTGTATGAGCACATCCGCGAGATGATGCGCCTGACGGAGCGGAGCCTGGTGCAGATGAACCTCGTGCTGAAAGGGCGCCGCGAAGATGTGAACAAGAAACAGACGTTCGACATCGAGGAAGAGATCAACGCGCTGCGCAACGACTTGAAAGGACGCAACATCGAAGACGTGAACGAGCACCGCTACGACTACGGCGTCGGCACAGCCTATATCGACTTGATCAGCGAATGTGAGAAGTTGGGCGACTACGTGGTGAACGTGGTGGAAGCAAAACTGAGTTGACGTACAATAAACGATTCATCTGTCCGTTATATACATACCTATATGACCTAAGATGAAAGAAGAACACGAAGGCAGTTATCACCATATACTGAAATATACCGGCATCTTCGGTGGCGTGCAGGGGTTGAACACCCTGATCGGCTTGGTACGCAACAAGATTGTCGCCTATCTGCTGGGCCCTGCAGGTATGGGGTTGGTGTCGCTGTTTAACACCACGGTCAATTTCATCTCACAAGCCACCAATTTAGGCATCTCATTCAGTGCCGTGCGCCACGTGTCGGAGCTGTTTGACTCTGGCGACGAGGCGCGCATCACCCATTTCATCAAGGTGGTGCGCGCCTGGTGCTTGCTCACGGGCTTGATAGGCATGCTGGTGTGCATGCTGGCCGGTCCGCTGCTGAGCAGTTTCACCTTCACCTGGGGCGACCACACCCGCCACTTCATCCTGCTGGCCCCGGCGGTGGGGCTGCTGGCCGTTGCCGGCGGCGAGACCGCCATTCTGAAAGGAGCCCGGCAACTGAAGTCGCTGGCCATGATTCAGGTATATGCCGTCTTTATCGCGCTGTTTATCTCTGTACCTATATATTATTTTTTCGGCCAGTCGGGCATCGTGCCCGTCATTGTGCTGATGGCCCTGTCGTCGCTGCTGCTCACCATCCGCTACTCCTACCGTCTGTATCCGCTGAAGTTGAAAGGTGCGAAAGGCATCCTGGGTGAAGGCATGGAGATGGTACGCCTGGGGGTGTCGTTTATCGTGGCGGGCATACTGGGCAGCGGTGCCGAGATGCTGATACGCAGCTATCTGAACACACATGGCGACCTTGACATCGTGGGACTCTACAATGCCGGATATATGCTGACGATGATCTACGGCGGAATGGTGTTCTCGGCTATGGAGACCGACTTCTTCCCACGTCTGTCGGCCGTGAGCCGTGATGTAGGTCAGGCCAACCTGACCGTGAACCGCCAGATAGAGGTGTCGGTACTGCTCATCGGTCCGCTGCTGGTGCTGATGCTGTTTGGCGCTCCGCTGCTCATCCCCCTGCTGTTCACCAACGAGTTTATCCCTGTGGTGGATATGATGCGCTTCACCACTCTGGCCTTGTATCTCAGGGCGATGAAGCTGCCCGTGTGCTATATGGCGCTGGCGCGTGGCGACGGCCGTGCCTACCTGCTGTTGGAAGCCGTGTTCGACATTGCGATGGTGGTCGGCGTCATTTTGGGTTATCAGTGGTGGGGACTTACAGGCACCGGCATCGCCCTGTTGTGCGTGTCGCTGTTAGATTATGTCATCGTGCACGCTTACACCATCTGGCGCTATCATTACCACCCCACCGCCAGCGTGCTGACCTACGGCGGCATCCAGATACTACTGGGTGTGGTGTCGCTGGTGCTCATCTACCACCTCGGCGGTGTCTGCTACTGGGCTGCCGCAGTGGTGATGACGCTGCTCAGCCTGTGCTATTCGTTGCACGTGCTGCGACAGAAGACCCATTTGTGGGCCAAGTTGAAATCTAAGTTCAAACGTCGTTTCACGAGGCATGAGTAGAGTAAGTATCCTGATGGCTGTATATAACAGCGCCGCCTATCTGGAGCAGAGCCTCGACTCGGTGCTGGCCCAGACCTATCGCGACATCGAGTTGATTTGCATCGACGATGCCTCGACCGACGGTTCGGGTGCCATCCTTGACGACTATGCCCGTCGTGATGCCCGCATACGGGTCATCCACCTGACAGAGAATGGCGGTCAGGCCGCCGCCCGCAACCGGGGTTTAAAGGTCTGCACGGGCGACTTGATAGCCTATCTTGACAGCGACGACTGGCTGTCGGCCGACTGCATGGAGCGTGTGGTCACTACCTTTACCGAGCATCCCGCCGCCGACTGTGTGCTGCTCAGCGTGAAGATCTACGACAATCCTTCAGGCACCTTCGAAGACTATGCCATGCAGCCGTTCGAGATGCTGACAGGCACAGAGGCGTTCGAGGCCAGTCTCGACTGGACTATCCACGGTGTGTACATAGCGCGCCGGCCGTTGTACGACGCGGTGCCGTTTGATGCCTCATGCCGTGCGTTCAGCGACGACAACACCACGCGCCTGCACTATTACCGCTCGCGCGAGGTGCGCCTATGCAGCGGCATCTATTACTACCGCCGCCATGCCGGCAGTGTGTCGCAACGCAAAGACGCGGGTTATTTTCAGTTTTTACGGGCCAACGAGAGCATGAAACGGCAGTTGGAGGCACTGGGCGTCGGCGAGCGAATCCTGCGGCTCTACGAGTGCCAGCGTATGCTGGTGCTGGCCGATTGCTATCAGGTCTATCACCGGCAGGGGCGCGACTTCAGTCCTCGCGACCGCCGCCACGCCCTGAGCGAGCTGCGCCGTGTGTGGCACACCTTGGAGCGCCGCAGGCTCACGTCGCCTAAGGTGCGTAAGTTCGGTTACCGCAAGATGCCGTGGTGGTGGCTCTTCCGGTTGCAAGAATGGGCTTATTTCACGTTGAGGGGATGGCTGCGCAAGTCGTAGCTAAGTTGTTAAGTAGCTAAGTAGTTAAGCCGATACCTTTTTCCTCAGGCGAAGTGAGGGGATGGCGAGGAAGAGGCGCTGACGGAGGGTGAAGGAGCGCCCCGCGCGCGCCATGTCGTGGCGCAGGGCCTGCATGAACGCGCTGTGCGCCCACTCGCTGCGCGGTGAACAGACAGCCACGTCGAAGAGATTGGCGATGCGGTCGCTGAGGATGTCGGGCAAAAACGCATCGCGCTGCGACGCCGGAATGGCCTGCAGCCGGTAATGGTCTAAACGCTGGGCATAGGATGCCGTCCACACAAATGTATTGCTGGTGTGCTCCTCTCCTTTCAGATACACTTTTTCAGAAACCACATTGACGGGCTTTTGGGTGGCGAACACCAGCCGGAGCCAGAAGATATAATCCTCGCCGTTGTAGATGTCACGGGGCAGGTCGAAGAGCGCGTCGGTCAAGACGCTACGCCTGTAGAACGCCCCCCAGGGCACGCCGATGGTGCCCTCGCCACGCACGGCAAGATGGCGGAACTCGTCCATTGCGATTCGCTGCCGCGGTTCACCGGGCAGCGTATAGCCGTTGCCCAGCACAATGTCAACATCATCGGTTGCGGCCCTGCAAAGCCGGCTCAGGCTGTCAGGCGGCAGGGTGTCGTCGGCATCGACAAAGCACACCCACTCGCCCCGGGCATGCCGCACCCCCTCGGCACGTGCCGCCGAGCGCCCCAGATTGGGCTGGTGCACGACGGTGATGCGCGGATCGGTAGCAGCCAAGCGGTCGCAGATGCAGGCAGAGCCGTCGGTGCTGCCGTCATCCACGAGGATGAGTTGCCAGTCGGCCAGTGTCTGCCTCACAACACTCCCGATACATTCGCCGATGGTGTCGTGTGCCTGATAGACGGGTATGATGATAGAGATACGCATATAAGAGTCTTTATCGAGGCCCCAGAAATCGGTCGCCATTCATGTGAATTAAATGATCGGGCATTTCCGCCACCCACACTTCCGTATCCCATGCAATTTTGTCAGAAAACCTTTTGTAAGTTTTGAAATCAAAAAATGCTGTAACAAATATTTTACCAGCAGAAACTTCGTTTGTCATCGATACTATCTCTTGTATTCGCTTAGGATCCATTGGACCAACCGACGTAACAGCCTCTATGAAATACAACCAGTTTTTATCCGTCCTATATAGAATAACATCAGGCATTTTGTCATGCACGTTTATATTAAAGCCCAGTTCGTTTAAACGCTTCTCCCGCTTCACCAAGTCTTTTTGAGTAGTATCTCCAACGTACAAACATTCTGAATAAGGAGCAAAACGAGGTGCAAACTCTTCGATAATAGCTTTTTGAAGCAGATTGTGCTTACCCGTACTGAAAGTGAAGCTCTCACCGTTAATTGCCACAGGAATCTTCACCATCTCCTTCTTGGACTTATAGATTTCGATTAAGCTCTTATGATTATTTCTGAACGAATTCAAAGGTTCTTCACTTACATTGAGGTTACATAAAATTTCAACAAATTCACTTGTCAGACGCCACCGATAATTAGGACTGTTGGTCGCTTTCATGTTATCTTCTACAATTGCAGCAGTTCGAAAATGGTGTAACGCCTGCTTGCGAAATGTTTCTCTCGAATTCTCTGCATAACTGACACCATAATTCATATTTACGAATTGTATTATATCGTGAATACGAAGCCATTCATTTGTAGTTTTTTTCCATGACATCGACCTCCTCACTTTAGCTAAACCAAGGATGGTCAGAGCACAGATGTCCGTCTGTTGCGCTTGTGGTAGTCCTAGTTTCTCAAGAAGTTTCTTAATTTGTTCTATCTTATCCATCTGTCTAATATTTTATCACAATTATATTCAGTAAGCTCCTGACCAATTAACTCTTTTCCCATTTGTCTGATGGCTTCTTTCGATGGCACAGGCATAAGATTTATTTCTGTCGAATTCACCTGAGTGGATCCGTTGAGAATTCTGTAATAGGCATCATACAACGTAGAATTAAATAATACGAAGAGGCCATAAGCTAATTCGGGCGCATCGCACTTAATATAATTAATTTTATTCTGCGTACTGATATACTTGTATTTAGTGTGTTCGGCCTTCAAGTAAATGCCACATTGCAGCCGGCGCTTTTCTTCCTTTGACGTAAATCGCTTGACAAAAAGGTAGTCAGTGTTTTCCTGCAAATAGCTTTGTCTGTCAGTTACTATATATTCCGATTCGCGCCCTACGGGCCATAAAACTCGACCATCCTTGATATGATGTGAAAAAAACAATGGATATGAGCCATCAACATCTATATCGCGCAGTACATCACGTGTACGGAAATCTACTATAATACCTGTGCGCATATTTAGCTCATCGGATTTCAATGTATCATGTAGCCTATTGATACGTGAAAGAACCTCCGCTTCCTCAGCGCAGGTGACGAGAAAAACGAACTGGTTAGGTGCTACTATCGTATCATAATCAACATCATAAAACTTAATGTCTGCAAAATCTGAGGTTTCAGATGAAGACATCTTTACAACTTTTGGCTTCTCGCATGTCTTCTTCACTTTAATAATTACCGTTTCCTGCAGTACGGGCTCACCTTCGAACACTTTGTCCCTACACCCAAAAAGATGAATGCGAGTAATTACACAATGACGAAACAAATACTTACGGAAACGCTCAAAATAGGCACCGGAGGTCCACGATCTAGGTATGATATATACCATTTCTTCACCTTTCTTCAGGTTGTTAATGCCCATAGCCCAAAAGAGAAAATAAAGATTGGGAGCGCCATAGCATATTTCAGGCATAGCTTTTGCCTCCGGCGCATCCTTTGCAATTTTCATGTAAGGTGGGTTGCCGATGATCATATCATACTGCTCGACATCCTTTTTGTATAGGTCTCTGCTAATGAAATTTTGCGAAGTAATATAATTCTCTTCCCTGATTTCATATTGCGCATTTAGCGATTTCTTTAAAACGTCCAGATTATTTTTCAAAACGGATAGCACATTCTTATCGTTTTCATAGCAGATTACTTCGATGTTTCCTTTATAGCCTTCTGTCCTTAGCCTTTCGACCAGTGCAACAGTTAGGAGCCCAGTTCCTGCCCCTGCGTCCAACAGCCTCAAAATGGGTTTTCTATAATCAATGCAAAACATGGCAGCCATGAATTCTGCAGTTTTTCTAGAAGTGAAAAACTGTCCGTATTTTTTTCTCTCTTTCTTTGAAATCGAATTCACAAATTCCGATGTCGCTTCGTATGCGATATTAAGAATATCCATAGTCCAATAGTATTAATTAGAAAGCCCAAAAGAGGTGGGGCTTCTAGAAAAATAAATTGTAAAGCCAGTATGTTATGCGGCTCAAAAGGGCACTGCAAAGATACAAATCTTTTGGGAATTTGGTTAACTTTAAGCAGAAAAAGATTGAAAAATAGTCGTTCACAAAGCAAATATAACCACTTTTATACAGGGAAACTGATAAAGATGCCATATAACCGTATAGGGAGAATAGATAGAAACATTGCCCAGCCCTCATTCATTACCATTAGACTGATACCCGAAGGTACTCACATTCGGAACCAACGGTCATCGGCCACGGAGTGGGAAAGATAAAACCTCAAATAAATTTGGGTTTTCGCTCACTTAATCGTACCTTTGGGCTGGCGCCCGAAGGTACTCACGCTCGAAAAAGCAAAAAACTTTTTGCTTTTTACTCGCTTATTCGTACCTTTGCAGGCATGAAACTGAGTATCGTGATACCTGTATATAACATGGGGAATAGCCTGGAACGCTGCGTGGAAAGCGTTTTAGGGCAGAATTACGATGACTACGAACTGATATTGGTGGACGACGGCTCGACCGATAACTCTGGCGCGCTGTGCGACCGCTACGCCGCGGGCCGCCCGTTCGTGAACGTGATACACCAGCCCAACCGCGGACTGTCGGCCGCACGCAACGCCGGTATCGATGCCGCCCGCGGCGAATATATCACCTTCATAGACAGCGACGACCTGATGGCCGACTACACGCTGGCGGTGCTGATGACCCGCCTGGGCGCCCACCCCGACTACGACATTCTGGAATATCCCGTGTGGTGGCACTGGGGCGAAGACGACCAGCGACTGCTGACTTTCGGCGTACACGAATACCACGACATGCGCGAGTATTGGATCGAGGGCGAGGCCTATCTGCACGCCTACGCCTGGAACAAGATATACCGTCGCCAGCTGTTTGATGGCGTGCGGTTTCCTGTGGGCCGCGTGTTTGAGGATGTGCAGACGCTGCCCCGGCTGCTGGAGCATACGCGCCTGATAGGCACAACCGAGGAGGGCGCCTACTGCTATGTGAACAACCCCTGGGGCATCACACGCAACGCCACAGGCGAAGAACTATCGCAGTTGCTCGAGACACACGTGCAACAGCTGCACCGTCTGGATCTGACGGAACGCGCATCGGCCTACTATGCCCATGTGCTCAATATACAGATAGATGTATATCGCCTGACGAGACAGGCGCCGGTACTGCCCGAGTTGTCGTCGCTGACACACCGTGACATCCGACATCTGCCCGTCAGCCGCCGGCAACGGCGTAAGATGCATTTACTGAAAACCTTAGGACTGAAACATTTATGCCAACTGATGAGATGCTATCACCTGCTCAGACGACGCCCCTGATCAGCTTCGTCATCACCACCTACAACCTGCCGGCGGACCTGCTGCGCGACTGTCTGAACAGCGTGCTGCTGCTGCCGCTCAGCGACGACGAGCGTGAGATCGTGCTCGTGGATGACGGTTCCGACGAGCCTGCCCTGAACGGACTGCAGGCATACGCCGACCGCATGACCTACGTGCGCAAGGCAAACGGCGGACAGAGCACCGCACGCAACATGGGCATCGAATGCTGCCACGGCACCTATATCCAATTCATCGACGGCGACGACATGCTCAACAGCCATGTGTATGAGCACTGCCTCGACATCATGCGGCGCGAAAGGCCCGACATCCTGCTGTTTCGCTACTCACACCAGCCAGTGCGCCACATAAGCCAGACCTGCCACGGTCCGATAGAGGGCAGCGAGTATCTGCGGCGCTATAACCTGCGCGTGGGACCGGGCGGCTATCTCTTCCGCAGGTCTATCCTGGCCGGCCTCCGTTTCCACGAAGGAATCGTCATCGAGGACGAAGAGTTCACGCCGCTGCTGTTTCTCCGTGCCACACGGGTGTTTGCCACAGACGCACAAGCATACTACTACCGTGTGCGTGACGACTCCACGATGCGCAAGAGCGATGCGGCATGGGTGAAAAAACGACTTGACGACACGCGCACGGTGATCTTCGCCCTGCAAGAGAAAGCCGGGAGCCTGCCACCTGCCGCACGCGAAGGACTGCAAAGGCGGATAGCCCAACTGACGATGGTCTATCTGTATATCATCATGAAACAAACAGGCGACCCAGACATTCTGGAAGAGCGCGTAAGAGAATTGCACGAAAAAGAGCTCTTCCCCCTGCCCGACCGAGACTACAACATAAAATACCAATGGTTTCGCAGAATGACGAACACACGGACAGGACGCAGACTGCTCACGAAATGTTTGCGAGGGTAAGAGTAAACAGCTTGACGCAAATGACTTGAGAGATGAGAATCCTATTATTAGGCGAATATAGCAATGTGCATGCCACCCTGGCCGAAGGATTGAAAAGCCTGGGCCATGAGGTGACGGTGCTGTCGAACGGCGACTTCTGGAAAGACTACCCGCGCGACATCGACATGGTGCGCCGTCCCGGCAAGTGGGGCGGCATCTGCTATATGGCCCGCCTATACAGTCTGCTGCCGCGGTTGCGTGGCTACGACATCGTGCAGCTCATCAACCCGATGTTTCTGGAAATCAAGGCCCACCGCATCCTGCCCGTTTACAAATACCTGCGCCGCCACAACCGGCGTATGGTGCTTGGCGCTTTCGGCATGGACTATTACTGGGTGAGCGAGTGCGTGAACCGCCGTCCGCTACGCTATAGCGACTTCAATATCGGCGACGTGCTGCGTACCGATGCCGACGCGATGCGCGAGCGCGCCGACTGGACCGGCACCGACAAGGAACATCTCAACCGCTATATCGCCGGCGACTGCGACACGATCATCGCCGGCCTCTATGAATACTGGGTGTGCTACCGCCCCCATTTCCCGGCGAAGACCACCTATGTGCCCTTCCCCATCAAACCCGTCACGGCCATAGAGGCGGCCTCCACGGTACACCACCCGCTGCGTGTGTTCATCGGCATCAACCGCGAGCGCAGCACCTATAAGGGCACTGACATCATGCTGAGCGCCGCCGAGCGGGTGCTGGCCGCCCACCCCGGCGAGATGACGCTGATGAAGGCCGAGTCGGTGCCCTTTGCCCAATATCAGTCGATGATGGACGGCAGCGACGTGATCCTCGACCAGTTGTACAGCTACACCCCGTCGATGAACTCGCTGCTGGCCATGTCGAAAGGCATCGTATGCGTGGGCGGCGGCGAGGAGGAGCACTACCAACTGCTGGGCGAACAGCATTTGCGCCCCATCGCCAATGTAGCACCCACAGAAGAGAGCGTGGTGCAGGCGCTGGAGCATTTAGTGACACACCCCGCCGAGGTGGAGCGCATGAAACGCGAGAGCATCGCCTACATCTGTCGCCACCACGACTACCAGAAGGTGGCACACCAGTGGCTGGAGGCGGTGACGTAGGCTACAACCCACAAAAAAATCCCCCACTGCATGACAGCGGAGGATTGATTTCTTTTTGCAGCTTCCGTGCTGTGAAACCGAGACAGAGCAGTCAGCATCAGCAAACCACCCTTTCCCTCATTCCGATCATTAAGCTTCAGCAGGAGCCTCTTCAGCGGCGGGAGCCTCAGCGGCAGCCTCGGCCTCAGCCTTAGCGGCAGCCTCAGCAGCCTTTTTCTCAGCCACTTTCTGTGCGATAGCCTCGTTGACCTTCTTCTCTGCGGCCAGCTCTTTGGCAGCAGCGTCTTTCTTGGCTTTTGCCTCTTGCTCACGAATCTTGTCCAGGCCCTTCTGTTTGTCAGCCTTCCAAGCGTCGAAGCGCTTCTGAGCGGTCTCATCGTCGAAAGCACCTTTCTTGACGCCACCTTTGAGGTGTTTCATCATGTAAACGCCTTCGCTCTTGAGGATGTTGCGCACGGTGTCTGTGGGCTGTGCGCCAGTCTCCACCCAGTAGAGAGCACGCTCGAAATTCAAATCTACCGTAGCAGGGTTGGTGTTAGGGTTATAGGTACCTAACTTCTCAGTGAATCTACCATCACGTGGTGCGCGAGCGTCGGCGATAACAATACGATACACGGCGTATCCTTTACGTCCGCCACGCTGCAGTCTGATTTTTGTTGCCATTTTTTGTAAAAAATATTGATAAAATAGGTTTGAATAATGCTGCCATCTCGTGACAGCGGGTGCAAAGGTACGGTAAAATTTGAGAATTAAAAAATTTAAGGATTAAAATTTTTGATTCTTATTCGAAAAAGTCAAAAAAGAGGTGAGAGGTAAGAGGTGAGAGAATAGTTTTGGGGCAGGGGGCAGGGAGCAAGGGGCAGGAGATATGCCCAGAACACTAAACACTAAACACTCAACACTAAACACTCAACACTAAACACTCAACAAGAATGTGCACGGTGAGCGGAGCGAACACAAAAAACACCCCGGACCTTTGATGGTCCGAGGGTACCTTAGTGTAAGAGCGACGGGCAGGAGCGGTTAAGTCCCTTCCCAAGGATTGGGAAGGGATTTAGGGATGGGTTGGAAGCCCTCCCATGGGAGGGTTGGGTGGGGAAAAAATTAGAGGTAAGAGGTGAGAGGTAACCACTCCCCTCCCTACAAGGGAGGGGGCGGGGGCTTCTCCTAAAACGTCACCTCTTTTGGTTTCTTTTTGATGACATAGTAAAGGGCGCGTATGTCGTTTTCGCAGAGTGTGAAGTCGGCGTATTCGGGCGAGGGGTTGAGCGAGTGGAACGTCAGCGTGCCATTCTTCTGGTCTTGGGCTATCAGTTGCTTGATGAGCACAGACGAGTCGAAGACGACCACCCAGAAGGGCCGCTCGCGAAAACGGATGGTGTCGCGCCAATAAGGCCGTTCCAGTTCGCGCACCAGCACCCTGTCGCCCGCCTCAAAACTATTTCTGTCGCCTGTGTCCATGGAGTCGCCCTTGACCTCGAAGGAAAGATAATGTCCGCGGGCCACGCGGTCCACCTCGTACGTCTCCTCTGTCCACTCCTCGTCGTTGGGGTCGAGCCTGTCAGACTCGTTGGCAAACTGTCCGAAACAAGCGTAGGGCACGTGCCTGACGGTCATAAAGAGTCTGTCGCCCTTTTTATAAAACTTAGCCCCCTTGGCGTTTTCAGAATAAAACACCGCCTTCTCATCATCCACGGGAAGGGCTTCGATTTGCACATGGTCGTCATTCAACATGTCACCCTCGCCCTGCAACACCCATTGCCGGTTGATACGGGGCTCAAGCATACAGAGCCGCCCCAAGAATTTATTCGAGAGCGGCACATGTCCGTTGACGATCTGCGAAAACGAAGACTCCTGATAACCGAGTTGCGCGGCGAGGTCGCGCTGCGACTCCACCCTGCCCTGCAGGATGAGCCATTGCACTACTTTTTTTAATTGGTCGTTGGGCATGATGAGCATGTTGTATTTTGAATGTTGAATGTTGACGAGTTGTTGAGGTCTTTGACCGAAAAATTGTCGCCTGCGCCGATGAAGAATTTAGAATGGGAGCAGGAACACTTTGACTAATGTCCTTTAACTTCTTTAACTTCTTTAACTTCTTTAACTTCCAAAAGTTTTTGTTAAATTTATGTTAAATATTTAGTTTTCCTTTATATTTTTCAATTTATAGTTTATATTTGCAGCCGAATTTAGATATTTATACCCAAAAAACGCTGAAAAACGATGCAAAAATAAAGATAAAAAATGGAATGGACAAGAAAATAGAAAGATTTCTACATTTATTTTATAATATTCAACACATCATCAAAAGAAAACACCATGAAAACACGATTGAAGAGATGGGCCGACCTGCTGTTCGGCCACAAGTATTACGCAGTAATCATTGGCGAAGCCGGTTCCGACCGCTACGACCTGGCTTCGCAGATACACACCACAGCCGCCTCGGCTGCCGCTCACCGCGAACGCATCATCCAGACGCGGGCATACGTGTATATCACCACCATCACCTTCCGCACCCGCAAAATACACCTGACATGATATATGTGAACAGAATCACCCGCCGCCATGACGTGCAGTGCCGTCAAGACGGACAAATCAACCTCTCCGCATACGTGACACACGCCTTGAACCTCGTTCCGGGCGACGTAATCGACATCGCCGTAGAACAGGCAGGCCAACACCGTGAGTATTACCTGTATGTGCAACGCCGGAGCGGGGAGACAAGAGGGCGGCATCTGGGAGCCTGCCGCCAGGTGAACGAACAGGGCTGCGGATACCTCCGCGTGAACAATGTGCGACTGAGCCGGTTTGTGCTGGATGCGTGTCATGCCGAGAAAGTAGTGCGGATAAGGGCTGGCGAACCCATCGACCACCCTGAGCTGGGTCCCTGCATCACGCTCATCCTCCGCGGCCTGCCGATTGATTGCCCCTGTAACGAAACTTAAAATGAGACGTAGTATATGACAAGCGACATTTCCTTTAGAGGCATCAACCATGAAGGGTCGGACCACGACAATCACGACGGAGAGATGGACATCCTGATGAACCTGCAACCCGCCGGCGGTTCGCTCAGAGTGAAACGAGCACCCACGACAGCCATGCCCGACGACGACGCCGAACGAGCCGCATGGAGCCAGCGCACAGGCACGACGGTCAACAGCGTGCTGCACGTGGGCGACATGACCTGCCTGGTGTGCGACACCGACATCATCTATGCGATAACAACCGGCGCGTCGGCAGGAGAAGAGCCGCAAGAGGTGCTGTTTCGACGCAGCGACATCGCCTACGACATCGAGGTGTGCCAAGACCAGCAAGAACAGTGCCGGATAGCGACGCCCCTGACCGACGCCCTGCTGAAACACCTGCAACAGCCGTCGTCGCTGGTGAGCGGCCAACAGGCCACGGTATCACGTCTGTTCCCCTACGAGAGCAGTTCGCTGACCGCCATGACAGGCACGACGATGGCGCTGGCCGCCATCGAGAGCGCCATCGACCAGCGTCTGGACACGCTCAACAGCAGTTGGCACAAACACGTGTGTTTTGGTGCCGCTGCCCTGCGCCTGTACGACGGCACACTGCTCCATGTGAGCAACATCTTCGCCCTCATGCCCGCAGAACTGACGCGCACCATCGTGACAGACGTGGAACAACGGCAGTTGCACAGCACCACCTATCTGCACACCCATCAGGTGAGAGTGAACATGCGCCGCACATGGCCCGCCGACATCCTCATGCAACTGGTGCGCAGCATAGATATATATCTGACCCCGCCGGTGAGCCTGACCTCACTGTCAGCCACCGACGAGTTGGTGTGCGACAACGACGGCATGGCCATCCGCATCACCTATTCGCCAGCGAGCGACAGTTTCCTGCGCCAACTGACAGAGCGCTTGCCCTTTCACCATGCGCTGAGCATCAACCCAGCCAACTTCGGCACCTACGTCACCGTGCCACGCGCCGTGCCGACGGGCACCACGCTGTCGCTGGCCGACCTGCGCCGCCAGAGCTTGGGAGCGACAGCTGCCGCCTGTTACGAGAACCGTCTCTGCCTGGGACAAGTACAGGCGACACTCCCCTCGCCTTTCATACCCGCCGTGAGTTACCGCTATCACACCCTGACCGCCAGCGAACGGCTGTCGCTGTCAGATGAAGAGCGCGACGCGGCACTCCGGGCAGAGCGGTTGTGCGGTCTGCGGGCCGACATCTCCGACCGCGCCGAGGGCACTATGGCCGACGTGGTGGCCCTCGTGACCCTGAGCGTGAACGGACAGTCGGTGACCCTCCGCTTCCGCCAAGACATCCCCTACCCCATCGCTGGGCTGTGGATGTATCCCGACCGCCGGGCATACAGCATGCAACTGTTCATCCATCTCAGCCAGCAGGGTACCGACCGCTACTGGCACCGGAGCGTGCGCCTGCAGCCCTCGCCGGCCGGCGACTACTCCGTAGGCGTATGGAGCGGCAGCAGCGGACATGGCACAGGCCAGGGCGTGCTGGCGTCGCTCCTGTGGCAGCAGGTGCGCAACGTGGTGTACGACCCGGCCACAGGCTCCTATCGCGAGAGCCAAAGGCTCTTTGACGAGATCGACGCCGAGACCTTCCTGGCGGCGGCACAGCCTGCCACGAACAGCACCGTAAAGATGCAGAACCTGCTGTTGACCTCGGAACCGTTACGGGCACTCGACTTCGACATGAGCAAGGGGGTCATAGCAGGCAACGGAGCCATCACATCCTTCAGCACCAACACACGCCGATTCACGGGGGTACAGTTCGGAGCCTACCCCCTCTTTGTGTTCACGACAGAAGGGTTGTGGGCGATGCAGCCCGGCACCGATGGCCGTTGGCGGTCGAAGTACCTGGTGAGCCAGACCACCACCACTATGCCCCGAAACATCGTGGAGGCTGGCGACAGCGTGGTGTTCTGGGCAGACGAGGGACTGATGTCGGCGAGCGGCAACCGCCTGACCTGTCTTTGGCAGGGGCAGCCGGTCCCATTATACACGCTGACGGCCCGTCTGCCCCATTTCGACGACATCATCCAGTCTGTGTTTGCCCCCCAAGTGAGCAGCACCATTGAGGAAGCCTGTCAGACGGCCACGGCAACAGGCGTGCTGACGATGGCCGGCCACGATGTGTACTGCCAAGTCAATGAATGTCTGTGGCTGGTATATTCATTGAGAGAAGGGCTATGGGGCGGCGTGCTGCACACGACAAGACAAGACGCTGACGGATACACACCGGTATTGGCGCTGACACGTCCGCTGCACTTGGGCGACGGACACCTACGCAAGCGCATCCGTGCCTGGATGTGCTGCGGGATGTATCGGGGGGCGTTCTCGCCGCAGGGGAGCCGGCTGTGCCTGGCGGTATGGGGCAGCAACGACCTGCTGCGATGGTATCTGACCGGCACCTCAAAGACACACCTGCTCACAGGCCTGCGGGGCACCCCGTTCAGGCATTACCGCGTCATGGTGGCAGGATGGATGCGTGACGACGAGAGCCTGAGAGGGGTGAGGGCGAGGGAAAATTAAAAAATTAAAAAATAAAAAAATAAAAAAATAAAAAATTAGAAAAATAAAAATTAAAAAGAGAATGACCATGAAAACACAAGAGAGAGAATGGAAGGAGATCATGAATGAAGTGGCGAAGAGCCTTGCCTACATCGCCACCCGTCGCAAAGAAATGAATGACGACGCCAGCCGCTATGCGCGCTTGATGACCGTGGATGGCGACGAATGTCTGCTCAAGCGGTTTTATGCCGATGCCCTGCTGGAGGTGGGCCGTGTGCTGTCGGTGCCCTATACGGCCGATGCGCGGCTGCAAGCCCTCATCCATTTGGAAATCAGGCGCTATGCCACAGCCTACGTCACTGCGCGCTGGCTGCACACGGTGGCTCCCGAAGAGGCGGGCTTTTACGAAGTGCTGTCAGCGCGACTGCTTGACCATGTGAGCGAGATGGCGTATCGCAGACGGTCGTATAAGCCTACACGGAGAAGGATGCAGCCGTTTTGACGGCACCTATCGCCCCACGCCGCGACACCCTTTATCGGCAGCATGGCTATCAACATGGCAAAAAAAAGAAAGACACGGGAAAAACCGTGTCTTTCTTGCTATTGATCGTCTCTGTTCGTTGTACTTAGAAATCTTCGCCCACGAAATCATCCTCAGAGAAGATGTCTTCTTCGTCGGCAGCCTCATCGGCAGGAGCCTCTGTTTTCCAGGTTTTCACCATCTCTTGGAGAGCCGTTTTCGCGTCGGCATCAGCAATGCCTTCCAACTCCGTTTCCAACGCCGCCCTGTCGATGGCAGCGCCCTCGACCGCCTTTTGCAGATAAGCCATCAGGGGACTATCGCGATGAGCCGCGGCCCACGACGTGATGGCAGCCGGCACCTTCTCAAACGCGCCCGCCAAGGCCACAGCCAGTTCATAGGCATGGTCTTCAGAGTTTTTGACATCATCACGGGCGGCCAGTTTTTCCATCATGGTGAGTGTCTGCGGGTCGCTGGCCGACATTCGCGCCATATCGGCGATATCGTCGGAGATGATCCGCTCGGCCGGCACATTGTCAGACTTGTTGACTTTCGTCTCTTTGAGCGTGATCTTCCCTTTGTCGTCCACTGCATAGACGTATGACTTCTCTATTTTCCATTTGCTGGTCATATCCTCTTCTTTCTCTGTGAAAGAGAGCGCACGGTCTATCACGAACCCATCGGCAGTGAACACACCTTTGCAGGCCTCTTCCTCGCAGGTATAAGTGCCGTCGCCCGGGGTCTCCATCTTCTGTGCCCAGGGTCCCAGTTCGATGCCATCCAGGTATTTACCCTCAGCATCGTATGTGCAGGCGTACATCACCCCTCCGGCGCCGAACTCATGCCACAGGAAGAGCATGTTGACATCATTGGAAAGGGCTTTAGCGGCTGCGATAGAGACAAGTCCTTCCGTCGTCGCCTCGTCTTTGACCTGCGGTTCGATGCCTGCGGCAAGCTTCACCGTCTGTTCGGCATCGAGGTGTGTGAGTTGACGCTCCAACGAGATGAGGATAGAGTCGCCCAGCACTTGCAGGCTGTCGGTGCGCACACCCATTTTATCGAGGAAGGGCACCGAGTCTTGAGAGCCTGATTTTCCGCCACAAGCCACCAGCATGGCAGCGGCACACACCACTAAAAGGATTTTTTTCATAGTCATCGGTTTTTTATTTACGGATGCAAAAGTAATGAAAAGTGAGCGTAACGCAAAATAAAATGGCCGAAAAAATGGCCGACGCCCTCAATATAGCGCTTGCACGGCAGCGCATGGCTGCCGTGAGCGGGGATAGCGTAGGTCAATATTTGAACACGAAGTCCTCCAACGTGCAGATCGACTTTTCTTTCGTATCGGAAGAGAACAACAAGTAAATCGCGTGTTTCCCTTTGAGCTCTTTGAGCGCGGGCACATCGATGGCCACCTCGGTCGATTGTTTCGGCATGTCGGCCTTGATTGGCGCCGAACCGAGCTGTATGCCCTTCTGCGATGTCCACGGGCGGTCGGCCATGACCTGTATCATGCCGTCGATGCCCTCGGGGATGAGGGTGAGGAGCAGTTGCAAACCGTCGTGACCGTTGGTCGCATCGAAATTGAAGTATTTGTAGCCCACAATCGAGCCGTCGGTGTTATTGACCACCCGGTTGGTGTTGTTGCGCAAGTCATAAGGTGCGTCAAACTTATCGTCGGTGCCATACGAAGCGCCGACATACGAACCATAGAACACGTTGTTGGGCCATTCGTGCTCAGCCACCTTCGGACCGGTGTACCAGCAAGCGATACCAGCGGAGTGCCTCTCCAAGGGGTCGAGTCCGTTGAGGGCGAAACCCTCTGAGTTGTACTCTCCTTCGGAAATCTCCACCTTGCCACCCTTGCCCTCTTGCACGTTGACCGTAATCGGAGCCACCATGGCCTGTCGTGCGAACTCATTGAGTCCGGTCTGACGGTGGTAGAACACATACCACTGACCGTTGACCTCGCAGATAGAGCCGTGAGTGTTGCCCGTGACGTTGCCCGACGCGATGGTATCACCCTGTTCGTTGATTTCACGTCCACGGGCGTCGATAATCGTGCCGCCGTAGGTCCAGGGGCCGAGCGGGTTGTCGCTATAGGCATAGGCCAGTGTATAGTTGGTGTCGGGCAGTCCGAACTCGCCGTTTTTCGTCCACCTGCTATAGATGAACACATATTTGTCTTTGATTTTACGGATAGACGAGGCCTCGAAGAAACGGAATTCGCCCGCTTGATTCCGTCCCGACACCATATCCTCAACGATTTTCGCGCCGGGTTTGACGGTCGCCATCGTCTCGGGGTCGAGTTCAGCGGCATAAGAGCGTTCGAAACCCCAATAGCCATACACCCGTCCGTCGTCATCTACGAACACGGCGGGGTCGAACTGCAGCACGCCATCGTTTTTGTTGGGGTCGTCTTTGCTCCAGTTGCACACGGTGAAGGGGCCGTCGGGTCTGTCGCTCTTGGCCACGAGTCCGTTGCGTCCTCCCACCTGGTCGTTGGGATAGAGGAAATAGGTCTTTTTGCCATCGGCATCCACCTTGAGGGCCACGTCGGGCGCGAAGAGCACATCAGCCGTCCCTACCGAGTCGAAAGGTTCGCCCTTGGCGTTTTTATCTACTTTGAGAATTTCTCCGTCATAGCGCCAGTGCGCCAGGTCATCAACAGACGCCGACCACACCACCAGTTCGCGTCCGCAATAATCATCGATACGGCTGTCGTGCGAGCCGTAGATATAGACGCGCTGCTTGCCGGGTTGGTCGGGGTCTTCAAACACGTAGGGTTCGCCGTCGGGGATATGCTCCCAGAGCGGCAGATAGGGATTGCCCACGGTTTTGAGCACCGTCGCGGCAGCCTCTTTTTGTTGATTACACGAAGTGGTGCAGAGCGCACCTCCAGCTGCCAATACGGCGGCGGTCATCAAGTGTTTTGTTTTCATATTCTATAGGGTTATGAGGTTATAAGCGAGCGTGTTTTTTATTTCTTTGAATCCGGCAGCATAGTATCGCCAGCCGTCGGCTTCAGATGTCAATTGATGGTAGCGATGCAACGACATCTGCAAACTGCAGAATACGACCGGCATTCTGTTCGTTGAAGACAAGATGGGAGAAGTCGCGCTGCTTTTGACTTAAGTCAATGCCTTTCAGGCGCTTTGATACTGCGTTCTTCAGTTCCTCAACAGACGAAATGCCTGTCCTTGCATTTAGGAAGTCCATATTCGGGGTGGTCTTCGACAGCAAAAAGATGGCATCGTAGAAGTCGCGACCTTTCTGACGGGATAGGATAGCAGCAAACTTCATAGCGCAAAGCACATCCAATGGCGGTACCTGGACACTGAAGAAAAAACCCATCCTATTGATGTTGGCAACAACGGGTTGGTATGCAACGCCCTGATCCTGCGCCTCAATCTTTAGCAGAAGCCTTTCTTCACGATGCCCCGTCAGACCAAGGTTAAACAGCATCTCTGGGAAATAGAGGTTACGACGGAATGCCGTCAACTTAGGATTAGGCTTGTCGCGCGTTTCCACGTTGATGTTGTTCTGCCTGAGGTAAAGCACCACACTGTCGGTCATGGCCATGAACTCATCCTCGCTCAACTCCTTGCAGTCAAAGTCAAGGTCTTCCGAGAAACGGTCGATGCCCTGAATGAGTCGGAGATTCGTACCTCCGATAAAAGACACCTTGCTGATATAAGGAGTCGTTGCCAGATGGTCGAGTATGAGCAGTTGCAGATATTCCTTCAGCATATATCGGTCGAAACGGCTCTCCCTTGCTATTGTCGGGGGGAAAAAACTGCGTATGTATTCAAGGTCAATCATAGTCCGTATGCTTTTAATAAGCGTTTTACTCTTTGTGTTAATGCCTTGCTGCCTATTCGCGAGAGATAGTCATGGAGGCGTTCCAAATTGAACTCATTCTGCATGAAGTCCTCATCGAGGCGCAGTTCTTCCATGTCCTGTGTGGTCTTGTAGTAGGGATTAAGGTAAAGCAGGTCGAGTAGAGCCTTCTCAGGCGTGGCAAACAGCAGGCCGCGTCCGTTCTGCATCGTCTTCATCTCGTAGCCGAAATAGAGCGGCGTCTTCACATTCTGATAATGAAACGAGCCGAAGGCATTTTCAAAATTGGCAGTCTTGAGCGTTGTCACACTCGTCAGCTGCACCACCTCCTCTGGTATCATCCCGTAGAACGACAGGGCGCTGTGCAAACTGATATACGATGGCATATAGATGCGGTTGGCCACATAACGCGAGAAGTCGGGCACTTGTCGATACTCAGGAAAGGCATAATACTGGTTGCGCAACTTCACGAGCAGACCTTTCCGACACCATCGTGTCAGGTTGTTGCGGTCGAAATCCTTCTCCCACAACAGCACCTGATTAATGTTGAAACACCCTATCGGGTACATCCTTTCTCTGAATGTCAGAAAGTCCATTATTCCTGTTTTGTTTCTAAAACTCTGCAAATTTAGCGATTTTTGGAAACAAAACAACATTTTAGTACAATTTATTTCTATTCTCGCCCCTCTTTAACATCATTTAAGGATTGGCAAAAACATCTATGGCTTTTGAATCATTTGAATAGAATTTGATAAATTTGATTCGAAAATTGCTCAAATTGAAGCGTGGTGGCTGTCTGCGACGCTACATGAATGCGCATCAATAGCCCACGAATTTTTCATGAATAATATTCTTGTCTCATTCATGGTTCTTCGTGTGCATTTATGTAATGCCGTAGGCGAATCATCCATCGGCCGAAGGCCGTCATTCCTTGGTTCCTATGTTCCTTAGAATCTTTGCTTGCGGACGCGGCACGCCGCGTCCCTACTTGCGCGGGCGGGCATCCGTAAGCCTTAAATTTTTGAATCATTTGGATAGAATTTGAAAAATTTCCACGCGGAGCGTGCCCGATCCTTTCACGTTTCATTCTTCTTTGAATCCGGCAGCATAGTATCGCCAGCCGTCAGCTTGGGCATAGGCGTCACGTGAACCTTTCGGGATGATGATGACCGGAGTACTAATAAACAGGATAATAGAGCCATTCTGGCTGTTGAATGTTGGAGGTACAGGCGACTCACAATATACGGTGTCTATTTTACTGGCGAAAGCCCATTGGCCGATGGCCTTTATCTGTTGGGGAATGACGATAGAAGGGCGGGGATAGCCCGTGAAAGGCTCTTCTGACATTTTATCTACACTACGGGGGAAGAACGCCGTGACACTGCCGCTCACCATCGTGTTGGTGGCCGTCTCGATGATGGCGTTGCATTGTTCGCGACTGTCATAAACCGGATTGTCATCACTGACCACCACCTTGCGCAACCTTATGTTTTCATTAAACGTACTGGGAGAGATGGAAGTGACGCTTGCAGGGATGAATATCTCCTCCAGGTCGCAATTTTGAAAAGCGTTCTCCCCTATTTTCTCCAAGTGGTTGGGTAGGGTGATGAACTTCAAGGAACTACATCCATTGAAAGCGTAACTGCCAATGACCTTCAAAGATGAGGGCAGCGATACAGATTTCATGTTATAGCAGTTGTCGAAGGCGCTGTTTGGAAGTTCTTTCACCCCAGTGAAAAACCTCAACTCGTCGAAAGAGGTAATTTTGGGATTTGCCGTGAAGGCTGAACCCAATGTTTGAACAGCCTCTGCCTCTTCGATAGACAATTCCCGGTCACCGTCGCGGTCCCACCGCTTGATGCAGATATCGTGAACCTCCTGATCGGCAAAACGGACATGGTCGGTCATCAGAGGAAACACCGAACCCCACTCCAGCCAAAGACGATAGGTATAATAGACGTTGGTGGCACCACTTTGATTCTTGGGGTCCACCGCGACGGCAGAGCGCTTTTCGAAGCGAAGTTTATTGGCCGTCTGCAAGTCAATCCCGCTCTCTTTCATGTGCTTGCCCTGCCCTAATTGTGTTATGCTGTGGTTGGGAACAAAAATGGTGGTCAGCCTTGGGCAGTTGACAAAGGGCACGCTCTCGTCGGTCATGTTGTTCTGAGGCAGCCGCGCCTCGAAAACCACGGTCTCAAGTTTCGGACAGTCCTCCATAAAATGGTCACCCAGACCAGCCACGGTGCCAGGGAAAGTGAAACGCTCGATGGCTGTATTGCGGAAGGCGTTTCTTCGCACAAAACGCACGGAGACGGGCAGACGCACCGACTGCAAGAGCTCACAGTCGCGGAAGGCGTCAGCGTCGATGGCGGTCAATCCCGTGAAGTGCTCCAACTCGTCAAACGAAAGAATCTTTTTGTTGGCGGTGAACACCTGTCCCAAACTATCCACGGCTGCAGCCTCCTGGTAACTCAGTTGACCGTCGCCGTCGCTGTCCCAGTGTGCCACGCAGATCCGTTGCACCTCGGGGTCGGTGAAACCGATAATCTCGTGATTGAGAATCTTGAGTTGCAGTTGTTGTTCGGCAGCCTCCTTCGCCATCAGCTCTGACCGTCGGTGGAGGCTGGATATCTGCCACAACAGCAGCATGACAACGGCCGTCACCACTGCCGCTGCACCGGCCCAAATCCAGTATAGCCTACGGCGGCTATGTAGGTCTTTGAGCAAGTCGTCCATCTGTTGGTAGCGCTGTTCCATCGGACGGAGGCACCGCTCCACCACCTTCCGGTATTTCCCGCCACCGAGGTCCATCTCCTGAAGGATGACTCCTAACGAATAGATATCGTTGCGCACATCGGCCACAGATGTCTGCATCTGCTCTGGCGCCATGTACCGCATGGTGCCCGCCGGTTGTTTTAGAATGGCATGGCTACTGGTGTCGGCCAGACCGAAGTCGATGACCTTCACATAGTTGCCGTTGTGGGTAATCATGATATTCGAAGGCTTCAAGTCGCGGTGCACCACCTGTTGCGAGTGGATGTAAGCCACCGCCTCTGCCAGTTCCACGGCAATACGTCTCCGCTCTTGTACCGAGGGTGGTGCACTGCCCGTTTCACCTTTGAGAAACTCTCCTAAGGTGACCCCGTCAATCCATTCTGAGATGATGCACAGTGCCGCCCGTCCGTCGGCCATCTTCACCGTTTCGAGCCCTGTGACCTGCGCCACAGACTGATGCTGCAATGCCACGCCAATCTCAAACTCCTTGCGGAACATCTGCTGATAGACGGGATATGTGGCCTCTTCCTCTTTCAAGCATTTGAGCAGATACCATCTGCCGTAACGCTTAGCCTTGAAGAGGTCGCAATAGCCGCCCCGCGAGGGTAGCGGTTGCATGTCGATGAAATCGGAACTGATACCTTCGTAATCGTCAACGAGATATTGTGAGGTGCTGCTGTCGGTGTCGTTCATGAGTGTTTCTCGTATTCGTACCGTATGCCCCCCTTCATCCCACAGATATAATTGACTGGCGTGCGCCCCGGTTGAACCAGGTGCTTCAGATAGAGTTGCTCACCACTGATGAAAACATTGCAACTGAACGTATCGCCAGGGTGCAGACGAGTGTTTTCCGACCTCGTCACCACAAACTGGTAGTTGCCCGTGTAGCGGATGTGGCAAACCCTGTCGGGTGCCCAATAAAGAGTTATTTCATCGTCGATGTCCAGGTCCTTGCTCACATCGATATGTTCCCCGAGCACAGGGTCGCTGGGCGGAGTGTCGCCAGCGTTCTGATACTGGCAGAAACTTTCAAAATCGGGATAGCCCAAGAATTGCGCCAGCGTGTTGGTGGTGCGTGCGCTGGGTGCATAGTCATTGCGTACCTTGCCCCAAAGTCGTTTGAACGTTGAGATGCTGATCAATTCATGTGTGCGTGCGAATACCGCATCGGCCAAAAAATCGAAATCAGCCTGTTCCTCCACTTTGCGATGAATCGCCTTTTCCACCGCCATGCACAGCGTCTCATACCATTGGGTTTCTTGAGGTGCTGGTGTGCCTTCTCGTTTCTGCATGTCTTACCGCTCTTATTGTTGATACTTTCGTTCATTCGTTTCAGTCTGCAAAAATAACAAAAAATATAGAACGCACAAAATAAATGGATAAAGAAATGCCGTGCCGTAGTCTATGCGCTCATCTTCATCATCCAGTAAGACAAGCCGCGTTTCTTAATCATTGAATATTCGGCGCAGTTCGATTCTTCTGCCGTCCTATGACGACCACGGAAGAATCGAACTGCGCCAGTTTGCCAATGAAACTTAATTTCAACACTTAAAGTATTGTTGTATGAAAGAAATTTTGTATCTTTGCGGTCGGAAATATTTGTTATCATTCCGACCATAATTTATATACAAAATCAATGGAGAATGCAGTAGTACAGCAAATTAGGAAAAGGATTACTCGCAGTAAGTTCGGCGAGATATTCTTTGTTTCTTCTTTTCCCCAGTATGATGTCGAGTATGTCACCAAGCTACTCGCCATATTTGAGAAAGAAGGATTGATTACGCGTATAGCCAAAGGCGTGTATGTCAAGCCACGCAAGACACGTTTTGGCATCCTTTACCCTTCGGCTTACGAATTAGTGAAAGAAATTGCTAAACGAGATAAGGCAAAGGTCATACCAACAGGTGCCACGGCAGCTAATCGCTTAGGATTCTCAACACAAGTACCCATGAATACTATTTTTCTGACTACTGGGTCAGGGCGAAAATTGAAATTAGGGAATCGGACATTGACTCTAAAGCATGGGGCACCTAAGAACTTTGCATTCCGAGGACGTCTGATGCCAGAATTGGTACAGGCATTACGCAGCATTGGTGAGCATAACATCACTCAGGATGTTGAAGCGAGGATTGGACAACTGTTCACGGAAACTCCTGAGACTGACACCATAGAATATGATCTATTGTTGGCTCCTGTATGGATGCGACAAGTTATAAAGAAAGGAATAAAGCAATGAGTAAATGGATTGATTTCTCGCTCGACGAGCGAAAGGCGATGATACAAGGTGTGGTTGAGGCACGGCAAATTGATGAAGTTGCTGCCGAGAAGGACTGGTGGGTAACGGCAGTGTTGTATGCCCTTTTTCACTCCAGTGTATCAGAATACCTGTTGTTCAAAGGTGGTACGAGTCTCAGTAAAGGCTGGGATATAATCAACCGGTTCAGTGAAGATATAGATTTAGCATTGAGCCGTGACTTTTTTCTGAACGTCAAGAAACTCTCTTGTGCAAACTGTACCAGTAATACGCAAATACATCATCTTCGAGAGAAAGGACAGGACTTTCTGTTTGGTGAGTTCAAGGACGAGTTATCGGCGAAACTTGCCGAAATGGGGCTCGAAGTAACAGTCCTCACAGACAATGACATATCCAATGAAAATGGTGAGCCAAGAAAGGTTCCTCATGACAAAGATCCTTCTGTGCTTTACGTTCAATACCTCTCACTCTACGATAGCCAAGCCGCATACGCAATACCGACGGTTAAAGTAGAGATTAGTGTGTTGTCAATGTCCGAGCCTTATGAGATGAGAAGAATTTCATCACTTATAGAACAAACGTTTAAGGATGAAGATGTGGATTCCGACTTTGTCCAGACAATTCGTACCGTAAGCCCTGCCAGGACTTTCTTGGAAAAAGCTTTCCTCTTGTGTGAAGAGTTCCAAAAGGACCAACCGAGGACGCACAGAATGACACGTCATTTTTATGACTTGGAGAAACTGATGCAGACCCCATACGCTGCAAAGGCTCTCGGTGATATAACTCTCTATCATGAGATCGTTGAACATAGACGCAAGTTCTATCATGTTGGTTATGTAGATTACGACAAGGAACTTCCTGCCAATATTCAGATTGTACCCCGTGAAGAACTGATGTCCGCTTACGAAGATGACTACAACGAAATGAAAGAGAGTTTCATTTATGGGCGACCTCTGGCCTTCGGCGAGTTAATGGAAAAGATAATGAGCCTTCAAGAACAATTCCGGACTTTAGGTGTTCCTAAAGGTTGCATGTCGATGAAATCGGAACCCACAAACTGGTAGTTGCCCGTGTAGCGGATGTGGCAAACCCTCTCTTCTGTGTCGTCGTAAAAGACGCGATCGCGACGAATCTCATAAGAGTCGTCCCAGATATTATGAATGATTCATCAATAATATCTTGTGCGATTCGCCGTCTGCCTCCATTTCCAGAGTAACCACGCCCCTCCCCTCTGATGAAAAAAGACCCACCCCCGGCCCCTCCCAAGCTGACCAAGCAGACCCACCCCCGGCCCCTCCCTTGTAGGGAGGGGAGTAGATAGCGTCGGGGCAAGGGGCAGGGGGCAAGGGATAGGAGATATGTTCGCCGCGCAAGTAGGGACAGGGCGTGCCCTGTCCGCCCCCGTTCGGTCGGAACCAACGGTCGGCGGCCGAAGGGAAAGCCAATTGCAATCCGACCGCATGGAGTATCAGCATTTGTAATGCGAAAAGATTTAGGCGGATTTCAAATCCGCCAATTCAAATGAGGACGTGTCAAAAATACTTGAATATATCTTCAACAACGGATTCCACGGATTTCACGGATTTGCAACCTGCTGATTATCAGCAATAACAAAAATCTGTGAAATCTGTGAAATCCGTTGTTGATTTCATTTGAGACACCCTCACGAAGGCAAACGAGAGTTTTTGACAATAGCCCTCTTGTTTTGAAGTAGGGACGGGGAAATCCCCGTCCCTACTGGTGTTAGTGTCTATTCCTCTTCGTCGTCGAAGACGTTGCGGTTGCGGCGGATGTCTTCGTCCCACACGCTGTATGCGTTGGCTTCTATCTCATCGCTGCTCTTGATGGTCTCGTCTCCATTCACCTCAAGGCTGGCGCCCAGCAATTCTTCGCCGTCCAACCGGCTGGTGTTCATATCCGGAGTGATATATGTCTTTTTCATTTTGTCTTATTTTTTCTTTGTGTTTTTTTAGTAGGCGAGTGGTTGGTTACTACTTGCCACTTGGCTTCTTCCTGTTATTTCACCACCACCTTGTTGCCGTTGTGGATGTATATGCCGCGTTTGGCGGGTTGCTTCACGCGCACGCCGTCGATGGTGTGGTATGTGTCGTCAGTGCTGTCGATGGCGCTGTTCTCCACCACCTCGATGCCCGTGGTGGTGAAGTCGTAGCCCAGGAACTCCTCAGCTCCGGCCTCCGTGGTGGCCTCGTGTGTGAGGTAAGCCTTGTAGAGGGGCACGTCCACGCCCTTGTTGACCCTGTAGAATGCGGTCTTTCCGTTCTTGGTCGAGAGTGCGTAGATGTCGTCGGATGTCACGGTGTATGATGCGTCGGTGGTGGCAGTGAGTATGGACGTGGCTGTACCTCCGTCGTCGGTCGTCTCGGGATAGTATTCGGTCGAAGCGTCTCCCTTGATGATGACGCCCGTGTTGGCCGGCACGTTATATACGCGGTTGAGGCTGACGATGCAGTTCTCGTCTTTCTCTGCCACGTATGCCTCTACGCCGGCGTTGGTGAAGTTGAGCGCGTGCGGCCAGCTGAACGATCCGTATCCACCCTTTCCTGTTTTTGCCTTTACGCGCAGTGTGCAGTCGGATGTGAAGTTGCCCACCTTCGTCCCGTCCTCAGGGTTTCCGCCGATGGCCGCGAGTCTGAGGTCGGTGATGGTGCACTGCTTGGATCCCGTCTTGTAAGCCTCGGGGTCGCTGACGACGAGGTATATGGTCAGGATGGGGTCTCCGCTGTTTCCGCCGATGGTCTTGTTGTCTGCGTTGAAGATCACGAAGATGTAAGAGCCGTCTTCTTGTTTCTCGATTCTCACGTTGAAAGGTGTGTCCACCCTTCCCACTTTATATTTCAGACGGCTTTCGAGGTCGTACCAGAGCCCTTCGTCGTCGTAGATACTCACTCCGTCGGGCAGTGTCAGGTAGAACTGCATGCCTCCGTAGTCTTTTTGATTGTAGAGAATCACCTGTGCGGTCTGTGTCTCGATGACGTCCTCCGTCTGCTCCACGCCCGCGTCGAGCGTGAAGTCGCTGATGGCGATGTGGTCGCTGTCTTGTGCGTAGCCTGTGAGTGCCACGGCAGCGAGCAGCACGGAAAGGATTTTTTTCTTGTACTTCATAATCATTGTATTTTATTGAACGTTTTGTTTTCGGTTGTAAGCGTATGTTTTTTATCACTGGTTGACGATGGTATCGACCACTCGCATGACGTCGTTGATGTCGATTTCTCCGTCGCCGTTGGCATCGGCCGCCGTATAGTCGAACTGCGTGGGTGTCTGTCCGCAGATGTGTGACACGAGTGCCATCACGTCGTTGATGTCGATATCTCCGTCGCCGTTCACGTCGCCCGGGACAACGCTGGCCATCTCCACGATATTGAAGTCCTGCCAATATTGGGCAGCCTCGTAGGCCGTCTTACAGCCTGCCGGGACATACAGCGTCGCATTGGCGCGGTTGGTGAAGGTATTCTCAGTAATAGTAAGAGGCGTTTCCATCTCAACCGTCACGGAGGTCAGGTTAGAGCAGCCACTAAACGCTTCACGTCCGATAGTGGTCACGCTCGAGGGGATGGTCACGCTCGTCAGGCCAGAGCAATTAGTGAAAGCACCCCAACCAATGGTGGTGACAGAAGTAGGAATTGTCACCGAGGTAAGGGAGGTGCAATCAAGGAACACTTTCTCACCGATGGTTGTCACGGAATTTGGTATGGTTATGGAGGTCAAGCCGCTGGCCCTGAATGCAAATTTGCCAATAATAGTCACATTGTCAGAAATAGTAACGGAAATGAGGCTACTGCAACGTTCAAATGCATGTGGATAAATGTACGTCACGCTCTCTGGAATGGTATATTCTGATTGAGTCTTTCCGGCTGGGAAGCATAGAAGTGATTTCTTATCTTTGTCAAAAAGCACCCCCTCTTCAGAGATATAAGAACTGTTTCCATCATCAACAATTATAGAGGTTAGACCGGTACAATCACTGAAAGCTGCATAGTCGATACTCGTCACACTCTCAGGGATGGTTACGGAGGTCAAACTGTTACATCTATGGAAAGCAGCAACACCTATGCTCTTCACAGAATTAGGAATGGTTATGGAGGTTAGGCCGCTGCAATACTGGAAAGACCATTTCCCAATGCTCGTCAGTGAGTTAGGGAAGGTCACTGAAGTCAGGGCAGAGCAATAATTGAATGCATAATCTCCGATATTTGTCAATCCCGTGAAGTATTGCAGTTCATCGAACGACGTGATGGTGGTGTTCCCCTTAAACACCTCACCCAAGTCGGTCACGGCTGCCGCCTCATCCTCGCTCAGTTCGCTGTCGCCGTCAGTGTCCCAGTTCTGCACACAGAGGGCCTTCACGTTGGCATCGGCGAAAGAGATGACAGACACGATATTGAAGTCCTGCCAATATTGGGCAGCCTCGTAGGCCGTCTTACAGCCTGCCGGGACATACAGCGTCGCATTGGCGCGGTTGGAGAAGGTATTCTCAGTAATAGTAAGAGGCGTTTCCATCTCAACCGTCACGGAGGCCAGATTAGAGCAACCATTAAAAGCACTTTCTCCGATGGTCGTAACGCTATTGGGAATGGTCACGCTCGTCAAGCCAGAGCAGTTTTTGAACGCGACCTTACCGATGGTTGTTACAGAGTTAGGAATAGTCACAGAGGTCAGGGCGCTGCAACTATCGAACGCATAATTGAAAATTCTCGTCACTGATTCGGGGATGGTATATTCCGATTGAGTCTTTCCTGCAGGGAAACAAATGATTGTAGTCTTATCTTTGTTGAATAACACCCCGTCTTCAGAGATATAAGCATTATTCCCATTTTCAACAGTGATGGAGGTCAGACTGGTGCATGCTCCGAAAGTTGCACTTTCGATGTTGGTCACGCTCGTAGGGATAGTTACGGAGGTTAAGCTATAACATTGATAGAAAGCAGCAAAATCGATTTTCGTTACACTTTCAGGAATGGTTACAGAGGTCAGGCTATTGCAGCTATGGAAGGCATGTTGGCCGATGAGAGTCACGGAGTTGGGGATATTCACAGATGACAGGGCGCGGCAATTTCTGAACGCCTCATTTCCGATGCTTGTCAACCCTGTGAAGTATTGCAGTTCGTCGAACGACGTGATGGTGGTGTTTCCTTTAAACACCTCACCCAAGTCAGTCACGGCTGCCGCCTCATCCTCGCTCAGTTCGCTGTCGCCGTCAGTGTCCCAGTTCTGCACACAGAGGGCCTTCACGTTGGCATCGGCGAAAGAGATGACAGACACGATATTGAAGTCCTGCCAATATTGGGCAGCCTCGTAGGCCGCCTTACAGCCTGCCGGGACATACAGCGTCGCATTGGCGCGGTTGGTGAAAGTTAACTCAGTAATAGTAAGAGGCGTTTCCATCTCAACCGTCACGGAGGTCAGGTTAGAGCAACCTCTAAACGCTCCACTTCCGATAGTGGTCACGCTCGAGGGGATGGTCACGCTCGTCAGGCCAGAGCAGAAAGAGAACGCATTATTGCTGATGCTTGTCACGCCCTCGGGGATGGTCACGCTCGTCAGGCCGGTGCAGTTGTAGAACGCATCATTGCCGATGCTCGTCACGCTCGAGGGGATGGTCACAGAAGTGAGACTCCTGCAACTATCGAACGCATTGGGGCGGATGTCCGTCACACTTGAGGGGATAGAATATGTTGACTGAGTCTTTCCGGCAGGGTAGCAAAGGATTGAAGTCTTGTTTTTGTTAAAAAGCACCCCGTCATCAGAAATATAAACATTATTCCCATTTTCAACAGTGATGGAGGTCAGGCTGGTGCATGTTGCGAAGGCAGCAGAACCAATGATTGCCACGCTCGTAGGGATAGTTACGGAGATCAGTCCTGTACAATTTTGGAAAGCACCATAGCCAATTTTCGTCATGCTTGAGGGGATGGTGACAGTGGTCAGACCTGTACAACTCTTGAAAGCACGTATTTCAATGGAAGTCACGGAATTTGGTATTGTAATGGAGGTCAAGCCGCGGCAACTTATGAACGCAGAATCTGCAATGCTTGTCAATCCCGTGAAATATGATAGTTCGTCGAACGACGTGATGGTGGTGTTCCCCTTAAACACCGTACCCAAGTCGGTCACGGCTGCCGCCTCATCCTCGCTCAGTTCGCTGTCGCCGTCAGTGTCCCAGTTCTGCACACAGAGGGCCTTCACGTTGGCATCGGCGAAAGAGATGACAGACACGATATTGAAGTCCTGCCAATATTGGGCAGCCTCGTAGGCCGCCTTACAGCCTGCCGGGACATACAGCGTCGCATTGGCGCGGTTGGTGAAAGTTAACTCAGTAATAGTAAGAGGCGTTTCCATCTCAACCGTCACGGAGGTTAGGTTATCGCAACTTTGGAACGCATAATTACCAATGCTCGTAACACTCGAGGGGATGGTCACGCTCGTCAATTTAACGCACCTATAGAATGCATGTACGCCAATACTCGTAACACTGTTGGGAATAGTTACTGAGGTCAGATTACGACAATCTTGAAATACAGCGTCGCTGATGACCGTCACGCTACCAGGAATAGTCACGGAGGTCAGCCCTGTGCACCAATAAAATGCATAGTTACCAATACTGGTCACGGAGTTGGGAATGGTCACAGAAGTGAGACTCCTGCAATTATCGAATGCATAAGGGAATATTCTTGTTACACTCTCTGGGATAGCATATGTAGATTGAGTCTTTCCTGCAGGGAAACAAAGGAGTGAGGTCTTGTTTTTGTTAAAAAGCACCCCATTCTCAGAGACATAATAACTATTTCCATTTTCTACAGTGATGGCGGTCAGGCTGGAGCAGTGGCTGAAAGCTGCCTCTCCAATGGAAGTTACAGATTCGGGAATAGTCATAGAGGTTAGGCTAGAGCATTCATAAAAGGCACTTTTGCCGATGCTTGTCACGCTCGAGGGGATGATTACGCTCGTCAGGCCAGAGCAGCCAAGAAATGCCCATTGACCAATGCTGGTCACACCCTCGGGGATGTTTACAGAAATCAAACCAGAGCAAGCCCTGAATGCATTATCTAAGATGCTAGTCACACCCTCGGGAATAATCACGGAATTCAGTTTGCTACAACCATAAAAAGCCCCATCTTTAATGCTTGTCAATCCCGTGAAATATGATAGTTCGTCGAACGACGTGATGGTGGTGTTCCCCTTAAACACGGTACCCAAGTCAGTCACGGCTGCCGCCTCATCCTCGCTCAGTTCGCTGTCGCCGTCAGTGTCCCAGTTCTGCACACAGAGGGCCTTCACGTTGGCATCGGCGAAAGAGATGGCCATATTGATATTGAACGAAGCATCGCTCATTGTCACACGCTCAGAATTGCTGGTGACGAAACGGATGTTGCTCAGCGTGGCCGCGCCCCCCTCAGTGTTGGCAGACGCCGTAAGTGAGAGGGTGAGCAGCGTGCCGCTGGTGCCGCTGATAGGCGTCAACGCAAATGAAGTGGAGGCAAGCCTATAGACATTATCTCCCCGTTTGCCGATGGTCAACTCCTGATCGGGGTCGCTGATACGGTTGCTAAGTGAGCAGCCTGCCTTGTTGATACTGATACCCTCGGGCAGCGTCAAGTCCATTTGGAAGCTTACGAGGTTGCTTTCCGTGTTCGTCAGGCTGATGTTCACCGTCCTGGTTCCACCCGCCGGCAGCGTGATATCCCCTGCACTGATGTTGTCGGCCCAGGCTCCTGCCAATGCTAACCATGCCATGCAGGCTATTGCTATGATCTTTTTCATATTTTTATCTGTTTCGTTGTTTTCCTAATTGGTAGTTATTTCATCCGTACACAGGTTTGCATAGTGCTTACTTAACCACGACTTTGCGTCCGTTCATGATATACACACCCTTCGGGAGTACAGAGGAATCAGAGGACACAGAGACTTTTCTTCCGTTGAGGTCGTAGATGTTGCCATCGCCCTTTGCAGAGGAGTTAGGAGCGATGCTTTCAATTCCCGTCACACTGCTCAGACTGAGGTCGTCGAAGCGGTGGTCGGTGCCGTCGGTGGTGATGAAATGGATGTTGCTGATTGTCATGTCGGCAGTGTTGAAACCGTCGATTTGGATGTTCAGCAGTTCACCACTATTGTCGTAGAATGTGTTGTTGGCCACAGAAAGAGCCACCACGCGGTAGTGACCATCGTCCACCTTATTATAAATCAACTGATGGCCATGCTTGCGGGCATTGTTGAGGCGGATGCTCATCAAGTCATCTTCACTATTGGTGTAGAGGTCGAACTGGAAGGCTGTATAGTCGCGCTCACTCTCCATCGAGAGTGAGAGGCTGTGGTCGTCATTCTCGGTCAGCATCAGGCGGTCGTCGCTCAGCGCGCGGCGCGGAGCGCCCTGAGGCGCGGCGAAATTCTGGTCGCCGACAATCTCGTTCACCAGCACCACGGCATCTGCCACATTCACCTCGTCGTCGCTGTTCAAGTCTGCCAGGAACACCACGAAGGTATCGGCGGGCGTACCCACCACAAAGCGGGCGATGTCAACCACATCCACCATGTCTATCTCACCGTCCTGATTAACGTCAGTGTCGGGGAATTCCTTGATTGCTTTAAATTCCTTCCAATAATTGGCTGCTTGATAGGCACCCTTGCTGCCCTTAGGCACATACAGCGTGGCGTTGGCGCGGTTGGTGAAGGTCTCGGAATCAATAGTCAGGGGACTTTCCATTCCCACTTTCACGGAAGTGAGGGCTGAGCAATCTTTGAATGCCTGAGTGCCGAGACTTGTGACACTTTCTGGTATCGCCACAGATGTAAGTGATGTGCAACCTTTAAACGCCTCCTGGTCTATTCTTGTCACGGAGTTGGGGATAGTAATGGATTTTAAGCTATTGCAGTATCTGAAAGTAGACATGCCGATTCTTTTCACAGAATTGCCAATGGTCACTGAGGCGAGGTCATAGCACTTGTAGAACGCATAGTATCCGAGGGTAGTCACGGAATTGGGAATATCCACAGAGGTCAGTTTGCTGCACTCATTAAAAGCATAGTTCCCGATGCTCGTCACGGAATTGGGGATGGTCACAGAAGTCAGTTTGCTACAGCCATTAAAAGCATGTTGGCCGATGTCGGTCACGGAATTGGGGATGGTCACGCTCGTCAGGCCGGAGCTACCATAGAATGCACCATAGCCGATGCTCGTCACGGAATTGGGGATGGTCACAGATGTCAGTTTGCTACAACCGTTAAACGCACTCCGTCCGATGCTCGTCACACTCGAAGGGATGGTATATGTTGACTGAGTCTTTCCTGCAGGGTAGCAAAGGATTGTAGTTTTGTTTTTGTTAAACAGCACTCCATTTTCAGCGGAATAAGAACTGCTGCCATTTTCGACTATGATCGAGGTCAGTTTAGAGCAACTGCTGAATACACCATTGCCAATGCTGGTTACACTCTTAGGGATGGTCACGGAAGTAAGGCCATTGCAAACCAAGAACGCATTATTGCCTATGGCGGTCACGCTTGATGGAATGGTCACGGAAGCCATGTAGCTACAAGCATAGAACGCAGAGTCTGCGATGCTCGTCAATCCAGTAAAGTATTGCAGCTCGTCGAACGATGTGATGTTTTTGTTTTGCCTAAACACCGCACCCAAGTCGGTTACGGCTGCCGCCTCATCCTCGCTCAGCTCGCCATCGCCGTCGGTATCCCAGTTCTGCACGCAGAGAGCCTTTACGGTCGTATTGGCAAAAGTGATGGCAGGTGAAGGTGCTACAATCTCCTTGAACTCTTTCCAATAATTAGCAGCCTGATAAGCCGCCTTGCAGCCAGCAGGCACATATAGTGTCGCGTTGGCGCGGTTGGAGAATGTATTCTCAGTAATAGTAAGAGGTGTTTCCATTCCTACCGTCACGGAGGTCAGGCTGGAGCAATCAGAGAACGCAAAATCGCCGATGCTCGTCACGCTCGAGGGGATGGTCACGCTTGTCAGACCGTCGCAGTCATAGAAGGCTCCATAACCAATGCTTGTTACGCCCTCGCCTATGATATAGTTTTTCACTTGGATACCAAAGATATTTTCTATGGAATTAACAAGATTATAATTTCTTGACAAGATAGCATTGCTGTTGATTGTCACGCTCGCCAGGCCGGAGCAGTACTGGAACGCATAATTGCCGATGCTCGTCAAACTCGAGGGGATGGTCACACTCGTCAGGCCGGTGCATCTAGAGAACGCATAATCACCGATGCTCGTCACGCCCTCTGGGATGGTCACGCTCGTCAGGCCGGAGCAGCCACTGAACGCACTTTCCCCGATGCTCGTCACAGTATTCGGAATGACAGTATTTTTACATCCTACATTCAATGTATTTGAATACTTATGTATGATAGCATTACAGTTATTTCTTGAATCATAGACGGTATTACCGCTGTTAACCTTAATGCTCGTCAAACCGGAGCAGCCAGAGAACGCATAATAGTAGATGTTCGTCACACTCGAGGGGATGGTCACATTAGTCAGGCCGGAGCAGCCATAGAACGCATTAGCTTTGATGGTCGTAACGCCCTCGGGGATGGTCACGTTAGTCAGGCCGGAACAACCACTGAACGCTTGATTATCGATGCTCGTCACGCTCGAGGGGATGGTCACGCTCGTCAAACTGGAGCAATCACGGAACGCAGCAATGCCGATGCTCGTCACACTAGAAGGGATGGTCACACTCGTCAAACCGGTGCAATTTCTGAACGCTTCAGCGCCGATGCTCGTCAAACCCGTAAAATATGACAGTTCGTCAAATGATGTTATATTTCTCTTATAATTGAAAGCCGAACCAAGGTTGGTAACAGCTGCAGCCTCAGCTTCGCTCAATTCGCCGTCACCGTCAGTGTCCCAATTCTGCACGCAGAGGGCCTTCACGTTGGCATCGGCGAAAGTGATAGCGGGGCTGAGAGGTGCCTCAATAGTCAACGTACCGTTGACGTACGTGAACGTGTAGTTGGCGGCGGCGGCACCTGACGGGGTGATGGTATAGGCACCCGGTGCACTACTCGACGTGGCGCTGCATGAGAATGAGGGCTGCGTGGTCAGCACACTTGCGGTCTCATTGTTCTTAAAGCCGGAATAGGTCGCCTCGAATGTCGGTAGAGCGTTACCTTGAGTGATGGTGTAACTCTTGGCGGTAATGGTCAGTGGAGCTTTGTTAACTGTCAGCGTGTAGGTCTTGCTGAAAGAGTTGTAATTGCTGTTGCCTGCTTGTGTGGCGGTGATTGTAGCTGTACCGGCGTTCTTAATAGTCAGCGTATGGCCGCTCACGGTGGCAACGTTTGTATTGCTCGACGACCACGTGATGGTTAGGCCTGCGTTGGTTTTCTCTGGCAGGTTGTAGGTGGTGGCACCGTAGGTCTGCGCTGGAATCTGCGTCAGGTTGACGGCCTGGTTGCCCATGATGGTCAACGTACCGTTGACGTACGTGAACTTGTAGTTTTGGGCTTTAGCGCCACTGGGGGTGATTGAATAAGTGCCGGGGCGGCTGCTGGACGTGGCACTGCATGAGAATGTGGGCTGTGTGGTCAGCACACTTGCCGTCTGACCATTCTTAAAGCCCGAATAAGTGGCTTCGAAGTCTGGCAGCGCATCGCCTTGCGAGATGGTATAACTTTTAGCAGTAACGGTTAGCGGTGCTTTGGTTACCGTGACTGTGCTTTTTGATTCATCGTAATAAAACTCTCCACTCTCGAAAATGTCGGTAAGATTATCTACCCATATACTATAATCGCCTACAGGGGATGTAGGCCCTGCATCACAACGAAAAATAGGGGCATTTATCAAAGGTTCTATATTATAACAAGTAAAAGTGAATTCTGGCACGGGATCTCCGTAAGTCATAGTTTTGTGATCCACGCAGAAATATGCATTCTCATAAACGCCACCTTGAAAACAGCTCTCTTTCCATCCACTGTTTGCATAGCTGTTTTTTTGGTATCGAGGAACAATCAACATACAATTATCTGATATTCCACTAAGGGCTCCTGAATCCAATACAGGTGGAGTTTCTCCTAAACATATCACAGCTTTTAAAGTGGAGTTCATTGCAAAAGCATTGCTTTGAATGTATGTAACGCTACTTGGAATAATAATAGATGTCACACTACTATTGTAAAGGCAATTGGCGCCAATCCATGTGACTGCGTATGTATTGCCGTTATAGGTAATGGAATTAGGGACATCAAGGGTACCTGTATAAGAATAATAATCATAATCAACGGTCAGTCTGCAGGTTCCAGCTCCTCTGGTATTTAGCTCATCAAAGGTAAAGCCATTGACTCTAACTCTCACGCCTCCATTTCCTTCTGCAAACACCCATAGAGGGAGAAATGCAAAAAACAATAAGGTTAATAATTGTTTCATAGTTGTATGTTTTTGATGAATATTCAGCATTTGATGTTAAGACCTTCACACGCAGTGGGTGTGAACCTTCTTTCGTTCTCCGTCAGAAGGTTCTGCAATACCCGTAACAAAAAGAATGAAACCAGCTCACACCCATCAATTATCCGTGAACACCACACCACCTGTAAGAGGGGATATGGGTTCCCGATATACTTCATGGGAGAAGCAGCCTTCAGCCTTTCACCTTGTTACGTTGAATTTTGCAGATTCTCTGGCGGGGTGAAGCTCAACAGCACTTCTCTATGTCTGTCAACGGACGTCATCCGATGACAGGTGCAAAGATAACGATTATTGAGCGAAAAACAAAAAAAAACGGCGTTTTTTTTGTTTTTCAATGGCTGCCAGCCTTGAAAAAGACTGACGACGATGAGTCAAAGAACGACTTGTTGCGAGCTGGTTGCTTTTTACAGCGTTGCAAAAATAATGCTTTTATTTTAATCCCACACTATCTGTCCGTGTTCATTTTTGTTCATTTTTAGTATGACGAGACAACCACCAACAACATCAAACAACTTTAGGCGGTCGAAACGACCGCCTAAAAGAGTTCAAATGATGCAAATAAGTGATAAAAAGCTGAAAGGTGACAGCCACGTAAGAGGATATAGTTTCAAGATTCAAAGGTGTAATTGCCTCTAAGCGGCTTATCATATATCCAGTTTGCTATGCTCGCCATTTTCTTGTATTTAATATTTTGTTTGCAAAGATAGACATTTTTTGTCTAACTTCGCAAATAAATAAAGAATAATCTTGTTTTTTATTGTTTCTTGACTTTTCTATTTTGGGAATCAGTCATTATATGCATCACCTTTTATCCACATTAAAAAAGTCGTACTCTTTTTGTTCAGTTCATCAAAATCTATATTGTCTTTGTCTATGACACTTCCTGTCCGTGTTCATTTTTGTTCATTTTTAGTATGACGAGACAACCACCAACAACATCAAACAACTTTAGGCGGTCGAAACGACCGCCTAAAAGAGTCGTTATTGGATTTAAGTTTATTTAACTATTTTAGATTGAAATATCTCTCGTTAAAATATTTTATGAGATGTGCTCCGCAGCGGCAACTGTCGTGAGGCCATTTCCAGGCCTTGTCCGCGTTATGGCTCTTTACGACTCCATCCGCTGATGATTCTTTGACATTTTTTGATACGATTTTCCTGACTTCAAAAACATCAAGACCGATTATTTGGAAGACAAACGAAAAATAGGTATCTTTGCACAAGCAAGTGTAATCATATAGAAATGGCATGGAAACGGAAATACCGGTGCACGGCGTGTGGCTATGAGGCCGACGTGTATGAGGGCACAGGACTGTTTCGCCAGCACATCAGCGCGATGAGTTGTCCGGAATGCAAACGGATAGAGAACATCGTGGTGGGCGGCGTGATAGGCGACGTGGCCCCGTCGTACCGCAGCGAGGTGGGCCGGCTGTGCCTCCATTGCGGCAGCGACCGGATACAACTGTGGGACCAGCGCACCTGTCCGAAATGCGGAGGAAAGATGGCAGACACCGGCGAGAAGGAGTTTTGGACGTAAATGAGAGGTAAGAGGTAAGAGGTGAGAGGTAAGAGGTAAGAGAATAGTTTTGGGACAGGGGGCAAGGAGCAAGGGACAGGAGGTATCTACTCCCCTCCCTACAAGGGAGGGGCAGGGGGTGGGTCTGCCAGTAAGAACACTCAACACTAAACACTCAACACTCAACCGTGTAAGAACACTAAACACTAAACGCTCAACACTAAACAAATAATAACAATGAAAAACCTAAAACGAATGATTGTGGCAGTTGCAGCCATCCTGCTGACAGTACTGCCGATGAAAGCACAAAAGTGGGAACACCTGGCCGACACGCCCCAAATGGGCTGGAGCACATGGAACAAATTCCAAGGCAACATCTCGGAAGACATCATCAAAGGCATTGCCGACGCGATGGTGGAGAGCGGTCTGCGCGATGCGGGATATGTGTATATCAACATCGATGACTGCTGGCATGGCGAGCGCGATGCCGACGGTTTCATCCAGGCCGACGCCAAGAAATTTCCTAACGGCATGAAGGCTGTGGCCGACTACTTGCACAGCAAGGGACTGAAGTTGGGCATCTATAGCGACGCCGGCACCGGCACCTGCGCCGGCATGCCCGGTTCGCTCGGCCATGAGTATCAAGATGCCATCCAATATGCCCGCTGGGGTGTTGACTACCTGAAATACGACTGGTGCAACACGACCGACATCAACCCCGTGGGTGCCTATCACCTCATCCGCGACGCCCTGCGCCATGCCGGCCGGCCGATTCTGCTGAGCATGTGCGAGTGGGGCAACAGCCACCCGTGGAAATGGGCGAAAGAGGTGGGACACTCTTGGCGCACCACGCCCGACATCTGGTGCGACTTCGACTCGCTGCGCGTCTTCCCCGGCTATACGCAGTTTGGCGTGATGCAGTGCATCGAGTTCAACGACACGCTGCGCCAATATGCCGGCAAGGGACACTGGAACGACCCCGACATGCTGGAGGTGGGCAACGGGATGAGCGAGAATGAAGACCGCGCCCACTTCACCATGTGGTGCATGATGGCCAGTCCGCTGATACTGGGCAACGACCTGCGCGCCATGAGCGACGCTACACGCAACATCATCCTCAACAAAGAGATGATCGCCATCGACCAGGATACGCTGGGCGTGCAGGGGTTGCACTACTGCGACCGCGACGGGTTGCAGTTCTGGTTCAAGCCCCTGGCGGGCGGCGAATGGGCCTTCACCATCCTCAACCCCACACGCCAGGACATCACGTTCGGACTGAACTGGCAAGACTTCAACCTGACCGACCACGAGGTGAGCGGACTGAGCACACAGTTCGACAAGAGAGTGTATCAGGTGTATAACCTGTGGACACACAAACAAGAGGGGAAGACGTCGTTGAAGAATAAAGTGGAAAGGAAATTGACGGTGAAGAGCCGCGACGTGGTGGCGTATCGGCTGAAGTAGCCCCCTCCCCGACCCTCCCCGAGGGGAGGGAGTAATTACCGCTGTCTCCGACCCTCATTTGAAGAGATTCTTATCATCAATGAAAATATGAAAACATGAAAACAAGCAAAAAATATTTACAAGGCAAACACATCAGGATGATGCTGGCGGCAGCCGGAGTGATGTTGACCGCCATGCCGGCGACAGCGCAGACGGCTGCAAAAGAGACGGCTCCACAGCACCTCAAGTCGTGGAGTGCCGACAACGGCAACGGCACCTACACCAACCCTCTGTTTTACGACGAGTTTTCCGACCCCGACATCCTGCGTGTGGGCGACGACTATTATCTGGCAGGCACCACGATGCACACCGTGCCCGGACTGGTGATACTCCATTCGCGCGACTTGGTGAACTGGGAGTTTGCCACGTATTGTTTCGACCGTTTCGACTTCGACGACCCCGCCTTCTCGCTCCGCGACGGCCACGAGATTTACGGGCAGGGCATCTGGGCTCCCTGCATCCGCTACGCCAACGGACAGTTTTACGTGTTTTCCAATGTCAATGGCAAGGGTCTGCAGTGCTACATCTCGAAAGACATCCACGGTCCGTGGCGACACGTCAACATGCAAGGGCGCATCTACGACCTGAGCGTGCTGTTCGACGACGACGGCCGCATCTATGCCATCCACGGTTACGGCTCGGTGAAATGCACCGAGTTGAAGCCCGACATGAGCGGCCCCATCGAGGGCACAGAGCGCGAGATCATCCCCGAGGGGAGCGGTGTGGGCGAAGGTCACCACATGTATAAGATCAACGGCATGTATTACCTCATCTCTACCGACTACCTGCCCAACGGGCGCACCCTCTGTTCGCGCTCGAAGAGCATCTGGGGCCCCTACGAGACCTGTGTCATCACCGCCGACGAGACCTTCGGCTACCATGCCGCCCCGCTCACCCAGGTGGACGGCCGCATCGTGGCCGACGGCAGTGCCTTTGGCATTCCCGAGGTGGACCGCGACGCTACGGCCTGTTCGAACATCCATCAGGGCGGCATCGTGCAAGCCCAAGACGGCAGTTGGTGGGCCCTGCTGATGCAAGACTTCCACTCCATCGGGCGCACCGTGGGCCTGGCTCCCATCACGTGGAAAGACGGATGGCCGATGATAGGCCTGGAGGGCAACCTGGGCCGCGCCCCGCGCACATGGAAGAAGCCCGCCGGCCTGACGGCTGAGCGGCGTGCCCCGTATCAGCGCAGCGATGAGTTCGACGCCCCTACCCTGCTCCCCATCTGGCAGTGGAACCACAACCCCGACGACCGGATGTGGAGCCTGAAGGGCGGACGTCTGCGCCTGCGCACGATGCCTGCCGACCAACTGATGTGGGCGCGCAACACGCTGACCCAGCGCTGCATCGGTCCGGTGTCGGTGACCACCGTAGAGATGGATGCCAGCCATCTGACCGACGGCGATGTGGCCGGTCTGGGCAATGTGAACGTGCCCTGCTCGTGGGTGGGACTGGTGAAAGAGGGCAAGAGGCTGACCCTGCGCTGCTTTGAGCAAGCCACCAACGACACCATCGACCAGACCGTAGAATTAAATGACGGCAAGATATGGTTGCGTGTGGAAGGCGACTTCGACAACGACCGCCTGCGCTATGCTTACAGCACCGACGGACAGACCTTCCAGCACATCGGCAGAGAGATGCCCCTGTCGTATCAGCTCATCACCTTCCAGGGTTCACGCATCTCGCTGTTCGCCTTCAACCACCGCGGGCGCAAGGGCGGCTACGCCGAGTTTGACCATTTCACGGTCGAGGAGCCGATGGCCGACCGCTCGTCCAACATCCCCTTCGGCGAGACGCTGCGCATCATCAACGTGGCCACTGGCCGGCCTGTCATCGCCACCCCGCACGGCCCGCTGTACGACACCCGTGCCGACGACCAGTCGGTGCAGACCCGCTTCCGCCTCATCGACCGTGGTGGCGGCGAGGTGCTGTTGCAATGCGCCGACGGCCGCTACGTGATGGTGAGCGGCGAGGGACTGCCCGGCGACGTGCGCACGACGACCGACGAGCGCCAGGCCGAGGTGTTTCTCTGGCAAGACTATCTCAACGGCGAGTTCATGCTGATGTCGATGCGCACCCACCGCTATCTGGGCAAGAGTCCCACCACGGGCAGCCCGTATAGCATGGACTACCGCGGCGCCGACCCGGCACGTCGCAACGGAGCGGTCTTGCGCTTCGAGAGCGTCTCAGATTAAGCAGACAACGACAACGGATTTCACGGATTTCACGGATTTATATGATTGCTGATTATCAGCAAATTGCAAATCCGTGGAATCCGTGAAATCCGTTGTTAAAAAGTCGTTGCGCCTTACAATGAATTACCAGTCATCATCCTCACCGCCTACGATACCGTTTTTGATTGCCTCTTCCACCTTGTCGATGATGGCGTTAGAATAAGCGTGCGTCATGACCAACGCCTTGGCGCATGTACGCTTCTGGGGGTCTTTTTGCACAAAGGGGTAATGGTGTGCAATCTCCCACTGCTCATCGTAGAGCATACCGTTGGTCTTGTCGTCTTTTTTCCGTTTCGAGTCGCCGTAGGTACGGTCGTCGGCAGCTATCATCGAAAGCCATCCGCCTGAGATGTCGGCCAGGATATCATAGCTCTGCACGGTATAGGTGACGCGCACCCGCTCGTCTTTGATGTCTATTCTGATGACCGGCGTGATGCTGACAGAGTATCTGTTGAGTGTGCCCGTGTGTTCGGCGATATTGGCGATGGTCGAAGAGATGATGATGCAGCCCGACTCTTTGTCGTTGAGCGTGATGGCCTGTTTGTCTTTGAATGTGGCTGTAGCCCAGTAGTTAAGCATCAGGTATAGTTGCTCGCGTTTCTTCCCGGGTGCTTCTATGACCTGCTGATAGGTGAGCGACTCGTTCTTGTCGAGCGTGAGCCCTCCCGACAGGTTCATCGCCGCATCCAGCCATTTGTCACCATACCGCTGTTTGGCATATTTCTCCAAATCAGCAGATTTCATCACCTGTGCCTGCACAGTCACAGCGGCTGTCAGCGCGACAACCAGCAAAGCAAATATTTTTTTCATTGTCGTATGTTTATAATCAGGGCAAAATTACACAAAAAATAGAAATAAACGAATAAGCGGGTATTTTTTTAACCTTATTTCATGCAATACCGCACCAAGTACGATGAAAAAGCGTTACCTTTGCACCTTAAAATGAAATCATGTTGAAGATAAAGTACACAAACAGATGGAATATATGTCACAAGAGGGCTACGACAAGTTGGTAGCCGAACTCCGCCAGTTGGAGAGTGTGGAACTGCCCCAGGTGCGCGAGGCCATAGCCGAGGCCCGTGACAAGGGCGACCTGAGCGAGAATTTTGAATATCATGCCGCCAAGCGCGAGCAGTCGCGCCTGCTGGGCAGGATACGTTTCAAGCAGCGTGTGCTTGCCAATGCCCGCGTGATAGACACATCACGGTTGGGCAGCGACCATGTGCAACTCTTGAGCCGCGTAGAGATGACCAACACCGACACGCAGCAGCACATGACCTACACCATTGCCAGTCCGCACGAAGCCAACCTGCGCGAGGGTAAGATATCCATCAAGTCGCCCATCGCCATCGCGCTGCTCAACAAGCAGGTAGGTGACACGGTGGAAGTGAACGTGCCCGCCGGCAAGCTGCACCTGCGCATCGACAAGATAGAAATGACATGAATCGACCGACGAAAGGCTATTGACACGAACAACATTTACCATCATTCTACAAATACGCTCTCGTGCATTCGCACATGATTATGAACAGGGAACAAGAAATCAGAACGATCACCTTATGGGGAGCGGCGGTGAATATCATACTGACCGTGCTCAAGGTCATTGCAGGCATCATGGGTCGCAGTGCCGCCATGATAGCCGATGGCGTACATTCACTCTCCGACCTGATAGGCGACGCGGTGATACTGGTGTTTACACACATCTCTGCCAAGGGTATAGACCGCAGCCACTCGTTCGGCCACGGCAAGTTCGAGACCTTGGCTTCGCTGATAGTCAGCATCTTACTGCTCATCGTCGGTGCCACACTGGTGAACCACGGTCTGTCATTGGTGGTCAGGGCGTTTCACGGCGAGATTCTTCCACAGCCGGGATTCATAGCCCTGATAGCCGCCGTCGTATCCATCATTGCCAAGGAGCTGCTATACCGCGCCACCGTCAAGGTGGGCCGCCGGATAGACAGTTCGGTGGTCATCGCCAACGCCTGGCACCACCGCACCGATGCCTTGTCGTCGGTGGCTTCTCTCTTGGGCATCGGCGGCGCCATCATTTTGGGCCGTCAATGGACCATCCTCGACCCGCTGGCCTCGTGCCTGATCGGCATCTATATCATCGTCATCGCTGTGAAGTTGGCCGTGCCTAATCTCTCCGAACTGCTCGAGGCGTCGCTCCCCGACATCGTACAGCAGGAGATTATAGCCATCGCCTCGGCGGTGCCGGGAGTCAACAACCTGCATGACTTGAAGACACGGCGCAGCGGCAGCGCCTACATCATCGACGCCCACATCTTCGTCAACCCCGACATCACTATTGTCGAGGCACACAATATATCCACAAACGTAGAAGAGGCCATCCGCAGCCGCTTCGGACAAGACACACAGATCAACATACACATAGAGCCCGACACCGACATGTCACAACATCACGACCACACGACCTCATGACCTCACAAGTAGAGCGTCGGCGAGACTTGATTTATATTTATTTTTTCACACTTCTTCATTTTTTTCTCCTTTTGTCTTTGTTTAAATCATTTATTTGCCGTAACTTTGTCGCCGAAAATTGCGATTTTCGCAAATCTATTTAAAACAAAGCATTGCCGTATGATGAGTGTAATCAACGTCGATATGTCTGAAATACAGCGATGTGGCATCTCCGAATTTGAGAGAAACAATATAACCATTTTATAAAGATGAAAAAGATTTATCTGAAACCAGACATGAAAGTGATGAACATGCTTTCGGCCGAAATTCTGGCAGGAAGCGGTGAAGAGAGCGGCAATGTAACGACTGTGGACGGCGGCGACACCAACATTACAGGTCCCGTTCAGGGTGGTGATGGCAAAGGCCCCAGCGCACCACGCGCAGAGCAGTTCAACATCTGGGAAGAATAAAATACGTGGAACGTTGAGAGTTGAACGTTGAACGCAAAACATTGAACGTTTAGCTTTTTTATTCGAATATAAATATATCAAGCAGGCACTTTTACCTAAATATCAAGGTGAAAGTGCCTGCTTGATATTACTATTTTTTACTCTTTTACTTTTTTACTCTTTTACTTTTTTACTCTTTTACTTTTTTACTTTTTTAATTTTTTACTTTTTTAATTTTTTAATTTTTTAATTTTTTAATTTTTAATTTTAAGATCTCCCACCGTATAGCCGCCATTGTCGTTGACAGTCAGCTGTGCCGACAGTGTGGGCATGTCATCGTAGGTGAGCACCAGCCCTGTGGTATATTTCACGCCCGGCACGAAGCATACGCGTGGTTGTGCGCCACTCAGGTCATAACTGATTTGTTCGCCCACCCACACTGGTTGCTCCGCATCGAAGCCGCCCATGTCTGTGACGGTGTTTTTGGCTGTTGCTATTGGCGTCCCGTCGGCATAGAAGGTGACCTCCTCACCAGCGACCGTGAACGTCAGGTGCTCAATGAGTGTCTGCTGCATCTGATAGGGTTCGATGGCCATCACGACGCGAGCACTGTCGTCGGCCGTGCCGAACTGCATCTTGTAGAGCTGTTCCACATGGGTGCCGGTGCCCTCCATCACGCACGAGGTGAGCCAAAGGCAGTTGGCGTCAGCATCATACGCCGCCATGGGCTGGCGCGTGTTGCGGATGCCGTGAAACGAGGTGGACGTGGCATTCTTAGTGACCATCACTCCGAAGCCTTCGGTAGAGACCCCGCCGTCGAGTTCACCAATGCCTGCCACAGATATATTGTGGAGCGTATCGTTCAGGATATCAAACGTATGCACTTTCGTGGTAGTAGCGTACGCCTTCTCCACTTGTTCGGGCATATCCACGACAACAGGCTCTTCGAGCACACCGCTCACTTTCTTCTGCACAGCAGCGTCGCCGCAGGAGGTGAGTGCCAGGCCGCATGATAAAAGGATGGCGGCCCACATCCAGAGATTCTTTTTCATGATTGTATTCGACTAAAAAACGCTGCAAAAGTACGCAATAAACATGAAACGACCAAATGCCGCCGCGGCCATCGGCTTAACGATCGTGCCTGTCGAACTTGAGGTTTTGCCCGTCAAACTCATAATAGGTGATGGCCACATCGTCGCCGGGGGCATCCTCGACCACCGTCAGCGTCTTGCCCTCTTGCGGCAGGTCGTACCACAGGGGCGACTTGTCGGGGTAGTTGAGCTGCTCTTTCTTGACCGGGCTCTCCTCGGGCGTGAGTGTCCGCTTGTCCGGGTCGAAGTCGTAGCAGCACAAATAGCCATTAGCGGCATGGCGTACAAACGTCACGGCGAATAGCTTGTGCCCGTTTTTGCGGTTCCACACACAAGCCGATATCGTGCCCAGGTCTTCGCCCTCATACCAAGCCGACTCCACATAGCCATTCTTCCGGTCGATGATAGACCCCTCTTCGAAGTTCTCCTCCGATGGAGCCAGTGCGGGATTGGTCACATGCACGATGCGGTTGCCCTCCTCGGTGGGCCACTCTTTGTAAAATGCCTCGAAGAGTGCCACGATGTCGCTTTTCTGTCCCGGCACGCTGATGACACGCTTTTTCCAGTATTTGGCGATGTCGTCAGGGATATACATGCCGCTCTGGCCCTCCATCTCGCCGTCTGCAACCTCCTGCGCCACGGAACCCTCTTGCGCTTGGGTGCTGTCGGCGGCCGGTGCCTGCGTTTTTCCGGCAGCGACGGTGCTCTTTGTCTCTGCTACTCCGGCCGTCTGCTTGTCGGCCTTACAACTGCTCAATACCCAGATGGGGAGCGTCAATGCTACAATAAAAAGGATATTCGTTTTCATCATTGATTGTTATTTGTGCAAAGATAAACAATTATTTGTAAATGAGCAACAAAAAAGGGGAAAAAGGAAAAAGGAAACAAGTATCGAAGGCAGAAATCCATAGATTACCTGCTGTTCATATAAGCGAATCACCTGATTCCTGCTTCTATCTCTTTCTGAGCATAGATTAAAGCATCACGTTTCACCTCGTCTTCACCCTCAACGGCATCCAACACCTTGTCTGCCAACCAAATAGTCAGGAGTTCCTTTTCTTCGATTTCAAGGAGTCTGGCCATAATAGGTATATGGCTTCGTTTGGCTTTCCTTTCTCCACGCTCTATCTTGCTATACATGGGCGTATCTATATCCAATGCAGCCGCTAGTTTTCGTTGCACCATCCCATGCTCTTCTCTGAGTTCTTTTATCTTCTTACCGAATATCATACGCTTCCATTTATTCCTTTCTAACTTTCCGATACTTCTGATTTTTACTCTTGGGCTTGTCGGGTTCAGTCATCTCTAAATATCCCATCTCTAACAATGGTCTGACATACGTGGTCATATTCTTAGAATTGTTGTAGTAGCCTATGTGGTCCATGATTTCCTTTGCCGTTCTTGGGATAGCACAGAATTGGATGATGTCCTTTTGAATACTTGGCAGCTGCTTATAAGGAGTGCGAACCACACGTGCTCTATCTTCGGTTTCTTCGACTCCATCATTGTCTCTTTTTGCAGCTTCATTATTTTCTATATATTTCGCAGACAGTGAGTTATCTCCGTCTTCTTCGTCTCTTTTTTCTCTATCATCTCTGTCACTATCTCTATCATTTTTAGCATCGGTTTCTCCTATATTTCTACGCTCTAACGTTACGACAAACTCATTGAGAGTCTCGTCATTCACAAACTTAATGTCAGGAGTAAACTTCAAAGCTCTGGTGATGCCACTTCCTGCACCAGTGTAGGGCAGCAGGTTGATACCATGATTGAACAGCAACTTGTTCCTTGGTACCGACGCACCATGTTTAATACTTTCCATGCTGACCCCTTCCGGCAACAGCCCTGGACTGTGAATCTCAATCCTATTGTCGAAGATAAACACCCGTAACGGTGCCTCTATCACATACGAGCGATGTAGAATGCCATTTGTGACAATCTCAGACAGACTGGCTATCGAAACCTCCAACTCGCCCTGACTGTTGAAATCCTTTTCCACTTGCCTCTTACGAAGATTTCTTGTCAGGAATGAAATGATATAGTTATACAGATGTACGGCATTGCCATCAGCATCATTCCCGCTCTTGTCGCGGAACTCCGTGCCACCAATGCTGTTACCAACAAAACTAACGCACCTCACAGTGAAAGCAGGCAACCATCGTTGAGGATATCTGCCCATCAGCATCAAAGCAGCCACAGTCAACGTGCCGTCTTCCCTTATCAAACCATTGTTCTTCAAGATACCCTCCGGTGTTTGACTTAGGACTTCGGAAATTTCTTCAAGACTTCTATGCCTCAGTTCTGTTATGGACAACTGCTGCCGTTCAAAATCACTACGAAACCTGTTGAGCAGATAGTCACGCAAGGTATTCTCATCCAAGTCCTTGATACTGGTGCCATTCACAGGCATACTGTCAGGATGCATTTGTCCGTTTTCCATCAGCATGGCTATCAGTTCAGCGTTGTCAAACACCTTGCGTTTGTCAGCGCCCTGCTTTACCCATACGATGCCCTTATTGTCACGATAAGGCTTGTTTCTGCCTTGTTTGACAGTAACCACCACAATGACACCACCTTCCATCTGAATATTCTCGATGTCAAGCAGTATCTGTGGCACTACGCCTTCCGATGCCAGACTCCCCAAAAGGTTCGTCGTCTCTTGTACCTCCACAAACGAGAGCGGATTGATGCGCCCCGTTTTGTCATCAATACCCACCACAATCATTCCGCCGCGAGAATTGCTTAGAGCCACCATCTCGCAACTCACGTCATACTTATTGTCACGAGTCACACGCTCCTTGAACTGCACTCGCGTCTGCTCCGCCGTATCTCTTAGCCTTAGTATGTCTTCTTTCGTCATAGCACTATCCTATTATACTTTCACTCTCATCATTATGCTTGTCTTTATTATTTAGTACAGCCTCTTTACTTGTGTTTGCATAACAATATACACAGAAATGACGACAGGTATTATACATGCCAATGTCCTTGCTTATCATGCAGCCGCAGATTTTCCTTTGTCCTTTATCCTTCAGATTCTTTGCCTTCTCGGGAATTGGAGGAATCTCACCAAACATATCACGTTCAGGCAATTTCCCTGTATGGAGATAATATACCAGTTCTTCGTCTTCTGCAAAGATGCGTTTCATCAACTCTCCATCAATACATCTATTATGCGCAATGCCATACCTTTCTAAATCTATCTCCTCTGCACAAGTTGCCAACTCCAGATTCCAGCCATCTTGTTTCCATATCTCACGCAATTTGACAAGACCTTCAACGATTTCTTTTCGCTGGGAATCCGTCATTTCTGCCTGTTCAACATTCTCTTTGTTGTAGTAAGGCGTTTCTTTCACCAGATTATTCTGCACTTTCCGATACGCCTTAACATCCACAAAGCTAAATACCAGCTTGTCTGTATATCCTTTCAGCTCGTTGCCGATATGCCATATTTTTGTCAATAGCATCCGAGGAGTTTGCTGAGGTGTAATAATTAATGGGTCAAATCGCCAAATCACCCGTTCTTTGCCAATCAAAGACGAAAGTTGCTTAAATGTCTCTATCCGTTTTGCCACAGATGGAACATTTGGTTCAAAGCCCTCCTTCTCATAATCGTTCAGTGTCACCTGAAAATAGTAGTGTATTCCTCGCTTGTCCAGTTCTGGTAGATAGGGTATGATGGGCGATGGATCCTTTGTCCAAAATACGATTACGCGACATCTCGCAAAAGATATGTACATCTTTTGATTGCTGTTGAATGGATTATACCATACACAATAGCCTTTAGCCAAGCGGTTATAGAACCACTTGGCATAAAAGGCTGGTACGTCGGTTGAACGACTGGCTGAGATAATTACTGGTACCGTTGCTTCTACTTGTTCGCCTTGATCTGTTGTTATTACTATTTTGTCAGTCATTTGAATCTACTTGATTAATCATTGTCTGTAACTTCTTTTCTATTAAAGAGTCTATGTCGTCGTTCTGATATAAAACATTTGTAAATGTCTTAGGTATATCAGCGAAACCTATCCACGCTCCCCATAGCATAAAAGCATAGGCTTTATGAGTGTATTTCTTTATCATCATGTATCTTTCAATTTGTTCAAATCCTAATGGTTTTACAAAGAAAGACATTATAGATTGTAACACTGGCATACCCTCCGGGATGGTAAATGTATCCACACGTAGATTCTTATATGACCAGTATTCACGTAATGTGTTCAAAATCATCTTACCAGAATCTTCTTTAGATACAGGCATAGACTTAAACAATTTTGCAGATTCTTCCAGAACAAGAAGTACAGAGTGCTCAGACAATTGCTTAGCTGTAGTGCTGTTAAGAATACAGTTCAATAGGATATTAAAATAACATATTTCGGAATCATTAGGATTACTTGTCAAGTATAAAGAATCTGAGATTGACACATTTGAAAGATCTACCATTCCACCGTTTGTTAAACTTGAGGTTTTTTTAATCAAAACATTAAGGATATCACTTATTCGTGTAAAAATGGCAGATAAAATGTTATCAAATTTATTTGAATCATCATTCAACTCTTGGTCTATCTGGAACAGCCTATTTTTGTAATGAATGTATTCAGCATTCCCATTCTCAAATTCATCTATAATACTTTTAAGTTGTTGTTTACGTTCATATTCGACAGTGTCCTTTTTGAAATACAACCTCGATTTCCCAATCCTTTCTCCATTGGCTTTTTCCAAGGCTTTAATATCATCAAGTTCTTTTTTTACCTTTACTATATTATATGATTGTTCAATCTGAGAAACACAATTCTCAACATAAGTTTTTTCTTGCAGCAAGTCATCCTTTCTGCGGATACTATATAAATGCCTTTTCTCTTCTGAACGCATTTTTACCAATTTTATTACTTCTTCATATTGATCAAGAAGGACATCAAAAGAATTGTCCATCCCTACAGCCTTGAAATATAGTTCTTTGCAGTTCTTAATTCTTTCACTCATATCAGAATCCTCATCAAAAAAGTCACTCATCATTATTTGAGTATTCATTCCTCCGAAAGAGTTCTTGATATCTCTCAGATTGTTTTGTAATTTAAGAGTCGTATCGTTTGATGTCGTATATTGTCCTCTCGTATAGCCAATTAGTGCACCTTTTAATTTGTTGAATTTTTCATCAAAATCTATAAAAGCACGTCTCTCGAACGAAAGTTGATCCTCCAAGTTTGAGATATCTGTTTTCATCTTGTTTTTTTTACTCTTCACAAAGAAATCGGGCACATACTTATCTAGACATTTTACTTCAAGGAGTATTTGGGATTCAGCAATAATTGCATCTTTCAAAGAGGGCGACTCAAATCGGAACTTAACAAATCCTTTCCTATAATATATAGTTTTGGGATATGTAAAAGCTGTTGTCAATCTTTTATTAATGCTCTTTAGACAAGTAGCATCTATAAGAGACTCGTCAATAATCAAAGAAATATCACCACCTAAGTCTTCTGACGAGAGGATCAAATAGTTATACTTCTCTTTTTCCCCACTCAAATACCTACTCAGATTATTTCCAAAATTCCTTTCTGAATAAAAAGAAAATGGTGAAATGCTTTCTGTTACAAATGATTCCAGAAGATTCCATAAACTGATTTCTATATAATATTGCATAATGCTTTTAATTAAATTCGACAATGTCATGGTTGTTTATATTCTCCAGATTTGAGGTCCTAACCCCAGAATATGAGATGTATAGGCTATGCGAAGCTCTAGTACATGCCACAAAGAAATCATGTCGCCTACCGACATGCCCTTCATTTGCAAATGGGACAAAAACATGATCAAATTCAGATCCTTTTGCCGCAAAATAGTCTAATATGCATGGTAAGTCATTATTTGAAAAGTCTAGTGTATTAATCGTATAAAAAGGGGCTATCTCCCCTGTTCTATAATGAGTCTGAACTTCAGTTATACCATTCTCTGCCAATAATTTCACAATCTCTTGAACATCAGAATCATTTTGAACAAGGATAGCCACATCGTCCAACGTTTCATTTTGTATTTTGTTAGCTATCCATTTTATTTCATCAGCTCTTGTTTGGCACTTCTTTATCATTGGTTTCGGATATGTAGGATAATCGCTATCGCCTCCATTTTTCATGTTGTTGGTTATCAAGTCTATTTCAGGCTGTGCTATCTTCTGTGCAACCTTTGCTATTGCTTTGGGAAGACGATAATTATATTGTAAATCAAATGGCTTATAATTAGGAAAACAATCTCTCAGTTCCTCGATAGAACTACCAGTGTTAATCATTCTCTGATTTGAATCTCCTAACAGAGAGACGCTTTTGCCAACCTTAGGAATGAATCGGCTGCGATAATCTGTAACATTAAAATCCTGAGCTTCGTCAACTATCAGGTAATCAATTATTGCTTCACATGGTTTATATAGTGTACCACTAGGAACTAAACAATATATCGAGTTGGTAATAGAAAAATGATTATCCATAGCAACTTCCTTGAACCATGACGCCCTCCGTCCCCATGTATTATAATAGCGAGCGTCTACCCAATCTGCAAAATCAAGTCCGAAAGAACCTGTTTCTTGATTAGTTTTTTCAAACTTTCTCACGACATTACCATTAACAAGATATAAAGGAGAAGGTTGTACCCTTTCAATTCCTGCAAATCCTACATTTTGTTTAACACAATAGATATCACCAATCAAATCAAATCCACGATGTTGCCATGCCCAATCATATGCAATACGTTCATTATCAAGTCCCAGTTCCTTCATTCCATATGCAATCATTCTTCTTAAGGCTACCGTCATAATCACAATAGCATAAGAACCTTTGTCTCTTGCCTTCAAAGCCCTGTGTATAGCAAGATTAGTCTTTCCACTTCCTGCAACCCCTTGAACAATGATATTCTTGTCAATACTTTCAATGATAACTTCACGCTGGATATCATCAAGATTCCTTATAAACCAATTTTGTAATCTCATACTATTCCCTTTTTTAATTTGTTATTATTCTCCACGCAACCTTACTCTCATCTATAGTTCTATGAGAATGAGTGATTCTAAAAGTCTGGTTATAGCCTTCATTCTTTTTTATAATATTGCATTGTGCAGTTACCAAGCCCCTATCCATCATTTTGGGTAACCAGTCTTGTGAGGTATTATTATATGTAGTAACATCAACTAACAATATTATACCACCATTAGACAATTTAGGCAACAAGAATTTGGCTATGTGTTCATATGAATTGTCTTGCTCAAATTGTTGCTTGGTAACAAATTCACAAATCGCTTTAAATGACATGACTATATCAAACTTTCTTTTCAGAACTTTATTCAGAATTCTCAAATCATAAAAGTCATCAATACAGATATGGGCAGAATGATTTTCAATCATTAATGCAGTATGTTTCTTTAGTTCTAAAAGAACAGTATCATATAGTTGTAAAGCATATTGATTTCCATCTAAAGCGACCACTTTGATATTTTTCAAATTTGGGTAATACTCTGACAATGCCGTTAATAATCCCATAATTTCTCCACCAGTTCCACATCCGAAATCAAAAATAGACAATTCTTCTTTACCTACAAACCTATCTGGATGTAACTTAAAGAATTCAGAGAAAATACAATATGACTCTGCATAACTACGCGGGAAGTAAGTACCCAAATAGTTAAGTACATCGTTCTTATCCCAATCAATAACAGTCATGTCAGAATTTGAACGACAATACTTTGCCCCAAGTTCCTCAAAGATTAGGGTGTCTAGCCACTGTGGTAAAGTTACACTGTTCTGCATATTTCCGATCAATTAAGTTTCATTATTAGATTGTTATATCGGTATTTGATGTCATAGGCAATATACAGATAATATCTTCCAAACATGTTTCTTATGTTTATCATCGAAACCTGTTTTTTCCACTTTCACCATTTGTCCTTTATGGAATTGTTCCATTGCATACTCTCCCCAAGTAGAACGATGCAGGTAGGCTGTCTGGCCTTCTTCTGATTTTATAATTAATGAGTTCTTATCTACATGAACTATACCTCCCTCAATTATACTTCCTATAGAAATGTCGGAATCTTTAGTTTCTATTTGATGTTTGACACCTATAGCTTTGACAGGAGTGGCACTAAGATATAACAAATTCTTTTCCTGATTGACATGAGAGAAAAACATCTGTGTCATCTCCATAGGCTTCAACCCGTTTTTTGAAGCCTTCTGTTGCTGGCGAAGGTTCATAAAAGCTTCTCTGTTGCCAACCTTGAATATAAGCATTTTCCTGTCATTTCGAGATACATATTTCACTCGTACAGGGCAATCTGCATTTAGTTTCGTTTCCAACTGAGTAAAATGTATACCATTCAATCCTACAACTTCATTGTTGAATGAGCCTATGTCGTCATATTCACAGGGTACAACTATGATTCCATCACTATTCTCAATGCCCCACTTTCCCAGCTTATTGATTTTGGCGAGGTGGTCTGATATCTTTTCCGCATGAGTCTTTATTGCCTGGCATTCTGAATCGATACGTCCTTCTCGACCATCCTTTGAAATATTGGCCATGCCTTCTGAATCAAGTTCGCTAATATAGTCATACTCTGTTATTATGATATGGCCTTCTTTGTTAAGAATCGAATATTGACCATTAAGAATGGCTATAAACTTGTCTGGCGACCATACATCTATTCTTGAAAAGATTGGCTTTGTTATGGGATGAGCATTATTGTCCATAATGCCCCATAGCCAATCATCACCATTCTCTTTAACATATTTCTTGTTTGCATCTCCTAACTTCTCTATGCGCTTGATGTCACTATCTATTAACTGAAAGTCTGCATCAAGAATGTCAAGCGCATCACTTCTTTTTCCCTCATACCAGCCTCGATGTGCCTTAATGTCATCATATATGAAAGGCATACGTATTTGGCCATCGTAAGTAATCAAACTAAATAGGCCAAAACGCTGTGCTATAATGTACTTTTTGGTAGACTTTATTTCGCCGTCTATTTCATTATCCTCAATGATTTCCTGGATCTTTTCTTCTGTCTTTTGCTGTACCGCATCTTCACGCGCTAATTCTTCTTTCCACTGTTTGTCCAACTCGGCAAGAATCTTTTTATTTTCTTCTTCAATTTTAGTGACTTCTATCTTAAATTCAGGATGAGCAGCGTAATATGCTTGTTCGGCATCTATATAATATGGCTTATATGTATTATCGAATGTCAAATCGGAAAGACGGATAAACTTGCCTCCCAATTTGTCAGAGGAGTTTCCGTTAGGGTATTGCCAACTACCATCAGGAGTTAACCAATTACATTTTAATACCAATTCTCCAAGTTCCTCACTTTTCCTTTGAGCATCTAAGTCGAAGATGAAGATGTTAAGACGATTATTGTAATAAATGTCTTTGACCATCATACTCGTCAAGTCCACATGTTCTCCTTGTTCGTCAAAGTTAGAAACCCAGATGATATGTTTTTGGTTTAGTCTATAGAACAAGTCACGTTCAACAATGACACTTACAAAGGTTGTACTTAGTTGAAGTTCGAAGACAACTTCTTGTCCACGATAGTTAGCAATAACATCTGGACGTCTCCATCTTAAGATTGGATGATTGCCTTTTACAGTGTTCTCAGTCCTGACATCAGTAACACCATTCGTCAATTCTAAGTATTTTGCAATTTCTGCTTTTAGGAATTTATGACGTTCACCTTCATTACATCTGGCAAACTTTTCTCGGTTTATTTCTCGTCTCGTTCTGCCTGTTGTAGTCTTATAGTCACAGTCGTCGCTATCTCTTAGATGAGAAAAGAAACGAGCCATCCCTCTTTCAGTCTTTCTTCCTGAAATCTTAACCATCTGCCCACAGTATTTACAGACATACTTTGGTCTATGCAGGTAGATAGCTTTCTCCAATTCTGTTCTCATCTTGAAGACAACTCCTTCCGGCTGTGAAAAGAAAGCCCTTGCATATATCTCCTCATCAGTTTCTATGTCAATAACAGTGTCAATGGTTCGTTTAGTCTGGTCTTTTGAGGATTCTCTACCTTCCTCTGTAATAGAAGGATCAACTACTTTTGTAGAACCATCGGTAACTATAATAGGCGGCAATTCATCTCCAATTTCATTTTTATCTTGCTCGTTGGGAATATCCTTTTTACCATTTGATTGTAATTGCTTATTTAATTCTGCAATTTCTTTAAATTGCGAATCAAGTGTTTCCTTTTGTTTCTTAACTTCATTTTTTAGATTATCAATTGTGGAGTCTTGATTACTTATTTTCCCCTTCAATTCTCGATTTTCTTTATTTGCTTGTTCAAACAATTCTTGAAGGTCCGTATATTGACGTTTTAGGTTTTCAATTTCATCACGGTCTTCATCATCATTAACGCCTTCAGGTGTGGGTGAAGATTGTCCTATTTCTTCTAATGACTTTATCTTTTCATTCGCTTTGTCTATTGAAGCTTTAAGACCTGCATTTTCATTATTAGCATTGTTCAATGATGCTTTCAATTTGCTAATTTTAATTCTTAGCCTTTTGTTGTCACTTCGAAGAGAGTCAACGTCAATGCCGTAGTATTTTTTTAATACCCATATTGCTAGTCCTTTCATACTGTTTCTGCAAAAAATTATAAAACCGAATCTCTATCTTCACACTCTCTTTTATCTCCTTGTATGATATGGCATAGAAAACTATAGCCCCATCAGTGGCTTAATCATATTCAGTAGGCTTTCCCTACGACGTATCTCTGTGTCCTTTTCTTCTTGTGAAGCGAAAGGACAACTCTCGATATTACGTTTTGTTCCTGCAAAAAGAAAGTCAACCATCTCAAGAGTTTGTTCCTTGGTGACATATCTTCCACCTAACAGAGCACCTAAACACTGAGCTGCTCCATTAGCATGTTCTGCCACCTCTGCGCTATGCAGTAATATCTTCTTGTCATCTACCATAATATTTTTTATTTGAGGTGTCCCTGTTCTGTATTGCCAATATTTGACCACAAAGATACGAATAAATTTCTTATAAGATACATAATTACCTAAAAAAAACTTCCACAAGCCTTGTGAAAACTATTCTTTTTTGGAAAAATCGAATATATTGCCTACTTTTGTCCCAATATAACAGAAATCTATGGCAACACAAGAACTAATTGAAGTTCTGAAGATAGACGAGAACGTCTGTGAACTGTTAGTACTGAATAATTATTAGTAGTCATGTACCTGTTGCGTTCTTCTGTTATCCTGTTATCCCATTGAGCATCAAGTTGCCTTTTCCTTACATCCCTCAATTATTCGTTTTTCTCCGTCTTGCCTTATTTTACGGTCATTCTGCGTTAATCTTCGGAAATTGCTTCTTCGTTACAAGTTTTTTCGTAACTTTGAATAAGTTACTCCGTCTCGGCAAAAAAAATGAATCAATTCAGAAGATTTTGTCCGCTTAAGGACTAAATCGTGTTTTGCTCTCGACTTTTCGTAACTTTGGATAAGTTACTCCAACTTGGCATAAAAAAGAAACAAGTTTATTTTGTTTTGCTCTCGACTTTTCGTAACTTTGCCACGTCTTGATATCTTATACAATTACACCATAATAATAATGCAATCATGATGAAAAAGAAATCCCTATTGATGTGCTCATTGCTGTTGACACTACTTGCATGGGGGCCCTCCGTTCACGCACAGACCCACGACGAAGCGCTGAGCGGCAGCAGCGGCAGTCTCGACAGGCTGTTGACGATGCTCAACACGATGACCGACGAACAGAAAGCATACGCCCGCGCCAACTGGCTGGTGGCACCCGAAGAATATGCCAACACCCACGACCATCCCTCGGCATTCGTCGTCAGCCCCTCGCCTACCCCCGACACGCAGACGGGCAATGAATGTGCCGCCTGCTCCAGCGCCTACCTGCTGCGCTTCTACGGCGAGGATGTCAATGGCGTGGCACTCTACCACCAGCCTACGTTTCCCTGCAAGTACGACGGCGGCGCATTTCCCCGATGCTTCAAGATACTGTTCGAGCAACAATACCACGACTATACGACGGCCTATTATACCGGCACCACCGACGACCTGAAGAACGCCGTGAGCCGGGGCATCCCCGTCATCGCCTTGGTCTTCACCGGCCAGACACTGCACTATGTGCCGGTGGTGGGCTATGATGAGACACATTTCTTCATCCAAGACTCCGTAGAGGAATACAGAAACGTGACCGGCAACCCTGCCTATAACGAGCGCATAGATACCGCCACATGGGACAAGATGTGGAATATCCCCATCGAATCGTGCCAGCGGCTCTTCGTCGTCGTGAATAAACGCTGAGACTTATCAATACCATGAAAATACTACATACTGCCGACCTGCATTTAGGACAGGTCATCTATCAAAACTACGACCGCAGCGACGAGCACCGCCACTACTTCGACCAACTGCGACGCTGGTGCCGCGAGCATCAGCCCGACGCCCTGCTGGTAAGCGGCGACGTGTTTGACATCCAACAGCCATCGGCCACGGTGAAGAAAGCCTTCACCGACTATTTCGTCGGGCTCCACCGGCAATGCCCCGCGATGCACATCATCATCACCGCCGGCAATCACGACTCCGCCTCGCGCATACAAGCCGACAGCGCCGTATGGCAGTTGGCCAACACCCATCTGGTGGGCACGCCCCCGCCGGCCGACAGCGGCCAGTGTGCCGACGGATGGCAAGACCCGTATATCATCCGACTCGAGAGCGGCTATATCGTGGCCCTGCCCTACATGGCGGGCGACCGCCGCGACACGATACAGGCCATCCTGGACAAGGTGGCCGCCGACAACACCCGGGGGCTGCCGGTGGTCATGATGGCACATCAGGCCGTGACGGGCCTCGACCCGGCAGGCCACTCGTTCGACATCGGCACCCTGCGCACCCTCGACCCCGATGCCATGGGCACAGGCTACGACTACCTGGCCCTGGGGCATATCCACAAGCCTCAGACCCTCGGCCATCCCGAAGACGCCGACATCCATGCCACCGCCACACATCCCGCGCCGGTAGTGCGCTATTCAGGCAGTGCGCTGCACGTGAGCTGCGATGAGACCTATCCCCACACCGTCAGTCTGGTCACCATCGACCGACATCAGGGAGATGTGCAGATACGACAGCTGCGCATCGACGAACTACGCCATTTTTACGTGCTCCCGAAAGACGGTTCCTCGTTTACATCGGCCGACGAGGCACTGACCGCCATGAATGCGTTTGTGGCCGACGGCGAGCGCGGCTACATCCGTTTCCGCTTCGACACCAAGACCGACTTGCCGTCGAATTTCGGGCAGATGGTCTATGACGCACTCGCGCCCTACCACGACGAATGGCGCTACAACCCGAAGATGCTGTGGACCGGACAGGACGACAGTCAGAGCAGGCAGAAAGAAGAAATGGTGTTTGAAGTGGCCGAACTGCAACAGATGACCGACCCCATGCTGTTTATCGAGCGCACCCGCGACCAATATCCCGGCCTCGACCTGGAAGATGTGCGCAAGGCTTTCGAAGAGGTCAAGGCCGAGATGCTGCTGCTCAACGAAGAAGAAGCGGCCAACAACCATGAACCGTCAACCCTCACAGAGCCATGAAACTGAAAGAACTGCATATCCGCAATATCGCCTCCATCGAACGGGCCGACATCGACTTCGAGCGAGACCTCTGCGATGCCATCACAGGCGACCCCGCCACCATCTTCCTCATCTCGGGCGACACCGGAGCGGGGAAATCTGTCATCCTCGACAGTATCTCGATGGCGCTCTATAAGAATACGCCCCGCATAGCGGGAGTAGCCAACAAGAGGGGAAACGACTACACCAATTCCGACGGCGAGAGCATCAAGATAGCCAGCATCGAGCAGTACACCCGCCTGGGCATCTCCGCCCAAGACGAGAGCTACAGCGAGGTGGTCTTCACGGGCAACGACGGAAAGATATATCACGCGCGCCTGTCGCTCGGCATTTCGCAGGGCAGAAAAGACAAGGAAACGGGCATACGCCCTGTCAAACACCGCAAACCGGTCTGGGAGGTGAAGATAGAGCCGGGCGACTGGACCCGTGACCGTGTGGAGCAGACGCTACTCGACGCCGTGGGACTCGACTTCCAGCAGTTCGGACGGATGGCGATGCTGGCGCAAGGACAGTTTGCCAACTTCCTCACGGGCGACAAGATAGAGCGCGAGGCCATCTTGGAACAAGTGACCAACACCCAACATTTCACCGCTTACGGAGAAGCCATCACCAGTCTGTGGAAAAAAGCCAAAGACCAACAGAAGCTGATACAGACACGCTACGACACCGAAAAGCAACACACACTCAGCGACGAGGTGGTAGAGCAGCTGACACGGGAACTGAAGGAAGACCAACAGCAGAAAGACGCCTGCGACCAAAAGATACGAGTCATAGACGAAAGGCTCAAACAGGTGGACATGGTGCTTCAAAACGAGAAGACCCGGAATGAGGCACAGGAAAAGAAACAAGAGCTGCAAGCGACACAGGCCAGCGAGGCCTATCAACAGAATAAAGCCCTCTTTACCGAATGGGATGCCACCACCCAAGAGCGGCAGCAATTGGCCGAACTGCAAAAAGCCACCGACGATGTGAGAACCGCAGAGGCCAGCCTCGCCGCGCTACAAGATACATTCACGCTGCTGTCGGCCGACCTCATAGACCGCCAGACCAAGGCCCAGGACATCGAAAGAGCCATCGCGCAAAACCAAGACTGGATAGAGCAGCACAAACGGCATGAAGCCCTGTTTGCCCAAGCCGGCGAGGCGGACATAAAGATAGGCCAATACCTGAAAAAGATCAACGAGAAAGGAGAGAAGGCCGACCAACTGAGAGAGGAACAAGCCAAGACGGCCGGATTGGGGCAAGCCCTGAAAGAAGCCAAGGAGAACGCCCTGAAAGCAGAGGCTGCCGTCAAGGACAAAGGCGCTGAGATCAACGCATTGACGCTCAAGCGGGAAGCACTGAACCCGCAGGCCGTCAACGACGAGGTGAACAAGAAGCAAGCCGCTCTGCGTGAGATAGAAGCCATCGGCAGGGCCTATCAAGATTTAGCGGCCGACAAGGAGGAAGCCCGACAGCTGAGAGTGGGCATCGAGCAAGAAGAGGCCCGACTGTCGGTGCTCAAAGACAAGAGCGACCAGGCAGAAGCGGCCTACCAGATGAGCAAAGACGCATCCGACCGGGCTGGCAACCTGCTGACGGCCATGAAGATGAGCATCGATGATAAGCTCGTCGAACTGCGCCACCAGCTGCGACGAGAACATGCCGACACCTGTCCGCTCTGCGGTCAGCATATCGACCATGCCCACCTCTACGATGACTTCAAGGGCGTGCTCACCCCCATCGAACAAGAACAGGCGAAAGCCGCCGAAGCGTGCCGCCGTGCCACCACGGCACGCGATGAGGCCAGAGACGCTTACACCCAACATCAGGGTGCCCTTCAGAACAAGAAGAAACAGTGGGCTGCCGCCGACAAGAAGAGCAACAAGGCGCAGGCATCGCTCGACGACCAAGCGGCACGCGCCGGCCTGCACGCCGACGAGGCGCCAGCACCACAGATAGAGCGGCTGGCACGCACCTACGCTGACGACATCGCCCGGCTGAAAGAGACCCAGCAAAAAGCCGAAGCCCTACAGACGGCTATCAACACGCTGCTGCGCGACAAGCAACCTCTGGATGAAGCAAAGACCCAAGCCGACCGCACAAAGACCCGCGCGGAGAATGCCGTGCAAAATAACGGGGATGCCATCGCCCGGTTAACCACAGAGCACCAGCAACTGACCTCAATGTGCGATGCCCTGCGGGAGTCCATCACTACCCTACTCTCCGGCTATTGCGACCATTGGCTGACAGACACCGACACGCTGCGCCGGCAGTTACAAGACGACGCCAAGGAGTATGCCGAGCACCAGAAACGGTTAAATGAAGACAGCATCAGTCTCGACAAGGCGACCACGCTCAACAAGCAGCTGCTTCAGTCGCGCCAAGGCATTCTCGACGCATGCCCCGACTGGCTGAAAGTGGTGGAGGCCCAAGCCCATCAGAGCCGCGACATCAACAAAGAGTGGACCGACCTGACCAATCGTGTGACCCGTCTCATCGCGACGATCACAGGCCGCCGTACCGTGATGTTCCAAACGATGGCTGCGCTCACCCAGTATTATCAGACATCGGGCAAGACCGAGCAGTCACTGCTCACGCTCATCGCCCAAGAGCAGCAGGTGGCCCGCGCCCGCCAGATGGTAGCCCAGACCGACGCTCTGTTGCAGTCGCGCAACGATGCCATCGCCGCGGCGCAAGAGAAGATAGACCAGGCGTTGGCGGCACTGGCCGTGAGCGAGCGCGACGCCATGCCAGACAAGCAAGCGTTGGAAGACGAAAAAACCACCGCCAGCAGCCAGCGCGACAACATCATCGAGAGGATGTCGCAGTCCAAGAACCGTCTTGACACACATCATGACAACATCCGTCAACTGAAAGAGATTGAAAAAGAGCTCGAACAGGCCTCTGGGCGCTTCACACGCTGGGACCGGCTCAACCGCATCTTCGGCGGCACGCGCTTCCGCACCCTCGTACAGACCTATATCCTGCGACCGCTGCTGCACAACGCCAACATCTATCTGGAGCAGATCACCGACCGCTACAGCCTGACATGCAGCGCCGACAACGAGCAACTGAGCATCCTGGTGCACGACCGCTACAACAAGAACCAGGTGCGCAGCGTGACCGTGCTCTCCGGCGGCGAGCGGTTTATGATATCGCTGGCCCTCTCGCTGGCCCTCTCATCACTCAACCGGTCCGACATGAACATCAATATCCTCTTCATCGACGAGGGCTTCGGCACATTAGACGAGAAGAGCCTCGACTCGGTGATGTCAACCCTCGAGAAACTGCAGGAGATAGCCGGACAGACCAACCGCCGTGTGGGCATCATCTCGCACCGCGAGGAGCTTGACGAGCGCATACCCGTGAAAATAAAAGTAGTGAAGAAGGGCGAGGGCCGCAGCATGATTGATATCACCCGGTGAGCCCGCCCCGGAAAAAGCCCGCCATACGAGCAGAGATGCCCGACCGCAGATTGTAACCATATCGTAACACGATTATCTTGTCGTGTGCGGAAAATGACCGTACCTTTGCGGCATAATTCGAAATGATATGGAAACAGAACAAAACTATTTCATGGTAGCGCTGCAACTGCTTGGTTCGCTCGGGTTGTTGATTTATGGCATGCGTATGATGAGCGACGCCCTGCAGAAGATGGCGGGTCCGCAACTCAGACACATCCTTGCAAAGATGACGAGCAACCGCGTCACGGGCATGCTCACGGGCACCCTCGTCACCTGCGCTGTACAGTCATCATCGGCCACTACGGTGATGACCGTTTCGTTTGTATCGGCCGGACTGCTCACCCTGGCTCAGGCCATCTCGGTCATCATGGGAGCCAACATCGGCACGACGCTCACAGCGTGGATCATGTCGCTGGGCTATAATGTCGATCTCACCAGCATCGTCTATCCCTCGTTCATGTTAGGCATCGTGCTCATCTACATGAAACGCTTCCGCTATGTGGGCGACCTGCTGTTTGGCACCGCCTTCTTGTTTCTGTCGCTGGTGATGCTGAGTTCGACAGGCAAGTCGATGGACCTGGAGCACAACGAGGAGGTGATATCGTTCTTCGCCTCGTTCGACACGTCAAGTTACCTCACCATTCTGGCTTTCCTCGCCATCGGCACGCTCATCACCTGCATCGTGCAGTCGTCGGCAGCCGTCATGGCCATCACCATCCTGCTTTGTTCCACGGGCGTACTGCCTATCTATCTGGGCATCGCGCTGGTGATGGGCGAGAATATCGGCACCACAGCCACGGCCAACCTGGTGGCCCTCGGCGCCAACACACAGGCCCGCCGGGCAGCCCTGGCCCACCTGCTGTTCAATGTGTTCGGCGTGGTGTGGGTGCTCATCGCATTCTATCCGTTTGTCAATCTGGTATGCCATCTGGCGGGCTACGACCCGGAAGTAGGCGGACAATCGTCCCGGCTGCCCGTGGTGCTGGCCATGTTCCACACCTGTTTCAACGTCATCAATACGGCCATCCTCATCTGGTTTGTGCCGCAGATGGAGCGGGCTGTCTGCTACCTGCTGCCCGAGAAGGAAGAGGCGAAAGAGAAAGAGGAGTTCCGGCTGCAATACATCCAGTCTAACCTGGTGCAGACGCCTGAGATAGCTGTCCTGCAGGCACAGAAAGAGACCGCTGCCTTCGCCAACCGCGTGGGCGATATGTTCGGCATGGTGCGCACGCTGTTTGCCGAGAGCGACTCGAAAGATTTTGCTGAGCGCTTCGGCCGGATAGAGCATGAAGAAGACACGACCGACAAGGTCGAGATAGAGATAGCCCGCTACCTGGAGCAGGTGAGCGACGACCACCTGAGCGACGACACGAAACAGAAGATACGCCAGATGATGCGCGAGATCAGCGAACTGGAGTCGATCGGCGACTCGTGCTACAAGCTGGCCCGCACCCTGGAGCGCAAGCATGAGTCGGGCAAGTCGTTCACAGGTTACCAGACCGAGCAGCTGCAAGCCCTCATGACGCTCTGCGACAAAGCCCTCGTGCAGATGGAGACGGTGATGCACGGCCACCGCGCCGACCACGACATCCGCGAGAACTACGGCATAGAGAACGAGATCAACCAGCTGCGCCAGCGGCTCAAGACAGAGAATGCCACCTCGGTGAACAACCACGAGTACGACTATGCCGTGGGCTCTCTGTATGTAGATATGATCAACGAACTGGAGCGTCTCGGCGACTACGTGGTCAATGTGGTAGAAGCCCGCTTCGGAAAACAATAAACGACAAAGATGGAATGGATGGGACTGCCCTTTTGGGCTTGGATTGTATTTTATGTGTTGGTATTGCTGATGCTGGTGGCCGACCTGAAGATGTTCGGCAAGAAAGGTCAGCATGAAGTGAGCATCAGCGAGGCGCTGCGCATGACCGCCGTATGGATAGGCGTGTCACTGCTGTTCTGCGCACTCATCTACCTGTTCTACCCCGTGGACCCTCACGAGAAGGCAATGGAGTTTCTGGCGGGCTATCTGATAGAGAAGTCGCTGTCGATGGACAATCTGTTTGTCTTTCTGATGCTCTTCACCTATTTCGGCGTTGAGCGCAAATATCAGCACGAGGTGTTGTTCTGGGGCATCTTCGGCGCCCTCGTGCTGCGCAGCATCTTCATCTTCGCAGGTGCGGCTGCCGTGGAGCGTTTTGAGTGGGTTCTGGGACTGTTCGGCCTGTTTCTGCTATACACGGGAGCCAAGATGTTCAGCCACGACGACGAGATGCAGAGCGACCCGTCGCAAAACATCATTGTGCGCTGGTTCCGCCGCATGTATCCCGTCACCGACAAGATGCACGGCGACCGTTTCTTTATCGTGCAGGAGGGCCGTCGCATGGCCACCCCGCTGTTTGTGGTCTTGCTGGTCATCGAGACCACCGACGTGGCCTTTGCCGTTGACAGCATCCCCGCCGTGTTCAGCGTCAGCCGCGACCCGTTTATCGTGCTCACGAGCAACATCTTCGCCATCCTCGGCCTGCGCGCCCTCTACTTTGCGCTGGCTGCCGTGGCCAAATACTTCAAGTTTCTCAAATACGGTCTGGGCATCATCCTCATCTTCGTAGGCCTGAAGATGCTGCTGGCCATGAACGAATATATCAACGCCCTGGCCGGGTGGCTGGGTCTTCATCTGGAGATGCCGCACATCGAGATACCCACCCCTGTCAGCCTGGCCATCATCTTCGGTGTCCTGCTCCTGTCGATACTCCTGTCTGTGCTTGTGCAAAAAAAGCGGTGAGGCAGACCTTAAAAACCTGCGCCGCCAGTGCTTTTTTGGGCTGAATTGTTGCAGATAAAAGGGGAATGCACTATTTTTGCACCCAAAAAAGGAAAAAGGCTCTGAGGCCGAACGCTATGGCAAGAACAATGACGACGATGCGAAGGTTGCGGCACCGGCATATGGTGCTGCTGATCCTCCACGCCCTGTGGTGCGCTCCGGCATGCGCACAGACAGCCGACACCGACCCGATCAAGACCGACACGCTGCAAGAGGTGACCGTGACCTCACGCTCGGCCCGTCAGCGCGTAGAAGAGGTGCAGATAGGCGTGGAAAACATCGAGATGTCAACACTGGCCAAGATGCCGGCGCTCTTCGGCGAGAAAGACATCATGAAAAGCATCCAGTTGCTGCCGGGCGTCAAGAGCGAGAGCGAGGCGACAGGCGGCTATCAGGTGCGTGGAGGCAAGGCCGCACAAAACCTGATACTGCTCGACGGCGCCACCGTCTATCATGCCGGCCACCTGATGGGACTGTTCTCCACCTTCAACGACGACGCGCTGGCGGGAGCCTCGCTCTACAAAGGACTGGTGCCCGCGCAACTGGGCGGCGGCACCGCCTCGGTGTTCGACATCAGCACACGCTCGGGCCACCTCACCGACTACCACTACGGCTTCACCGTCGGTCTGCTGTCGGCCAAGGCCATGGTCGAAGGGCCTATCCAGAAGGGGCGCTCGTCGTTTCTGGCGGTGGGCCGCCGCTCATATCTGGATCTGTTGCTCAAAGGCTCAAAGAAATACCGCAACAACACCCTGCACTTTTACGACTTCAACACCCGTTTCAACTTCCGCGTGTCTGACAAAGACCTGATCTCGCTCATCCTCTTCAGAGGGCGCGACAACATGGAGTTGGAAGACATCATGCGCATGGAATGGGGCAACACCACCGTGACGGCCAACTGGCAACATACGTTCAACGACCACGACTACGCCAACACCCAGCTCATCTACAGCGACTTCACCAGCGATGTGGGCATCGATGTGCTCAATATCTACTACACCATGCGCGGCTACATCCGCCATGCCACGCTACGCCACCGACAGAACATCACCGCCGGTCAGCACCAGTTGTGCTACGGACTGGAATCGACCTACCTGCAACTGATGTCGGGCGAGTGGGACATCAACCTGCTGCACCAGCGCGAGAAGCGCAACGCATGGACCAACGCCCTGTGGGTGAACGACAACTGGCACCTGGGCCGCCACTGGCAACTATCGGCCGGCGTGCGTCTGCGCACCTTCTCCGTGCTCGGCGGCTCGCCCTACTATCAAATCGACGGCGAGGGCAACATCACCGAGACCATGAACCCCAAGGGCTTCGTGAAGACCTACGCCGGAGTGGAACCGCGCGTGAGCCTGAAATGGACCATCACGCCGCAGCACATCGTGAAGGCCGGCTACAGCCGCACCTCGCAAGACATACACGCCATCAGCGGCGCCTCGCTGTCGATGCCCTTCGACCGCTATACCATGACCAGCAACATCGTCAGACCCGAAGAGGCCGACCAGGTGGCACTGGGATGGTTCGGCATCACGCCCGACGGCGCCTACGACTACTCCATCGAGGGCTATTACAAAAACATACGCCACGTGTATGACTACCGCGACGGCAAGGCGTTCTACTCCGAGATAGAGATAGAGCGGCTGCTGCTCGGCGGCAAGGGGCGCGCCTACGGCATAGAGATGAGCATCCACAAAAATAAAGGGCGGCTCACGGGCTGGCTCAACTACACGCTGGCATGGTCGGAAAACAAGATCGAGGGCATCAACGGCGGACACTGGTACACCGCCTCCAACGACCGGCGCCACGACCTGGCCATCGTGGGCATCTACCAGTTGTCGCCGGCCTGGGAGCTGTCGGCGGTATGGCGCTACAACACCGGTCAGGCACTGACGGCACCGAGCGCCAAATACGACATCGGCGGCACCACCTATTACTACTACAACGAGCGCAACGGATACCGCGCACCCGCCAACCACCGTCTGGACCTGAGTGCCACCTACACCAAGAAGCGGCGCCGCACCACCCATATATGGTCGTTTGGCATCTACAACGCCTACAACCGCTACAACCCGTTCACCATCCGTTTCAAGAACGACGACAAGAGTCCCACCGGCACCATTGCCGAACAGACATCGCTCTTCGGCATCATCCCCTCCGTATCGTTCACCCTGAAATACTGACCCGCCATGCAGAAATATCTTATATTCCTCATTCTCGCCGGCGTCATGACAGCCTGCACGAAAGAGATCGACTTCGACTACCACGACATCGATGCGGTGGTGGTGATTGAGGGCCGTGTGACCAACGAGGGCACCGATGTATTTGTGAGCAAGAGCCGCGAGATGGCCGACAGCGTGCGAGGCGCCTGTCTGACGGGGGCCACGGTCAGCATCCTGGCCGACGGTGTCAGCGTGCCGGTAGCCTACGACCCGCAGAAGCGCCGCTACCACTCCGACTTCCGGGGCCAGACAGGCGAGACCTACCGCCTCGTCGTCGATTTCGAGGGCAAGCACTATGAGGGCACCTCCACCATGCCTGCCGCCCCCGTCATCCTGTCGGCCGAGTTCGTCTGGCTCGAAGTGATCGACGAGCGGATGGTGGTATTCGAGATGTGGGCCACCGACCCGGCATCTGCCGAGCGCAACCACTATTGGTACCGCATCGACCGCATCAGCCAGCACCCTCACGTCTTGAGCCTGTCGCAGACCAAGCCCTACCGTTGGAGCGTCTTCGACAACCGCGGCAACCCGCCCGGGCTCATCTACCGCGACATCGTCTGCATGTCGGAGCGCATGGCCGAGGAAGATGAGGAAGACAACTGGGACAATATCCTCTACGAGGGCGACAAGCTCGCGCTTCAGCTGATGAGCATCGACACGCCCACCTACGACTATTTCTCGTCGCTCAGGGCCGGACAGGGCGGCGGCGCCAATCCGCGCACCAACCTCACGGGCGGTTGCACCGGCTATTTCGCAGCGGGCAGCGTCGCCCGGGCCGATACCCTCGTCTTCCACTACGATGCCATCCGCGCCACACCGACGTTTCTCCCCAACGCCTACACACTGCCGACACAGTAGGGACAGGGCGTGCCCTGTCCGCCATTTGTCGTGACTGGCGTGTTCGTTCGGGGAGAACCAACGTGTTCCATACATACAACAATTCAGCGAACATCACAAGGGATTTCGGGCGAAATCGACAGAAAAAGCTGACATTTCGCCCGAATTCCGTTTACAAAAATAGCCTGGCAACAGTTGCTACGCACTATTGCCAGGCTGATGATATGACGATACCGCCGACTGACGGCTTTATTTGAATTTGAGAGTGGAAAGGAGTTCTTTCAGTTTGGCAATGACGGTGGCGTCATCGGGGTTGTACTTCTCGCCGCCGGCACCGCTGGGTTTGGGCATATCCACCTGCGCCGTACCCTTATCGCCAAGGTCGGCATAGAGGAAGATATGCTTGCCGTCGGGATTCCAACCACCCTTGAAGGTGACATTGCCCACCGTGATGGGATCGATGGCCTTCAGAGCGGCAACTTGCGATTCGCGTGCACTGTATTTGATATCGGGGTGATACTCTATTTTAAAATTATAAGTAGGCACTACACCTGATTTGGTACGAATGGCTATCTGGCCGCTTTTCTTCTGATACTCAAGTTTTCCATTCAACTCAAAGTCCTCGGGTATGGGCATGCTGAATGCGTCGGTGCTCAGCGTGTTGGGGTCGTCTTGTGTTGCAGCCTGCTCTGTTGCCTTCTCACCCTCTGTTGCTTGATCACCACCTTCGGCCTTGTCGGCCTTGTTTCCACACGAAGCCATGCCAAGGGCTATAACCATTGCCATAGCAAAACTGAAAAATGTTTTTTTTCATCATTTTAGAAATTTGATTTTAATTGTTGAAGTGATTTAGTCAGACGATATACAGCTGGGCGGTATATGCCATAGACTATCAAACGCTGCAAAGATAACGGGGTAAAGGCTATACCGCCTTATCATTTCATCAAATAATCTTATCATTTCGTCAAACGTTTGAAAAAAAAGAAAAAAAAACGAAAAAAATGAAAAATCCCGCTTGTTTGGGTGGATTTGCGACCCAACGGCTTAGAACAGGCGTTACCGGGTTCGGATTGCAAATCCGAAGGTTCAAAAACGGCTGGATTGCAGATCCAGCCGAACAAGGCAAAATTAAAAAAATGTATTTTTGGTGTTTTCCGAGTAAAAAAACTTTTTTCAGGGAATAAAAAACTCCACGCCTGCCACCAAAGGTGACAGGCGTGGTAATTATAACGTTCAACATTCAACGTCTATGCGCCGGCGGCGAAAATCCAGTTGTACACGCAGCTGACTACGCCGAAGGCGACGATGCCGAGGGTGCAGACAGCCAGGGCCAAACGGGTGCTGCCATCGCTCTTGATGGTAGGCAGCGGACTGTCGCTGTCTTTGATGTACATGGCCTTGACGATGAGCAGATAGTAGTAAAGGCTCAGCACTGTATTGATCAAGGCGATGAAGACGACGAGGTAAGGCAGGAAATTGCCCGACTCGCGCACCTCGAGGGCTGCCATGAACACGAAGAACTTAGAGAACATACCTGCGAAGGGCGGTATGCCGGCCAGCGAGAAGAGCGCCAGCGTCATGAGCAGCGAGAGCTTCGGGTTGGTCTTGTAGAACCCGTTGTAGGCGCTCATCTGCGTCACACCGCCGTTGTTCTGCTCTACCACGCTGATGACAGCGAAGACAGCCAGGTTGGCAGCCACATACACCAGCACGTAGTACGACAGGGCGGCGACGCCGAGCGCATTGTCGCCGATGACGGCCAGCATGATATAGCCCGCCTGCGAGATAGAGCTGAAGGCCATGAACCGCTTCAGTTCCGACTGCCGGATGGCGAAGAGGTTGGCGATGGTGATGCTGAGCACCACGACGATGTAGAGCAGATACTGCCAGTATTCGACCATGGGCGCGAACACCTTCATCAGGATGGTCATCAGAGCAAAGGCAGCAGCGCCTTTCGACACCACGCTCAGGTATCCCGTCACCACAGTGGGCGCACCCTGATAGGTGTCGGCCGTCCAGAAGTGGAAGGGCACGAGCGAGATCTTAAAGCCCAGTCCGCTGAAGAAGAACACCAGTCCCATGATGGTCAGGGGTGTGGCGGTGAGCATGTCGCCCAGTCCGGCCACGTGGTTGATGCTGCCTCCGTAGAAATAGAGGTTGCCGGTGGCTCCGTAGAGGAAGGAGATGCCGAAGAGCATCACGCCCGACGAGAACACCGCCGTGAGGATGTACTTGGCAGCCGCCTCGGCCGAGTTGTTGCGGAACTTATCGAGTGCCACGAGGCACGCCATGGGCACCGACGCCATTTCCAGTCCGAGGTAGAACATGAGGAAATGTCCGGCTGAAATCATCATATACATGCCGAGCAGCGTAGAGACCACGAGCATGTAGAACTCGCCCTCGCTCGACTTCGACACCAGCTGGTGACTGTTGGCCTCCTTGCCGTAGAGCCATGTGCGGCTCATGATGAGCACCACGAGCGTACCCATCGAGAGGATGGTCTTCATCACATTCACCGCGGCGGTGGTGACATACATGCCGCCGAAGGCCGTCACGGGCTCTTGCGGGATGAAGCACGCCACCAGTTGCACAGCCATCAGGCAGCACACCAGCGGGTTGAACCATTTGCGGTCGAGTTTCTTCGACGTGGCGAAATCGGCGATGAATACGATAATCAGGATAGCAACGAGGATGGCCTCGGGTATCATTCTTAAGAATTCACTGTAATTCATTGTTTACCTCCTCCTTACTTCACTTGTGTTACAACATTCAATATCGGTTCGACAGCCTCGCCGATGACATCGCTCGCCCAGAAGGGAGCCAGACCCAGGCCGGCCACACAGAAGATGAGGCAGCACACGGCCACGCGCTCGTCCCAGGTGGCGTCGGTCAGTTCGAGGTAGTGCTTATTCTCGACCTTGCCATAGAGTATCTTGCCCACCACGCGCAGGATATAGACCGCGGTGATGACGATCGACGTACAGGCGATGATGGTGGCCACGCGCCGCATGGTGCTCACGCCCGCCACCATGGTGCCGTCGAAGCCCGGCAGGTTGTCGGCTCCGAACGAACCCACGAAGATGGACATCTCGGCCACGAAGCCTGAGAAGCCCGGCAGTCCGAGGTTGGCCAGACCGGCGATGACATATCCCACCGAGAGGAAGGGCATGATCTTCATCAGTCCGCTCAGTTCACGGATGTCACGCGTGTGCGTGCGTCCGTAGATCATACCGATGAGTGCGAAGAAGAGTGCCGTCATCAGTCCGTGCGAGAGCATCTGCAGGATAGCGCCGGTGCAAGCCGTCTTGGTCATCATGAGGATGGCGAAGAGCACCAGTCCGCAGTGCGACACCGACGAGTAGGCGTTGATATACTTCAGGTCGGTCTGCACGCAAGCCGAGAAGGCTCCATAGACCACGGATATGGTGGTGAGGATGATGAAGATCCAGCTGAGCTGCTGTGCCGCCTGGGGCAGCAGGTACATCGCCACGCGGAAGCAACCGTAGCCTCCGAGTTTCATGAGCACGCCAGCGTGGAGCATCGACACGGCCGTAGGCGCCGAAGCATGACCGTCGGGGCTCCATGTGTGGAACGGGAAGAGGGCTCCGAGCACACCGAAACCGATGAACACCATGGGGAAGAGCATCTTCTGCAGGTGTACGGGAATGAGGCTCGATGTGGCGGCTATCTCGGTGACGTTCATCGTATAAGTGCCGCTGAACGACCCGTTGAGGAAGTAGATGCCCAGGATGCCGATGATGAGCAGTGCCGAACCGCCCATGAGCATCAGCGTCAGTTTCATGGCAGCATACTCTTTCTTGCCGCTGCCCCACACGCCGATGAGCAGGTACATGGGGATGAGGGCCACCTCGTAGAACATGAACATAGTGAAGAGATCGACGCTGATGAAGAAGCCGAACACACCCGTGCTAAGGAGCGTAAACCAGAGAAAATACTCCTTGGTGAGGGGTTTGAGTTTCCACGAGGCGAAGGTGCCGGTGAAGACGATGATGCTCGAGAGGAGCAGCATGACCACCGAGATGCCATCCACGCCCACAGCGTAGTGGATATTGAGCGGTTCGAACCACACATGCGATGCGGTGAAGAGCATCGGCGCGTCGGCACCTGCGTTGCGCATCTGTATGAAGGCGATGGTCAGGTAGATAGACAGTGCCAGCAGCAACGACGAGCCAGCCACCATCACGCCTCGCACTTGGTTGAGATTGCGTGCCACCCACAGTCCGAGCAGCATCAGTGCGGGAATTATCACGAAAAATGTTAATATACTCATTTTCTATAGGTCATTTCAGTGTTTTACAAAACGCATAACAATACCAATGTGAGCGCAATCGTTCCGGTGAGGAACCACACGGCATACTGGCGCACATCGCCGCTCTGCCAACTGCGTATGCTCTCGCCCGCCTCGTTGCTGCCCCATGCCATGAAGTTGAACGTGCCGTCGATGACGTGACGGTCGAACCATGCGATGGGCTTCGAGATGCAACGGAAGATGATGCGGTGCGTGACATACTGCCATATCTCGTCTTGATAGAAACGGCGATAGGCTGCCTTGTGCAGTTTGGGGAATGTCTGCTGCAACTTGTCGGCCACGGGCTGGCGCTCACCTTTATATATATAGGTGGCGAGGGCGATGCTCAGCACTGCGATGACAATGCTGGTGCCGGCGACGGTCCAGTCGAGGTGTATGTCGTACGACTGAGCGCTGGCGCTGACGAAGTGGCCGAAGGGGATGAACCCGGCGGCGAGCGTCACGAGCGAGAGGAAGATGAGCGGGAACGTCATCGACGCGGGTGCCTCGTGGGGTGTGTGATGGGCGTGCGCCTCTTTGTTCTCCGTGCCCCAGAAGATGCCGTAGTACAGGCGGAACATATAGAATGCCGTCATGGCTGCCACACCCGTCATGATCCATCCCACCACAGGACTGTAGGCCATGGCTGCCGTCAGGATCTCGTCTTTCGAGAAGAAGCCCGAGAACGGCGGTATGCCGGCGATGGCCAGACAGGAGATGAGGAAGGTGATGTGCGTAATGGGCATGTATTTGCGCAGTCCGCCCATCATCGACATCTCGTTGGAGTGTACGGCATGGATGATACATCCGGCGCCGAGGAAGAGGCAGGCCTTGAACATAGCGTGCGTGAACAGGTGGTACATCGACGCCATGTAGCCCAGTTGGGCATGGTTGTCGAGGGCCTCGGTGGTCAGCGGCAGTGCTGCCAGGTTGCCGGCGGCGTCATGCGGTTGCATGCACACGCCGAGGGCCACCATCATGAAGGCGATCTGCGAGATGGTAGAGAAGGCCAGCACGCGCTTGATGTCGCTCTGGGCGCAAGCCACTGCAGCGGCATAGAAGGCGGTGATGACACCCACCCACACCACGATAGACATGGCGTCGGGCGCATACTGAATCCAGAGGGGGAACATACGTGCCACCTGGAACACGCCTGCCACCACCATCGTGGCGGCATGGATGAGCGCACTCACAGGCGTGGGGCCCTCCATGGCGTCGGGCAGCCAGATGTGCAGCGGGAACATGGCGCTCTTGCCGGCGCCACCCACGAACATCAGCACCAGTGCGGTGGGCAGCAGGAATCCTGCGGCAGCCATCGCCTTGAGCGGCAGGGCCTCGGTGAAGTGGGTAGCCCCCTCGGCGTAAGCGATATCGGCACCGTGCCCGGCAAACGAGAAGCTGAACGACTCGGTGTAGTAGCCGAAGATGAGGATACCGATGAGGAAGAAGAGGTCGGCGAAGCGCGTCACGATAAACGCCTTCTTCGACGCAGCGATAGCCGCCTTCTCAGGATAGTAGAATCCGATGAGCAGGTAAGAGCTCACGCCCACCAATTCCCAGAACAGGTACATCTGGAAGATGTTGGTGGCCACCACCAGTCCGAGCATCGACATGGTGAAGAGCGACAGGAACGCATAGTAGCGCTGGAAGCCCTTCTCGCCGTGCATATAGCCGAAGGAGTAGATGTGCACCATAAGGCTGACGGTGGAGATGACGATGAGCATCATCACCGAGATGGGGTCGAGCATGACACCCATGTCGAAATGCAGCGTACCGCCCAGGTCGAGCCATGTGAAATTGTAGGGCACGACGGTCTGCCAGACCATCTCGCCCGCCGCGTTGGCCACCCGGCCGGCGGTGAAATATTGGAAGGCGGTGTAATACGAGAGAGCCGTCACGACACCGAGTGATGCGGTGCCCACGAGCCCTGCCGCCTTATGCGACAACTTCATTCCGCACAGTCCCAGGAAGATGAACGAGAGCGCAGGCAGAAGAAGTATCAAAAATGAATAACTATAGTCCATAACGCATTATAATTTCATGTTTTCAATACTGTTCACCTGATCGCTGTGGAAACGGCGGTAAACATTGATGATGATAGCGATAGCCACGGCCGTCTCGGCAGCGCTCACCCCGATGGAGAAGAGCGTGAAGAACATACCGTCCAACTGTCCGGGGAAGAGCAGGCGGTTGAACACCGCGAAGTTCATATCCACGGCATTGAGGACAAGCTCTATGGAGATGAGCATGGCAATGAGGTTGCGCCTTGTGACGAACCCGAAGACGCCGATGAAAAACAGCAGCGTGCTCAGTACGAGGAAAAACTCTACGGGAATGCCCCCGTGTGTGATTGTGTTCAGCATATTACTTGTCCTTTCTTGAAATGACGATACCACCGATGATGCAAGCCAGCAGGAAGATGGAGATGAACTCGAAGGGCAGCACATAGCCGTCGGTGCTGACGAGCGTGGTGCCTATCTCTTTCATACCCACCTCTTCGTTGGGGATGGCCTTGCTGATAAACTGATTCTTAAGCAGGATGACGGCCACGAGCACGAGTCCTGCCACAGCGGCGAGAATGCCCGCTATCACGCGGCTTCCGCGCAGGCGCTCGTAGAGACCTTGCAGCGTGCGCTTCGACACCAGTTGGATAGCGAAGATATAAAGCATGGTGATGCCACCGGCATAGACGCTGATCTGCGCCGCGCCGAGGAACGTATAGTCGAGCAGGAAATAGATGCCCGCCACACCGAAGAGCACGAAGAGCAGGAAGGTGGCAGCGCGCATGATGCGCTTGGTCATCACCGAGAGCACGGCAGCTCCGAGGATGATGACGGCGAGAATGATAAACATAACTTGATTAGCCATAATCTACTGTCCTCCTTTTACTTGGTTCCGGTGTTAAACTTGCCGATTTCCAATTCGGCGCCTCCGTTGATGAGCCCGGGCAGGCTGCCGCCCTTGTACACCTCCTTGTCGAGGTGCAGCACCAGGCGTCCGCGGTCGAAGACGCTGTTTTCGAAATCGTTGGTGAACTCTATCGCATCCGAGTTGCAGGCGTTGACGCAGAGTTGGCAGAACATGCACTCGCCCAGGTCGTACTGGTAGTCGAGCAGCACGCGTTTTTTCTTTCCCGTCTCGGGGTCTTCGCGCATCTCCGATTTGATTGTGATAGTGCCGTTGGGGCATGTCTTCTCGCAGAGTGTGCATGCGATGCACTTGTGCGTGCCGTCTTCGTTGCGTTTGAAGACGAGCCGTCCGCGGTGTCGTGCCGCCACATGCAACCGTGTTTTGCGGTTTTCAGGGTATTGCTCGGTGATTTTCGGAGTGAAGTATTCCTTCATCGTGACACCGAACCCAGTGACCAGCGACTTGATGCCTGCCACTGCCCCGCTGAAATATGATTTGTTGTTTTCCATTTTACCAGTGTAATCCAAATGCTACGATGATTGTCATAAGTATCAGGTTGAGCAGGCTCAGCGGCATGAGATACTTCCACTCGAGTTTCAAGATCTGGTCGATACGCAGACGGGGGAAGGTCCAGCGTATCCAGAGGAGCACCCACACCAGCAGGAACACCTTGCCGAGGAACCATACGAATCCCGGGATGTAGTCCATGACGGTGTTGAAGCCGTCGAGGCCAGCGATATGCAGCGGCATCCATCCTCCGAGGAAGACGGTGGCAGCCACGCCAGCGATGACAAACATGTTGAGATACTCAGCCAGGTAGAAGAATCCGAAGCCCATGCCCGAATACTCGGTGTGATAACCGGCGGTGAGCTCGCTCTCGGCCTCGGCCAGGTCGAACGGGCCGCGGTTGGCCTCGGCGTTGCCTGCGATGATGAAGGTGATGAAGGCGATGACAGCCGGTATATGGCCCTTGAAGATGAGCCAGGCGTTGGCCTGCGACTCTACGATGCCCGACACCTGCATGGTGCCTGTGAGCGCCACGGCGGTGATGAGGCAGAGGCAGAGCGACATCTCGTAGGAGATCATCTGCACGGCGCCACGCATAGCCGACACCACGCCGAACTTATTGTTGGAGCCCCATCCTGCGAGGAAGATGCCGATGACGCCTATCGACGAGATGGCGGTGAGCAGGAACACGCCCACATTGAAGTCGAGCACCTGCATGCCCAGGTTCCACGGCAGGAACGAGAAGGTGCCCACCGAGGCGATCAGCACGAGGAATGGTGCCAAGAGATAGAGGAACTTATCCGCCTTATCGACGAAGAAGATCTCCTTTTGCAGCATTTTAAGCACATCGGCGAAGACCTGAAGCAGTCCCCACTTACCCACACGTGTGGGTCCGAGGCGGCACTGAAACCATGCGCACACCTTTCGCTCCATATAGATGAGTATGATGGCGAAGACGGCGTAGGCTACGAGGATGATGGCACCGATGAGCACACATTCGATGAAAGTTGTCAGGAAATTGCCCAGCCCCAGTGTGTCGCGGAGCAATCCGTCAAACCATTTTGTTATTATACTGAAATCAAACATAGCTTATCTGTCAATATCGGGGATTACGTAATCTAATGTAGCGCCCACCGAGATGAGGTCGGCGATCTTCTCTCCGCGCAGCATCTCGTCCATGGCCGACACCAATGGCAGGCCCATGGGTCTGAACTTCAGCCGGTAGGGGCTCTTGTCGCCCTTTGAGTCGAGATAGACGCCTATCTCGCCGCGGCTGCCCTCGCACGAGGTGTACCACTGTCCTTCGGGCACGCGGATGACGGGTTTCTGCTTGATGTAGAAGTCGCCGGCGGGGATGTTGTCGGCCAGTTGCTCAAGGATGCGCACGCTCTGCTCCAGTTCCTTCATACGCACCATGTAGCGGGCGAAGCAGTCGCCCTCGGTGTATGAGATCTGGTCGAACTCCACCTGTGCGTACATGTCGTAGGGATGGTTTTTGCGCACGTCGTTCTTCCAGCCCGAGGCACGTCCGGTACCTCCAGTGCAGCCATACGAGATGGCGTCTTCCTTGGAGAGCACGCCCACGCCCTCGAAACGGTTGTGCAGGATGACGTTGCCGGTGAAGATGTCGTTGTACTCGCGGAACATGGGTTTGAGATACTCGCAGAGCTTCTTCACGTTCTTGGCGAAGTTGGGGTCGATATCGTCCTGGCATCCACCTATTCTATAATAGTTCTGGATGAGGCGTCCGCCGGTGGTCTCCTCCAGCACGTTGAGCACCTGTTCGCGGTCGCGCATGCCGTAGATGAAGGCGGTGAGCGCTCCGAGGTCTTGTGCGCAGCAGCTGTAGAAGAGCAGGTGCGAGTCGATACGCTGCAGCTCGTCCATCATCGTGCGGATATACTTGATGCGGTCGGTGAGCTCTACGCCCATGGCCTCTTCGACGACGGCGCACAGTGCATGACGGTTCATCATGGCGCTGAGGTAGTCGAGGCGGTCGGTGAGTGCGAGCGTCTGCGGATAGGTATATGATTCGCACATCTTCTCGATGCCGCGGTGTATATATCCGCAGTGGGGATATACGCGGCGGATGGTCTCACCGTCGAGGATGGTCTGCAGACGGAGCACGCCGTGAGTGGCGGGGTGCTGCGGACCGATATTGATGACATAGTCGTCATCGGTGAAGAGCTTGTGCTGAATGGCTTTCAGTTCACCTTCTTCGTTGAGCATCCACTCCTCGGTATAGTCGGGTTCGGGGTCATCCGCGAGGGTGTATTTGTTATTCTCCGGACTCATGTCGTAGTCCTTGCGCATGGGGTATCCCTTGAAGTCGGAGCGCAGGTAGAGCCGGCGCATGTCTTTGTTGCCTAAGAACTTGATACCGTAGAAGTCATATACCTCTCGTTCGAGTATCTCTGCACCTTTCCACAGGTGGCTCACGGTGGGAATCCAGGCCTGTTCGCGGTCGCTGTTGACGGCCTTGACGCTGGTGCGCTCGTGTGTCTCGCTGTTCTCCAGGATATAGACGCATCCGAGTCCCTCTTCGCCGAAGTCCTCTCCCACGATGGTGACGAGGAAGTCGTAGTGCTGGTCGCGGCGTAGTTTCTCCATTTCGGAGGCGAACTGCGACAATTGGAATTGTTGGTTGTCTAATTTCATATCACTGTTCCTCCTTCAGTTTGGTTTCTTCTTCGCTGCCGGCAGCCTGTGCGTTGAAGTCGGCAGGCACGTCCGTCACCACGATGGGTTTCTCCTTGTGGTTTCTGCCTCCGAGGAATTTCTCCACCTTCACCTTACGCTGCAGTTGCATCATGCCGTAGAGGATGGCTTCGGGCCGCGGCGGGCATCCCGGCACATACACATCGACGGGCACGATCTCGTCGATGCCGTTGACCACGTGGTAGCTGGATTTGAAGGGACCGCCCGAGATGGCGCATCCGCCCACGGCCACCACATACTTGGGTTCGGCCATCTGGTCGTAAAGGCGTTTGAACACGGGAGCCATCTTGTTGGTGATGGTTCCGGCACACATGATCAGGTCGGCCTGACGCGGAGAGTTTCGCGTGACCTCGAATCCGAAGCGTGCGAAGTCGTAGCGTGCGCATCCCACGGCCATGAACTCGATGCCGCAGCACGAGGTGGCGAAGGTGAGCGACCATAGTGAGTTGCTACGTCCCCAGTTGATGAGCTGGTCGAGCGATCCCGTCACTACGTTCACGCCATTGTCGTTGAGCTGTTTGAGGAGGCTTTCCAGGCTCTCGTTGTCCTTAAACTCGTCGTAAGGAATGCTTTTGATTTTCGGTTTCTTTATTTCCATTCCAACGCTCCTTTCCGCCAGGCGTAAGCCAGGCCAAACACCAACACTAACAAGAAGAATCCGATGCTGACGAGCGCCATGGCACCGAACTCTTTCACTACTACCGCCCAGGGATAGAGGAAGACAGTCTCGACATCGAACATCAAGAAAAGGATGGCAAAGAGGTAGTATCCGATAGACACGGGTATCCATGACGACCCGTGCGTGGGAATACCGCACTCAAAGGGCTCACCCTTCACTTTGTTGTATGTCCGAGGCCCCAGCAACTTGGCGATGACGTATGCCGCCGCCACCAAGGTGATAGCCGTTAGAATAACGGTAACAAACAAAGTAAAATTCATAGTATTTAAAAAAATATTAAATATTGCGTTTTAAAACGGGTGCAAAGGTACAAAAAAACACCGAAGTACGGGCATAAAAATGAATTATTTTTCATTTTTTATGGGGTTAATGGGGCTAATGGGGTTAATGGGGTTAACGCTACCCATTCTGCCCATCCTGCCCATCCTGCCCATTCTGCCCTTTCTGCCCATTCGCCCCATTCTGCCCTTTCTGCCCATTCGCCCCATTCTGTCCATTCAGTCCATTCTGCCCATTCTGTCCATTCAGTCCATTCTGCCCATTCTGCCCAAGCCATTTGGGCCTGTGATTCTTTTGCCACTCCTTTCGTGCATTATACAACTCTTCCCTAATGCCGCCATTCTCTTTGAAATCTCGCTTGATCCACTCTATGAGGCCGCGTATTAACACGTCGCACTGGTGTATCAGGGTGATGGCGATATTGGCTATTGTTTCATCTGAGCGCTCTTGTATTTTCTTCCGATAGATGGCGGAATCAAGATGCGACCTGCAAAAAGCGCGCGTTTGTACACATCTTGGGTCGTTAAAAGCCCATTGCTCCAAATTACGCACACGGAGATAATCCTCATAGTCAAGAAGTAATTCATGAAGCGATGCCCTGTTGACATTTGTCAGTTTCAATTCCATCTCACGCGAAGTAATGCCGTCAATGTTACCCTCTGCTAAGTTTTGCTTACCTGAGCGGGCGGCTTGAATCATTTGGTCTATCGTTCTGTCGCCACGTTGCAGGAAACGATGCGCAAAATAAAAAGTCACGTCATAGATACACTCTGCTTTCTGAAAGGCTATCAACGAGCGGTAATTATTGTCTTGGCGTAAGAAATTTTTGTCCTCTTCCATATGGCTATATTTTTACTCCAGCGGACTTTGTATGATTTTGCCCACCTTGACGCCCTCCATGTCGGCGGCTTGCCTGAGCTGGGCCTCGAAATAATAGGCGATGCTACCCACGGCGTTGAGGGGCAGGTCGGGCCGCCCGTAGGGAATGATATTGCGGCGGATGAAGGCCCGGAAGTTGTCGATGACCAACTGCTCGAGGGGCTGGCAGTCGAGATGGCGGTGGATGAACTTGGCGGCATGGGCCAGATAGCGGTTGGGCAGTGGCTGCCGATACACCTTGTCGATGATGTCGGAGAGGTCTTCGCCGGTGTCGCTGAGATACTCTTCGCGCAACGTGTCGGGCAACTGCCCTTTGAAGAGTGCGCCGATGAAGAGGCGGCCCATCACGGCACCGCTGCCCTCGTCGCCGAGGATAAATCCGAGTGCAGGAATATTCTTGACAATCTTCTCACCGTCGTAGAGACAGGAGTTAGACCCGGTGCCGAGGATGGCTGCGATACCCTCGCCTGTGCCGCACAAGGCCTTTGCAGCTCCGAGCAGGTCGGTATCCACCTCTATCTCGTCGGCATCAAACAGGCTGTCGAGGATGGCATGAAAGCGCCGTTTCATCTCATCGCGGAGACCGGCGCCATAAAACTGAATTTTCTTTACATCCTCAATGGCTATACCATGACTTCTCAGTTGATAGAGCAGTTCCATTTTGATGACCTGCCGTATCTTCTCCTCGGTCTGGAAAAAAGGGTTGAGCCCTTGTGTCTTCACACGGGCTATCACTTGGTCGTTATCTTTCAGGCACCAGATGGTCTTGGTGCTTCCGCCGTCGGCAATGAGGTTCAACATTTTTTTAGAAGTTAGAGGTAAGAGGTGAGAGGTGAGAGGTGAGAGGTGAGAGGTGAGAGGTAAGAGGTAAGAGAATAGCAGGGAGCAGGGAGCTGGGGACAGGGAGCAGGGAGCAGGGAGCAGGGGGCAGGGGGCAGGAGATATGCTTGAGAGCACGAAACAGTGTAAGAACCCTAAACCCTCAACCCTCAACCCTAAACCCTAAACCCTCAACCCTCAACCCTCAACCCTAAACCCTCAACCCTAAACCCTAAACCCTAAACCCTAAACCCTAAACCTTTAATTCTTTTGCAAAATTACGCATTTTTGCGAAAACGGACAAGAATACGTGTGTTTTTTTGGCGGTTTTCGTGCTTTGACACCCTTGAAACGACTTGACAAAACGGATAAGGCTATTAAAAATAGTTAAATATTTATAAGCTGTTCATTATGCTATTAAAAATGTCAATAACTTTGCAACCCCATTTATAATGACCCACACATAACGAGTTGAGCAGCGGATGCTTAGCGCGTGACAAAATGACTTACAACTCGTCGCCTACAGAGCCATTCCAAGAGGCTCCCGGCAGTTTTATTTTACCAAGCAAGAGACAAGAGAGAAAGTAGTATATATTTTATTAGCAATGACACGTTTTTTCCAATTTTCAGGGGTGATTCTGTCCCTGTTGTTTAGCATCAGCCTTCCTGCGTCAGCACAAGGTTCGGCCGATGATTTTGTGTATGAAGACGAGACGAACAGCGTCATCACAGGCGTCAACCAATCTGCCTGGTCAAAGACAAGCCTGACCATTCCTGCCAGCGTAACCTCCGTGGGCGAAGATGCCTTCTGGGGCTGCACCCGTCTGCAAGAACTTTACATCGAGGGAAACCCCTATTTCGAAGAAGGGGCATTCAATGACGATGTGGTAGGAACGCTGTCGTACCTGAACACAGGCTCTGGCATGGAGGCCGATAATATTCTCAGAATGGTCACGCAACTGGGCGAGGGCCACAACGTGGAGACGATAGACATCGAAGGCTATCCAAACGCAGAGAGCAAAGTGATCAACTGGAACCGCGCCGCGCACACAGCTGTCTTCACCAGCGACATGGAGGTGCGCCTGCCCGCCGCACTGGTGAGCACTCAGGTGTTCGGCGACGCTCAGGTGATGGGCAAATTCACGCTCACAGGCGACTTAGGCACTTTCTGCGCCAAAGCCAACTTCGAGGAAGTGAGCAACGACTCACAGTTCTTGTTCTATGTGCCCACCGAACTGCGCACCGACGCGGCAACCGGCGAGCAACAGGTGTTCATCGAGCGCGTGAGATTCGTGGTGGCAGGCCAGGGTGTGCTCATGCACCGGCTGGAAAACACCTCGGAAGAGATTTACCTGCGCCGAGTAGATGAAGCATCGCCCTACCCCACCAACATGCTGGTAGGCGTGACCAAACCGACAACCATCGGCAAGACCGACGGCGACAAGACCAACCTGATACTCTATCAGGGCAAGTTCCACCCCACCTCGGGTGGCACACTCGGCGCCAACCGCGCCTACCTGCAACTGCCCACAGAGTCGTTGTGGCCGGAAAACCGCAGCACCCAAGCCGCCCTGTCGTATTTCATCGATGACAGCACGACGGATGGCATCGCCACACTGCACATCGCGCCTGCTCAGGCCGGCGACGACACGTGGTACAGCGTAGGCGGACAGCGTTTGCCCGCCCGCCCCACTCAGCCCGGCGTGTATGTGCACGGCAAGAGACTGCAAGTGGTGAAATGATACTTAGAAAACAACATTTTTCAGCAAACGATTATCAAACAAGGAAATGGAGAAGAAACAATATATCAAACCGGCTTGCAAGGTGGTTCGCTTTGCACCCGTGCTCAACAACTCGTTTGGCGATGACACCGGCCTGATCACGGTATCGGGCGGCGAAGTGGACGCCTCGTTGGGCGAGAGCAACCAAACGAAGGTGTGGGACGAGGAAGAAGCAGCCCATACCTCGGTGTGGAACGACTGATAGAGGCAGCACACCCGACTTCTTTTAGTTGACTGCTGTGGCACAGCAGCCGACCCCTCAACACTCAGCAATGTCCACAACGGATTTCACGGATTTTACGGATTTTACTATTTGCTGATTCAGCAATAATAGATATCCGTGAAATCCGTGAAATTCGTTGTCTGTCTGATTTGACACACCTTCATCTGATCCGGCCCTCTGCCCCCAGAAAGCCCGCCGCCCAAACAGCTAATAATTCTTACATTCTGTTTATTTTTGCTAATTTTTCACCTGAAATCAAAGACAAATCACTATATTTGTACCTTATTTACAACAAAACCTATGTGGCGCAGCGGCTGTAAAAAGAGAGCGCCTGCCCCACCCCCTTTCGGAATGAAAATCAATCATAATCAACACAATCAATCAATGCAAACACATTTACATTCCTCGCCACCTGCCAGGCTGCTGTCTTGGCTGATGGTATTGTTGTTCACAGGCATCGCCGCGCCAGCGCTGGCCGATGAACTGGACAAAGACGAGAACTTCACGGTAACTCAGTACAAGGACCACCTCCATTTCAAAATTATGATAATGGACGGTAAAAACAAGGACACGTGGTGCCGTGTGGGAAGTATTCATGCCTACTCCGGTCCGAACAAGACCGGCACCCACATCCACCTGATGGACGTGGAGTGCGACCAGGGTGAAGACGACAGCACCGACAAGGAGATTTTCTCGCGCAACGTGCATGAGGGCACGCGTGCATTCCTGACCAACACCCCGTCGGGCACGGAGAAACTCATCGACTTTGCCAGCTGGGACCAGTGGGGCAACGGCTACGACGACAATGTGCGTAAGAACCGCCCCACGGAGGTGCGCTACACCATCAAGAAGTCATCCTCTGAGTTGCGCCCGAGCGTAGAGATCGACTACTACTGGAGTGCCGACATGGCCGGGCAGAAGTGGTATCTCTATTACGAGTTCCAGCACAACGCCGGCTCGATCAAGAACCGCACCATCGGCGAGGCCACGTGCCGCGAAGACATGGGCTACGGCTCGATGGACCGCAACGACTACACGTACCGTCGCGACGGCGGCGACCAGATCCTCTTCACGCTGCCCGCGCTGCCTACCGACATCCCGGGCAAGCTCAACGGATTCATCAGGCATTACGGCGAATATGAGCTAACCTTCTACTACACCAAGCAAGACGGCACGGTGGTGACGCAGAGCGAATACCTGTCGTGCGACACCAACGGCGAGAAGAAAGAGGTGCGGCTCCCCATCCCCAAGGAAGCGGGCAACTTCAAGCAGGTGGACATGGACATGACCATCCACTGGGGTTTGGCCTGGTACAACGGCAAGGTAAGAGGAAAAACGACACAGGGAGCGAGGAAGAAGAACATCTTCACCTCGGTGCCCGTGCCCTTCGGTCTGGCTGCCGAATACAACCAATACGAAAGCAAAGCGGCGCTCTCGTGGAACGCCTTCGCCACGGGCGACAACAACTACATCAAGGAGACGGTGCCCTACATCTACCGCGTGGAGACCGACAAGAACGGCAAGCCCGTGTCGGGAGCGTCGTGGCAGAACCGCGGCAAAAACGCCGCCATTGGCGACAGCCAGGAGCAGGGCTACACCGACAACATGCTGAGCGACAACGCCTATTACCAGTACATGGTGGTGAACGTGCCCAAGGACTGGATTGACGGCAAGATGATATCATCGCAAGACCTGAACGACCCCGGCGACGAGCTGCTCAACCGTCTGGGCTATTGCGTGAGCGACGTGATGTCCACCATACCCAGTCTGGAGATTACCAACCTGGCGCAAGACACGGCAGTGACCGACAACGTGCGCCTGACGTGGGAATATTCGCGCGTGCCGGTGAAGTCGAGCAACGTGCGCTTTGAGGTCATGAAACGGCAGAAGGGCACACAGGAGTGGCAGTCGTACGGCAATGTGTCGGCTCCCGCCAACCCCACTGCCGGCTATGTGGCCTCGTTCACAGACAACAAACTGCCGAGCGTGCGCGAGACGTTTGAATACAAGATCGTGCTGTCGATCAACGACGGCAAGAACACGTTTGAGAGCGACGTCATCACCGCCGGCCTGCTCAAAGGCAGCGCCGTGCTGAGCGTGGATGCCACCAAGGGCACGCACGAGAATGTGGTGCGCGTGTCGTGGAACGTGAAGCAGGTGGGCACAGCCAACAGCAACTTCGAGGTGTTCCGCCGCTATGCCGGCACCACCGATGAATTCCTGAAGGTCTATTCGGTGAGCGGCACGAGCGACAGCTACACCTATGAGGACAACACCGTGCAGCCCGGCTACTTCTATGAGTATCGCGTGGATGTGTATTCGGGCGACAAGGAGACCTACACCGACAACAACTTCCAGAACTTCCTCAGCGACGTAGGCTTCTGTCAGGCCCGCGGCGTAATCAGCGGCCGCGTGACATTCGGCACGGGCAGCGCCGTGGAAGACGTGCGCATGTCATTGCGCTCGAATGCCGACGCCGACGGCAACGTGGTGCGCGGCTTCTCGCAGCGTGTCGATGGTGCCTCGACGGGTATCGTCTGGGATGCCGACAGCGCCGCCACGATGAAGGTGTTCGGCACCGACAAAGACTATACCGTACAGATGTTTGTGCGGCCCGACAACGACATGGCCGAAGGTGCCGTGCTGGGCGAGATCCCCTCGCTGGGCCGTCTGCGCCTGGGCAGCAAGACCGATGAAGGCTATACGCTGCTGGTGGAGCGCTACGGTGATGCCACCACCGAGCGCGGCACGTTCACCTCGGTGAAGCACATACGTGGCGTCATCGTCAACGTGAACGCAACGGCCGGCTACGACGACACCTCGCAATATAACCTGGGTCATGTGTATAGCTACCAGGAGTTTTTCCCTACCCGCCGCCAGTGGGAAGCCGAGGGCTATGATGTTGTGCGCATCCAACTGCCCATCGTTATTAACATGGCGGTACCCATCCACATGTTTCTCGGTGTGAAAACCGAGATACTCGACATCAACGCCACCATCGACAAGACATCGTGGAAAGGCACATGGTACGACACGCAGCTGAAGGTGAAGGAAAACACCTACTCGCTGCTCACCCTGCAAAGCATCAATAATGAGCTGACCCTGAGCGTTGGCGACAGCATATCGACCACACTGACCGAAGTATCGTCGAAAGACTACCAGACGGGCAGCGACAACCTGGCCGACTATCCTAACACGCACCTGTATCAAGGCGACTACACCCTCCTCTATACGCTGGAAGCCGATCCCGGTTTCAACTTTGAAAGATGGAAGAATTGGTGGAAAGACGCCTTCACCCCCGGCAACGGCGAGTACAGCACGGTGACACGCCCCGTGGTGAAGCCCTTCTCGGTGGGCGGCAGCAAGGGCATCGGCGACGATGAGGCCTTCGAGGGCAACCTGACCGAGGTGCGCGTGTGGAACCACGCCCTGACCGACAAGGAGAAGAAGAACACCACCGACCGCGTGCTCACCGGCAGCGAGAAGGGCCTGAGCCTGTACTGGCCGATGGACGAAGGCATCAGCCGCTTTGTGTTCGACGCCTCGTACAGCAACGACTTGCCCAACGGGCGCCATGCCGACGTGGGCAACAACATCACCTGCTCGACCATCGTCCCCACCGACGCACAGCTGTCGCGCTACGGTCTGACCAACGAGAACGGCGAATACACCGTGCGCGGCCTGCCGTTCATCGGTTCGGGCACCACCTACAACGTGACCCCGTCGAAGGGCATCCACATCTTCTCGCCCACCTCGCGCAACGGATTCATCGGCACGGGCAGTCTGGCGCTCAACAACTACGACTTCACCGACCAGTCATCGTTCCCGGTGCGCGGCCGCATCACTTACCTTGACACCGACATCCCCTCTGATAGCATACAGTTTAAGATCGACGGCCAGATGGTGCAGGGCACATCCAACAAGATGATCATGACCGACGGCAATGGCGACTTCGAGATTTCGGTGCCCATCGGGCCGCACCTCATCGAGTGCTTCAAAGAGGGGCACCGACTGACATCGTTCCCGCTCGACGGCAGTACCTACGACTTCAAACAGGAGATGACGGTCAACTTCACTGACTCCACGTTGGTGAACGTGACAGGTCGTATCAATGGTGGCTTCAGCGATCAGAACGAACCCGTTGGCTTCGCCCTTTCAGAGAACCGTTTAGGCAAGGCTACGCTGAAACTGAGCTTGGGCAAGGAGTCGCACTGCTCGTTCAATTACGTCACCGACGAACATGGCAGCGGCTCGTACGGAAAAACACCGATACCTGTGGCCAGTGCTACGGATAAGATTCAAAGTACCAGCTACCGTGCTGCCGCTACAGAGCGCGATGATGAGACATTCTATATCTATATCACCACCGACCCGAAGACGGGCGAATATTCTGCACTGTTGCCTCCGCTCAACTACAAGTTGGAAAGCATCACGTTTGAGGGCGGAAAAGACTACGACGACAAACCTGTCTTTGCGCAGAACCTGCCGTTCATCGATGCGACCAACACCAACCAGAAAACATGGAGGAGCGACTCGCTGAAGCATGACGGGGTGGTCGAGATATATCCTTACGCTGTGAAGATGAACCGCCAATACCGTGCCAATCCCATCATCACCTTTGAGCAGATGGGCATGAAGAACGGTGCTTTCGGTGAGGTGAAGGTTCCTGTTATCAGTTACACTCCGACAACCGATTCCGTGACCGTTGTCACGTTCACAGACAAGGGCTTTAAATACGAGTATGACTATCCTATATTCTATCAGGAGAACGATTATGAATATGAAATTTCCGTGGCTGAGCATTACAAGAACCTCGACACGGGCGAGGAGTTTGATGAGGTGCCCAGCGATGCCATCATCTCAATCGACAACAGTGCCTGCGCTTCGGTAATGTTCGCCTGCGAAGAAGGATATATCAACGGCGAGAAAGTGACTCCCGGTATGCTCTACGACGTGCCAAACGTGAGAATCAGACCCAAGAAAGACGGTCATGCTACCTACTCTTTCAAGGGCGGTATTCCTAACTTGGGCGAGAGTCATCTGCGGAGCATCAGCGTGGGCGTGTCCATCGACAACCGCATGACCATGTGGACTAACCCGGCGACATCACAGCCAGGATTGGACCTGATTCTATTAGGCAGCTTGTCAAGTGGCAACCAGAACTTTGTGACCAACGGCCCAGAACATGTCGATATGGTTTTGCGTCGTCCGCCAGGTTCCACGTCAGAGGCTGTACTGACCACCGACACCATCAGAAGCACCATAAAACAGGAGGCACATTTGGTCGATAGTAACAGAACAGGCGGAGGCTTCTATGTCAGTGTCGTTCCCGAAATTACAAGTGCATCAGGAGCTGTTGGCTTCTATGTTGAAACCAAGTTCGCACCGCAGGTCAATACCGAGAATGTATGGGACAGCGGCGATGCCAAGATTGACGAGTCTGACAAAGGTTCGGTTTATACCCTGAGTACAGAGATTCGCGGTACCACAGAGGGCATCCAATACAAAGGTGACACTTATATCGGACGCTCTACCAACATGCTCTTCGGCAAAGGCAACACCTTAGGTTTCTTCAAGCAAGACGACGGCAGTTACAAGATTGACACACACGAGTCGATTGTGATGAGCCAACGATTCGGCACCTATTTCGCTTATCCTCAAGAGTATATCGAGGAGACGCTGATACCGAACTGGAAGGCCATCATCAAATCACGTCTGACGGAAGGACACGTCGAAGCCGACCATTGGGACAAGAATAAAATGTCTAAAGTGCCCGGCAAGGTGATGTACTATACCATATATAGTGCAGGCGACCCGGAATTCGGCCGTAGCAACGGCGATGACAAATGGGGAAACCTGAGAGCTGAACGTGGCGGACATCCCAGTTACATGATGGTGAACGGCACCGATGAGCCCGTGGATGACGAGGTGGACAATGCCATTCGTCAGATTAAAGCATGGGAGGCTGCCATCGCAGATAATGAGGAAGACAAACTCAAAGCGTTCAAAGATAACCAGTATTTTATCCAGAACTACTCCATTGCCGGTGGTACGAGCGTTTCCCAAAAAACGAAGGTTGAAGGAGTCAATACGAGCCGCGTGGGTACGCAGCATGAGTGGAACTTCGACTCGGAGACACATCTCGGACTGCTGTTCAGCGGTGCAGGCGGTTATGCCATCATACGTTCTGTCCAACACTCCGAAGACAAAGATGTGACAGAAACAACCAACAACACGGCCAAAGAGGTGGCGTGGACCATCAGCGATGCTGACCCGCGCACTGCACTTTCAGTGGATGTGTTTAATTCTCCCAGACAATGGGGACCCATCTTCCGCACACGTGGCGGACAGACGGCAAACCCGCATGAGGAAGCCACCTATACGAAATACTATCTTGGCGGCGGCGAACAGCTCGACGAAGCCACAATGCGTGTGGAATGGCCGCAACTGACCGTGAAGGGTTCTTCGAAACTGACGAACGTGCCCACCGGCGGACAGGCTGCCTTCAATTTGGAGATGACCAACTTGAGCGAGACCAACAGCGACTGCACCTATATCTTGGAGGCCATCGAGAAATCGAATGCCAAGGGTGCCATCCTGGAGATTGACGGCGCTCCGCTGAGTCTCGGAAAGGCAGGGCGTGCCATCAGTATCAAGGGCAACAAGGAGAGCGTGAACAAAATGCTGTATGTGAGACAGAGCGACCGAAGCGTGAACCATTTCGAGGATTTGCAGTTGGTGCTCCGCTCAGAGAAAGATGAAAGCACGACGAGTGACACCCTTCACCTGTCGGTGGAATTTGTTCCTGCCTCGGCCATTATCGATATGGCGGTGGCACACACTGTCCTTAACCAAACCGACTTGGGTCTATATAAAGGCTTCCAAGTGAAGTTCTCTAATCTGGACCGGCAGGACAAAGGCTTGCAAGGACTGCGCATCCAATACCGCCGCAAAGGCACTGACTCATGGAGCCTGGCTCACCAGTGGCTGGTTGATGAGTCGGCTCTGGGACAGGGAGATGAAGTGTTGCCGCCTTCCGACGACTTGTTGCTACATAGCGTTTCCTTCCCCAACGACGGCATCTACGAACTCCGAGGCCAGACCTTCGGCAAATACGGCAACGATGATGTGACCTATGAGACTCCAATCATCGAGGTGATACAAGACACCCGCGGCCCGAAGATTCTCGGCATGGCAAGTCACGAGGGTCAGACGCTTTATTACTCAAGCCGTGATGACATGCACGTGCGCTTTAATGAGGTGCTCAACGGCAATGCGATGAGCGAAGCGTTCAACTTCGTGATTGAAGGCGACCTGAACAATGTGGCTGACAAATCGCAATTTGCCGACGTGGCTCTGCAACTCAATGGAGATGAACTGAGCACCGATGCCAGTTACTCGCTGAGTGAGAACGACCTGACTCTCGGCCTGTGGCTGTATCGTCAGACCGATGGCAATATCTTCAGCATGGGATCAGCATCGAACAAACTGGTACTCTACACCTACGATGGCGGTCAACTTGCCGTCCGTACAGGCGAAGCGGAGAGCGTGATTAAAACTGGTGTCGTGATGCCTCAAGACCAGTGGACTTATTTGGCTCTCAACTATAAGCGCAAAACCGACAGCGATCCTGAGAACCGCGTCACACTGCTGTATTCAAATGCTAACAGCAATAGTCCAGTGTATGCTGCTGAGAACGAAGCTGCAGGCGACCTCAATGGCGAGGGCAACCTCAGCGTAGGCGGTAAAGGCATGAAAGGCATGATGTATGACCTGACATTATGGAAAGGCGATAAGTCGGCTGCTGAACTTTACGAGACTCGTGAGGAGCAGAAAGCTGCTTACACTCCCGGACTGATAGGCTATTGGCGTATGGACGAGGGACACGGAACGCTCATCAGAGATGGCGTCCGCTCACGACACATCAATTTGCCTGTTGAGAGTTGGTATATCAACAACCGCAACCTGGCCGCGCACTTAGACGGCGAGTCACCGCTGAAGGTCGATATCAGCTCGGCCAACACCAGGGTGACTGACAACTTCGCTGTGGAAATGTGGTTCCGTGGAGAGCAAGACAAGAACGATAACGCACAACTCGTATCAGTGCTCAATGGCATGAGCATCGGCTTTAAAGATGGTGGCCTCGTGCTGGAGCAGAGCACACGCTCTGTGGATAACAACAACATCGAAACAAAAACAGTACATGAGAGCATTGTGCTGAGCGATGTCAACTACTGCGACAACAACTGGCACCATATCGCACTGAACGTGCGGCGCGGAACAAGCGCGGTGGTCTATATTGACGGCCAGGCCGTGAAGACCATACCTGAAAACAGCATTCCTGCCATCACCGGCCACTATCTGTTTGTGGGCGGTGAGGAGACGCTGGTAGCACCCGATGGCAGCGGTGTCGGCGGCGCCACAAACCTCTTCATCGGTGATGTAGATGAACTCCGTATATGGAATGCCTCCATCGGCAGCTATATCCTCGCCGACCGGCGCTACGAGCGGTTGGATAACTCTTATGCGGGTCTGGTCGGTTACTTCCCGATGGAAGAAATTAACCGTTTGAAGACGGGTGACATCGAATCTGTTCCGTCTATGGCTAACTTCGGCGACAACAAATTGCAGATGAAACTTGAAGGCAATCTGGTCACGAGTCAGAACGCACCCGCCATCCTTCCCGGTTCAAGCCGCATCCGTCTGGACGACAACGACTTCAGCTTCACGGTCTCGGCAGATGAGATCTACTTCCATTTCCAAGAGACCATGTATCCGCTGATGGATGGCAACGAGTTTGCGGTGACGGTGAAGAACATCAAGGACGAGTACAACAACCTCTCCGAACCTGTCATGTGGAAATTCTCCTGCGACTTCGCTACCATCGACTGGCTTAGCGGCGACATGGATATCACCAAGGAAGTGGATGAGACATTCGTATTCACTGAGTCTGTTTATAACATGGCCGGCAGCGGAAGTCAGCACTATGAGATTAGCGGACTACCCTCATGGATGACGATCGACAATGCTATCGGTACGATGAACTCAACCATGATGGATTTCAAACTGACGGTGCTCCCGTCTGCTCCTATCGGACACCATACCGTCTATCTCACGCTGACCGACAAACAAGGCATCAAGCGCATGAAGGCGGTGAACGTGACCGTGACAGGCGATGTGCCCGATTGGGCTGTGAATGAAAAACTGTATGAGAGCAACATGCAGGTTACCGGACAGATTTATATTGGCGATAAGATTTGCGAGTACACCGACAGTAAAATCGCTGCATTTGATGAGAACGGCAACTGCCGAGGCACAGGAAGCCCGCGCTACGTGGAAACACGCGATGCCTACTATGTGGATATGATTATCTACGGTGGTGCTGCATCTGAGTTGAGCTCGGCGGTGCGCGACTTGTCATTCAAGTATTATGATGCCTCCACAGGACGCACCTATCCGCTTGTCTCGATCGATCTTACGGGCAACAATGAATTGGAGATGTACCTCCCATATAGTCCTGATGCGGTCTATGGCTCGTACGACAGCCCCATACGTTTCTTGGCTTCTGATGTGCTCGAACAAGGGCTGACGCTTGAAAAAGGTTGGTCGTGGATCTCATTCTACGTGAAACCTCTCTTCTCCTCGCTCGAAAATGCCCTTCCCACAAGTTTGAGCGACCGCAATAAGTTGATGAACGTGAAAGGTCATAAAGAATTTGCCACTTACAACAAATCGACCAAAACGATGACCGGGCAACTGGTAGAGTTTGTCCCTGGCAAGATGTATAAGGTTCAGACTTCGGCGAAACTGGATTGGCCGTTCTATGGCACCATCATCGACGTGAGAGAGACGAGCCAGACCATCTACGAGGGTTACAACTGGATTGGCACGCTGTCGAGCAAGGTGATGTCGCCTGCTGATGCCTTCGCTGGTCTCAATCCGCAGAAAGGCGATATGGTGAAGAACCGCACCACGTCGGCTACTTACAACGGACAAGGCGTTTGGGAAGGAACCCTGAAGAGCATCGTTCCCGGACAGGGTTATATCTACCTGTCGAAAGACTCGCAGGAGAAGACTTTCCACTATCCGACGCTTTCAGACAACAATTCGGCACAAGCCGCATCGTTCAACATGGGTTATGACGAACCCACATGGCAGCCTGGCTTCTTCTCACCCGTGGATGAGCACCAGTTCCCCGACAACATGAACATGATTGCCGTGGTGAAGAAAGACGGACGCCAGATTGAGGATGCCGAAGTGGCTGCCTTCGTCAATGGCGAATGTCGTGGTGCCGTGTCGTTCTTCGAAGGTTACTACTTCCTGAGCATCCTGGGCTCGTCGAACGATGATTTGTACTCGCCCGTAGAGATCCGCGTGTATGTAGATGGCAAGGAATACACCAATGTGGATACGCGTCAGTTCATCAGCGACGGCATGATAGGCGACCTCGACAATCCCTATGTGCTCGACCTGGATGCCACCGCCATCCGCACCATCGCCATCGACGAGGCTGAGGACGACAACGAGTGGTACACGCTGCAAGGCCAGAAGCTGGGCAAGCGACCCACTCAGCAGGGCGTGTATATCCACAAGGGCGAGAAAGTGGTGGTAAAAAGAAGCCTCACCCCCATCCCCTCCCCAAGGGGGGAGGGGCGTAGATAGCCTGGAATTGGGGACAGACGGCATGGAATGAGGATAGTCTTACCACTCACTGCCGTCTCCCTTCTCCGTAGGCAGCGGCTCTGCCGCTGTACTGCCCCGAGACTAACGAGGGTGCGTCAAAACACCTGAATTTCTCTTCAACTTGACACACTCGCTTTAAAATACGAACTCGCTGCGCTCGTGCGGACAGGGCACGCCCTGTCCCTACTTGCGCGGCGAACATATCTCCTGCCCCCTTGCCCCTTGCCCCCTGCCCCGAGACTAACCACTCCCCTCCCTACAAGGGAGGGGCTGGGGGTGGGTCTCCTTTTTTTCATCAAATATTTGTTTTTTTCAATCAAAATGCTTAATTTTGCAGACTGATATCACTATGAACAAAATTTGTTAAAAAAACATCATTCACTCAAACGCGGCCCAAGGCTGGCTACGAACCATATTAATTCAACTAAAAAAACAAAAATAACACAGAACCTATGAAGAAAAAAATTCTATCTATCCTGCTGTTTGCGCTGGCCGTCCCGCTCGGACTCATGGCGCAAGCGATACAGCTGCTCAACAACGGCGACTTCGAAAGCACTGCTGCCGCCGACCTGACCCAATACAGGGTGGGCGTGAGTACTGTCAGCGGTTCACAGGCATTCCCCGCCAACCTCATCCAGGAGGGTGTGGGCCGGTCGGGGTCCAACGGCTTGCAGATAACGGTGCCGGTGCCAACCTCTAACCCCAAGCAGTTCATGCAACTGTATGTCACCCCCACGCAGCACATCTGGGCGCTGGGCGAGCGGTTCACCTTCACCGTCTGGGTCGCGGGTGCATCGAGCATCAAATTCGGATTAGTACTCACCGACGGCTCCAGCGGCACGGCCAACACCATCAAAGACGACAACATCGTGAATAAAACCACCAACTCCACCGGAGGCTGGAAGCGGCTCACCTTGAGCGGCACCGTGACGCAGGCCATGCTCGACGCCGGCATGAAGACCGCCACCCTCAGCATCCGCAATTCGGGTTCGGCAGACGCCATCGCCCTCGTCGATGAGCTCTCGTGGTCGTTGACACCCGCCCTCACGCTCAACGACGGCGGCATTAACTACATCCTCTACCCCCAGACGAAAACCGCCATGGTGGTGAGCGGAGGCGACTACACCGGCGAGGTGACCATCCCCGAGACCGTGACATCGGGCAGCACCACCTATACGGTGACGTCAGTGGCCAGCGAGGCATTCCTCAACTGCTCGGAGATGACGGCCATCACCCTGCCCTCAACGCTGAAGACCATCGGCAATAACGCCTTCTACGGCTGTTCGAACTTGGCCCACGTGTATTGCTATGCCACGACGCCGCCGACACTCAGCGAGCATTCGTTCTCTAACTATGATGCCATCCTCCACCTGCTTGAGGGGGCGTCGAGCACCTACCAGGCTGCCCCCTACTGGAGTGAATTCGGCAATATATGGGAGGAAGCCAGCTACGTGACCGTCGATGGCATCAATTATCGGTTGAACGCCAACGGCACGGCCAAGGCGGAAACAAACGAAAACGACCCCGCCGAGACGAGCTATGTAGCCATCCCCGAGACGGTGACCGGACCTGACGGCACCAGCTTCACCGTGACATCCATCGGAGAATCAGTTTTCACCGGCTGCACCAACCTATGGACCGTCGCGCTCCCGAGCACCCTCGAGAGCATCGGCGACTATGCCTTCTCCAGTCTTCCCGTAGGAGCAACCATCTACATGCATAGCGCCACTCCGCCCGCCATCAACACCACCGTATTCCCGAACGACGGTAGGCAGCGGTACATACGCGTGTTACCCGGCAATGTCGCGGCATACGAGGAGGCCGACGGATGGAAAGACTCCAACTTCGCCATCACTGAGATCGGTATATTGGATGGCTATTATAAACTGGTGCTTGCCGACAACTATACCGCTACGGTCACACAATACAATACCAGAGTAGGGCAGCTTGACTTCTCAAGCGGCAAAGACCGTGTCTTTGACGGCTATCAAGATCAGGAATACACCATCACGGGCTTTGAGCCGTGGAGCTTCGTTTCATGTGCCAATCTGACCAGCGTGAAGATCTCTCCCTACTCCACCACCGTGGCCGAAGGGGCATTCTTTGGGTGCACCAGCCTCATAGAAGTCATCATCCCGGAGTCGGTGACGAGCATCCAGCAGCTTGCGTTCTCGGGATGCACCAGCCTCGACAAAATCACTATCCCTGCATCGGTGACGAGCATCGGAGCAAATGCATTCAACGAGTGCAGCAACCTGACCTCAGTGTATTGCTATGCTGCCACGCCGCCCGCCCTTGCCGGCGAAGAGAACCCCTTCTCCAACGCCGCCAACGCCACACTCTACGTGCCCGAGGGCACCAAGGCCGACTACGAGGCTGCCACCTACTGGCAAGACTTCGGACAGATTGTGGAGATGGACATGGCCAACGACGTGACCATCGACGGCATCAACTACATCCTTGACTACGATGCCCATACGGCGACCGTGACCTCGGGCAACTATACCGGCGTCATTGACATCCCGCTGAGCGTGAAGAAAAACGGCATCGACTTTGACGTGACGGCCATCGGCGATAACGCTTTCCGTGGCTCCGAGGTGCTGAGAGTGAACATACCCGTGAGCGTGACGAGCATCGGCAGCTATGCCTTCGCTCAGTGCACCAATATGAACGACATCGAGCTGCCCGGCAGCGTGACCAGCATCGGCGAGTACGCATTCATTGACTGCACCGGATTGACCATGGTCGCCATACCTTCAGCTACGACGGTCGTCAGCAAACACGCCTTCTCCGGGTGTACCAATTTATCGACCTTATATATCCACGACGAGGTGACGGCCATCGGACGTGGGGCGTTCTATAATTGCCCCCTGACCAAGGTGTATTGCTATGCCGACACGCCGCCAGCCATCGACAACGAAAACACCTTCTCTAACGCCGCCAACGCCACGCTCTACGTGCCCGTGGGCACCAAGGCCGCCTACGAGGCAGCACCCTATTGGCAGAACTTCGGGCGCATCATCGAGGATGTGAGCTACGAATCGGGTGAGGAGCTGATAGCCAACGGCGACCTGGAGGGCAGCGACTATTCCAGCTTTCTTTACGCCATTGAAGGCGTGACCGAAGGCATCGTGCCCGTGGGCAGCGGACAACTGGTGACCGAAGACGGCAACACCGTCATCAAAATCACTTCTAAAGATGGTGCGGAGGAAAGTTACAACACAGAGTTCTTTATCAAACTGAGCAAGCCGTTGAGAGAAGGTGAGGTCTTCAAATTCTCGATGCGCGCCAAGGCCAGCCGCAATGTGACCATACAGTCGATGGCACACACCACGCCCGGGGATTACCTATGCTGGGATATGGTGGGAGCATTCGACCTCTCCACTGAATGGAAGGAATACACCTACAAATTGACCGTGACAAGCGACATGGAAGGTGCACAGACCATCTGCTTCACGCTGAACATCGACCGCGACGCCGCCGACTACTACTTCGACGACATCCGGCTCACATACCCGCTCGATGCGTTGGATGTGACCATCGACGGCATCAACTATAACCTCAACCCCCGCTCTGGTCTGGCTATAGTACGCGCAGGCGATTACTCGGGCGACATCACCATCCCCGCGACCGTGACATACGAGGGCGAAGAATACACCGTGAAAGAAATTACCTGGGGTGCTTTCTCGCAGAAAGACATCACGAGCATCACCTTCCCGACTACTCTGACCGCCATCCACGGATGGTCGTTCACCAGCTGTAATTCCTTGACCGAGGTGACGATTCCCGAGGGAATCACAGAGATAGAAGGCGGCACGTTCGGATGGTGCAACAGCCTGACCACCGCCACCCTCCCCTCGACCGTGACGACCATTGCCGAATTGGCATTCAACGGCTGCACGCAGCTGGCTACGGTCTATTGCTACGCCACCACACCGCCTGCCTTCATCGAGACCTCCTTCCAAGATATCGCCAGCGACGCCACGCTCTACGTGCCCGCCGGCACGAAGACGGCCTACGAGACCGCCGGATATGGCGACTACTTCGCCAACATCGTGGAGATGGGCGGCGAAGAAGATAGTGAGCTGGTGGTGAACGGCGACCTGGAGGGCGACGACTACTCCCGCTTCCTTTATGCCATCAGTGGTGTGACCGTAGGTATCGTGCCCGTAGGCAGCGGACAACTGGTGACCGAGAACGGCAACACCGTCATCAAAATCACCTCTAATGACAATGCCTCGGAAGAGTGGGATACGCAGTTCCTCATCAAACTGAGCAGACCCTTGGTGGAAGGTGAGACATTAACATTCTCCATGCGCGCCAAGGCCAGCCGCGATGTGACCATACATTCGATGGCACACACCTCGCCCGGAATGTACCAACACTATGAAATGGTGGGCAACCCCGAGCTCTCCACTGAATGGAAGAAATACACCTACGAATTAACAGTGTCGAGCGAGCAAGCGGGCGCACAGGCCATCTGCTTCATGTTGAACATCGACCGCGACTCCGCCGACTACTACTTCGACGACATCAGCCTTGCCCCACCTGCCCCGGGCGACGTGAACGGCGACGGAGATATCGACATCAACGACGTGATGGCA
>CAMVAT010000003.1 GCA_947165505.1 uncultured Prevotellaceae bacterium | reverse complement strand
ACGCCTGGAAAGCGTGTAACCGGCGAAACCGGTTCGGGGGTTCGAATCCCCCTCTTTCCGCGAAGAAGGGGATTCAAACCGATAAGGTTGGAATCCTCTTTCCGCAAAGATATACGCTACACCCGGTCAAGCACGCACGTATCCATCGGCCAGGTTGGAATCCCCTTTCCGAAAGATATACGCTACACCATTTTTTTCTTTTTTTCTGCGCCTTAGGCGCTTTTTTTTCTCCTATTTTATAAATACAGAATCACCGCCTGCCCAACAGTGTGGCAACATCACTTTTCTTCGTTACATGACTAATCACTCCCCTCCCTGCAAGGGAGGAGCCGGATGTGGGTCTTCGACACTTTCCACCAACTTTATCGGATACCATTGCCGGGCTGCTACATGAGTTTACTTTTGCAAACGAAACCGAAACGACTCAAAAACGATTCCTGTTTCGCATCGGTTTGCCACCCATAACAGCCATATCAATTCATCTCATAATCCATATCTACCATGACACAAAACACAACCGTGATGGTGTTCACCAACCAGTTGGAAGCCATCCGCAAACAACCCCGAAAAGTACAGAAAGACCTGATGGCCGCCATGCTCTGCTTCCTGGCCTTCGGCGAACAGCCCGACTTCAACGGTATGACACTGAGAAACAAGCAGTTGGCCGAGTCGGTATGGATGCTCATGCAGCCCGTGCTGGAGCGCTCACGCCGCCTGCGCTGCACCGACTGCCCACGCGCAAACGAACTCGAGCACGCAACAAGTAAGGACAGGGCGTGCCCAGTCCGCACCGACAGTCCACGCGCGAACGCGCACGCACGCGCAGAAGAAGAAAAAGAAATAGAAGAAGAAAGAGAAGTAGAAAAAGAAAGTGAAGAAAGAAATCTTTCTTTTGCAGATGCTGACGCATCTGTGTCATCTGCCCCGGCAGACGACGCCCCGGCAGACATCCAACCCGGCAAAAAAAACGATAGCGGCAATCACCAAAAGCCCAAGCTTCAGGGCGAGGAACTCTACGAGGCGGTGCGCGACTATTTCAACGTGTATGTGCAAGGCCGCGGCATACCCGAAATCAAATCGCTCCGCGGCAAACGGCGGCGCGTGCTTGATGCCCGGTTTCGCGAGTACGGGACCGACGCTGTGGCCGAGGTGATCAGGAAAGCCTCCGACAGCCGTTTCCTCAACGGAGACAACCGCAACAGTTTCGTGGCCTCGTTCGACTGGATTATGCGTCCCGCCAACTTCATCAAAATCTGGGACGGCAACTATGATGACAAGTGACAATTCACAATGCACAATTCACAATTCACAATGCACAATTCACAATTCACAGATCACCATTCGACCCAGCTCGTGTCCCCCTCCTTCGGAGGGGGTACGGGGGAGGTCCCTGTACACAACCAAGACATGGAAGAGCGGGTACTCTCCGGACTGCTCAGCCATAACGAATGGATAGAGACCGGCGGCGACTACCTGTGCCGGGAACTCTTCTACGACAAACGACACCAGACGGTATATGACGCCATACGACAACTCTACGACAACGGCGAACCCGCCGACATCGCCACCGTGTCGCTCCATTTCTTCCAGCAGCCGCGCGACGGCGTGGACGTGAACTTCGCGGCACTCTTCGTGCACTATATCGACGAAGGCACGATGATGTATTACCTGCGATGCCTGTATGAGCTCAAACAGCGGCGGAGCTATCAGGAAGTGGCGGAGCTGGCCTCGGATATATGCAGCAGACTAAGCGCTCCGTTCGACGAACAGCAGCAACGCATCACTCAGTTGGTACACAACATCGGCATGGTGCCGGGCTCCTGCATCTGCGACATGCTGGAGGCCAACCGCCAGTTGAACCGCATTATCATGAACAACGCCAACGGCAATGCCCCCGCGGGCATCCTCACGGGGTTCGACGACCTCGACCGCTTAGGAGGGTTGCAACGTGGCGACCTGGTGGTGATAGCGGCGGAGAGCTCGCAGGGCAAGACCTCGCTCGCCTGCGACCTGTGCGTGAGTGCTGCTCAGGGCAGCCATCCCTGCATCTTCTACTCCGTAGAGATGAGCATGGCGCAGATAGCGGCGCGCATGGCCGCTCCCTATGTTGACATCTCGCCCCGGGTGATGCTGCTCGACCGGCTCGACCAAGCGCAGTTTAAGCGGTTCGACAGCCATATCGGACAGATGCTCGACCTGCCCATCTACTTCGACGACGGCATCCGCACCACCATCGACAGCATCATGGCTGGCATCCGTCATGCCGTGCGCTGTCAGCAGGTGGAGTGCGTGTTCATCGACTACTTGCAGGTGTTGCAGCATAATGATGTGGGGGTGAATGCCCGACGGCGCACCGAGGAGCAGTTTTTCGGCAGCGTGGCTCGCCAGCTGAAGAATATCGCCAAGGAACTGGACATCTGTGTGGTGCTGTTGTCGCAACTCTCTCGCGAGCGCAACAACCCCGAGCCGACAATCAACCGGCTGCGTGGGTCGGGCCAGATAGCCGAAGCGGCCGATGTGGTGCTCACCATCTACCGCCCCGAGTGCTATGGGCGCACCTATTCGGGCGACCACGCCCTGGTCGATCCGCGCGGCACCGCCCTCATCAGCATCGCCAAGGGGCGCAACATCGGCACGGGCGAGTTCATCTGCGGTTTCAATGCCGACCTGACCCATTTCTATCCCCTCGCCTACCCTGCCCGGCTCAAGGACGACGGAAGAAAAACCGCCGACGACAAAAGGAGGTGGTAGCGCGTTGACTTTTCAGGTCTGAGGCTTGTAGAAAACGGAAAAAAAAAGAATGGATGCTTGTAGTTCAGAAAAATAGTCGTATCTTTGCAACGCTAAGACATGAGGTCAATCGGACAGGTCAGCATGTCGAATGTAAACAATCAACATAAATCTCCCTTGTCTTATAACTCCGGGGAGGGTAGCATATAGTTTAACACATCATTTGAAATATGAAGAACTACAATTTAGGATTCGTTTCTGATGAAGATATCTTCAACCACGTCAAGTCAACTGTTTTGCAATACCGTCGTAGTATCAATCTGAAGGAGTTCAATAAAAATATCATAGATCCCATCAAATTGACGTTTGACTCTAAAATCTATGGTCAAACCATGGCTCAGACTATAGAGTCGGAATGCCTTCGTCAGATAGACAAGACGAACAACAACCGAATTGGCTATTTCCACCAGTATCTGTTCAGATTGGCAGGCAACGGTTGGGAAGTGCCAGCTAATGGTGACAAAGGAGGCTTTGACGTACTGAACGATGACTTGCACATTTATGTGGAGATGAAGAACAAGCATAATACCATGAATTCTTCTGCTTCACAAAAGACTTATATGAAAATGCAGGATAAGATTCTCATGGATGACAAGGCCACCTGTATGCTTGTTGAGGTTATAGCCAAGCGTTCTCAGAAAAGGAAATGGAATGTTACAGTTGATGGCCGACAGTTTTCTCATGATAGAATTTTACGTGTATCGCTTGACAAATTCTATGAAATCGTTTTTGGCGAGAAAGACGCTTTCTTCAAACTATGCAAAGCACTTCCTGACATTCTTGATGATGTTATTGCTGAAGATGAATCTGCAAAGCTCATGAATACAGTATACGAAGAGTTGGATAAGTCAGATTTCTATAAGAGTTTGTATTTACTCGCTTTCAAAACTTACGAAGGATTTGATAATTTCTAACAATGCCGACATTTTTATCTGCAACGAACTTAGCTGACCTCACAGGTACTTCAATCGCCACCGCACAAAAGTGGGGGGAGAGCGGCGTATATCCATATCATAAGAACGAGAATGGGAAGGAAGGCTTCTATATGGAGGAACTAACTGACGTTGAGCCTGTTAAAATGATGCTAAACACCAACTGGGATGAAGAATTCCATGTGGCTCCTTTGCGCGACTATACATCAGTTGAATTATTTGCTGGTGCTGGTGGCTTAGCACTTGGTATGCATTTGGCTGGTTTTCGTCATGTACTGTTAAACGAGATGGATGCAATGGCCTGCCAGACTCTTCGTAAGAATCATCCAGAGTGGAATGTCTTGGAGGGTGATATTCATCAAGTGGATTTCTCCCCCCTTCGAGACAAAGTGGATTTTCTTTCAGGAGGTTTTCCCTGTCAGGCATTCTCCTATGCGGGGAAAAAGGGAGGATTGAACGACACTCGTGGAACGTTGTTCTTTGAGTTGGCTCGAGCCGTAAAGGAAATACGTCCCAAAGTATTCATGGGTGAAAACGTTAAAGGTTTGCTTTCTCACGATAACGGCAAAACGCTGCAAATTATCCGAAATGCCATCAAGGAATTGGGCTATACACTGGTTGAGCCTCGCGTATTGAAGGCCATCATGTACCAGGTTCCTCAAAAACGGGAACGTCTGATTTTGATTGCCATCCGTAATGACATCTACGAAAAAGGTGTTCGTTTCAAATGGCCTGATCCCTATCGCCGTGTAATGACCCTGCGCGATGCTTTTTTCTGTGGAGACCTTTTCGACAAGGATGTGCCGGAGTCGGAAGGTCAACTCTATCCTGCAAAGAAAGCTCGCGTGATGGCAATGGTGCCAGAGGGCGGTGATTGGCGTGATTTGCCTTTGGAGGAGCAGAAGGAATATATGGGTGGCAGTTTCTATCTGGGAGGAGGAAAGACCGGTATGGCTCGCCGCCTTTCGATGGATGAGCCCTCGCTGACATTGACCTGTGCTCCTGCTCAGAAACAGACGGAGCGTTGTCATCCTATCGAAACACGCCCCCTGACAGTTCGTGAATATGCCCGTATTCAGACATTCCCAGACAATTGGGAGTTTGAGGGCAATATCACTGACCAATATAAGCAGATTGGCAATGCTGTGCCTGTCAATCTCGCATTCGCAATCGGCCGTTCGCTGATACGTCTTTTCAACGACATTGATGCACAGAATCCTGAGGAGAGTCCGTTTGAAGAAGCAGATAAAGCCGCACATGGTATGTTGCCTCCGACACTCTTTGAGATTGATATGTTCAACATGCACGAGCAATATCCTAAGGATGTTAATATCATCAACAATCCGTTTATCAAAAGAAAGCGAATTGACATTTCTGCCTTGGATGACTCTAAGAACGTTCTGATTAGTTTGGTGCCAGATAAGTATATTGTACCATATAATAACCAAAATGCCAAAGCATACTTCACTGGCAAGAAATTCCCTTCGACAGTAAAACTCAATAAACTCTATTACTTCATGCCGTATGCTAAAGGAAAGGGAATCCGAGACCTCTATCAGATTGAAGTGGCTCGCGTCGGCACAAAACATGAGTTTGTGGAAGCGGCAGATGAAAACGACTTCCGTTTAGTGTTCGAGATTAAGTTTGTCACTCAACTCTTTGATGAATACAAACCCATCAAACTGATGATTTGGCGGACATATACTGATACGAACCTAAGAGCGATATTGGCAATGTAAAATAAGGTTCTAAAAGATTTCGTGCGTTTCGAGCAAGCAGTCACGGGGTACACTCTGCCCGAAAGCAAGCAAAGCCAAATGGCGGACAGGGCACGCCCTGTCCCTACTTGTTCAGAGTATATTTTATTGCAAAGGATAAGACGCGAGGTGAATATACGCTTCCTCACCACGTGAGGCGTGCCTTGCCGCGCTCAAGCATCTGCATCCGTCTGTTTTCTTTCTCGGCCTTGGCCTCGTTCATTTGCTGTTCGTATGCCTCTTTCCCTTCGATGTCGTAGAGGGCATCCCAACTGACATCACTGAAATCATCGCCGCCATACGTCGTGTCGATGAGCGGTTTGAATGATGCGGGCCGTGCACGAAGGAACGCCACGAGCACATCCTGCATCTCCCCAGGCAAGTACGCCTCAATGTCTCTCCGCATTTTGAACGGGATACCCCAGATGGCCTCCGCGATACTACCGACAATAGCGCCCAGCGTGTCGGCATCCGCTCCGAGGCTGACTGCAAGGCGCACGGCATCCTCAAAACAGGTGCTGAGGCTGATGATCTTCAGTGCCACGGGCACCGTACCCTGGCACGTCTCGTCAAACCTGTTCTGCACCGACGATTTGGGCATGTCGATATCATATCCGGAGAAGGCCACGCAGTCGTTGATGATCTCGTCGATATGCTTGGGAGCCTCTTGATAGCAATGACGATTATATTGCATTGCCTTGAAGATGGCAAGAGCCACGGTCTGAGCGCCCTTCACGCCCTCGGGATGATTGTGAGTGGGCAGCGCCGTGGCAGCCGACGCCTCGAGCATCTGCTGCTCGTCGTTGAACCAATGAGCCACCGGACTCACGCGCATGGCAGCCCCGTTACCGAACGAATTGTATGGCACAGGATGACTGCTATGCACCCACACCGCGAAGCGGCCTCCATACCCGCCCATCGGATAGGGGTAGCGGTTGCACCAGTCGTGCATGGCATCGCCGAAGTCACGTTCGTGCAACAAAGCGTCGGCCACGGCGATGGTGCAGATGGTATCATCCGTAAAACTATTCTCTTTAGACAGCCACTCAAAATGGTAGTCATTGGTAGGGTTAAACTCCCACCGGCTGCCAACGATGTCACCAATAATTGCTCCTAACATAAAAAGAATTAATTATAAGAGGTATGAGAGCGCGACTTATACAGCCATCCATTTCATGCCACATTCATTACAATAGCACCAAGTGCCGTCGAAATCTACGTCCTCGCTTCCGCAATAAGGACACATGCCTGATTCTTGTTCCATGGTAAAAAGTATTTGTTTTGTTTTATTTTAATATATTACTGCCCCACCCCAAACCCCTCCCCTTTATGGGAGGGGAACTGGCTGACACCCTTGAGGCTGCTTTTAAAGTGGACTCAATTCTATAATTTTTTAATTCTATAATTTTTTAATTCTATAATTATTTAATTTTTCCTCACGAGCGTAGAACCGGTGATGCCGGGCGAGGTGCTGGTCAGTTGCACGGCATAGACCGCTGCGGGCAAGGCCGTGAGATCGATGACGGCACCATCGGCCCCTGCGGGCACCTGTCCCTGCATCATCTGCACCCCGCCGAGAGAATAGACGCGCCAGCTGACGCTTTGCGTCACGGGCGAGGCAAAGTCGAGGTGGAGCCGAGTGCCGTGCAGTGCGAAACGTACCGCCTCGGGCTGGGTATCGGAGAGGTCGTGGATGGCCGTTTTCAGGTCGAGCACATCGAGCAGTCCCCGATACACATCAATCTCGCCATATCCCGCCTCGTTGTTGGGATAGTCAGAGCCCGGAGCCGCCCCCACATGACGGCAGGTGCGGCTGAGCACCCCGCGCACATCGTCGGGCGTAAGGCGGGGGTTGGCTTGCAACCACAGGGCAATGGCCCCCGCCACCACCGGCGTAGCCATCGACGTGCCGCTGTTGGCCCCCCAGGGATAGGTGCGACCGTTGAACTCCGTGAACCGTGTGAGCGTGGTTGGCGGCGACTCCACCCAGCTGCTGTACGATGCCATGACGTTGGTGCCCGGCGCCAGCACATCCGGTTTGATGCGCCCGTCGAAGGTTGGTCCGGTAGAAGAATAGATGGCCCGCGCACCGTCGCCATCACCTTGATATCCAACCTCTTGCGTGATGTAGTTGCCGAACTGGTTGACAAACCCCCGCCGGTGCGTATTAGCCCCCACACAGATGACCGACGGAGCCGCGCCGGGCGAGTGGATATTGTGGCTACGCTCAATGGGACTCTTGCCCCAGTCGGAATAGATATAACCCGCCGACGTGAAGAGCTCGATGTCAGACGAAGCGCCTATCACATCAAGCGTGACCGACTCATAGAAGCCCAGTCTCACATCAACCGAGTCGGCTGATCCCTCGCTGACCGCTTTTTTCTTCACCGTGCTGAATCGCCCCTCGAGCACACAGTCGCCATCGTCGTAACACGACGGATAGGCCGCTATCTGAACGAAATAGGGGATGTCGGCAAACCGCAGCGTATCAATCAGCATCGAGTCGGGCAAAGCTAGGATATCCCGTGTAGCGATTGTGGCCGACTCCGCTGGCTGGTCATGGTGATGGGCCGTGAGTTTTATTTCATAGTTGCCACTTCCCCGCATAGAGAAAGAGAAATAGCCGCTTTCCGAAGCACGTATGTCAGTGGCAGCGGAAGGGGTCGCGGCCGGTTTGTGCATATATCTTTCAGACAGTCCCTCATTGCCCGCCGACGCCACGAGGATATGCCCCGGTCCCACGATCTTGTCGAGCATCTCGTAGTAAAGCACGTCGTCGCCCCTGAAGTCTTGGTGCGACCCCTCGCTGAACGACACCACACAGGGTTTTCCCACCTCGTCGGCATAATCGAAGATATACTTGAACCCCAGCGCATCCGTGGCGTAAGTATATTTATAGATGTCGTCAGGACTGATAAACTGCAGGTCGTCGCTCACGGCATTAGCCACGAGGCAGATATCGCTCTCGTAGGCCATCCCCCGATAGGGAGTGCCGAAGCCGCTTCCGGCTGCCGTGCCCGACGTGTGCGTGCCGTGCGAGCTGATGATGCCGTCGCGCACGCACCCCAGTGCCCGTATCTCATCGGCGGTGGTGTATTCAGCTCCCACGGGCAGCGCCGAACTGATGGTGTCGGCCGAGATCATATCCCACAGCCGCCTGACCCGGTACCGGGTGCCGGAAGCGTCGTAGAGAGTGGGGTGCGTCAGGTCGAAGCCTATGTCTTGCACCCCCACGACCACCCCCTCGCCCGTATAAGCCTGTGGCAGCATGAAGCCTTCATATACGGGTGTGGCGTTGAGCACCACGGCCGTCGTGTCCATGTCAGTCTGATGCAACCGGTTGGCCTCGATGCGCCGCACGCTACCGTCGCGCGACACCTCCGCCAGTTTTGTGAGGGGTATCTGTGCGATGCAGATGTCGTCTATCTGTGTGAGCACACGCACTTGATAAGGAGCGAGCACGCTGTGGCCGTCGCCCTCCACGCGGACGAAGGCGGTGAGCAGCGGCGCGGCCCCCACCCTACTCTCGCCTGACGATGCCGCCCGGTGCGGGGTTTGCCGCTCGGTGTCGCGCACGATGTCGCGCACCCATGCCGACATTTTTTGATATTGAGCGCGCATGGCGGGTGGTGCCTGTGCCGCTGACGGACAGACAAGTGCAAGAAGAGAGATGAACAACAATACAAATCGCCGCATGGATAGATACTATTTCATGATATTCATTTTGCAAAATAAACGAAAAAAAATGAAATCCCCAAATATTATCCATGAAAAACATGAAAGGAGCGGAAATAGACAACGGATTTCACGGATTCCACAGATTACCGCTATTGCTGATATCAGCAAGTTGTAAATCCGTGAAATCCGTGAAATCCGTTGTTGAAGAGATCAGCAATTTGCCAATCTTTGAAACCCGTTGTTGAAGAGGGATCCAAGTGTTTTAACACACCCTCATGTATAGGAAAGGCATTACACCTTATTTAAGACCACGATTATTGAATGTGATGTTGAGAATACGCACATACTGGTGGTACTGCTCATCGTTGAGGATATAGCGCATGTTGGCCAGGTCGCGGTTGACGGCGCGCTTCACTTTCTGGTCGCGCTCCTCTTTGGTAGCAGCCGTGGCAGCGTTCATCATATCGTGCGAGAACATCTCGTGTACGAATTCCACCGTCTCGCGCTGGTCGCTGTTCAGATGCAGTGCCTTCGACAGCATGGTCATATTCACACGCATATTATAAGCATTGAGATTGTTGACGCTGTTCTCATTGTCACCTTCAGCGAAAGCCACGGTCATAGTCAGAGCCATAGCAATAGTCAAAAACATCTTTTTCATCTTTGTTACCCTTTCTTTCTTTAAAATTGTTATCCTTAATGTTATCCTAAAATAGGGCCGTTGTCCGGCACCTGTCAATCTTATCTTAGCGCTTCGATTGTTTTGACTTTTTGTCTTTCGACGGTGCAAAGGTAATGGCATTTCGGCGGTCAGGACAAACTTTCCGCTTGCTTTTTGCTCTACTGCGGCAGGTTTTTTGACGCACATCAAGATTTGCCATAAACATAAAAAAGAAAGAAAAAAGTAAAAAATGTGGTTTATTTCGAATTTTTCCTTACATTTGCAAACTATAAGCACCACTATATCAAGAAAATGAAACAAGACAAGCGCAACAAGAAAGACATGAGCCGCCGCGACTTCCTCAAGCGGCTGGGCTATGGTGCCGCATCGGCCATCGTGCTGACGGCCTTCAAGCCCTTCAGCCAGTGGACTGACGAGGAGCGGCTGTCGGCGGCAGAGAACAAGATGACCTACCGCATGCAGAACGGCACGGGCGAGCAGATATCACTCTTGGGCTTCGGCATGATGCGCCTGCCCAACGACCAGGAGGAAGTAAACGAACTGGTAGATTACGCCATTGAGCACGGCGTGAACTACTTCGACACGGCACCCATGTACATGGGCGGCGCATCGGAAGTGCTCACGGGCAATGCCCTCTCACGCCACCCACGCGACCGATACTACGTGGCCACGAAGATGTCGAACCAGAACAAGCGGCTGTGGCCCATCGAAGAGGCCAAGGCACTCTACTATCAATCGTTTGAACGGCTCAAGGTCGATTATATCGACTACTACCTGCTGCACAGCATCGGTGGCGGCGGCGATGGCGTCGAGGCTCTGCAGGGGCGTTTCATCGAAAACGGCCTGCTCGACTTCCTGCTCGGCGAGCGCCAGGCGGGCCGCATCCGCCACTTAGGTTTCTCATACCACGGCGACGTGAGAGCCTTCGACTGGCTGCTCGACCGCAACGACCAATACCATTGGGACTTCGTGCAGATACAGATGAACTTCATCGACTGGCGACATGCTGCCGGCGGTCGCAAGAAAGACGCCGACGCCGAATATCTGTACAACAAATGCAAGAAACTCGGCATACAGTGCGTGGTGATGGAGCCGCTGCGCGGCGGCGCCCTGGGTAAGTTGCAAGGCGAACAGGTGGAGCGGCTCAAGGCACTGCGCCCCGACGACAGTCCGGCACGGTGGTCGCTGCGCTGGGTGGGCTCCCACACCAACATACTGACCGCCCTGAGCGGGATGAACCGCATGGAGCACCTGAAGGAGAACGTGGAGACGTTCTCTCCCTTAGACCCCTGTACCGAGAGCGAGAACACCTTGCTGGCCGACATCGCCGACGTGATGAGCGGCTTCCCCACCATCCCCTGCACCACCTGTGCCTATTGCATGCCCTGCCCCTATGGTGTGGATATACCCGGCAACTTCGCCTACTACAACGAGGCTGTCAACGCACATATCCTGCCCCTGCCCGCCCCCGACGCCGCCGACTATGCCTCCCGCAAACAGCAGTTTGCTGAGGGGTTGAACCGTGCGCTGCCCGACAAGGCTACATGGGCCCGTGCCTGCCAGGACTGCGAGGAATGTCTGTCGAAATGTCCGCAGCAGATACGCATCCCCAACCAGATGGCACGCATCGTGGAGACATTGCGGCGCAGATGACGCCCACAGACCCGAGTGCCACAACGACAATTCCGCCGAGCGCATCACGATGGATGGCTCGGCGGATATTTATGACAGTATATAATTGTCGAGTTGCTTGACGGGGAAAGTGAAGTAGGTGTCGGGGAAGGGTCTTATTACTCTAACGGAATTTCCGGGTGCTGTACAGCCAGTGGCATGTCCTTCTGCGAGAGGTAGAACATATATAGTATGCAGTCTTTCGTGCCTCGGTTCTCTCCGTGGTGTACGGTGCCCACCATCTCCACGACGGCCTCGCCCTCGTGCACCACTTTCGTTTTGCCATCCAGTCCGATGATGGTCAGTTCGCCCTGAACCAGAACGCCGTAGTTCATCACAGGATGGTGGTGCCAGCCCAGTTTCTGTCCTGCCGGGAACACGTACTTCACAGCCACCAGTTCTGGGCGGCCCTGCATGTAGTCGGGCAGTTCCACACCGTCCCAGCTCTGCGAGGTACGGATGAGTTCGGTGCTCTCTACTTTCTGCGCGGTACTGTCCTCCTTGACTTTAGCCTCTCTGCAGGCGGTCAGCACACTTGTGCCGAAGACAGCAAGGATAACGGCGACGGAGAGCATCGCGTCCCGGTTGGCACCGTTTCTCTCCTTCAGTGGGCCGTTCTTGCAAAACAGGCGCGCCACCACCATGGCAACGGCCATCAGAATCATCAGTGTTGTTGTTTCCATCATAGTTGTTTCAATTATTCATTTCGATTTATCTGCTATTTAGGGATGTACGATTTCTCCCTTACTCCATTTCGTTTTGAGTAATCCGGCGGCAAAATTACGGAAAAAAGTCCGTACTCGCAAGGTCACAGACTTAAAATTTGACACGAATTACGAAAGTAGTTAAGTAGTTATCGCTCCGCTCGTCCTTCCGACAGAAGTGAAGCCACTACCTGCATTTGGGTGTATCCGTTACGAAATTCTACTTGCGGACAGGGCACGCCCTGTCCCTACTTATGTAAAAAAAGAACTTCTGTCTTTCTGTCAAAAAAACGCGGCATGCTGTCCTTCTGTCGAAGGAAGGATCATCCTGGCTGAAAAATAATTGCGCCTGATGAATGGCAGATTGTGAATTATTGCGTACCTTTGCAGCGAAAAAGAAAGCAGATGGCAGAAAAGAAAGCATTACTGGGAATGACACTCGCCCAACTGAAACAGACGGCGAGCGCATTGGGCATGCCCGCCTTCGCCGGTGCACAGTTAGCCAAATGGCTCTATATACAGCATGTGAGCGACATCAGCGAGATGACCAACCTGTCGAAGCGAAACCGCGAACGACTGGCAGAGGAGTATGAGGTGGGAGCCATGCCCCCGGCCTTCAGCCAGACCTCCGCCGACGGCACCATCAAATATCTCTTCCCCACCGAGGGCGGACGACAGGTGGAGACGGTGTTCATCCCCGACGGCGACCGCGCCACGCTGTGCGTGTCGTGCCAGGTGGGCTGCAAGATGAACTGCCTCTTCTGCCAGACTGGCAAACAGGGATTCGAGGGGCAGCTCAGCGTGCGCGACATTCTCAACCAAGTGTATGCGCTGCCCGAGCGCGAGCGGCTCACCAATATCGTGTTCATGGGACAAGGCGAGCCGATGGACAACCTCGACAACGTGCTGCAAGCCACTGAGATACTCACCGCCGACTACGCCTACGCGTGGAGTCCGCGGCGCATCACCGTGAGCAGCGTGGGCATCAAGCATAAGTTGCAGCGCTTCCTCGACGAGAGTGAGTGCCATGTGGCCATCAGCCTGCACTCGCCCATCCCCGAGCAGCGTGCCACCCTGATGCCCGCCGAGCGAGGCATGGGCATACAAGAGGTCGTAGAACTGCTGCGCGGATATGACTTCTCGCACCAACGACGGCTGTCGTTTGAATACATCGTGTTTGGAGGTGTCAACGACACCCCGCTCCACGCCCGCGAACTGGTGAAGCTGCTTCGCGGCCTCGACTGCCGTGTCAACCTCATCCGCTTCCACCAGATACCCGGAGTGGATTTGCACGGCGCACCCGAAGAGCGGATGACATCGCTGCGCGACTACCTGACCGGGCACGGCCTGTTCACCACCATACGCGCCTCGCGCGGACAAGACATCTATGCCGCATGCGGACTGCTGAGCACCGCCAAAGAGATAGCCGATGCCAGACAATGACCGCCGATACATCTACGGGGCCGGACGCCCCGGCAGTGCGTGGCTCATCACCCTTGCCACAGTCTGCTGTCTGCTGTCGGGATGCCACCGCAGCCCGCTACAGCCCCAGAGCGGAGGCAAGCCGTATGAAGTAGTGCTCACAGGCGACATCGACAGCGCCGTGTATCGGCAACTGACCCTCGACGTAGAGGGATTGCCACAGCCCGAGCCGTGGTTTGACGTCGTCATAGGACAAGAGCAGCCCTTGGCCCGTAATATCGTGAAAGTAGATGCCGACTCTGTGCGATATACACGCACACACATCCGCTACGAACAAGACGTGAACGCCGCCCCCCAGCTCATCGTCTATATCCACACCCCCAGCGGCACGGCACTGCGACGGGAGATGCCCGCCCTGGGCGAACGGCTCCGCCGGCTATTGGCACAGGCCGAGAGCGACCGCACCCGCCATTACCTGAGCGAGCGGCATAACAGCCAGGCCGAGGACACCATCCGCAAGATGTTCGGCATAGAGCTATCCGTGCCTGACGACCTGACAGCCCAACGCCGCGACAAAGACTTCATCTGGCTGTCGAACACCTCGGCTGAAGCGCAACGCTGTCTGTGTGTCTATGCCGTGCGCCACGCCTACGCCGCCAACGACATGAGCATACGCGACAGCGTGATGAAGCGCCACATCAAAGGGGAGACCGACGCCATGTACATGCGCACCACGCCCGGCACCGTGAGCGCCTACAGCTATACCGCACGCGACGGTCGCCGTGAGTATATCGCCCGGGGACTCTGGGAGATGGAAGGCGACGCCATGGGCGGTCCCTTCAGCCAGCACATCATCCCCATCGACAGCACACTGACCATCGTGGCCGAAGCCTTCGTCTTCGCCCCAGGCATGAAGAAACGCAACATGATGCGCCAGCTTGAGGCAGCGATATTTGGAGGGTTTGCTTTGGGGCAGGAGGCAAGGGGCAAGGGGCAGGAGAATAGTCCAGAACACTAAATCAGAGGTGAGAGGTAAGAGGTAAGAGGTAAGAGATATGCCAAGAACACTCAACCCTAAACCCTAACACTAAACCCTATACATTCGATATTCAACTTTAAACTTTAAACTTTAAACTATAAACTCTATAAATGGACAATAAAATGATTCGCGTGGCCATCACGCAAGGAGATACTAACGGCATCGGATATGAAGTGATATTCAAAGCACTGTCAGACCCCGCCATATTAGAGTTGTGCACACCCATCATCTACGGCTCGCCCAAGGTGGCAGCCTATCATCGCAAGGCGCTCAACATGCAAGCCAACTTCAGCATCATTGCCGACGCCAGCGAGGCGCAAGACGGACGTGTCAACATGCTCAACACGACCGACGAAGAGGTGAAGGTTGACTTGGGCTCCCCCACGCCGGAGTCGGCCAGGGCTGCACGCGCCGCCCTCGACCGCGCCGCCCTCGACTGGGAATCGGGGCTGTTCGATGTTTTGGTGTCGGCCCCCTGCACCGCCGAGGCCCTCGGAGAGGCCGCATCGGTGGGAGCCTATCTCGCGCAGCGCAGCGAGCCCGCCCCGAAGGTGCTCACCATCTGTCAGAATGGTGGTCTTCAACTGGCCGTGCTGGCACCTGAGTCGCCCATCGACCAGCTCTCCACATATATCACCAAAGAGAATGTGACTGCGGCAGCCACCCTCTTCTACCAGAGTCTGAAACGCGACCTGCGCATCAACAACCCCCGCATGGCGCTGCTCGCCTTCAACCCCACCCCCGGCAAAGAAGAGCAAGAGGTGCTGACGCCCGTGACCGACGAGTTGCGCGAACAGAAAGTGTATGCTTTCGGTCCCTTCGCAGCCGATGAGTTTTTCGGTCAAGGCCAATACACATCGTTCGACGGCGTGCTGGCCATGTATCACGATCAGGGTCTCATCCCCTTCAAGTTGCTTTCCGAGGGTAGCGGCATCGAACTGACCACAGGGTTGAAAGGCGTGTTGACATCGGCCGCCCACGGTCCAGCCTTTGATATCGCCGGCAAGGGCACCGCCGACGAACGTGCGCTGCGCAACGCCATCTATACCGCTATCGATGCCTGCCGCGCCCGAGCCGACTACGACGAGCCACTGGCCAACCCCCTGAAGAAGCTCTACCACGAGCGCCGGGATGACAGCGAGAAAGTAAGGTTCAAGGCACCTGCCGCGCCAAAGGCAGAATAAATCACGTTTAAAAAATCCTAATTATTAGCCCGTTTGCGAAAAAAGTAGTACCTTTGCCGGCCTAATGGACAAGAATGAGATACAGCGAGTAAAAGCACGTTACAATATCATCGGTAATTGTGACACACTCAACCGTGCCATCGACGTGGCGCTGCAAGTGGCCCCCACCGACCTGTCGGTGCTCATCGTTGGCGAGAGCGGTGTGGGCAAAGAGACCCTGCCGCGCATCATTCACGACAATTCCCCCCGCAAGCATGGCAAGTACTTCGCCATCAACTGCGGCTCCATCCCCGAAGGCACTATCGACAGCGAGCTGTTCGGACACGAGAAAGGCTCATTCACGGGAGCCATCGGCGAGAGCGAGGGCTATTTCGGCATCGCCAACAACGGCACGCTCTTTCTTGACGAGGTAGGCGAGCTCCCCCTAGCCACACAAGCGCGGTTGCTGCGTGTGCTGGAGACTGGCGAGTATATCCGTGTGGGCGGTCAGGAGATCCGCAAGACCAACGTGCGCATCGTGGCAGCCACCAATGTCAACATGCAGCGTGCCATCAGCGAGCGCCGTTTCCGCGAAGACCTCTACTACCGGCTCAACACCATCCCCATACAGATGCCTCCGCTGCGCGAGCGCGGTCGCGACATCCTGCTGCTCTTCGCATTTTTCGCCCGCGAGATAGCCGACAAATACCAGTTGCCGGGCCGCATCACACTTACGCCCGACGCTGAGGCCCTGATGCTGAAATATAAATGGCCGGGCAATGTGCGGCAGTTGAAGAACCTGACGGAGCAGATGTCGATCATGAGCGAACGCCGTGAGATAGACGCCGACATCCTGAGCCAGTTTATCCCCCACGACCGCGAGACCACCCAGTTGGCCACCATCGGTCACGACAACAAAAATCATCAGTATGAGAATGAACGCGAACTGCTGTTCAAGATTCTCTACGAGTTGCAAAACAACATGGGAGACATGCGTCGTGAATTGACCGACTTGCGCCAGAAATTTGACGACCAAAACAAGGGCGCCATCGCCAGCCACGGAACCTTGGGCAATCTGCCCAGCACGCTTGACCCGATAGACGAGAAAGAAACGAACGGCACACGCCGCACCACGATAGAGGAAGCCGAAGCCGAGGAGATATCCGACAACGAGAGCTTGAACCTGGATGACATGGTCAGGCAGAACCTGGTCAAAGCCCTGGAGCGGCACGGCGGCAACCGCAAGAAAGCGGCACAGGAACTGGGCATCTCAGACCGCACCCTCTACCGCCGCCTGAAACAATACGGACTGGAATAAGCTTTGGGGCAGGGGGCAAGAGGTAAGGGGCAGGAGAATACTTTACAATCACAATAACTATTGTCCAAACTCCTTAACTCCCAAACTCCCAAACTCCTAAACTCCCAAACTCCTCAACGAACAAACGACCAAACGACCAAACTTCTAATGACACTACGAAGCATACTGACAACGACGGTGCGACTGACATTACTGGCAGTCGTGGTGACAGCATGCTCCGTCAGCTATAGTTTCAACGGTGCCAGCATCAACTACGACGAGACGAAGACCATCCAGATAGCCGAATTCCCCATCCGCGCCGCCTACGTCTGGGCCCCAATGCGAGTACTTTTCAACGACGAGTTGAAAGACATATACACCAAGCACACCAAGTTGCAGCAAGTGCGCCGCAACGGAGATCTGCAGTTGGAAGGCGAGATCACCCAATACCAGCAGCGCAACAAGGGCGTATCGAGTGAAGGCTACTCAACGCAGACGGAACTGTCGATGACGGTCAACGTACGTTTCGTCAACACCGTGCACCATGAGCAGGACTTCGAACAGCAGTTTACCGCCACCTCGACATACGAATCCTCGCAATCGCTGAATGCGGTGCAGGAGCAACTGGTCACAGAGATGGTGAAAAACATTGTAGAACAAATATACAACGCCACCGTGGCCAACTGGTAGCCTTTCTCTCTTTGCCCATGAATCTGTCACAACTCATACAGCACCCTGAGACGATGAACAAGGAGACGCTCTACGACCTCCGTTCATTGCTTGCCCAGCATCCGTACTATCAAACGGCACGGATTTTGCTGTTACAGAATTTATACTTACTGCACGACCCATCCTTCGACGAGGAGTTGCGTCGGGCAGCCATATACATCACCGACCGCCGCGTGATTTTCAATCTGGTCGAGGCATCCCATTATCGTCTGCGCAAAGAGGAGCCTCGACAGCGTGTGGCCGCAGAAGAAGAGCCGAAGAGCCGCACACTCTCGCTCATCGACCAGTTTTTGGAGCAGCAACCAGGCCAGCCTGGTCCGCAGCGCCAGAACCGGAAGCCTACCGCCGCCGACGCCGCCATCGACTATGTGGCCTACTTGGTGCAAGCCGAAGACACCGATAGTGCTCCGGCCGAGCCGGTGCCCCAGATGAAGGGTCAGCAGCTCATCGACGAATTCCTCAGTGGAGGGAAGATCGACTTGAAAGAGAAGTTAGAGTATCTGCCCGAGCTCGACGACGAGCAAAAAGACAAGAAATCGCGCGATGAAGGCTTTTTCACCGAGACTTTGGCCCAGATATACATCAAACAGGGCAGATATTCAAAGGCTTTGGAAATAATTAAGCGGATAAATTTGAATTATCCGAAAAAAAGTGCTTACTTTGCAGACCAAATTCGATTTTTAGAAAAATTGATTATAAATAGTAATAATAATAAAAAGTAAAATGTACACATTTTTCGTCATTCTGATTGTAGTAGCAGCACTGCTGATGATATTCATCGTGCTGATTCAAGAGTCAAAGGGAGGTGGTCTTTCGAGCAACTTCTCATCGTCAAACAACCTGTTGGGTGTGCGCAAGACCACCGACTTCATCGAGAAGGCTACTTGGGGTCTGGCCATCGCCATGGTTGTGCTGAGTGTTATCTGTGCTTACGTTGCCCCCGGACGCGCCTCGCAGCAGAGTGTGGTAGAGGGTAGCAAGACCCCCGCTGCCACCCAGCAGTCGTTTGGTGCTTCGCAGAAACCTGCCGAGGGCACTGCCACCCTGCCCGCTGAGGGTGCCGCCGCTCCTGCCGCCAAACCCGCTGAGGGTGCCGCCGCTCCTGCCGCCGCTCCCGCAGCCAAACCCGCTGAGGGCGCTGCCGCTCCTGCAGCCGCTCCTGCAGCAAAGGCCGAGGCCCCTGCCGCTGACGCTGGCAAGAAATAATAAAGCAATCGGTATCTACAAAACTAGAGGTGCCACCCTGCATGCAGGGTGGCACCTCTAGTTTTTGTTATTTATGCTGTTGCAGGTCGTTGAGGCATTGCAGCGTGAGCCTTTGTCTCACCTCCTCAGCCGACAGCGCAGTGCGGAAGAGGCAACTGACAGCCTGGCCAGGCAACAGGTCGAAGTAGTTGTCACTGCACTGCCCGTCGTCGCCGGCGACCGACAGGCACAAAGCCCTCACAAACTGTTCGGCCTTGACCGTGATACGACATCCGCCTTCGGCGGGTTGTACGTTCACCTGCGGTTGCACGGTGTGCAGCCGCAGCTCTTTCTGCATACAGAGGAAAGCGTTGGCCGAGTAATCGTGTCCCGCTGTAGTGCTGAGCGACATGGCGATGACCACCTCGTTGCGCGGGTGATTGCCGAGCCACTCTTTCAACGGGAGCGCACACACCCTTGTAGAGGTGTTGGCCGGCACCGTCACAGATGCCGTCTGTTGGTTCACCACCTGTCCGTCAAGCGAATATGAAGTCAGACTGAGCGTTCCCTTCTCCGTTTGCAGCAAATCACTCACGGCATAGACATACAGCGAGTCGCCGCTGCACACCGCCGAGCAGATGAGCGGTTCAAACGCCTTTCGCACCATATAGTGAGCCGCCTTCCATCGTCCGTAGTAGTCGCGCGTAGCCCATGATGCCACAGGCCAGCAGTCGTCGTGCTGCCACAGCAGCGACCCCATGCACAGCGGCATCCGCCTGCGGTGAGCCTCGATGGCCGTGCGCATGGCATCGCCCTGCAACAGTTGCGCCACGTATAGAAACTGCTTGAAGTCGCCAGACTGTCCGTATTCGTTGTTGATATACCACTCGATGGTCTTGTTGGCCTCCGCTCCCCCGCGCTGGTGCCACATCATCACCGGTCCGTCGATGTGGTGTGTGGCGGTATCCGGAGCGAACTTCAGGATAGTGGCATATTCCGGAAACGACTGCATGCCGTATTCAGAGAAGAAATGCGCCGTCTCCTGGTTGTAGCTGCTCACGGGCATCCGCCGGTGTCCGACGCCATAGAAGTGCCGGTCGCCATTCACGCCGTCGCTGCCATGCCCGCGCACGGTGAAGGGCGACCCAGGCGTGTAGATGTCGTCGGGTATGAGTTGGCGTGCCACATCGGCCAGCACATCGTAGTAGAGGTATTCCTGCTGCCGCTCCACCAACCGTGCCCCCTCGGGATTGGTCTTCTCCATCCGTCCTTTCCATCCCCAGTTGTACCAAGCGTCCATGCACTCATTGCCGCCGCACCACAACACGATGCTGGGGTGGTTGCGCAGCCGGCGTATGTTGTCGGCAGCCTCATGCCTCACGCTTTCCACCCACTGTCCTTCGGCGGGATAGGTGCTACATGCGAACATGAAGTCCTGCCACACCATCAGTCCCATCTCATCGCAGAGGTCATAGAACAAGTCGTCCTCATAGACGCCCCCACCCCACACGCGTATCATGTTCATATTGGCATCGACGGCATCTTGCAGCGTATGCCGGTATCTCTCGGGCGTCACCTCGGTCAGGAAATTATCTTGCGGGATGTAGTTGGTGCCCTTGGCAAAGACGGGCACGCCGTTGAGCACGAAGTAGAACTGCCTCTTACCGTCGGCATCGGGCTCGGTGATGAGTTTCACCGACCGCAGTCCGATGCGGTCGTCATGCCTTGCCACCGTCTGCCGGTCGATGGTCACCTGAGTGGTGAGCGTATATCGCTCAGGCTTTCCCAGTCCGTGGCACCACCACAGTCGCGGGTGTCGGATGTTGAAGTCGAGAGCCACCGTGTTGCGTCCTTTCTTCAGCGCGCACTTTTTAGAGGCCAGCGTCCTGCCCGTGTTCTGGTCGCAGATGTTGACCACCGCCTGCGGCACCTCGTGGTCGGCCTCCACCTCCACCACATCAGTGATGAGAGCCTTGGCCTTTGTCACCTCGCGCTGACGCAGATGCACGTCGGTGACGCGCACCCCGTCCCACGCCTCGAGATACACCTGCCGCCAGATGCCCGACGTGACGAGTCGCGGTCCCCAGTCCCAACCATAGTGGTATCCTGCCTTTCTGGCGAACACACTGAGTTTGCGGTCGAGCAGTCCGCCGTTTTCCGACTGGTCGTTGGCCGCGCCATAGAGGTGCGGCGTCTGTTCCCATTTGGGCATATCCACCTTGACGGGCGAGTGCAGATAGACACGTAGCAGGTTGTCGCCGGCTTTGACGAGCGCCGACACATCCACACGCCATCTGCGGAACATATTGTCAGCTTTCAGGATGAGCGAGTCGTTGAGATAGACATCGGCGTAGGTGTCGAGTCCGTCGAAGCAGAGTTCGACGTGCGATTGACCGAGGATGTCGGGTGCCGGACTGAATCGGGTCTCATAGACCCAGTCTTCCTTGTCCACCCACTGCACCTTGCGCTCATTGAGCGCCACATAGGGGTCGTCGATCAGTCCCAGTCTGAGCAGGTCGGTGTGCACCACACCCGGCACCTGCGCCGGATATCGGTGGTTGAGGCGAGCCTCGCCGAAGGTCCACCCCTCGTTGATGTACTGCCGCTGCTGAGCGTGCAGCGTCGTGCTCATTACGGCCATGAAGAGCCATAGGATACCGAAGATTCGAAGTTTCATGTTCGCCATTGTTTTCTGTGATTACTAAGCTTATGATTGGCTGGCGTGCACCAGTATCTCTTGCAGCACGATGCCCGGGTCGAGCAGATAGACGCGCACGCGCTGGCGCCCGGCTGCGGCTACAGACACCGAGCGCGAGGCATATCCGCGCAGCACGTTCCACCGCCACTCGGCCGTGAAGTCGCCGGCATGAATGGAGAACACCTGCGGTTGGCCGTCGCCCACCTGCACAGCCAGTCGTGCGTCGCGCCCCTCGTACACACGCAGCGTGGGCAGCGTGCGCACTTCTATGCGCGTGTCGCCCGGCTGGATGTCGAGTTCATATTCAGCGTATGGAGCGTCGGTGATCTGTGCGCCGTTGTACGAAGGTGTGTCGAAGGGCATCACCATAACCCCGTCGTCGGTATAGCCCAATGCGCCGATGCGCTGCACGCCGCCCCGGCAGGCCCTGAAGTGCGAGGCAGGAATGCGCACCCGTGGCTCGGCATCGAAGGGCGGATAGAGTCCGATGAAGATACGGTCGATACGCGCATCGGCTTTCAGGTCGGTCACGGCCACGGTGTTGGCGCCTTTCGTCAGGTGCAGCGTGCCCACGCGGCTCCACATCGGTCCGACGTATGGAGCGTGCCACACATTATTGATAGGCGTGGCCGACGCGTCGAACGACTGTCCTCCAGCCGTGACGTGACAGAAGATATTGTCTTTGGCCTCTTTTGAGAAATTCTGTATGGGAGTGAGCGCCTCCATCCAAAGCGGGATGTCGCCATCGGCCTCGCACATCACCTGCGCGCCGCCAGCCAACACCTCATCCACATCGAGGAAACGAGGGCGGGGACCGTTTTTCGCCTGCACGAACAGTTGGGGCGTACACACCGGCTGTTCGATTTTCTCTGAGCGGAACCAGTGGTAGGGCTGCCAGTTGAAGAACTCATCCCACTTGCCCCCCAGCAGTTCTTTGTTGTACCGCCGTGTCCAGTCGTTGAGTTGTTTGAACATCACCTCTACACGGTCAGCATCGCCCATGGCACCGATGCTGTCGGCCTGTGTGGCCCGCACCATGCTGCGCCGCGCCAGCAACTGATATTCATTGATCATGGCCGCTCCCCGTATGGGATAATTGACCAATTCGAAATAAGCATCTTTGAGCCGCTGGGGGATGCGCGCGGCCAGACCGTCGGCCTGCGCGGCCAGTGCCCTCCACCGTGCGATGCGCTGCTGGATCTGTCTGCCGGTGTAGTTGACGAACCACACATGAGCGTCCTTCCCGCCCGCCTGCAACTGATAGTAGCCGAACATCATGTCGGCAATCTCCTGAGCCACCTCATCGCCGAAGGTCTTAGCCACCCAGTATCTGCAGTATTGCGAGGCCTCGGAGGGTTGCCACCGGTCGATGTCCCAAGCCAGGTCCATGACAAACGATATTTCCTTCTCAGCCGGTTTGATGTCGCCCACGTTGAACACCCATATCTTCTTTGCCCCGTAGGTGTAAGCCTTGGTCAGTTCGGTGCTCAGGAACGTCGGCGACAACGGACTGAGCCATATCCAGCTGGCCGGGTCGCCGTGATACGACAGGTGGTAGTAGATGCCCGCCCCACCCTTTCGTTTCTGTTCGTCGGGGTTGCACAGGTTGCGGCAGTATCCGTGTTTGTCGTCACTCCAGAGCAGCGTCACATCGTCGGGCACCTTCAGTCCGTTGTGGTATGCGTCGAGCACCTCTTCGTAAGTGCAGAGCACCTGCGGAATCTCCTCGATGGGTTTTCGGATGTTGCGCCGCAGCATATCGCGCTGGTCGTCGATAGCCTGTTGCATCAGTTTCACCCTTTCTGCCGTGCTGTTGGCCCCCTCCATGGGATAGTCGTGTATGCCACGCAGGCCGAGCGTATAGGTATTCTCGTATTGACCGTTGGTCTTGACACGCTCCTCCCAGTATTGCTGCATGGTAGCGCGGTTGGTGATGTAGTTGAAGTCGCCGTAGGTGCCCACAGCCTTCCACTCGCCCTCGTTGTTGCGGAGCATCTGTTCGCAGTGCGACGACCCCATCACGATGGCATAGTCGTCGGCCAGCCTGGCGTTCTCAGGGTCGGCATTGAAGGCCTGTGTGCCCGGGTGCATAGCCGGCCACAGGTAGTTAGCCTTCAGTCGCAGCAGCAGTTCAAACACCTTCTGATAGGTTTTCGGTCCCACCTTACCTGTCTCCTTGTCGAAATTCTGCTCAGCCCACCGAGCCCATCCGCCGAAGCGCTCGTCGTTGATGAAGATGCCCCGGTATTGCACCGACGGTTCGCCCTGCCGGAACCGTCCGGGCTCCACATAGAGCGCCTGTTTCCGTTCGGGTGTCACGTCGGCCCACCAGTACCATGGCGACACGCCGATGGCCTCAGACAGTGATGTCAGCGCGAAGGCGGTACCGCGGCGGTCGCTGCCGATGGCCACCAGCATCGGTGCATGCGTCTTGGGATGCTCGGTGGTAGTGATGACAAACGACTCCCACCTGCCCTGTATGTCGCTCACGTCGATATGGTGCTGTCGCACCATCCGGTCGATTAGTTGACTATGCCCCAGCGTGCCAGCCACCACGGCGATGCGGTCGGGAACTTTCTTGCCGGTCTGCATGTCGGGTCGGCGGCCCGTCACCCGCTGGATGTCGTCGGCCAGCATGGAAGCAGCTATCTGCACCACGCGGTAGTCGCCGGGGTCGGTACACACGACAGCCTCCGACAGCGGGAAATAGCCCGTCAGCGGCGTTTGTTCAATACGAGGCAGCCTATTCGCCCATACGACGAGGCAGAGCGTCAGGCAGAAGCCGATGGATAAGAATCTTTTCATATCTGCTTGTTAGTTAATGGTATTTATTTTAGGCTTTCACAGGAAGTTTTTCGGGTATCTGTATGCAAAGATAGCCTATTTTTCCGAAACTCGTAGCTTTATACCGAAAAAAAAGGCAGGACAGCCATCTATGTCACGAAAAAAGGTGACCTCATTTCGAAGTCACCTTTCATCATGATTATTGAGAGAATTAAATTTTATTGATATCCACATATCCGTGCATGACAGCATAGATGGTGAGGGCCGACACGCTTCGCATACCCAGTTTCTCCATGATGTTTTTACGATGCGTGATGACCGTGGTGAGACCGATGTTAAGTTTGTCGGCAATCTCTTTGTTGATGAAGCCCTGCACGATGAGCGCGAGCACCTCTATTTCGCGGTCGGTCAGTATCTTTGCCGCTAAAGTCTTGGGCACAGGAGGCAGTTTTTTTCCGCCCTGATGGTTGTGCTGCACCATCATCAAGATAGCACGCACCAGTTGCGGTTCCGGCACGTTGATACACAAGCTGTGGAAGTCGGCCAGTTGTTTCTCGGGCTCGACAGAGGTGGTGAGCACGATGGTGCGTCTGTTGCGCTGCGTAAAGAACGTGCGGTGCTGCAGCACGATGCTCATATCTACGAACAGGTGCACGTATTGGTCGGGGGCGTTCGCTTCTAATTCGGCAAACGACCCATACGTGTCGATAGTGAGTATCGGCATCACGTTGAGCAGTATGTTCTTCAGTCCCATCACGGCCAGCGTGTTAGGGTCAACGATGGCCATTCTGGGTCGCCCATAAGGGAATGGATTCATGTCTTGTTCGCTTTCAAAATGTTACAGGTCAACACTGGAGATATCGACCAGATTGTTGACGATGGCATAAATGGTCAGTCCCGCCGGACTGTGTATTTGTAGTTTTTTGGCGATATTGCGCCTGTGAGTAATCACGGTGTTGATAGAGATGAAGAGGTGGTCGGCAATCTCTTTATTGGTCATGCCCTGCACCACGCCGATGATGACCTCTTTCTCTCGTTCGCTGAGCGACTCCCCCTCGGTGTTTTTGCTGATCATGTTGGATATTTTCACCGACACGTCGTTCTGTTTCGACTTTCTCTCGAGCCACCTGATGGCGGGCAAGAAGAGATAGTCTTCGACATCTGCGTGCAGCGCCAGCCATTCCTCGTTGTTGTAGATGTCGTAGAGAGTGGCAGAGAGCTGGTTGTTGTGCAGCCCGTCGCTGGGCAGGTATTTGATGATGATGCTCTTCAGCTCTCTCAGCTTGTTATCAATTTGGTGATGATGCTTCGAGAAGGTTTCGATGTCGTAATTCCCGACCACGCGTCCTTCGATGAGCGACTCGACGTATGGGAACACCATCTTCTCTTCGTATTTCATGTGCTGCCGAATAGAGTGGGCATACTCATCATACAATTTAAGTATCAGCCTTGCCAGATTGTCGCTCTCATCGAGCGCCTGCACCAGTTCGTTGCGTATGAAAGGCAGTTGGAAATCGAGGTAGTATTCGTGGCTGGCTTTCAGATACTGCAAGAGAGTGGGTATCGACAGCCGTTCGATGTCGTCGAAATCACGATGCCCATTGATGGTATAGTTGACTACGGCCAGAAACGTGTAGGTATCTACATGCTGGTCTTCGCACACCTCTCGCACGGTCTTGTCGCCGAACCCGAGGTTGATGCCGAAGCTGCCTAAGCTCTGCAGCACAGTGTAATTGTCGCGGATGAGCGAAATCATCTTGTCGTCCGCCTCATACATTTTCTGATTCTTCATGGGCACGATCTTGAGTCCCCTCTCCCTGCCTCATCCGAAGTGAGACAGCTGCTACCGTATGGCCAAGTATTTCTCCTTGAATAGATTGAGAGGGGATGCCTCTCTTATTTTTTTGCAAAGGTACGGAGTTTTTTTTTAACTTGCAATCATAACAAATAGGTATTTTTCATTTTCAGAAGTAGTTATAGAAGTGAAGGTTGTTAAAGTGGGTAAGCCATTTCTTTTCGAACTGAGTGCATTTTGCCCTAAAAGGGCGCATGTCATCTGTATTTCCCGCTATCACATCTAAGATAATAATTACTTGACTACTTACAAAAATTGAGTCATTTTCACTATTTTTAAGTATTGCGGGAAAAGACAAGTCGGCGTAATTTTGCATCCGAATTTTAAGGACAGAAAATGAAAAGTAAAAAAAGAATGATGCTGGGAGCCATCGCCTTGCTGTCAGTACAAATAATGAACGCGCAGGTGAGCGCAGGCGACAGTGTGATGCAGCATGCGAAGGGCAACCGTCTGAGCATTGGTGCTTACGGTGAAGTGACCTATTCGCGCAATTTCTACAGCGACCATTATTATAGGTATAGCAATCCGTCGCAATACAAGAACGACCCGAGCAACGGGCGTTTCGACATTCCCCATGCCGTCATCTATATGGGTTACGACTTCGGCAAGGGCTGGACCCTGGGTATGGAGATAGAATTTGAGCATACCGGCACAGGGGGAGCCATCGAAATAGAGAGTGAAGAAGGTGGCGAATATGAGCAAGAGACCGAGAAGGGCGGCGAAGTGGAACTGGAGCAGCTGTGGCTACAGAAAAGTTTCTCGCGTGCCGCCAACCTTCGCATCGGACATATCGTAGTGCCTGTGGGCCTGACCAATGCCCACCATGAGCCCCTCAACTTCTTCACCGTCTATCGGCCGGAGGGCGAGAATAGCATCATGCCTTGCACTTGGCACGACACGGGCATCAGTTTCTGGGGCCGTGCAGGCGACTGGCGCTATGAGTTGCAGTTGACCGCCGGTCTGAACGCCCTGATGTTCAGCCGCGACAAATGGGCCAAGAACGGTGTGAAATCGGCCTTTGAATTTAAGCCAGCCAACAAATACGGCATCTCAGCCCGCATAGACAACTATACCATCCCCGGTGTGCGCATGGCCGTGAGCAGTTATTTCGGCAGAGCGATGCACAACACCTACCCCAACCTGATGGAAGGCGAGGGCAAGACCTTTGACAAAGTGAAAGGCAACGTGTGGATCGGCTCGTTTGACTTCACATTGAACCGTAACAACTGGATTGTGCGCGGCCAGGCCGACTACGGCACGCTGAGCGATGCCGTGAAGGTGAGCAACGCCAAGAGCCGCCAGCCCAAGGCCTCGCCCTACAACACCACACCAGTGGGCAAGGCTGCCGTGGCCGTAGGCATTGAAGCCGGCTACGATATTTTCTCTCAGATAAGCAGCATGCACTCTAAGAAAGAGAAACTGTATGTGTTTGGCCGCTACGAGTATTACGACACTTACATCCACGACAGCGACCAGCCCTCGTATGACTTCACCAAACGGCAAAACGTGACGGTAGGCGTCAACTACCATCCTCTGCCCCAGATAGCCATCAAAGGCGAATACACCAAACGGCTGTTGAAGAGCCAGTTTAACGACGAGCCTGCCATCAATGTGGGCATCGCCTACGAAGGGTTCTTCTTATAACACTCAACACTAAACACTCAACACTAAACATAAAAAAGCACAATAATAAAACAACGAGAAAATGAAAAAAGTATTTAAGTACGCCCTGCTTTTCGCAGCGGCCTGCACGCTCTCGATGAGCATCACCGCCTGTGGCGATGACGACGACAGCAATGTCGATGCACAAACAGTAGAGAACCAAAAGCAAGAGGCTCTGAAAAACATCGTCGGCACCTATCTGACCGATGTGGTTTATCCCACATACTCTAATTTAGCCAACGCAGCAGAAGACCTTTACACACAGATTAACAACCTGAAAGTGAAGTTGAATGCCGGCAACAGCGTGTCGCAAAGTGAGATTGACGCCATCTGCAGCACCTACAAACTGACCCGTGCTTACTGGGAAGAGAGCGAAGCCTTCCTCTATGGTGCCGCCTCAGACTTTGAGATTGACCCGCACATCGACACCTGGCCCCTGGACCTGCCCACCCTGGCCGAAGATTTGAAAGACAACAACAAGATAGCCCACCTGAACGGAGAGGACGGCATCTACTGGGCACGTACCGAGGGAAACCTGACGCAGGAGAACCTGGGATTCCACGGCATCGAGTTCATTTTCTTCCGCAACGGCAAGAACCGAGACGTGGCCATCTTCAACAATGACGCCGTAGAGGAAGACAGCAACTTCGCCGGTTTGGACGTGCACGGAAAGGAAGAAGTGATCTTCGCTGCCGCCATCGCCGGAGACCTGCGCGACAAGTGTTTCCAACTCGAAGTGTCGTGGTTGGGCAACAAGGCTGCCACCTCACACATCCAGCGCATCAATGTCTGCAAACAGCAAAACGCAGAAGAGTTTAAGATCACCGTGGCCAAGAATGGCCTGAGCTATGGCGAGAACATGCTGGCCGCCGGCACCGCTCAGAGCACCTATAGCAGCTGGCGCAAGGTGATGGAAGAAATCTTCATCGGCGGGTGCTCAAATATCTGCGGCGAAGTGGCCGACCAGAAGATGGGTCAGGCTTACCGTGCCACCACCAGCGGAGGCAGCAGCACACACATCGGCGAGGACGGCACACCCGAGAAAGACGACCCCAACTACATCGAGTCGCCCTACAGCTTCAACTCATACACTGACTTCAAGGGCAATATTCTGAGCATCCAATACACCCTCTACGGAAAGGCACGCTCAGATGCCGAGGTCAACAACTCTATCCTGAACTACCTGTACGACTATGCTCCCCAAGTAGGCAAAGAGCTGAAAGCCCGTCTGGCAACAGCCCTTGAAGCCCTCGACAAATGTCAGAACAGCGGCAAAGCCTTCGTGCAGGATCCTGCCGCCACAGTGGTAAAAGACGCCATGGATGCCATCGGCGACTTAGACACCTATCTGGGACAGACCTGCGACTGGATATTGCAGAACTAAGACATACCCCTGCTTAGATATGGCAGACATGAGTCTATGGGTCAAGTGCTCAGGCACATTGGCCCATGACTCGTACTACGACGACACACACAAGCACAGTAAAAACAACCATCATTAGCGAACAAACAATATGGCAACAAAACACCTTTACGACAAGACCAAGTATCTGATACTCTGCGGAATAGCCGCACTGACGCTGTCGGCCTGCCACGATGATGACGACAAAGACGACGGAAAGGGGCAGACAGACAACGACGAACTGGCCAGCACCACCGGCATGGACGACTACCGCTATGTAGGCAAAGACACCAAAGGGTTCAAGGCCGAGGAGTGGTATCCCGGCGGCGAGCTGGGCACGACCAACAGCACCATCGCCCACAGTTATGAAGTGGAGACAGAGGCTGTGAACCGAGCCGACCTGTTTACGGCGTTCAAGAAAGGAGAGCTGCTGTTCGAGCATGACTTCACCGTCACCAGTACCGCCGACTTCAACGGTCTGGGACCGGCCTACGTGCGCACCTCTTGCATCGACTGTCACCCCGGCTACGGCCATGGCAAACGGACGATGAGTTATAACGCCGACTTCATGGGCAACGGTTACCTGCTGGTGATCTACCACCCCGTAGATGGAGCCAACAGCGACGACGGTCCCTATATCTCGGAAGTGACAGGCATGCCGCAGACCCGTGCCATCTATCCCTTCCTGCCCCCTGTAGATGAGCGAGGCATCCACCTGAGTTGGGAGAAGGTGACCGCCATGGAGAGCGGACTGCCCTTGCAGTTTCCCGACGGCGAGCCCTACGAGCTCATCTACCCGGAGCTGAGCATCGACATCGACGCCTTCAACACCAACCCGAAGCCCACCAATCTGGCTTTCCGCCTGGAATCGACCATCGGCCTCTATGGCACCGGACTGCTTGATGCCATCCCCGAAGACTCGCTTAAGAAACAATACCAAGCCGAGGCACCCTACGTGGAGCTGAACCCCAATTTCTGGGATAAGGCAGCCAACGACTGGGCTCCTGGCGCATGGTACACCCTGGCCGACGGCACGAAGAGGATTAAACGTTTCACCTACGCCATGACGCGCGCCTCGCTGCAAGACGGCGCCGGAGCCAACGCCATGTGGAACATCCCCAACGTGAGCCGCAGCGACCGCCCGTACCTCTATACCACGACCGCCTGGGCCACCGCCATGTCTGAGAATCCCGAGGTGATAGCCAGAATCAAGGCCGACCCCACCTCACCTTATTATAATGATGGAACCGATGAAGGCATTGCCGAGGCCGTGAAAGTGCTGCTCGACCCGAAGACCAACCAGTTTGACAACGCCTACCATAACTTCAAGCCCGAGATGACCGACCTGAACTTCTGGCAGTTTATGGTATGGCACCGAGGTCTGGCTGTGCCACGCGCACGCGACCTGAACGACGCCGAGGTGCAGCGCGGCAAGGAAGTGTTTATGCAGATAGGCTGTGCCTCATGTCACCGTCCGCGCTGGGAGACGGGCAACGACGACTACTGGGCCCCCTCGCCCATCGTGGCCAACAACCTGAGTCTGCCCACCTATCCGAAGCAAGTCATCTACCCCTATACCGACATGTTGCAGCACCGCCTGTACATGAAGAACGGCATCCACGGTTCGTGGTGCCGCACCACCCCGCTGTGGGGCCGTGGTCTGTCGGGTGTGAACACCGGAGCCGAAGACCGTCTGCACGACTGCCGCGCCCGCAACGAGATAGAAGCCATCATGTGGCACGCCTACAGTCAGAAGTCGGATGCCTACGAGAGCACGGTGCGGTTCTATAACCTGCCGAAGGCCGACCGCGACGCCGTGGTGAAATTCATCAGGTCGATATAAATAGTTAAGTATTAATTCAAGTTTCGCAAGTGCTCCACTTCTTTGTAGTTAAGCCATTTGTCACGAGCCGTTTTTGACAGAGAGGATGAGTACAAACCTAAGACAACAAAATGTGAATCAAACAGATAGTGGACAGGGCGTGCCCTGTCCCTATTTGATAAATAAGACCGGTGCTTTTGCACTCTTGCTTGGTCTGCAAGAGGTAACAATCCTGAAAAAAATGGCTGCAGGAAAGACATAAGAAAATAAACGTCAGCCTTTTCCGTTATCAAGAAATGAAGAAAATACTATATGCACTCTATGTGACCGTGATCGTGGTGATGGCCGCAGCCACCATCGTAGAGAAATTCAAGGGAACAGAATATGCCGGCAGTCATATTTATGGCTCTTGGTGGTTTGTGCTGCTATGGGCCTTGCTCACCGCCGCCTGCATCGCCTGGATGGTTCGCCGCAGGATGCGGCGCTGGCCGGTGGTGCTGCTTCACGCCTCGCTGGTAGTGATACTGTGCGGAGCCTTGGCCACCCACTTGACGGCCCACAAAGGGATGCTGCACCTGCGCATCGGACAGACCGAGCAGCAGTATGTACAGACCGACGACCCTCAGCAGATGCTGATGACCGATTTGCCCTTCGCCCTGCGGTTAGACACGTTCATGGTCAGGTATCATGCAGGCACGCAGGCCGCCTCGGACTACGTGTCGGCGCTGACCGTGATTGATGACGGTGAGGAGCGTCGCGACAGCGTGTCGATGAACGACATCCTCTCGTATCGGGGATACCGCATCTATCAGAGCAGTTACGACAACGACGGTGGCGGCAGCATGCTGGCCGTGAACAGCGACCCTTGGGGCACGCCCCTGACCTATCTGGGCTATGCCCTGCTCTTCTTCTCGCTCATCTACATGCTTATCGACCCCAAAGGAGCCTACCGCCAACTGCTACGCCATCCAGCACTGAAGCGTGGTGCCTTGGTGCTGGCTGTGATGGCAGGACTATCGTCCACGGTCTGGAGCGCCACACCCCCCACCCTGCCCCGTGGCACGGCCGAGAAATTCGGTCGGCTGCTCGTCAACTACAACGACCGCATCTGCCCGCTCCAGACATACGCCATCGACTTCACCAAGAAGCTGACGGGGCGCAAGAGCTATGCAGGGCTGACCGCCGAGCAGGTGCTCAGCGGGTGGCTGTTTTATACCGACGCATGGAGCGCCGAGCCGTGCATCAAAGTGAAAGGTGGCGAGCTGAACCACCTGTTAGGCACAGACGGCCGCGCCTCGCTCAACCAGTTTTTTGACCCACAGACAGGATATAAGGTCGGTCCACTGGTAGATGAGTATTACCACGGCCACAACGATGCCCTTCATAAGTCGGCCTACAAAATCGACGAGCAGTTGCAGCTGATCATGGATTTGCGTCAGGGTCTGACACTTCGTGTGCTGCCCTACACCGACGAGCACGGCACCACCGTATGGTATGCCCCGTCGGACTCCATCACCGACACGGTAGAACCAGAGCACAAGAAATACATCACACAAGTGTTTAACTTGATGTACGAGGATGTGCTGGCCGGGCACGACGACCGTGTAAATGTGTTTTTAGACAAGATGCTGACATATCAGCAGCAGAACGGCGGCCATTCGGTGCCCTCAGACACGCGCATCAAGGCCGAACGGCTGTATAATGCCATCCCCTTTGCCACGGTGTTGTTCATGGTATGCCTGACCATGGGATTCCTGTCGCTGGGTTATTTCATGTGGCGACTGACGAGGCCGGACGAGAGGTTGACAGGCCGGGGGAAATGGCCCCACAGGTGTTTCCTGGCCGTCATGCTGTTCGCTTTTGTGGCGTTGACCGTCTGTCTGGCCCTTCGCTGGCTGATACGTGGCACGGTGCCGATGGGCAACGGCTATGAGACGATGTTGCTCATGGCCTGGCTCATCCTGCTGGTGTCGATGATAGCGAGCCGTTGGTTCCGCATCGTGGTCACCTTCGGTTTTCTCTTGTCGGGATTTTTCCTATTGGTGGCTCACATCAGCAATATGGACCCGCAGATCACCCACCTCATGCCCGTGTTGCAGTCGCCCCTGTTGAGCATCCATGTATCGGTCATCATGATGTCTTACGCGCTGTTGGCACTGACCTTCCTCTGCGGAGTCATGGCCGTCATACTGCGTGTGGTGAACCGCCGGCGACGGGATATGATGCAGGTGCAGTTGGAGTCCCTGTCGGTTTTGAGCCGTCTGTTTCTCTATCCCGCCATCACCACGCTTGGTCTGGGCATCTTCATCGGTGCCATCTGGGCCAACATCAGTTGGGGACAGTATTGGAGCTGGGACCCGAAAGAGACGTGGGCGCTCATCACCTTCATGATATACGCCGTGGCACTGCATCGCAGCACCGTGACCGCGATGCAACGCCCCCTGACATATCACGTGTATATGATCTTCGCCTTTCTGAGCATTTTGATGACCTACTTCGGTGTCAACTACTTGTTAGGCGGCTTGCACTCGTATGTGTGACACCCTTGGCCCCTCGTTTAACATCTTGATTATCAGCCGAGAATCTGGTCTAAATAAGTATAAAACTCTGGATCTTCGCCGATGACCACCTTGTCGAGTGTGCCATCAGGTGCGACGACCACCTTGGTGGGGAATCCCTGAATATCATAATCACCGAGCACGGAAGCATTTTCGGGGCAGAAGACATGCAGCCATGGCAGCTGATAAGTATCGACAGCCTTCCGCCACGCCTCGTCGGTGTCGCCACAGTCGATGCCGACAATCTCCAGTTTGCCTTTGTACTTGTCGTAACATTCTTTCATCTTAGGCATCCCCTTGATGCACCATCCGCACCAAGAGCCCCAAAAGTCGAGCACCACGTATTTGCCGCGCAGCGAACGTAGTGAGAGCGGCTGTCCCTGGATGTCGGTCAGGGTGAAATCAGGTGCTTCCACTTTGGCTGTCTCGGCCGGAGATGCCTGTCCGCCATCGGATGCGACGGCATCCTTCGACTGCTGTGACGCATCAGACGATCCGGTATTCTTGTTTCCACAAGCCATCAATGTGATGGCACAACACAAGGCGAACACACGCCATAGCTTCGCACTCATAATCATATCGACAAAAAAGGTAACGGCTTAACTACTTATCTACTTAAAATCTTATCCAATTGACTACCAATCGACTACTTCATATATGAAGAGCCATCGAAACAGTGCGTGCATACACGCTCTTTGGGCAGACCGATCGACTCGATGAGCTTTTCGATTTTTGCGAAGCGCACTGTAGTGAGTCCGAGCCGCCGTCCTATCTCCTCGACCATCCTCTTATATTCGGGCGAATCGGTAGTAGAGTATTTCTCTAAGTTTTTGGAAGGATCACCCTCAAAGTCTTTGATCACCTGACGTGTGATGAGTTCGAGGTCGCTCTTAGACGATGTAAACTGTATGAACGGACATCCATAGACCAATGGCGGACACGAGATACGCGCATGCACCTCGCGTGCGCCATAGTCGAAAAACATGCGCACATTGTCGCGCAACTGCGTGCCACGGACGATGCTGTCGTCGCAGAACACCACGCGGTTGCCATTGAGTATGGCACGGTTGGGAATGAGTTTCATCTTCGCCACGAGGTCGCGCCTCGACTGGTTGCCCGGGGTGAAGCTTCGCGGCCATGTAGGCGTATATTTCAGCACCGCCCTCTTATAGGGAATTTTACTGCCCAGAGAATAACCGATGGCCATGCCGACACCGGAGTCGGGCACGCCGCACACACAGTCGGCCTCGATGGGGTCTTCCTCACCCATCAGCTCGCCGTTGCGCTCACGCATAGCCTCTACGTTGATGCCCTCGTAATCGCTGGTGGGGAATCCGTAATAGACCCAAAGAAACGAGCATATCTGGCAACGGCTGAACGGCTGTTGAAGCACCTCGATGCCGTCGGGCCTCAACCGCACAATCTCGCCCGGCCCCACATCGCGCACCACCTGATAGTCAAGGTTGGGGAAGGCCGACGTCTCGCTGGTGGCAGCGTAAGCGCCCTCTTTACGTCCGATGACGATGGGAGTGCGTCCGAGGAAATCGCGTGCCGCGATGATACCGTCCTCGGTAAGAACCAGCATAGAGCATGACCCTTGAATCTTGCGATACACATTATTGATGCCCTCTACGAAATTATGCCCCATATTGATGAGCAGCGCCACCAGCTCTGTCTGGTTGATGTTATTGGCCGACATCTCGCTGAAGTGCATCCTCTCGGCGAGCAGATTGGCGGCAATCTCCCGTATGTTATTGATTTTTGCCACGGTGACCACGGCATACCGCCCCAGATGTGAATTGACGATGATGGGCTGCGGGTCGGTGTCGCTAATGACGCCTAAGCCCTGATTGCCGACGAAATGCTCTAACTCGTCTTCAAATCTAGAACGGAAGTAATTGCGTTCGAGACTGTGAATAGACCTGTTGAATCCTTTTGCGGGGTCGAACGTGACCATTCCCGCCCGGCGCGTGCCGAGATGAGAATTGTAGTCGGTACCATAAAATAAATCGTTGACGCAATCCTTAACAGAAATCGTGCCGAAAAAGCCACCCATAAATGTGTAATCTTGAAAAATTTGGTGCAAAATTACGAATTTATCTGCAAATACACAAAAAAGGGGCGATTGATTTATATCAATATTTTAGAGATGTAGTTAAATAATCAGCAAAGCCATAAGGACCATCGGTTGTAATCCCTAAAAAAATGAAAAAAAAGCGGTATTAGACATCTGTATCAGTAATTTTATGCTAACTTTGCACAAACTATACAAAAACACACTATGAAGAAAATTTCATTATTGATTGCCGCGCTGTCATCAGTGGTAGCCCTCAAAGCCGCCCCCGTTGACCCGCAGCAAGCCATGCAGACGGCCCAAGCCTTTGTCGATGCGCAAAATGCCACGAAGGCCGGCGGTCCACGTAAGTTGAAGATGGCATACGAGTCGAAGAATCAGTTGACGGCCGCAGTGACCAAAGACGTCAACTACTACGTATTCAACGTCAACGAGCAAGACGGTTTCGTCATTGTCTCTGGCGACGACCGCACAGCAGCCATCCTGGGTTCGACCGACAACGGCACGTTTGATGCCAACCAACTCCCCGACAATCTACGCTGGTGGTTGTCGTGCTATGACCAACAGATAGAATGGGTGAAAGAGAACATGCCCGAACGCACGAACATAGCCGCCAAGTCGCCCAGCGAGGTGATAGCCCCCCTGCTGACCACCCGTTGGGATCAGGGTGAGCCATACAACTACCACAGCCCTGCCATCGGCGGTGTGAAATGTCCGACGGGCTGTCTGGCCACCGCCCTGGCACAGATCATGAACTACCACAAGTGGCCCCAGGAGCCCACGCGCAGCATCCCCAGCTACACATACAGCGGTCGCACCATCGAAGCGCTGCCCGCCATCACGTTCGACTGGGACCACATGCTCGACACCTACACCCCGAACATGGTGACCAACGGCATCGCCACGCCCGAGGTAGAAGCCATGAGCTGGCTGATGCGCTATGCCGGCCAGAGTGTGAAGATGAACTATGGTACTGACGGTTCCGGGTCTAACCAAGACTACCTGATACCCAACAACCTGAAAAACTATTTCGGCTATGCCAACACCTGTTGGGCGGCACAACGCATCAACTACTCCATCGGCGAGTGGGAAGAGCTGTTTATGAATGAGTTGCGCAACAACCGTCCCATCCTGTACTGCGGCTACACATCCGCCTGGGAGGGTCACGCCTTTGTGTGCGACGGCTATAATGGCGACGGACGTTTCAACATCAACTGGGGTTGGGGTGGCTATGCCGACGGTCCGTTCCGTCTGTCAGTGCTCGACGCCTCGTACTCCGGTATCGGCGGCAGCGCCACGTCCAACCAGTTCTCTGTGGGGCAGATAGCCTATTTAGGCATCCAGCCCACCGGCACCGACACCGAGAGCCACTACAGCCAGCGACTGACCGTGACCGACCGCCCGAGCGTGTATCAGCGCACGGTGACCCGCGCCAGTGCCAGCACCAACTTCAACGTAGTGATGCACATGACGCATACGAACAACACGGGCGGCACCTATTCGCGCTCGATGGGTTACGCCCTGTATAAAGATGGTGAGCAAGTGAAACGCCTGATGAGTGTGAGAGTCAACCTGGGTGCGCAAGCCTCGTATTCCGGTCAGAATGGTACAGCGACAGTCAACTTCGGAGCCGATCTGGCCGACGGCGACTACGAGATCTACGCCGTGAGCCAGAACATCAGCACACTGCAGTGGGAGAAAGACGACGCCTCTGACCGCATCTACATCAAAGCACATATCGAGGGCAACACACTGACACTGACCCCGATGCCAGAGGGAGAGTTCACCATTAACAACGTGACTCAGACCAAGAACGCCCTGGTGGTGGACTTCACCAACAACGGCGAGGAATACAACGGCCCGATTTACTTGCAAGACAGCGAGATAGAGACCGTCAGTTGGGAGCAGATAGCCGTGGCAGCAGGCGAGACGACGCAAGTAGCCTTCTACATCCCCGACGGCTCATCATTCTCTATCTACGATGTGTATTATCTCTCTACCGACTACTTCCAGGACAACTGGTTCTATACCAATGCCATGCTGGAGGGTTCAGACGTTGTCAAGACGGTGAAGATACTCAATCTGGGCGACGACGGCAAGACCGTATATGGCAGCAAAGTGCTCTGCCAGATCGACGTAACCAACCAAGGCACAGGCACTTACCGGCACGCCATCACTACAGATGTGCGCAACATGAACAACAACAACACCAATACGGTGGACAAGCAGTTCTACGAAGTGCCAGCCGGCGAGACCATCCACCTTAACTTTGAGATAGCCGTGACCAAAGCGCAGCGCGGCATCGACTTTGAACTGACCTCGACCCACACTAAGGCCGACGGTAGCAAACAGGAAGATAAGCTGACCTACACCCCGGAGAACGGCGCCGTGATGTGGACCGGCTCAGGCGAGATCAGCACCGCCGCCCGGCAATCGACCTTCAGCGTCCCCGAAGGCGCGGCAGCCGCCGACGTGGCCACCGCCTACACGAAAGACGTGACGGCGAACAGCAACCCCAACACCATCTACCTGCTCGAATCGGCCGTGCCCACCGGTCTGAAAGGCAAGAATATCGTGAACGCGCAGATGCGTACGGGCAACGTACATCTATACGACGGATATGAGTATTACATCCCAAATGACATCAACGTGAACGTGAGTTGCAACTATCACCGCACCTTCACCGAGGCCGACACATGGAGCACCTTCGCACTGCCCTTCGCTCCTACAACGGTGACCGCCGCAGGAGCCGCCACCGACTGGCAGCGGAGCGAGAGCGACACCGGCAAGAGCCTGTATATCATGAAGTTGGTGGCTATCGACGGCGACCAGTTGATATTCGACTATGCCGACCAGTTGGAGGCCAACACACCGTATCTGATAGCCGTAGGTGAGGAATTGAAAGGCAAAGAACTCATCTTCACGGCCAGCGGTCAGACTGCTTTGACAGCCACCCCGGCATCTCCCATCACCGCCACCGCCGGCAGTTACCAACTGACAGGTGTGAACACCCCGTCGGTAGTAGAGGACGCATATCTGGTAGAAGGCAACTATGCAACCCCGGCCAACGGCAAGGCCGTGGAGCCGTTCCGTGCTTACCTGAACGCCGATGGCGGCATCAGTTACAGCCAGATGAAAATCGTGACTGGCAAAGAGCCGACAGGCATCCACGACATCCGCACCACAACGAACACCGCACCCGGATCCGTGTATAACCTGTCGGGACAGCGCGTAGGACAATCCGTACAGACACTGCCGAAAGGCATCTATGTGATTGACGGCAAGAAAGTGGTAGTGTCCTCTAGAGGTAAGAGGTGAGAGGTTGGAGGTAAGAGAATAGTTTTGGGGCAGGGAGCAGGGGGCAGGGAGCAGGAGATATGATTATCTCAGACGATAAGAGGTGTGTCAAAACACTTGGATTTCTCCTCAACAACGGATTTCGCGGATTTCACGGATTTACAAATTGCTGATTATCAGCAATAACAAGCATCTGTGAAATCCGCAAAATCCGTTGTCTATTTGTAATCTGTAGGGCAAGGGCTTTCATGGGGCAAGGAGCTTTCATGAGGGCAAAGGGCTTTCATGGGGCAAGGAGCTTTCATGGGGGCAAGGGGCTTTCATGGGGCAGGGCCAGGAGACGAGTTATTGAACGACAGTGAAAAATAGTTCTCCACAAAAGTAGGGACAGGGCGTGCCCTGTCCGCCATTTGTTGCAATCGCCGTACTAACTACTCCCTCCCCTCGGGGAGGGCCGGGGAGGGGGCTTTCCCCTCGGGGAGGGCCGGGGAGAGGGCGCCTAAAGCTCAAAATCCATGGTGGTGCTGTCTGGAGCCACAGAGAGCGTGACGGGAGCCCCCACCACCATCGGAAAATTGTTGAGATGAGCATGACCGACGGGAAAGTCATAGCACACCGGGAGGTCGGGATAACGGCTCACGTAGGTATGAATCATGTGATACATATCGTCAAACCCATTGTCGGGCTTTTTGTATTTAGCGAATTTCCCCACGATGAGCCCTTTCAACCTCGAGAGCACGCCACGCACCTCTAACAGATGCAGCATCCTATCGACATGACTGATATTCTCGCCCGTATCTTCGATAAAAAGGATGATATCAGGAATATCGAGAATATCGTAGGGCGAACCGGCCAGTCCGCCATACACCGACATATTACCCCCAACGAGCGTGCCGTGTGCCACCCCCATCTGGTTGTAGCGGTGCGCGGGCACCACATATCGAGGCCATCGCCCCGTGAGCGTGGCGAAGAGCGCCCTGCTCACCGTGTCGCGTGCGCCCTCATATCCCAGCGCCTCGCACATACTGGCATGAATGCTCATCACCCCTGCCCTGGCCTCGGCACAGAGCAGAGCGGTGACATCGCTGAACCCGATGATCCACTTCGGATGGCACGCAAACGTATCAACAGGAATCCTACTGAGCACATGGGGTGCGCCATCGCCGCCACGTGTGGCCATGATGGCCTTAATAGAAGGGTCGCGCAGGGCTCGAAGCAGGTCGTCGGTGCGCTCTTGCGGCGTGCCCCCGAATCCGTGCCACGACTTCAGCACGTTGGGCATCGGCACCGGCACAAATCCCTGTCGTCTGAGTGCGACGCACCCCGTATCGACCATGGCCTGCGTGGCCGCGCCCGAAGGCGAGATGATTGCTATGCTATCGCCCGGCTGCAACGGAAAGGGTCTGTGAAACAATGTCTGCGCATTGACTGCGAGCACGGCCAACCAGCAAAAAAGTACGGTGTTTATTCGGTAACCCATCCGTCAACCTCCATCCTCTCTGATTCCTTATTAAAACTTTAAGATCTCATTAGCCTGCCGCAGCGTATTGCGATAGGCATGGCGAGCTACATCGATGTCGAGCACATCGTCGGCCATGGCGATGCGCACCCGTTGCGCCCGTGCAATGCGGTCGATGTCAGACTTATTGATGCGATAGCTGCTATTGCTATAATAAGTCTGCCCCGAGCGGGAGAACTGGCTATTGGCCTGCGCCGTAAACTTCAGCACATCATGGTTGCCTATTTTCAGCAACAGTCTGTCGCCGGCGTTCACCTTAGAAATAGGCTGGTTGCTCTTGATGCCCACGGTGAGATAATAAGCATGTGTAGAGCCCTCAATCTGAACGGAATAGCCGATATAGACGAGTGGACTCTTCCCCTCATCGGTCAAGACAGCGGCATGTGTAGATATCACTCTGCGGCCGTTTCGTTTCTGGTCGAGCAATACCTGCGAAAAAGCCGTCTGGGCGATTATCATCATGAGAAATAAAAAAATCCACTTTTTCATACAGCAGTTCTTTCTAAAAACCTCCATACAACCAAAACAAAGAAAAAGGTCATTTATTGCCTACGAGCCCAGAAAAAAATGATTCAAGCCCCGGAAAACGTTAAATGCCGTTAAGTAATGGGCGAAATGACAAAAAATTCGTATTTTTGCATCACCAAAGCAGCAATTATGAACCTATCAGAAGCCATCAAGGCCCGCCACAGCGTGAGAAGCTATGACGACCGCGCACTGACCATCGCACAGATAAGAGAGTTGCAGACAGAGATCAACCACTGCAACGACAACACCGGCATGCACATCCAACTGGTAGTGAACGACCCCAAGGCCTTCGGTTCGAAGTTGGCCCACTACGGTCGTTTTCAGAATGTACGCAATTATTTTGTCATTGCCGGCAAGAAATCGCGCTATCTGAAGATGAAAGCCGGCTATTACGGCGAGCGTCTGGTGCTGAAAGCGCAGACGATGGGTTTAAACACCTGCTGGGTGGCGCTGACCTACTCGAAAAACCCCGAAGTGATGAGTATAGCTGCCGATGAGCATCTGGTGTGCGTCATCGCCTTGGGCTACGGCATCAACCCCGGTGTGAGTCATAAGGTCAAACCTCGCGAGAAAGTGATGAGAGCTTCGGGCGAAGTGCCGGAGTGGTTTCTGCGTGGTGTTGACGCCGCCCTGCTCGCCCCCACGGCACTCAACCAACAGCGTTTCACCCTGACGCTCAAGAAAGGCAACCGTGTGAAGGCAAGTGCCGGATTTGGTCCGTGGACCAAAATAGACCTTGGCATCGTGCGCTATCACTTCGAGATAGGAGCCGGCATCGACAACTTTACGTGGGAGTGAAGAGAATAGTTTTGGGGCAGGGAGCAAGGGGCAAGGGGCAGGAGATATGCAGCCTCCCCCCGCCCCCCCTCCGAGGGGAGGGGGAAACGAGCTGAGGTAGATGGTGAAGCTAAGTGCACGAAACAGTGTATGAACCCTAAACGAAAAATAGAGGTAAGAGGTGAGAGGTAAGAGATATGCCAAGAACCCTCAACCCTAAACCCTAAACCCTAAACCCTCAACCCTAAACCCTCAACCCTCTACCCTCGACCCTAAACCCTCAACCCTAAACCCTCGACCCTAAACCCTCAACCCTAAACCCTCAACACTTGAAAACCATCTGTCCGAAATGCAAGAAAAAACAAAACTCGCAACATACTTATTGCGAGCATTGTGGCGCGTTGCTGCATCCCCAGCAATTTTGTGAGCGATGCGGCACGTTGCAGCAGAATGGTGAAAAGTATTGTCGGAAATGTGGTGCTCCCTACCCCACCGTCATGCCTTCGGATGAGAGTGTGATGAAACGGCCCGTGAAATTATGGAAGAGTGCGCTGGTGTTCTTTTTTATCATCGTAGCCTTAGGCACCTTCAGCTTCTTGAAAAGCCGCACCAACCGTCCCTACGCATCCCAATTAGAGCAGCAATACACCGAATGGAAAGACAGCGTAAGTCAAGAACGGGCAAAAGCGGCGAAAAAGAATAAGGGAGGGAAAAAGAACGCTAAAAGCAAGAACAGCCAAGCGAAAAAGAAGTAGTTTTTTGCAGTAGTTAAGTAGCTAGTAGTTAAGTAGTTAAGCCAAATGTTTGTTGGTAGTTAAGTAGTTAAGCCAAATGTTTGTTGGTAGTTAAGTAGTTAAGCCAAAGCCACAAGTTATTGGGGTGGCAACATCTTTTTAGCCTTTCTTCTGAGTCGCCATTTATAGAACATGTGCCACCAGCGTGAGAGGGGCCGTCCCCAGAGCGTCTCAGAGGGAAACTGCCAGGCATAGTGTAAATTGCGGTATATCTCAATGAAATACTGCGTATAGACCGAGCGCCCCTGAAAAGCATAGCGGTCGTCGCTGCGTCCGAAATTGCCCGCCTTCATGATTTCATCGAAGAGCATCCTCCCCACCTTCTCATTGGGTTCCACCAGCAGATAACGCCGCTCCAGACCCAGCTGCTCGTGCAGCACCCACATCATAGCCGCGGCAAACTTCGTCATATTCAGCCGTTTCAGCAGCTTCACGTCGGCCTGTCGCTCCTCTTCGGTAAATCCCTTTCGCAGCAGATAGTAATAATCGATGATCTGGCGCAGTCCCACCCCCTCGAAAAAGAAGTGGTGCATCACATGAGAGAGTTGGAAGATGCGGTTGAAGTCGTCGGTGGGAACACATATTTTCCCCGTGTTGCCGGGCAGGCTGACGATAGAGCGGAACTGCTCCTTCTTCACCTCTTCGAAGTAGCGCCTTAATCGCCGCTCATAAAAGAGATTCCCCATAAACGAGGGCGTGATATGAATCTCGACCACCACATCATCATACACGGGGAAGTCGATATGGTGATATTCGATGCCCGACTCAGGCGACACACGCATGATGTACCTCAGCAGATCGTCGGTAGAGAGGTTGGTCCACAGGTCGATATCACCCGACGTGCGCATCATCGGGTCAGGATACATCAGTGCGTTGCCCTGTCCCTTCAGCACACAAGCCTTGATGCCCTCCTTCTTGTAGAGCAGGTAGGTGACCCGGGCCGCCGCTTGATTGACCCGCTCATTTTCGCGCACAATCTCCTCATTGGCCGAAAACCACTCAATGATTTTATACTTATCGGGGCGTTGGGGGTGCTGCTCCAACTTCTTCAGTCCATGATATAGCACCCCCACAATGGTGTGCTGTCGTCCGAACTCGAGCAGCGCATCCCAATCCATCTGCCCGATGTCGTCAGGCACCGGACAATTGTCATCGAGCGCAAAGCGAAGGAAAGAGAGGAACAAGTTTTTTTTGTTGAGGGTTGAGGGTTTAGGGTTTAGGGTTGAGGGTTCTACACGGTTGAGGGTTGAGGGTTCGTGGCATATCTCCTGCCCCTTGCCCCCTGCCCCTTGTCCCCAAAGCATATCTCTTACCTCTCACCTCTTACCTCTCACCTCTTAAATTTTCAGTTATGGTCCAGTTCGGCGAAGACTGAGTTCTTAGAAATATATTCCGGTACGATTTCCTTCATCTTCGCCACGATACGCATATCGTCGAAGGAATCGGCTATATTGATGAGTTCGTCGATATCACGCTTGACCGAATCGAAGTCGTACTCACGCACACAGGCGATACGGATTTTTTTATGAAACGAGGGTTTCGTGTTTTCATCATCCGAGAGCACCTCCTCATACAATTTCTCGCCCGGCCTGAGTCCTGTGTATTTGATTTCCACCCCCTTGGCACCGCTCAGCTGAATCATCCTCCGCGCCAAGTCGGCAATACGCACAGGGTTGCCCATGTCGAACACGAATATCTCACCGCCCTTGCCGTGAGTGCCCGCCTCGAGCACCAGTTTGCACGCCTCAGGTATCAGCATAAAGAATCGGATGATATTAGGGTCGGTGACGGTGACGGGACCGCCCGCCTTGATCTGCCTCTCGAAGAGCGGAATCACAGAGCCGTTAGAGCCCAGCACATTTCCGAAGCGAGTAGTGACAAACTGCGTCACGCCCTTCACCTTCCCCTCCTTGATGGCCTGGTCCAGGCTCTGCACATAAATCTCACAGATACGTTTCGAGCATCCCATCACATTCGTGGGGTTCACCGCCTTGTCGGTCGAGAGCATCACGAATTTCTTCACCCCGTACTTCACGCTGAGGTCAGCAATCACCTTCGTGCCATAGACATTATTTTGTATGCTCTCCGAGGGGTTGTCCTCCATCATGGGCACATGTTTGTAGGCCGCGGCATGGAAGACATAGTCGGGCTTGAACCGCTTGAAGATGACCTCCATGCGGTCATGGTTGGAAATCGAGCCCACCACGGTCGTCGTCTTAATCTCCGGCCACCGCTTAGCCATCATCAGTCTGATATCGTGCTGCGGAGTCTCAGCGATGTCGATGAGCATCAGTTCCGCCGGGTGGTAGTCAGATATCTGTCTGAGGATCTCGCTGCCGATACTGCCCGCCGACCCGGTAAGCAATATTTTCTTACCCGTGAGCATCTCGCCCACCTTTTGCATATCCACCTCAATCTCATTGCGTGGCAACAGGTCTTCGATGCTGATTGGTTTGAGCTTCGCCGGGTTAAACTCATCGTCGGCCTGCCACTCCTTGACGCTCTCCGCCATATAAATCTTCACTTCGGCGTCGATGAGATAGTCTTGCAGTTCCTGGTTTTTACGAAACGACTCGTTTTGCAGCGGCGACACGAGTACCGCGCCGATATTCATCTCTTTGAGCAGATTGGGGAAGTTTTTCCGTACCTGATACACCTTCTCGCCGAGCAGCAGACTGCCCACCAAGGTATCATTGTGCGAGATGAATCCCTTGAGTTGGAATTTCGAGTGTTTGTTGTTGCGAATGTTCTTAGCCAGTCCCACGCCTCCGTCGGCCACGCCGTAGATGAGTGTTCGCTCGCCCTTCTCAGAACTGAACACCACATCGTAAAGCACCTTGACAATGACCCTCATCGCCCACATCATGATGGTGGCCACCACATACATGGCAATGATTTGCCGTCCTTGCAGGCGCACAAAGTTCCAATCTGTATAGAACACAGGATAATGGAAGATAAGCGCCAGCACGCACGAGAAGGCCATGGCATATCCTACGCGTTGCAAATCTACGAACGACGAATAGCGCAACACGCCACTATAGGTATGGAAGATCCGGAATCCTATCACGTTGAAGCACATATACATGCCTATCGTCTTCGACAGGATTGCTATATTTCCCAGTGTGACCGCCCCGTTGTAGTACATCCAAAACACGAACAGCCCCGATAAATAGCATATCAGGCAGTCCATGATAAACACCATCCAATAGGGCAAGGCGTTTCTTGAGAAATACCAATTGAGAATCTTATCTAGTAGTCGTTTCATGTTTTATTGTTGAAATACTCAGCCCGCATGCACGAGCATCATCGAGTTCTTCTGGTTGTCGTGGTAACCGCACCCTCCCCTCGGGGAGGGTTGGGGAGGGGGCATCCCTTTACCCCTCCTTAATCACCTTGATGATGTGGTCGAAATCCTCGTCGGTGACCATCGGTCCGGAAGGCAGGCATAGCCCAAGTGCGAAGAGCCGCTCCGACACCCCGTTGACGTATGCCGGTGCATCCTTATACACAGGCTGCGTGTGCATAGGTTTCCACAGCGGGCGGCTCTCCACCCCGGCAGCGTCGAGCCGTTGGCGCAGTTGTTCGTAGTCGTATCCTGTCTTTGCTGGGTCTATCGTCACGGTGTTGAGCCAGTAGTTGGGCTCCATATAGTCTTCGGGTGCCAAGTGTACGTCAATGCCGTCAATATCGGCCAGCGCCTCGCTGTACATCCGTGCCATGCGTTGGTGGTGCCGCAGGTGGTCATCCACCACGGTCATCTGTCCGCGTCCGATGCCTGCGCACACATTGCTCAGGCGGTAGTTGTATCCTATCTCCTTGTGCAGGTAATAGGGTTCCGGTTCACGTGCCTGCGTGGCATAGAACATGATTTTGCGTTTCACCTCGTCGTCGGCGCATACGAGTGCGCCACCGCCCGACGTAGTGATCATCTTGTTGCCGTTGAACGACATGATGCCAAAGTCGCCGATAGCCCCCACCATCTGTCCGCGGTATTTAGATCCGAAGCCCTCGGCCGAGTCTTCGATGACAGGAATCTCATAGCGCCGTGCCACCTCCATGATCTCGTCGATATAGGCCGGCATGCCATAGAGATACACCGGCACGATCGCTTTCGGCTTGCGCCCCGTCTTCGCGATGCGGTCACGTATCGCCTCTTCGAGCAGGTTGGGATCCATGTTCCACGTCCGCTCTTCAGAATCCACGAACACAGGAGTGGCTCCGAGGTATTTGATGGGGTTGCACGACGCAGCGAAAGTGAACGACTGGCAGATAACCTCATCGCCCGGACCGATGCCGAGATACACCATCGCCAGATGGATGGCCGCCGTACCGGCCGAAAGCGCCACCACCCGTTTGTTGTTACCCACGAACTGCTCCAGATCCTGCTCGAAGGCATTCACGTTCGGTCCAAGAGGCACCACCCAGTTAGTGTCGAACGCCTCTTGTATATATTTCATTTCGTTGCCGCTCATGTGAGCCAGGCACAGGTAAATTCGTTTCATGTTGACTATTTATTTATTATTAAGCCCGTATTTAGAATGTGGTGATTGCTTGGAGAGGGAACCGCCCTTCTGTAAAGTTTTTTCTAATTCTTTCAGCTATTGAATTGCAAAGATAGCACTATTTTTTTTCTGCGCAAAGTTTTCATGAGAAATTATCACCAAAAAGATTTAACTTTCGCAAGCTCCGTTTGCTCTTTGGAGTTTAGCATGAGAAACTTGAATAAAAAGGTTTCTCACCCACACGATGGGATAGAGCAGCCAAGGGCGGTTGGCCACCACCAGAAATCGGTCGGGATTCTTGCGCCCTATTTTTTGGATGGGATAGAGATTCATCTCACGATACCGCCGCACCACGGGCCGCAGTTCATTCACCGAGAAATGATCCAGGAACATGCCCCAAAAAAAGCCCATGACGCTGTAATTGAGCGAACCCTGTAACACATGTTTCATCTCCGGCTGTTCTATCTTCTGTATCTCCTCCCATATCAGGCGGTGCATGAGTTGCGAGTCTTCAGCATTCTTTTTCAGGCTTTCGTGCGAGCGGTTGCGCAGTGTGGAATAGGGATTGCTGCTGTTGTAGTAATAGCCGCATTCAGGAATGCACTCCACATGTTTAAGCCGAGAGAAGACCATCAGGTCGAAATACCAGTCTTCTGTGTTGCGAGTACCCTCTGGAAAACGTATATCGCCGATGGCCGTGCGCCTGAAGATACGGTTCCAGAGATACAGGTACGGTCCTGAGCGCATCAGCCCCAGACCGTCGAGGCTCACCCTCTTTTGATACCTCACTTTAGGCGTCACGTCGTCGCCGCACCAGTCGTAGTGATTAAACCCGAACATCTCCGTCTCAGGTTTCTCCTGATAGATTTGGTATGCGATGGCAGGTATTTGTGGGTTGATGCGGTCGTCTGCATCCACAAACCAGACGTACTGGCCGCGCGCCTCCTCAATGCCGCGATTGCGGGCGGCCGACGCCCCTTTGTTGGGCTGTTGCAGCAGTCGCAGGTTGGGGTGGCCGTCGGCATACTTTTTCACCACCTCGGCCCCGTCGTCAGTACTGCCGTCGTTAATCACGACGACCTCGTACTCGCCCTTATCGAGCGAGTTTTGATAAATCGAATCCAACGCCACCGAGATGAAGCGCGCGGCATTGTAGAGAGGGATGATGAAGGAGAGGAACATCAGTCTTTAAGTATTGCTTTCTGTGCGAACTCCCGCGCCGTCCACCTCTCACGCACACACGCCCACGTACCATCCGCTTTTTCAGCATAGACAGCAGGGAAAAAGCTAATGAAAAGCGGCGAAAGCGTAGAAGTGTAAGAACCCACCTTATCGAAAACCACCCAGTCGCCTTTCTGAAGTCTTTCGTGCGCATCCATCCCCATGATTCTGTCACCCTCCATACATGTATATCCAACCAACGTCTGCGGCAACTCCGACGGCGCGCCTGCATCACCATGACGCAAAATACGATATGTGTAACTGCTCTTCTTTTTGTGCATCAACGGGTCGATATGCACCCTGCTGCCGTCACAGAAAGCGAACGACACCCTGTTATTGTTACGCACATCCGTCACGCGAGTGTAATAACTGAACACACCAGCCAAGACACTGGCTCCGGGTTCGACAATGACCATCAACTGATCCGGGTCATATCCATGCCGCCGAAGCCCTTCGGAAATGGTCTTCAAATAGTCATCCCACTGAGGCCTGTTGTCCATAAACCCATAGAAACCGCCCCCATAGTCAATGTATCGTATGTCGCCGAGAGACAATTCTCTGACCATTTCACAAAACCGGTCCGTCAGCCAGCGGTATTTCTCGATAGTCCCCGGCAGGCAACCCGTATGCAGATGAAGCCCCAAGACACGCACGCCACCCTGCCGTAGCGCATCAACCGCCGACTTCAATTCTCCACTCTCGTAAGAAAAGCCGAAACGACCGCCAGCATTGTCAGCGTCAATCTCCCTCACATCCAGATTGACACGTATCCCCACCCCCACGCACTTGTCAGGATGGCTCTGCTGATAGGCAATAACATGACCGATTTCGTCGTGAGAATCAATATTGAGGATAGATTCCGCATCGAGCACGCGGTACACGAACTCCAGGCTCTTAATCGGGCCGTTGCTAATCATTCTACGCCCCTCATACCCGCACATCGACATCAGTTCATACTCATCCTCAGAAACTGTCTCGGCCCAAACACCATGCTTCCGAAACAGCGAAGCCAAATAAGGCAAAGAATTCGTCTTCACGGAATAGCCTACGACCGTATGATTCCAATATTGAGCGATGGCACGCTCCAACAGTGCCAGTTGCAGTTCCAAAGCCTTTTCGTTTAACACGAAAAAGGGGGTTCTCAATTTTTCTATATCCATTTATCTCCGAACCAAATAGTCACACTTAGCGAATGTCATCCCGTATGTAGGTTGTAACATATTAGGATCAACATCATTACCTTTCGCCCATTCAATCAAAGCTTTAGGCAGATTCACCCCCGCCTCGTACGAGAAGGGGAATCCCCCTCCGAACCTTGGATTCAGCTCAAGCACGTAATACTCGCCGTCTTGTTCCAAGATATCACAATCCAAATTGCCGATATGCTTGAGATGTTCTCCTATCGTCCGTCCCATCTCCCTCACTTGCGGCAGGTCCACCGTCACCGCCTTGTCTGTCTCGCCGGCCCTCATCGCCAGTTTTTCTTTCACGGATACAGCCACGCAATTACCGTTTAAATCGTTCATCACATCCAGCCCGTATTCTTTGCCGCGAATCAACTGCTGAATCATGATATACTCATCGCCCACCGACGCCGTGGCCAAGATTGTTTTCTTGACCTTTTTCTTCAGCATCGCATACATCACAAACAGGTCTGAATCATCTTCAGCCACCTCAATGCCGATAGAGCCCGATCCCCACCTAGGTTTCAGCACGACGGGGAAAGACAATTCCCCGTTAACCAGTGCCTTTTTGGCTTCGCCCAGGTCAAGATACGTTTTTGGAGCCTTCAGTCCCAAAGTCTGAACGTAATGAGCGGTCAGATACTTATCAAAGCAGATATCAATCACATGCTTGTCCGACACGACCATGCAGACACCCGCCTCGGCAAATCTCTCCTTCGCATCCGCCAGGATAGGCAGTTCCAAGTCGTTCAGAGAGATAAGCATCTTCACCTGATATTGTCGGCAGATTTCCAGCAGCCTATCCACATAATGCACGTCATAGACCCGTGGCACCGTCACCGCCACGTCAGCCGCCGACAAGGCTGGAGCCGACAATTGCATGTCGGCCCCGATGATCAAGCCTTCATCGCCCAACTGCTCCTTAAAATATTTCAACAGATAAGTGCGTCTGCCAGCGCATGTAAACAATATATTCATTTTTTCATTTCATTAAAGTCTTTTTTCCGGATGACATCCAAGTCAAGGCTTTCATCTTGCAAATCCGTGTCAGCCCCTTTCAGCACATTCCGTATGGTGAGCCAGATGATTTTGGCATCCATTGCAAACGACAAATTCTTGACATATTCCACATCATGAGCCAGTTTGTCGTCCCAGGTCACCGTTGTCCTTCCACACACCTGCGCCCACCCCGTGATGCCGGGCCTTACGCTATGTCTCAGCCTCTCTTCTTCTCTGTAATAGGGCAGGTATTTCACGAGTAATGGCCGGGGGCCAATCAGGGCCATATCCCCTAATAGCACATTGACCAATTGAGGCAGTTCATCAATGGAAGAAGCCCTGACAAACCGCCCGGCCTTAGTGAGTCTCTGAGCATCCGGCAACAGTTCACCATTCTCGTCCCGCTCATCTGTCATGGTTTTAAACTTCCATATCTTAAATATTTTCTCGCCTTTCCCTGGCCTCTCCTGAAAGAAAAATGCCCCAGCCCCTTTGTTGGCGAAATGGAGCCAAATCGCCACCACCAAAAGCAGAGGCGACAGGCATATCAATGCCACCAAAGCGACAAGAAAATCTATCAGACGTTTAAAAAAATGTTTATACATGGTTGATATAATTCTGTATTCTGCCCTGTCAGATTCCGAGTTCATGCCGATACATGTCGAGCAGGGCCGCCCATACATCCTCCTGCTTATATCGCGACACAATCAGTTGCCGTGCCTTACCCGCCATCTGCGCCACAAGAGCGGGATTCGTCAAGAATTCCTCCATGGCCTTCTGCAGTCTGCCAGCATCCTTGGGCGGTATGATGATTCCGTTTTCGCCCTCAATGATTGCTTCATTACATCCATTGATGTCGGTCACGATAGATGGCAGTCCCAGGCACCCCGCCTCGAGCGGCACGTTGGGGAACCCCTCACGGTACGACGGGAACACCAGTGCATCAGCCGCCATCAGATAGGGGCGCACATCCACTTGATTGCCCGTCATGACGACAGCTTCGCTATTTTCGAAAAAAGCCTCCGCCTCAGGAGTGATAGGATCCAAGTCTTTCTCGTAGGGCCCTACCAGTATCAATTTTAGTTGTGGATATTTAGGTGCGAGGGCCTTCATCGCCTCAGCCAGTTCGTTCATTCCTTTGTCGCCTGTGATACGGCCCACAAAGACAAAAGCAAAATCGTCAGGCTTGACACCCATGCCCGCCCTGAAATCCTCACGTTCGCCATATTTCTTACGAGTTTCCTCAATGGAGTAATACGCGGTATCCTTACCGTTGATGTTGCCGTAATGCACCACCTCTAAGGGTTTCTTGGTGATATGGTCGTCCATGAGTATTTTTTTCACCCCCAGTCCTTCTGGAATCACTTTGTTGGCCGCCCAGCACGTGATTTTCTCCATAGTTTTGAGCAGCGTGCGGAATATCCCCGACGCCCCCTGATAGCGCAGCCCCGTCACGAGATAAATGCGGTGCGGCACACGCGCCGCCTTCGCCGCCAGCATAGACAGCAGGCTTCCCTTTGGAGTGTTGGTATGTACTATTTCGGGCTTTTCCTTACGGAAGAGACGATATAGTGCCCAGAGCGACTTGATGTCCGACCACAGGCTTATTTCGCGCTCTATATGCACCTCCTCCACGCGGATGCCCTCGCGGTCTCGCACCAATTGTATGAATCCGTCATCACATGTCACCCCCACCACCTCGAAATACTGGTTGAGGAATTTCAGTTGTCCGACTAAGAAATCAGCCAGACTCTGCGATACGGTTGTCACACGAATGAGTTTTTTACGAGGTTCTACAACCGCCCCGCCCCCTTGTGAGGGTGTCATTGTTTGAGTATCTGATTGAGAATGATTCTCTGACATAATGATTGAATGAAGATAAACTAGTAACTTAGTAGTTAAGTAGTTGATATAGCCTCCTTAGTATTAGTGATAAGAGTCAAATACCGTGTCGCCATGCTTTTCATTTATGTTCTACCAGTTGAACCAAACTGCGCAAATACGCATCCCTTGCGCCTCCACTCTTTCCTTTACCTTTCGAGGAAATGGCCATTCTATATTTAAACGTATGATGCCCTAAAGCCTCGCCTCCAAACGGATTCTTTTCCAGCTCATCCAAAAGGAGTGAATAATCGGTCTTAAAAGACTTATATTTTTTAGCTAATTCTTTTGCCCTTTTTTCAAACTCGGGCAAATAATCAAATATAACTTCCATTACGCAAACAACTCTCTTGCATTATGTTTGGCCTTCCCTTCATACAATTCTTCGAAAGCCTTATTCAGGCTATCTTTTACATCTTTATGCTGAGCATCTAAAATCTGCTCATCTTGCATAAGTCTTTCCATTAAAGCCTTACGCACAGTTTTACTTTGTGTTTGGATAAGAGCCCATAAGGCATCAATAGGTGATATAGCCTTAGAGTTTACAGATATTCCTTCCATAAATGACGCTATTTATTATTAAACCATGCAAATTTACCGACAAAAAATCACAATTACAAATTATATTCAAAAAAAGTTCTTCAACTATCCCGTAGTATCAACAACGTTCAAAGTTCTGAGGGGCAAGGTGAAGGAGATATGCGGCCTCCCCCTGCCCCCTCCGAGGGGAGGGGGAAACGAGCTGAGGTTGATGGTGAAGCTACGTGCACGAAACAGTGAAAGAACACTAAACACTAAACCCTCAACACTAAACAGTGTAAGAACACTAAACACTAAACACTCAACACTAAACAGTGTAAGAACACTCAACACTAAACATTCTGATAACGTTCAACGTCTATAGCGTTTTTCTTATTCTGGGCAGCACATAGGGCACCACGATGCGGTTGAAGGCGAAGCTGGCGGGTCGGTAGAGCCAGCGATAGCGCATCACGCTGTTCATCAGGGCTACAGTCAGGCGGTGCTTCATGCCCGTAGCCGTGCGCAGTACGGGGTAGAAGCCGATATCGCGGCATTTCGCCATCACCTCTTTATATTGCATCCGGGTATATTCCGCAGAGAGGATGCGACTGAAACCGAACATTTTCTTCGAGTTGACCGACCGGATGCAGGCGTCGTAGAGCGGTGTGCCCTGACGGATACCATACTGTTCCATGCACGCCATGATGTCGCGAAAGGAGTCGAGGTAGTCATCGACACAACGCCGCGTGTGCTCCACCGAGCGCCGTGTGGTGGCGCTGCCCTCGTGTATCACATAGCGGTAGAAGCGCGCCCGCGTCGAGACGATACGCGGGTTGGCAATATATACCGCCGACGAGAACAGCTGGTCCTCGCCCACGATGTAGGGTTTGAAGCGCAGGTGATGGCGGTCGAGAAACGCCTTGCTGTAGAAACAGAGCCAACAGAACGACGGCAGTCCGCCCTGCATGATAAGCTCATGTCCGGTGCCGTCGAAGTCGATGGTGTTGTCTATCTCGTTTTTCTCCCAGTTGTCGTAGCTGCTGTAGTAGTGTATCACGTCGATGTCGTCGCGGCCGCGGAAGTGCTCGTAGGCCAGGTTCAGTCCGTTGTCGAGCAGATAGTCGTCAGCATCGGCGAAAACGATATATTTGCCGCGTGCATGTTCCATGCCATTGTTGCGCGCCGCCGACACGCCCTGGTTCTCTTGCTTTATCAGTCTGAAGTGCGGATACTGCCGGCAATACTCCTCGCAGATAGCCACCGAACCGTCCTTCGAACCGTCGCTCACGAGAATCACCTCATACTCACCGTCGTGCAGTCCCTGTCTGAGGATAGAGTCAAGGCATTTCCTCAGATACTGCTCCACGTTATATACCGGGATGATGATGGAAATGTCTAGAGCCTCCCCCGTACCCCCTCCGAGGGAGGGGGCCACTGGCTGGAAATCTATTTTATGAGTAATATCTGACATAAAAAATACGATTATGGAGAACGCTTCACCGCCAAAGGCGGGAAATATCACAAATTAAGCCCGATGAACGCCCAATGTGTTGCCTACGGCAAAGTTTTTTAACACGAACCGAAGGTCACTGTGCGAAGCGGAAAGTAATTTCCATAAATTGTCCACGAACCAACGGTCACTGTGCGAAGCGGAAAGTAATTTTCATGAATTTATTTCGCCGCTGGCGGCGAATCTAATTAATGATCATTAATGGGTAATTAACGGCAATTACATGTTTTTAAAATAAAAATCTTCCAAATGAACGGCGCCCTGAACTTTTTGGGTGGGTACTGTACCCCACCCTACGGCATCGGCACACGCCCCCGGCCTCCGGCCACCCCCTCTAACTTAGAGGGGGAATTGGTTACCTCGCCAATCACGATGAATGGCGAAGCATGACGGCATTCCGCGCAAAGCGTGCTAAAGACACTCACAAGACGACCCGCTCGAATTCTGTCTGTCCGATCTTGGCGGCGTATTCGGGGAAGGCCGAGGGCCACATGCCCGGCCCTACGATGTTATACACTTTTTTTGCGCCCGCGATGAGGTAATAGTCAAGAAACATCTTGATGTTCTCGGCGTCATCCGTCTTTCCCGCCGTGTCGATATGCTTCACCGTGCCTGGCACCACATAGACCTCAGGCATCCGCTTCCGGGCGTATGCGATAAACGTCATGCTGTCGGAAGCCAACATCACTCGAGAAGCCTCCCCCTTCCCCCCTCCCAAGGAGGGGGAAACCTCTTTCATCTTCTCAATAATCCTGTCCATCAGGGCTTGCCGCTGTTCTACGGGCAGTTCGGGGTTGATGTCGGTCTCGGTCTTGTCGCCGAGCAGGTTCAGGAAACGGGTATGAACCACGATATAGTCAGAGCCTATCTCCTTCTGGTAGTGGTCCAGGTACTGTTGCAGATAAGGCGAAGGGCGAAACAGTTCATGATAGAGCTGTCCCCAGTCGTAGTCTGTACCGAAGTGCTCGTTGATTTTGTCGAGCGAGTTGTAGCCGTAGTAGAAATGCGTCTGCCTCCGCCGGTTTTTCATGATGCGCACGGGGTTGTAGCACTCACCATAGGCAAACACCGGCCTCGCCTTCGGAAACCGCTCCGAGAGTTCACCCTCGCGCAGTCGCCAGTCGTAGTCGCGCGGTTCCAGATATGTCTCCAACCGGAAGGGATAGGTGAAGAGGATGCGGAAGGGTTTGCCCTGCGCCTTAGCCACGGCATATACCGAGATAAGCCCTTTCAGCCGGTCAAACATACCACCATGCCCCACACGACCGTCAACGCGGAAAAGGTAAAGGGAAGGAGCTACCTCCCCCTGCCCCCCTCCCAAGGAGGGGGAAGCCACTTGGCTATCCGAGGCAGCGGACAGGGCACGCCCTGTCCCTACTTGTGGCGAGGTAATCTCCTGCCCCTTGCCCCCTGCCCCTTGCCCCGAACAGCTCCAAGGCATATAGTATTTCCATATCAGTTTGGGGTCACGCCAAAGGACATCGTAGAGACGGACAAATATATTACGAAATTTAGACATAGTCGGTATTTTAGAAGGAAGAGGGCATTCACTTTGAACATTGAACTTTGAACATTAAGGATATAGGGAAGGAGTTATGATATTCAACATATAATTCCCATTAATTAGCCATCAATTAGCCATTAATTATTCTTGTTTTTTACAACATTTATTATTCATTATAGGCTACTGAAAATTTGTTGAGCACCTGAACAAAAATGTTGAGTTAGAGTATTGCCAATCGTTATCTGGGAATTTGAACCAGCGAACAAATCTTCATCAACAGAGTAGAAGTCAGGTAACTCACGCCAATCAGCACGAGATAGATGACTATCGGATATTTAAACCCATAGATAAAGTCGTGAAACAGGTAGATGGAGAAATACGTATGCACCATCCACATCACCATCGACTTTTTACCCAGTTCTGCTAGCACACTGTCTATCCAGCCAACATGCCTCATATTAAGGATGATCATGACGATGAAGAACGTATAGAACGAATCCCAGGGCAAACGGACGATGCACCTGAGCGCGACAAGCACGACTATCAGCAATATTCCCCAGACAAAGGGCATGGGCGCTTTTCGTTTGTCTTCACTCTCTTTAGCGTTCTGCGAAAAAGCATATTTAGCCATGGCTGCGCCTATCACGAAATCGAACAGCAGGCCAATAACGACGACTACAAAGACAATAACCTGAGTGGTCAAAATGTCTGTAGCCACATAGCGGCTGATAACGAATTGAGCTCCGTAGGAAATAAGAAAAGCTGCAAACAACGACCATTTTAGGGGTATTTTGTCCATCACCCTGAAAATAAGAGGCGACATGAAACTGATGACTACATAAGGTAAGAGAAACCACGTTTCATAATTGTAAGTGCAATGCCATGACGTAACGTTTTCTATCACCTTACAGGCATCACCGGGATAAAATTCAGGAGCCACGAAGCACCCTATTCCCGCAAAGAAAGCGGTTACGACCCAATAATGTATATACAGTTTCCAAGTCCGCTTGCATGTGGAACGGAAGGTCAATCGTCCTTTCGCTTGGGTATAATAAAGCCCATACCCGCTCATCATCAGGAAAAACGGCACAGGATAGGCTCCACCAGAAAGACATTTGGTCAGTGGCTTGTCCACCCGCCCAAAAATCCACCACCCCGTCTGTTACTCTGTTAAACAGGTGAAGGTACAGCATGAACAATATCGCTATACCTTTGATAGCATTAGAATCGTCTTTAGAGATATATGTAGAATACATTCTGTTTTAAAAGAGATAACTTAACTAATAACCCTATATAATTCCTCGTATTTTTCCACCATCGTCGTCAAGTCATACTCTTTCGCCCGTTGAAGACATTTCTTTGCCACTTCATTGTAATAATCACGGTCTTTGGCGAGTGTTTGCAAGATATACGCAAGCGTAGCATCATCCCCATGAGGGAACAAAAGCCCATAGCCAGATGTGACCTCTCTCAAACCATTCACATCACTGGCTATAAAGGGTTTGCCTACGCTCATGCCTTCGATGTTAGATAAAGATAGACCTTCCCAATGCGAAGACATGATAATAGCATCTGCTGCACTCAGAATCTGAGGTACATCTTGGCGTAAGCCCAAGAACCGGACTTGGTCGGTTACCCCCAGTTCATCAACCAATGTCTTAACCGCTTTCTCCCTTACTCCCGTCCCGACAAGCCACAGTTCATAATGCTCACGAGGCAGACGGGCAAATGCCTTGACTAACGTATCTTGGTCTTTAGCCTCTCGAAATCCCGCCACCATAACTGCGGCGAAACGATTCGTCTTTTTAAATCCCAGTTGCTCCTCTCCTGCCGGTTCTGCATGATGGAAAGTGTCCACATCTACCCCGTTATTGATAGTCACGACCTTATCTGTGTTTATGGAATCACCCAGATAGTCCAACAATTTACTTTTGGCCACATCTGAGATGGCTACGATTCTGTCATATTTCCGATACATCCACTTATCTATGCAAGAAAACTTTGGATGTTCGCGTTTACGGTTGTTTGTACTATGTTCCGTAGTCACCATTATCTTTCCTATACCAACATTGGCTATAGCGGCAAACAACTGAGGTGATGAATTATGAGTGTGGATCAAATCGTAATTCTTCATCAGTTTCCTTAGTTTCAGTATCAACATTGGGCTATAGTATGAGTGCCCCAACTCGTGCACAACGCATTTTGGGCATTTCTTCCTCAAGATGGGCAAAAGCGGCATATTGGTTGCATTGAAAATAGCCAAATCCACTTCGTGTCCCCTCGCTCGCAGCCCGCAGATCAGGTCCACAACTACCTTTTCAGCACCGCCAGTCAGCAAAGATGTGATTACTTGCAGTATTTTCATTTCAAAATAAAGTTAGGGGTCTTTTTGTAGTGTTCTGACTTGACGTATTTGCGTGCAGCAATGTTCCCTTTAATATGAGCGATAATAAATTTCGGAGATAAAGTGATTACACTATATCCTATCCTTGTTAGCGCTCCCAACACAAAGCGCCAGAAATATGCCCATTTGCAACGCATCTTCTCCCAATTGGTGTTTCCTTTTAAATGATAGCACGACCTATACCAAGTGATGTATTGCGACATCGCCCTATAATACAGTTTTTCGTATGTTTTCTGCTTCACGTTATTTGTACCTGCATCGAGATGTATGATACCCGCATCATATTGCAACATTACCTTAAAACCATTTCGGTACATCTTGTTGAAATTCAGTTGATCCTCGCCGTATGTTCCTGGCGGAAACTCATCTACGAACATTTCATCTTCATAATGAATGGCTCTGAACACGTCGGTCTTTACCAGATAGGCTGGACCAGCGGCACTCTGGGTTGGATAGACTGCGTGCTTCTCCGGATGATTGTTATAAGAGAACGTTCCATTGCGTTCAATCTTAATAGCCCATCCGTCGTTTTTCCTTGGTTTCACGCTATTGGCTAAATATGCCACGATTTTTTCTTTTAGAGACATCTCCTGATTGGGGAAAGTATCTGGGGCAATACAGTCGGCATCAAACTCCACGAGTGCCTTATGCAGCCGCTCCACCGCATCGTCGGGGAAGAAGACGTCGTCATCGAGGATAAGCAGGAACTCCGTATCCACCCCTTCGAGCGACGCCGCCCGTTGGTGCACCAATCCCTTCGGCGTGATGATATACTCCTCCATGCCCACCTGCTTTTTCGGGCGTTCGAAGCCCTCGGCCAGATGCACGAAGATATGTTTGGGTTTCACCGTCTGCCGGTGGAGCGACTCGAGTTCTTGAATGTATTTGTCGCCCGCCTTACCCACGGTGCGGATGGCAACACAATATTCAAAAGAAGGGGTGGAAGCCTCCCCCGCCCCCCCTCCTAAGGAGGGGGACACTAACGGTGTCTCTGGTTGTTTCTTATTCTCTTTCATATATTTACAATTTCCACATCGGATTTCAAAGGATGAATCAGCTTAGTTGATAGAATAATTTGACCAATTGCCTTCGTGTCAAGAAAATATGAAATCAAGGATAAGCATGAGGGCTAGGAGCTGGAGATTAATAATCCAATAACATTTACCATAGCAGCCATGGATCCCGATACAACTTATCTTCTGTGTATCTCTCATCATATTCAAATCTGTCATAAATATTTCTCTCGCCAGAAGGATAGCCATTGGTCAAGAACGTCTTATAAGGAGTCAAGTTAAAAGCCCACTCGTAAGTAATACGGGCAAACAAAGCAAAGGAAACGAGTAGTACTGTCAGCCTTGCCTCCGCAAACCGCTTATTTGCTGCCACGGTGGAGAGCACATAAATGATACCAATCATAAAATACCACCCGAAACGGCCACCCTGTCCGAACCTTACAAACACTAACAATATGCCACAAAAGAATAAAAAGGCATTCACAAGCACGCCTGTCTTTTTATCATCAGGCAACAGATGACGATACCGTATATATAACCACATCAAAAAGATCACCTCCAAGACATAGTCAACACGCACACCGCCCATGTCATCTACATAGTCAGCAGCTCTATTTTGCATATCCTCCACTTCGCCCGAGAATGCCAGCAAAGTGCCAGGTAGTGGTGATAAGCCCAAAATAAGACAAACGACAAGGAAAGATATTGCCTGATTAACACCATATTTTCGCGAACCAATAAAGTATAAAGGAGCCGCGACCAGTGCTGAGCTATGAAACCTACTTGCGATGAAGACTAACACGAAAAAAAATACTGGCCTCCGCCGCCATATCGACTCCATCGCCAACCACACGATACCTACAGCCAAAGCTTGACGCATATAAGTTGCCGTGAAATAGTAGAAGAATCCTAAGAACACAATACACGCCAGAGGATAATGATGAGTATATCTACGTATTGCCACATAATACATGACAAACATGATTAATGTGCAAATCAGAATAAAGACATACCGATTGGCTGTAACAAATGAAATCAGATAATTAAATGTCATATAACCCTTCTCATGGAAGGCGCCAGGTTGGTTGATTACATCCAAAAGACTTCTTCCTGCCAAACGAAGATCTGCAGATTCATCGAAGATCTCACCATAAATATATCGGTCATAGCCGCCAATCATATCGCCCATCCCTATAAAAACGGCCAGATAAAGCAAAAAATACATCAATAAAGATGTATCCTTAATGCCACCTTTTAGTTGGCTTACGTTTTTATTCTCTGAATAATAGAGATAAAAGTAAGCGACTGCGAAAGCGATAAAATATATAAACATTTCCCTCTACGCTTTTCTTGATAGTTTATTTATTGCCAATCGTTCTTCTCCAATAATGGTACAGCAAAAGACCTGGAATATAACAAAAGTTAATCCTTATTTTATATGGAGAGACCAACATTTCACTTAACGTCTTCCCCCCAAATTTACTATATACGATATAAAGCAACGTCTCCTTGATACGAATCTTCAAGGAAAACTCTTTAGACATCGTCATCAATGACCCGTAAGCCATCAAATTCGGACATTGGAAACGTAGTTTCCGGCCTGTTTGGGTAAGCCCTCCTTCCAAATATTCTGTGACATAGACGATTTTGTTCACCATCAGCATATCCCATTTCTTGGCCAGATAAATCCATGCCACCGACTCGCTGATAAACCGCTCGCCCGGGTATTCTGGGAACTGGAAGTCGCGCAGGCACTCCGTGCGCCACACCTCCGCCTTGTCGCCGCCGATGCCTCGGTTATATCTCAAGTTGATAAAGTTATCAATGGCATGGTCTTGCGGGTGCATATCGCCGATGACGCGCTCAGCATCATACCCTCGCAGATAGGATATGCCACACAGATTCTTGTCACGCACCACCTCCCAGTCTTTAAGTATAGTCTCCACGGCATCAGGTGTCAGGATGTCATCGCTATCTACGATAAACAACAATTCTGACGACACCTCACGAAACGACACATTCAGCGCGGAATGCTTTCCCCCGTTCTCTTTGTAGAGATAGCGGATGGGAATCTTATTCTCAGCGATAAAGCCCTCCACCACCTCACGGGTATTATCCGTGGAGCCATCATCTATAACGAGCCAACTAAATCCGCCTGTATTTTGGTTCCTAAGACTATCATACAAGCGAGATAGCGTATGAGCCCTATTATAAGTGGGGGTTACGATTGTTAAAGTCATTATTTCCCTGAATTATCTTTCCTTTGTACCATCCAATACCACAACAAAATACGAAGTTGATCGACGATAGCACAAGCCAAATAGACCACCATCAAGAAGAGAGCAATCTCTCCAACATAGAATAGCCCTGAAGAAGAAGTGCTTATAGCCCTTGCCCCCTGTAAGAAGCGACCAAATATATACGGATGGTAATGCAAAATATACACAGCGAAGCATGATGCCGCCAACCAATTGACGATTTTTGACTGGAAATGCCATTTTTGGAAAGCGAAGATCAGGCAGATGCCTTCTAATATCACCAGCGGATTGTCGTATCTGACCATCCTGCCTGCATTGCCAAAGAAAAATAAAGACAAGAGCATCACCAAAGAGGCACATACTACCAGAATGATGAAAAGGCTCCAAGAGCGGTTCTCGATGTACTTGACAGGGAAGCGTTTGAAATACCGCGCAGTGAGATACAGGCCAATAAACAAGACGATACTATAACCACCAAAATAGTCCAGATAAGATGTCGTCCAACTATAATAGCATTGAAAAACATAAAAAGAAATCAGCAAAAACTGCTGTTGCCGTTGAGATGCCTGTTCTGCAAAAAGATTCAACACTGGCGACAGGATATAAAGCCCGATATAAGCCACTACGAACCAATAGCCATCTGTCAGCCCCAAACAATTCTTGAATGTCAGTTCTTCTATTTGAATCATTCCCGTCAACAGTAGGACAGCCGTAACGCCCCAAAGTAAGAAGAAGAACTGAAACAACAGTTTCAGCAATCCCTTGACAGAGGCACGGATACCAAACCATCCGGAAATCAGCACAAAGACATTTACCCCTCCCACAAAGACGCATGAAAAAAGGATGAATGATAAAGAAGATAGCGGACTTGACTGAATCGTCTCACGTGTGGGCAAAGCATTCACCATCCCCACCCCATGACCGGCTAACACACCCATCATGGCAAATATACGAAGTAATTCGATATTAGACTGTCTCGTTTTATTTTGCATCTATAATAGTTCCTTATATAATCGTTTCCACTGCCCCGCTATTGTACTCATATCATACTTCTTAGCCACGCGCACCGACTCTACGCCCATCTTCTTCCTCATATTCTCATCAACCATCAGTGCCATCACCCTTTGTGATAACCCCTTGACATCGCCCAGCGACACCACATAGCCATTCACACCATCCTCGACAAGCTCGGCAGGGGCCGAAGGACAGTCGAAGGTGACAACAGGCAAGCCGCAGGCCTCGGCCTCGGAGATGACCAGTCCGAAAGCCTCGTCGCGCGAACTAAGCACAAAGATAGAGCTGTCAAGGTACTTGCTCACAATATCATCCGTTTTTCCTTTAAGCAAGACCACCTCGGTCAAGCCATTCTTGTCAATCTGAGCCTGCAATGCATTGCAAAGTCCGCCCTCGCCATAGATTTCGAGTGTCCAATCGGGATGCTCTGAATGGATGATACTCCACGCATCTATCAGGTAATCAAAGCCCTTTTGCTTATGCAGCCGCCCCACGGCAATCACTTTTTTATGGGTGCAGTCTGAATGCCGGTCGGTCTGTATGGTCAGCGGATTGTATATATACGTGACGTGACGGCAATAGCGACTCCATTTCTTTTGGTCGGTCTTGCAGAGTGCCACCACCTGATCGTACTTGCGTGCATGATAGATACGTTTATAGGTCTGCCCCTTCACATAGAGCCACCGGCGCCATGGGTTGCGGATGCCCGAGAGCCAGACTTTTGAGATATCGAACGAGAAATGAAACTCGAACACCTTCTTGCTGCCGTCCTTGATGCTATGCAGGAAAAAGAACTCCGCGCCACCAGTAGAGGTGGTGATGTCGTACTTTTCTTTCTTCAGCCATTCATCCAGCATCGATTGATATTCCTCATCATTTTGTGCAGGAATGTCAACCCGTTGAATCCGCTTGTCAAGAGCGAAATGGTCTGGCCTGTCACCTTGGTTATAGGTGATGAACGTGATGTCAAAGTCAGCACACAGCGCATTGGCGCGAGTGGTCAGCACCCGCTCCATGCCCGCAGCGTTGTAGAGGCCATTACAGATGTAAGCGATGCGAGTCATTATCTTCCGCGTATGATTTTCCTAAGCAACGGATACAACCTTAATTCTACCAGTAGGCTGATGAGTTTCTCCGTCTTGGTAATATATGGATTCCTATACAATGAGAAATTGATATCTCGGTGACAGTCCAGCCATAAACGACAGTTCTTCACACTATCAACAGCAGGCAACAACCAACGCTTATTAAAGAACTTACGAAACTGCAACTCACTCCAATATTTCTTTTCCATCATCACATTAAAGAAAAAAGTCTCTATCAATTTGAAGTTTTCTTGCATTTCTATCGATTGTATAACCAATTTTGACTTGTCTTCACCACTTGAGATACTCCCTATATTTTGAGCATAATGGTATAGAGGAATATTTACATAAGAAGTTTTGGTCGCATAAAAAAAATACTGTAGTACCATAACTAAGTCTTCTATCATCCCTCGGGTTGGAACTGTTTTCACTTTTTCAACAATTTCTTTCTTAACCATATGATTCCACATTGCTCCCTGCTTTCTACCTAGAAGTAAAGAGTTAATAACATCGCCCGACTCTTGCTGATTCACAACAACATCTTTATTTCCGTCAGATTTATAAAAATCGCACCAAACGATATCGGCATGGTTATTTATTGCTTTTTCATACATTATTTTATACATATCAGGCTCAACCCAGTCATCTGAATCACAATGGATTACGAATTCGCCTAATGAAGCATCAACGCCTGTCCTTCGAGCCACGGGAAGACCTTTGTTTTGGTTATGATATAAGATCTGAGTTTGTTTAATTCTCTCCGGATAAGAAGCAATCACATCTTTTAAAATTCTTATGCTATCATCTGGTGAGCAATCATCAATGAAAATAAATTCAATATCTTCTAAACTTTGCTCAAAAAGAGAACGAGCGCAACGCTCAATATACTTCTCTACGCAATAAACAGGAATAACAACAGAAACTTTAGGCATATAATATTTCTAAATCAAAAATAGAAGTTCAACAATCTCTTCACTACATTCTGTTTCCATGATTTATAGCGATAACGCAACGGATAAAAATGGTACTTTTTCAATAAAGACAATACTTCTTGATTAACTCCATTACCATTCCACTCTTTTCGATTTTGAAACATACTTAGCAGCAATCCCAAAATGATTCTTTGATTATGGTCATATAAACAATTTGCTAAATCAACATCAGATTTATAGAGAGACTTTATAAACTGTTCGGTCATCCAACAAACCTCTACCGTGTCTTTTATTTTCTTCGTCTGATGGCTCAGCAACATCGTATATGAATCGTTTCTAAGAATATAATAATAATAGAAATCATTTACACTAATCACTCTATCAGCTAAAGCCAAAGCACGTATAACAAATTCTGCATCTTGGTGCATTATCCGTTTATCTGTAAAGCGCAACGCCTTCTCTCTCAAAAATGATAACCGAAACAATGTAGTACAAGCAGATCCTGGGTTCGCACCTTTCATAAACGCGTCTCTTCCACTTATAATTTGATCTCCTGTTGAGAAAAAGAGCCTTCCACTATATAAGAACTTACCTTGGACATCAACAACGTCCAATTTGAAAGACAGCATATCTATTCGTTTGTCGCTGTCAATATACTTCAGTAGCGGCTGTAATGTTTCTCTAATCTTATCATCAGCATCCACAAACCACACATAGTCGCCATTGGCATGCTCTATACCAGTATTCCTAGCTGCGCCTTGTCCTTTGTTCTCTTGATGAACAATCTGTATTTCCGGGTGTTTTTTCTGATAAGATTCGACGATTGCCGGCCCTTGGTCTTTCGACCCATCATTCACGACAACGACTTCAAACTCACCAGATTTCAGGTCGGAACCGAAAATAGAATCCAAACATGTGCTGATATACTTTTCAGCATTGTATAACGGTATAATGATGCTTAATTTCATCTGATTATAATCTTCCATCAATATAACTACGGTCTAGCACGCCTTTCACATCATAGACCACGCCGTGTTCCGGGTCTTTCAAGAAATCGCGGACATTCACATCAAGGAATTGACGGTGAGCCACGGCTAATATCACGGCATCAAATCTACCTTTCATCTGCTCAACATCCTGTGAAGATAACTCGATGCCGTATTCTCTCTTCACCATCAGCGGATTGGCCCAAGGGTCATAGACTGAGATGTTGGATGTATATTCATGCAATGTGGAATAGATGTCAACCACCTTAGTATTACGGATGTCAGGACAGTTCTCCTTAAATGTAATGCCAAGGATAAGGATATTGGCATCTTTGACCAAGACTCCCTTTTTGTTCATTTGCTTAATGGTCTGCTGCGCCACATACTCACCCATACCATCGTTCAACCTTCTGGCAGCAAACATCACACGTGGCAACACGCCATATACCTGAGCTTTCTGAATCAGGTAATAAGGGTCAACACTGATGCAATGTCCACCTACGAGTCCGGGACTGAGTTTTATGAAATTCCATTTCGAAGAGGCGGCCTCAATGGCATCGTGTGTATCTATGCCCATCGCATTGAAGATCTTTGCCAACTCATTCATGAACGCGATGTTGACATCACGCTGCGAGTTTTCTATAATCTTCGAAGCCTCAGCCACCTTGATAGAAGGAGCCTTGTGTGTGCCATTCACCAACACAGCATTATACACATCATCGACCAAGTCTGCTATCTCAGGGGTGGAGCCGGAAGTCACTTTCTTGATTTTCTCGACGGTATGGAGTTTATCGCCGGGATTGATGCGCTCGGGCGAATAGCCTGCAAAGAAATCGACATTGAATTTCAAGCCAGACACTTTCTCCACCACTGGCAGACACTCCTCTTCGGTGACCCCGGGATAGACGGTTGACTCATAGACGACCACATCGCCCTTTGAGATGACCTTTCCCACGGTTTCGGAAGCACCCCAAAGAGGACGCAAGTCGGGTCGGTTGTTCTCATCGACGGGTGTGGGCACCGCCACAACATAGAAATTACACTCGCGGATTTGCTCCAAATCCGTTGTACAGCGAAAGCCATGCTGATGGATGGCCTCTTGCAAGAGAGCATCATCCACCTCAAGCGTAGCGTCATGCCCCGACATGAGCATATCCACGCGCGACTGATTCAAATCATAGCCAATGGTTTCGAATTTTGTTGAAAACAAGCGGGCCAATGGCAAGCCCACATACCCTAAGCCGACGACGGCTATCTTAATGATATTCTGCATACTACAATTCATTATATGTGATAAGCGTATATTCTTTCTTCACTCGATGAAGACTTGACCTGATTAATTCTATCTCATCTTTAAACTGCTGAAAGCGATGGCCTGGATGGCACATCAATTCAAAGGTTTTATTATTGGGCAGTTGATTTATTTCCAAATCTTTGAAAAACAAGAAGATATCGGTAAACAGGTCTGGGCAAGACAACCCGTGGTTGTTATATTTCATATAGTGTTTCCATAACTTCCGCCGCAAACGATTCTTCCATGAGGGTTTTCCTCCATAATTGTACTCCCTGCGCATCTTTTCGATATGGAATTCCCGGGCTATTTGGCATAGAAGAGGTAGATATTCCAACCTCCAATGCACATGGTGATGACTGTCAATATGCGAAGGAGTGATGCCCGAATCGAAAACCCGTTGAGCCTGTGCCCGCAGTTCCGCCATGATGTCTAATTTCATTTCAGAAGTGATAAGACTTGCATCATATTCTTTGGCATTGAGATATATTTCCCCCTCTCTCTCCACATAATAGCCAGCGTCAAGGAGCCGTTGCGAGGGCAGAATGGGATGCCCTTCTGTCAGATTAAAGTGAATGCCAAAAGATATTCTCTCATGGAATTCTTGATATAATTCGACTGCACCCTCAAATGCGGGCATATTAGCCATCATCGTTGTAGAGGTAATGATACCATCCTCTATACAACGTCTGATTTCGGTGTTGACGACATCCGAAATACCGCAATCATCTGCATTGATAATCAAACGGTTCATAGCTATCGACAAATATTAATGACAACGCCGCCCCAACTCAAGCCGACGCCAAAGCCAGAAAGCATCACTTTCATGCCTGACGAAAGTTTTTTCTGCTCCAGACAATCTTTCAACCCAATCAAGACCGTTGAGGATACGGTATTGCCCGTCTCTCGCAGATTAATATAAAACTTATCTTTAGGCAAACGGCAAACCTTTCTGACGGTTGAGAGCATAAACTGGTTGGCCTGATGAAAGATATAATAATCAACATCAGAAGAAGAAAGATGGTTTTTCAACAGCAATTCGTCCACCATCTTTGGCACCGCATTCAATGTAAAATTAAAAATAGACCCGCCGTCCATATAAAGGAAATCATCAAAACAGACATGCCCTTCATCATCAACAGAACTATTGCCTGTCGGGGCTTTCATACGTGAAGCGCCAGTTTTTACGATTAAGCGGTCAGCCCCAGAGCCGTCTGTGCCCAGCACGAAATCACCTATTTCTGCGAAGCCATCATCCGAAACCAGGCAAGCGGCTGCACCGTCACCGAAGATGGAACGATTTCCCTTGTCGGCGGGATGAATATATTTAGTATAAGTCTCGGCGGTCAACAACAGCACATTTTTTGCTATACCTGCCGCCACCAGTCCTTTGGCAACAGCCAGACCATAGATACACCCGGAGCATCCTAAATTGTAATCAAATGCACCCGCAGACACGGGGATGCCTAAACGATTCTGAAGGACACATGCTGTTGAGGGTAAAAAATAGTCAGGACTCTGAGTACATAGCAATAAGAAATCGACGTCGGAAGGATTGACCCCATACTCTCGAAAGAGCTGAAGGGCCGCCTGCCCGGCCATATCACCTGCTGTTTCATTATCACCAGCGATATGCCGTGTATGAACACCTACTTTTTGAGCGACTTTATCCACGCTCCATTCAGGGAACAGCTCGACCAACTGTTCATTGGTCAATTGCCGCTCTGGCAAAAAATAAGAAACGGCTTTAATGTATGCACCCATCACCTAAAAATCTAATATCGTTCCAGCCCACGACCATCCGACACCGAATCCTGCCACCATCACTTTCATGTCATGATGGATTGCTCCCGTTTCGATACTATCCAGGAGCCCCAGCGGAACGGTAGAAGACGTCGTATTGCCAGTTGTCAATAAATTGACATAAAACTTTTCCTTAGAAATATGGCAAACCTTTCTCAATGTATTCAGCATAAATCGATTGGCCTGATGAAAGACGTAATAGTCAACATCCTCTTGTTGAAGTTGATTGCGCTGAAGAATATCCTGGATTAAGCCCGGCAAGCAATCAAGGGTGAACTTAAAGACCTCTTCGCCATTCATGTCGAAATAGTCTTCATAATGCACATCCCCATTCTCATCCTCAAATGTATGTCCTGTGCGTTCTAAATGTCTTGCACCGCCGTTGCGGATGATAATCTGGTCAAAGCCTGAGCCATCCGTACCTAATTCAAAACGACCGATTTTGGCCATTCCATCACCAGAAATGAGCGTTGCTGTAGCCGCATCACCAAACAGCAACCGGTTTTTGTCTTTGGGATGCATGTATTTACTAATTGTATCGCCTGTGAGCAATAACACATTTTTTGCCAGACCAGACTCTACAAAGCTATTGGCCAAAGCCAGTCCATAGACATAGCCGGAACAGCCCAGATCGAAATCGAAAGCCCCGATACGATGAGACAGCCCTAATTGCCGCTGTATCACACATGAAGTAGATGGCATCTGATAATCAGGGCTTTGAGTGCAAAACATCAAGAAATCTACGCACTCTCTCTGAATACCATGCTCTTTGAAGAGGATTTCCGCCGCCTTGACAGCCAAATCAGCGGCCGTCTCTTGTGGGCCGGCAACGTGTCGTGATTGTATGCCAGCAGTCTTGGCGACCAGCTCTACTTGAAAGTCTAATTCACCTGCAAGTGCTTCGTTAGTAAGCACTTGCTCAGGTAAGTAACCTGATATTGCTTTGATATATGCCATATTAACCGATTAGTTTCCCTCCTGTGATTTTCATACACGAACCTGTCATCCACGATGAGGCGTCAGAAAGCAAAAAGATGGCAGCATTAGCTACATCCTCGGGGCGCCCATAACGCCGGAGCGGATAGGTCTTCTCATCTTCATGCAACTCTTCCTCTGTCAGCCCACCCTTAAAGATCAAATCTGTCCATATCATAGCAGGACAAATGCAATTAACTCGTATGAGACGAGGTGCCAATTCCACTGCCAGGCAATTAGCATAGCCTATCAGTGCACCTTTAGACGCGCTATAGACAGCATTACCGGGTGTAGGATCGAATGGTGCGATGGAAGCAACAAATACGACAGACGCCTGTTTTGATATTTTCTTCTTCGTCAGGATCTCCTTTTGCAGAAGTACGGGAGCATTAAAATTGGGTATCATCAATAGGCTGATGTCCGACGGCTCTATCTGTTTGCACAGCTTCCGCTCCCCCACTCCCGCACAATGGACGATACCATTCAGGACAGGAAGCGAAGCCACCATCGCAGTCATCTCCGCATCGGAAGTCAAGTCGGCGGCTGCCATGATATGACCTTCGCCTTCCATCTGTGCCATCGTCTGCTGCAACCGCTCTTGACTTCTCCCATTGACCACCACACGAGCACCCATCTTAGAGCAAGCGATGGCGATGCCACGTCCGATGCCGGAAGATGCCCCTGTGACAAGAATGGTCTTACCCTCTAAGGAGAAAGGATTAAAGCTCTCGGCCATACTTATTTTGCTTTGATGTAATCAAACAGTTCTTGGACGGTATTGCAGGCGCGAATTTCTTTACCTTTGATATCCTTGCCATATTCCGTCTTGACAAAAGCAATCACGCCTAGTGCCGTGAGCGAGCTCCACTCTTCCAATTCTTGGAAAACGGTATCGGCCTTGATTTCACTAATGTCGGTATCATCAAACTGCTCTGCGAAATTCTCGATAAAATTTTGTAAATCCATGTTGTATTGACTTTAAAATTAAAAAAATATAGTATCTGCATAACCTAAGCGAAGCCTCCATTTGTCAGCATCGCCGATATCTTTGTATTGTTTCTTATCTCCGTAGAACACCACGTTTTCATCACTGGAATGCTCGAAGCCCAAACGGGAAATCCGCTCTATGGTCTGCGTGCTGACTGTTCCCACATCGATAATATAAGTATCTTTTGGAAATGTGTCTATGGCCAATTCATATATATCAGCCTCGCTCAATCGTTTTTCATCGGCACTGCCCCACTCATACACCCCGCAACTGACGACATGATGACGGGCATCTATGATGCGCTGCTTGGTCAAGAAGAAGCCTACGGGCACCGCGTTTTCGTAAATGGCATAAAACGACTGAAACTTCCCCTCGCCCCCACTGAAACAACCAGTCAGATTCCATTGGAGCCAGCGATGATCATGAACCTCCATATAAGGATGTCCATCTTTGAGCACGATATCATCAACCCATTCTGGCACTATATCACATTTGGAAACTGAATACCGCCGTTTCAACTGTCTTTTTGCTTGATGAAGGCTATACTTTCTACGCCACCAAAGATTTGCGATAGGTGCTAACACATCCAGCAACAATCCTCGCAAGCCTTTCTGCCGCAACTTCGATTTGCAGTTGTATCGCAGTATATAGCGTGGTATGATAAAAACATGATACTTGAGTTTCTTAAACAATGGCAGTGCCATGGCAGATGTCCCGGCAAACAGTTTAAAGGCATAATCATCTCGGAATGTATTGTGGAGCACCACATCAGCCCCAAGAGCATACTGCCGGAACTCTTTAACCACAGACAAAGCCGAGCCAGACAAAGCAGGTTTTATTTCTTCACCTAGTTTCACACGCGTCTCATGATAGAAACACCGAGCCACCGGGACATCATCAGCATAGCCCACATACATATAGGGCTTGTCGAAATCCGTGAGATTCGGATTTTGCATGAATATCGGCCCCCGATATTCTTGTTCGTGCATCACGATGCCGTAAGGGTCGTGAGCGACACGGAAACCGTCTTTCAGCCGAGAATAGGGGATGTTTTGGAAATCGAAATCAGGCTTATCCATCTTTTTCTTTCAAACGATGTGTGTGGCTAAACTAAGATCTATTTGCTGTCCCATCTCAAGCTTTAGCTCATCAGAAAAGAAATAATTACTTCCAGAAGAAGAAGTAAAGGTCATCTCTCCAAAATACACCTTTCCATTCACATTATACAAATCGACCCTAACTTGAGGAAAGCCTTTTGACAACTTACTTGAAACATCAAGCATTTCCTGCAAATTGTCTGGTTCTGGTACATCCTTAAAATTTTGATTTTGCATTGATTGAGACAATCTGTCACGTATCGGCCGCCAAGGATTAACACCATAAAGATCGTATGTTACTTTTATACGGCCATTTACATCACGGTAGCGGTCATAACATACGAAGAAGCAAAATGGAACACCATTAAAGCACCAAATTTTATAATCAATCATCGAAACCGTCTCAATGGGTTCAACATCAGACTTAAGGAGTTCTTCAGCCATCACTCTGGGCTGTATGCGATGATAATGCGGTTCACATGTAGAATACTCTTTGCGATACAAAAAAGAATTCAACTTGGCTTTCAAAGACACAAAGTCTTCTTTTTGCTTATCGCGCACAATAAAAGTGCTACCACTATCATGCGTACACTTTATAACAAATTCACGAGGTAACTGTTCGAAGTCAATCTCATTCACCGTATTCCACACGCCATAGCACTTTGTGAGAATATGCCCCAAGCCCAAGTCTGAAATATATTTTCTCACCTCGTATTTATCGCTTAACCGAGTCCATTCACTCGTATCGGACATAACAGACAGCCATGCGATTTTCTCGTCCAAATCCTTCGGGTTATCCCAATCAAGAGAATGGCCGTGATAAGCCTTCCAACGAAGATTGATTGCTTTCCGCGGATTGGTCTTAACTATATTCTTATACCTCTTGCTACGAAACATGTCAGCATAATATTTATTTCTTAATAGAGTAAGAAAATTACTAATTCTATTTTTCACGATTCACACTCCTTTCTATTTTTTCTAACATTTGTTTGATGTTTGTCACGAACTTTTCTGAAGACTGATATTTTTTCATTTTATCCAAATTGTATAATCTTTGTTCATTACTCAATGGAGTTGACAGTTCAAAAGCATTAAGCTGCTTTTGAACAGAAAATACGATGAAGCCCAAAGAATGGAAATATTTATACATTACTGACGTTTCAGACAAGAAAACTTTTCTTCCTTTAAGGAAAGCATCCCTAACATTTCCCATTGCTGCCTGTGACTCAAAGAAATAGATAGCATATCCACAAGAAGAAAGATACTCATTATATTCTTTCAATGGCAAAAAATGCTCCAAAAAAGTAATATTATCAAAATGTTTTTGACAAGACATTTTTACTTTTTCGACATAATACTTTGACCGTTGATAACTAAATGGTATAATAATCTTTCTTCCTTTCAGATCTATTCCTTTCAAATACTCTAATGCGTCAAGGTGATTATTGGTGTCGGAAGCCGAATTACCCAAAACGATATGATTACCTTGAACAAATCCTATGTTTTCGAATGTACACCCTTCGACATCTAACTTGAAATAGTTAAACACCACCTGTTCCGCTTTAAAGAATTTGTTTTTCCGCATCAAATCATATTCCATCTCCACAACACCCGAGAAAAAATCCACTCGTGAAATGGCCTTTCTAATACTTTTTCTGTCTTTAAGCAAATAGACGAGAAAAGATTTCTTCCTTGCCCAATATGCATTTCTATCGCTATTCCGGACTTTCTTTGTCAAAGGCTTAAACAATGGCAATTTAATCAAAGATCTCTCCTCTACAGGAAACCTATACAAATCATATCCCCATGCAAGCCAAACCACTTTTACTATTGAAGGAATCTGAAGGAGCACAATATGAGGGAGAGAGTTCATACCATGAATCATGACCACATCAATTCGATGGCTAACAATAAACGGAATAACATCAAAGGGTCTAAGCATCTTCACCCGTTGTTTACTTTTGATATGCAATTGATAATTAGCGGAATCAGTAATAAAGCAATAGTCCACCTGATGTTCACCCTGCGTATAATCAAAGACCTCAATCATATCATCTATAAACTTGGGGTCATCGACGATACAATTTAAAATATGCAACATTGCTCTACTTTCGTTTTAAAATACTGATCAATTCGGTTAATTCTTCCATCTTTGTAACTTTGGCTAACAAGAGATAAACAACAGCACCTAACACAACACTTGCCATAAAAGCTATCAACGAGTTTTCAACTAAAAGGGTAAGTACAAAAACCATCCCGCCCATTAAGAAAGACAGGCACAGTGAAGGAAACAAATCACGCAACTGGCTGAAAATATTGTAATGAACAAATTTCCCTGTATAATAAGTGTTTAATAACAAAGAGGTGTAAGATGTAAAGACTGTACCAGCACACATGGCAAGTACACCTAACGGTATGGTTCCTATCATAACTAATGTCATTATGACTTTCTTAATAATCTCCAATTTTAAGAACAAATCACTACGCCCCTTCACTTGCAGCAGATTCAAATTGATAGCATGCACGGGATGCCACATGGCAGCAAAACATAATATTTGCAAATAAGGAATACATTCTGCCCACTTATCTGTCAACAACAAAAGCACCATCGGTTTCGCTACCGCCGCCATGCCTATCGTCAAGGGGAAAACGACAAATGTGACCATTTTCAACATTTGCCGATAACCTGCGATCAAGCGTTCATCGTCATCTTGTATCTGACTAAGCACAGGGAAGGTAACACGCTGAACCACAGAGGTGATATTTGATGACGGCAAAGTGACAAAACCTTGCGCGCGAGTATAATTGCCCAAACTGGCAGCTGAGAAGAATTTACCTATGACAATCGGATAAATATTATTGTAAATCGTGTTCAGCATTTCTGAGGCGAGCAGTTTCGAACCATACCCCCATAAATAACGAAACGACTCTCGCTCCCATAACATCTTCGGCCGCCATGGAGATGCCTTCCATAACAAAACCGTAGATGTAAGTTGACGGACAATATCCATCGCTACAATTGCCCATACCCCTAATCCATAATAAGCTGCACTTATCCCCACCACACTACCTACGACATTGGTAGTGAATCCTATTTTCATAGTTGTCTTAAAATCAATTCGCCGCGTGAATTGGGTGTTTTGAACGATATTAATAGAACCAATGACCATGCAAACAGACTCCACCCGAATCAACGAAGCAAGAATGGGTCTGCCATAAAAATCTGCAATAAAGGGAGCAAGGAAAAAAAGAATGACAAAGAAAACAATGCTTACGGACACATTAAACAAAAACGCCGTAGAAAAATCGGCCTGTGTCGCATCTTTTTTTCGTACAAGAGCATTGCCAAAACCACTAGATATAAAGCTTTGTGAAATGGAAAAGAAAACAGTAATCATCGCGATCAGACCATAGTCTGATGGTGACAACAAACGAGCCAATATGATTCCGACAACAAAGTTGACGGAAAAATTGACAACATTGCCTAAAGAAGTCCAAAAGACCCCTTTTACAGCCTTATCCTTCAGCCCCATTACAGAATAGCATCTACTTTAATCGGTTGAGCAAGCCTCGCCCCCTCGTTTTATGCTTGACAGCAGGAATGCCCCAATACATGCCCCAGTCCTCGGTTGAACGATTCACTAAAGAACAAGCCCCTATTATAGTTCCCTCACCAACAACCAGATTCGGATACACGACTGTATTGGCCCCAATCTGCGCAAAACGCCTAATCACGACCGGTCCTCCAGTAACATGGGTTAAACTTTCATCATGAATTGGACCAATCAAGTATTCTCCTGAAAAATCGTCCATTGCAGAAAATATCATACTCCTGGGAGATATTCCTGTATAGTCTTCCAGCACGACACCCATTTTTCCATAAATTGCCACATAGGCAGATATATGTATATTTGAGCCTATCTCAATATTTCCAGATAATATACAGAAATCATCAATACGGACATTATCACCAACAGTAATGCCTTGGGGGTTATAAATCCTGGCATACCGACTTATCAGGACATGATTACCACATTCTCGTAAGCCAAGCTCTGCCAGTTCGGAAACTGTTAGAAAAGAATTATTCATCATATTCTTTATGCTATTCAGTGAAATGCTTTCTATATAGATTATCTAATGGTTTCTCGACAAGTCTGATGCGGAACTGATCTATTATTGTACAGACAACATACAACAAAAGGACAACAAAGAGGGAATAGACGAAAAAGTTCTATATTTTACTGTCACGTGTTGTATTAGAAGAGACGTTTGATTTTTTCATTAACAACATCTTTTGACACTATCTATCACCCTTTTAACATCCTCCTCGCTCAACGCATGGTGCATAGGCAGGCAAATAACGCTGTTAGCCATTTTTGTGGCGACAGGCAGATTGTCATGGCCTGCGCTAGTAAGCCCTCGATAGGTGGAGAAGTCACTGATGAGCGGGTAGAAATAGCGGCGGCCATACACGCCTTTTTCCCGCATTCTGTAATAGAGCTCGTCGCGGGTCATACCATATTTACTGGCATCGACAAAGATGGGGAAATAGGAATAATTGTGTTTTACTCCTGGTAAATCGTCCCAGAACTCAATACCCTCTACCTCCCGAAGGGCCTCGCGATAACGGATAGCCACCTGATGACGGGCCTCGATGGCGGCATCTACCTGACGGAGATTTAACAAGCCGTATGCACTACGTATCTCATCCATCTTACTATTGATGCCCGGTCCGACGACCTCAGTCTCACCGGCGAATCCAAAATTTTTCAGATAGTCTATCCGTTGCTTTGTCTTGGCATCGTGCATCACCATGGCGCCACCTTCTACGGTATTATACACTTTGGTGGCATGAAAACTGAGTGTTGACAAATCTCCAGCATTAAGCACACTCTCTCCATTGACCTCAACGCCAAAAGCATGAGCAGCATCGTATATGACCTTCAGACCATATTTGTCAGCAATATCCTGAATGGCCTTCGTATTGCAGGGCTTTCCATAGACATGCACAGGCATGATGGCTGTAGTCTTTGGAGTGATTGCTGCTTCTATCTTATCAGGGTCCATACATCCCGTACTCCATTCAACATCTACGAACACAGGCTTGATGCCATTCCACCAGATGGAATGCGTAGTGGCCACGAAACTATATGGTGTGGTTATCACCTCGCCTGTAATTCTCAGTGCTTGCAGCGCGGTAATCAACGGCAAGGTGCCATTGGTAAAAAGGCTGACGTATGGTACCTTCAGATACTCGGCCAAAGCCGTCTCCAATTGCTGATGAAATGAACCGTTATTAGTTATCCACTTTGAGTCCCATATCTGGCGAAGATACTCTTGAAATTCTTCCAATGGAGGGAGCAAAGGTGATGTGACCAAAATATTATTATCCATAAAACCTTAGATTATAGAAAGATTACTCAGAACACTAAACACTAAACATGTAAGAGCCCTCCACCTTAAAAGAGGCGATCGTCGTGCTATTTACTCCTCTCCCTACAAGGGAGGGGACGGGGGTGGGTCTGCTCATTCAACGATTCTCCACTCTTTGACGGTCATCGTTTCAGGGTCGAAACTGATGCCTACCGCCACCACGTCACGGCCCTCGGTATGGTATGGGCGGTCGTAGCCGCGGTCGGCAATCTGGTGAAGGGCTTTCGTGGCGGTGCCGCCGGTCTTGAACTCGAACACGTAGGTGGTGTCGGGCATCTGCACCACCATGTCGATGCGCCCTCCGAGGCATTTCACCTGCGTGCGCACATACACGTTGAGCATCGAGAAGATGAGATAGAGCGTATATTCGTAGAAGCCCTTTTTGAGGGCGGCCTCAGCCAGTTTCTTCTTGAACCCCTCCACATAGGGGATGCCAGCCAGATAGGCCTGCATCTCGCTCATGGCACGGTCGATGTCTTTTTGTTTCAAGGCCCTCCACAGTTTCAAGGCAAAGCCCATCTGCACATGAGCACCGTCGAGGCCCGCGTAGGCAGGCAGCAAGCCCTCGGCGAAGCCGATGCGCACCTCTTGGTTGGGGATGGACAGTGTATAGGCCAGGCTCTCACGGTCGTAGTCCTTGATGGTGAGGTAGCCACTCTGGTAGAGCAGAGGCAGGGCCGTAGTCATGGCCTCGGTGGGGCGGTCGAACGCCGAGGCGGGCACCTCGATGTCGTCCATCCCGGTGATGTCGGTGCGGAAATACTGCATCTGGCGGATGAGGAACGTGGGTGTGCCCGTGTCGAACCAATAATTGTCTATCCGCTTGTGGTCGAATGCTTTCAACAAACTGAACGGGTTATATACTTCTTTGGAATGACCCGCGAAATGATAGCCGTCGTAGCGCCGTTTCAGTTTCTGGTGTATCTCGTCTGTGCTGCATTCATATTCCGCAGCCAGTTCATCCATGGCAGGCGTGAGGTTGGCGGTCAGTTCCTCTTCGGTGATGCCGCATACTGTGGCAAAGGCGGAATCCATCGAAATATTTTTCAGGTTATTGAGCGTGGAGAAGATGCTCAGTTGCGAGAACTTGGTGATACCTGTGATGAAGCAGAAACGGATCATCGGCTCGCATGCTTTCAACGGTTGGTAGAACTCCTGCATCACACGGCGGAAGTCGGCAAGCAGCGTATCCTGATGCAGCACGTCGAGCAACGGAGCGTCATATTCATCGACGATGACAGCCACCTGACGACCCGTCTGCTGGTAGGCACGCTGGATGATGCCTTCGAGCAATCCTCCAGGTGTTTCCTCGCCTGTTTTCCGCCCATACAACTCAGCATAGTTGCTGAGCATCAACATCAACCGTTGTTGCAGCCAATCCGCTGTTGCTTGGTTCTTGGCCGTGCTCAGGTCGAAGTGCAGCACGGGATAGGAGTTCCACTCGGTCTCGTACTGCATGATTTTCAGACCCTCGAACAGAGCGCGGTCGCCATCGAAGTAGAAGTGCAACGTGGATGAGAGCAACGACTTGCCGAAGCGACGCGGACGGCTCAGGAAGGTGAACTTCGCGCCGTTGGCCATCTGCCACACGATGTCGGTCTTGTCGATATAGACGTATTTTCCCCGAATCATCTCGGAGAACGTCTGTATGCCAATGGGGTATTTCATGAGTGCGCTTCGCTAAATGAGAAATGAGAAATGAGAAATCGAAGAGAGTGCGCTTTGCTAAATGAAAATTGAATTTTATGATATTGCATGTTGCCTACGGCAAAGGGATTTAACACGAACCAATGATCACTGTGCGAAGCGGAAAGAAATTATTCTTGTTAACCACATAGCCGCTGGCGGCGATTAAAATTAAAGATAATTCATGGGTGATTACTTTACACTTCGCACAGTGACCTCTGGTTCATGGCAATTATAGGTTTTTCAAGGGAACTCGCTGCGCTCGTGCGGGCGGGCACGGTGACCCGCCCCTACGATTGATGAGGTGATTAATGTTGAACACCATGATATGCCAAGAACACAAACACAAAACATTGAAAGAACACTAAACACCAAACCTTAAACCCTAAACATTGAAAGAGCCCTAAACCTTAAACGATCTTCCACTCTGTGACGCAGCGCTTCTGGCTGTCGAAACTGACACCTATCTTGTAGATGTGGCGGGGATCGGCGGCAAAAGGACGGGCATAACCTTTCTCCTCAATCTGACGCAGAGCCGCATCGGCACTCTTGTCAATCTTGAACTCGAAGATATACACTTGGTCGCGCGTCTGCACCACCATGTCCATACGGCCCTCTGAGGTGGCTCGCTCTACCTGGACGTAGAGACCGAGCAGACGGAAGAACGTGAACAGGGCATTTTGCAGGTAGAGTTCAGCACGCCCCACAATACGGTAGTCGGTGTCGGCCAGCATCGCCGACAGGCGAGTCATGAACGCCTCGGGCTGGCCGCCGCGCACCTCGCGTACAAACTGGCGGATGTTGAACACCGACGGGTCTTGCCGCGCATTGGTGTAGATGGGCAGCAGATACTGGATAAAGCCACGCTCCACCTCTTCGTTGGGGAAGCCCAGGTGATACTCCATGAACTCCTCGTCATAATCCTTGATGGTGAGGTAGCCGCTCTGGTATATGATGGGCAGGGGGTTCTGACGCATGCTATCGACACTGCCCAGCAGGTCGGCCGACACGGGGGCGTCGACGATGTCGTTGAGATTGTACTCTGTGCGCCGAAGCAGGTTGACCAACAGCGTGGGAGTGCCAGTGGCAAACCAATAGTCGGCGAACTTGCCGCTGCTGAGCGTATTGACGAGGCTGAAGGGATTATACACTCCCACGCTCCGCTCGCAAAAGTGGTAGCCGTCGTAGCGGCGGCGCAACGCGGCGTAACACTCGTCTTTCGACATGCCGCTGGTCTGGGCCAGTTGAGCCACGCCATCGTCGAAATAATCACGTATCTCTTGCTCGGTAATGCCGCATGAAGCCGAGTAGGCTGAGTGCATGGAGATGTCGCTGATATTGTTGAGGTCGCTGAACACGCTCACCTTGGAGAACTTGGTCACGCCTGTGAGGAAACCGAACTTGATGTAGCGGTCGGCACTCTTCATCACGCCATAGAAGGCCTTGAGCAGGCTGCGGAACTCATCCTGCAAGGGCTCGTTGTCGATGTTGAGTGCCATGGGCTTGTCGTACTCATCGACGAGGATGACCACAGGCATGCCGGTGTAGTCGTAGGCTCGATGGATGACATCCATGAAGCGGCCTGAAAGGGTTGTGGTGCGCTCGTCGCGCCCGTAACGGTCCTCCCACTGACGCAAGTGATAGTCTAATATCTGTTCCAAGTCGGTGATGTCGGAATACTTGGAAGCGTTGAGGTCGAGGTGCAGGATGGGGTACTTACGCCACTCTGTCTCGAGCTGGCTGATGGCGAGGCCGTCGAACAACTCGCGCTTGCCTTCGAAATAGGCTTCGATGGTGGAGAGCAGGAGCGACTTGCCAAAACGGCGTGGACGGCTGAGGAAGTAATATCCGCCATCTCGCACAAGACGCCATACCACGGGGGTCTTATCTACGTAAGCATAGCCTTCACGGCGAAGCTTCTCGAAGTTTTGTATGCCAATTGGATATTTCATATTATTGTTCACATTGAACTTTGAACGTTATGAATAGTTTTTTCACACATCCATCGCGTTTGTCGTGCTATCTACCCCCCTCCCTACAAAGGAGGGGACGGGGGTGGGTCTGCTTGCGAGCCCCCTCAACCTTAATCGATGCGCCGCTCGAAATCGACGAAGTAGTGGTTGTGATGGGGCACCTGCTTATCGGCGGGCGGGAGCTGCATGTAGTCGCCGTACTGAAGCGTGAGGTATGGGTCATAGCCGACGGGCATCATGACCTCGAAGTCCTCAAAGGGCATCTTCACGCCCTCGCCGAACCATGCCACGTCGTATATCTTGCGCGAATAGAAGTCGATGATGTTATACTGCCAGTACTTGTCGCTCGCGGGGGTGTTGGCCAGATACTTCAAGTAACGTTTGATGATCTGCTTGGCAGGCCAAGTGAAGAGGCGGAACACGCAGGCATCGAGGGCGATAAGCCCTACCCTGCCCCACTGCCGCTGTCGGAAACTTTGGGCGAAGGCGCGCCATGAGTGGCGGCGTATGCCGTGGGCATAGACAATCCATGCGTTGCGGTAGAGGGTGTTGTGCTTCATGAGCGGGCGGCTGTATTCAGGGTGATAGTAGTCGAGTGTGAACACGTCGATATAGATGCCCATGGGGCGCTCGCCCTCGCGCTCGATAAGCGTAGAGTGGCGGTCGCAGAACTTAGCGAAATAGAGGTAGTAGCCCTTGTCCTGCCAATCGATGATTTCGTAGTCGGTGCCAGCGAGCGAAGACTTCAGGGAAAGGAAGCGCTCGTAGTCGGGGCGCGGCATATACACGTCGATGTCGTCGTCCCATGGGATAAAGCCCTGATGGCGTGCCACGCCGATGGCGGTGCCGTAGGCGCAGAACCACGTGAGATGGTGCTCTTCGCAAAAGGCAATGAAAGCCCGGAAAAGAGGCCGCAGCGCCGACTTGAATCGTTCACATTCTTCTAGAGGGGTCATGAATATAATAAGGAGTTGAAAAAACGAAAAAATGTGCTACACAAAATCAATAATATATGGTTTTATAATATTTCAATTTGAAGGGAATAACACCAATCCTCCCCCAAAAAGTCTTTCCTCTTTTTACTAAACTTTTAATTCTATTCAGTTCTTTTTCATCTTTGGAGGATAAAGACAAACGATTTTCTATCCCATCTAACATTGCTTCACGGTCATAAAAGCATGGGTTCTTAGCACTTCTGAGAAATTCTTTCCACCTGCTTTTAGGTTTAAGTCTCACTTTGGTAACATTGCCCCCATGCATTCTATATTTGGTAATAACAACATCCACATAAGATAGACCGCCACAAAAGCATGCTAAGATTGATACCCAAGAGTCATGGTAGCTTAAATTTTGAGGTATGGGCAAAATATAATTAATATACTTTACATTAATCATCATTGAAGCTCCTTGAAAGGGGTTTCTGAAAAACACTATAGAATAAGCCAACTCAAGGTTACCTTTAGGAATTCCGTTAAAAAGTTCCTCCTGCCAATATGTAATACCACGATTTACCCCGTCACCGTCAATTAATAAACAATTGCCACAAGCCATCATCTTATCACCTATTGCATTAAGCAAAACCTCTAAGTGGTTGGGCATCCATATATCATCCTGATCGGAAAAGGCTATATAATCTCCTTTACACAAAGACATGGCCCTTTCGAAATTCTTCTTAAAACCAAGATTCTCTTTATTTTGAAAAATTTTAATACGTGCATCTGTCTTTGAATAGTCACGTAAGATATTCAATGTTGAATCAGATGAACAATCATCACAAACTACCAGTTCAAAATCTTGTATTGTTTGTGACAAAATGGAATCTATCTGCTCACGAAGATATTTTTCTCCATTATAAGTCGTCATTGCGATTGATATCATATGCTTAAAATCTATCGACCCACAAAAAGAATAAACACGTTACCATGTTATACGGGTATGTTTACATAAAAATTCAATGGATTTGTTGATTAAAACGTTTTTGTGGTATTTCCATATCTTCATATTATTTGTATTATTTGAGGCAAATATCACAGGTAATTCGAGGCATTTGAATTGATTTGCTCTTAAATATACATTTAGCAAGCGTTCACCCATAAATCCAAAGACACGTTTATTGTAATCCGAATAAGTAGAAGTATCTATTTCTTCTTCAATTGAAAACAAAATACGAAATAACCATGTACAATAATCCTCAAAAATAGCCCTAGGCATAACAAACATATTATACAGACATTCTGAATGAGAGAACATTAAATCTGAAAATGCCTTAGAGTATTTAAATTCTTCATTCTCCCTAATATATTTTTCTAGTAACAACAAATCACTAGAAATGTGGACACTGCAGAATTGTGAACGAACATCAACTGGCATGGTCACACGTTTTGCAACGACCACGAACCCTTGTTCTAAAGAATTTTCAATTCGTTTGGGGATAGAAAAATCAACAGAAGCCAATTGACTTTCTAAAATATGATAGGAAGGCAATGTCGATCCAAATTGTAATTGGAAATCAAAAAAACGCCGATAGTGACAAAGGCCTATAAAATCGACATCCTTCAAGTTTTTCCACGCCCAATACACACCCGTCAACTCGCAATAGTTGGGATTTTTCTCGCTGATGTGATCGCCGGTGTCGTCACCTATCATCATATCTGCCATTGTCTCTTTACATTTTGATATGGCTCGCCCCACATGAATAGGCGTATAGACATCGTCAGACCTCACAACAGACGGTTTATGGCAGGCAACTAAGATCTTAATTTTTTTCATTTTTTATCTCCAAAAAAACAACGTTGATTTTACTTTCGAAATAAGCATCAACAAAGACTGGATTCGATTGAACTTTTTCCCATATTCAAACCACTCAAGCATTCGGCTATATAGCCATGTACGCCTAAAATAGACCTCACTTCCTGATACTATTGTAGTTAAATGATTAATGCCCAGGAATGGATCTTTTATTAAAGACATATAAAAATCATTTTTTACATTATCTAAATCTTTTTTCAGCAAATCGTAAGAAGATAAATCTTTTAAGATAAAAGGCTGCTTGTCCTTTCCCTTAGAGTTCGTAGTAAGATAATGAACAATTTTAGCATCTTTTAAAAATCTCATTCCATGTATAAACTCGCAATTCCATGTATCATCTATCCTCTTAACTATATGGCCTAATTGGCTATTTGTTTTTGCAAGAGCAGGCTGATCTTTATTGACTCCTTTTTCAAGCCCCTTTTTCCACTCATCCAGCCACATATCATAAAAAGCATGGCCATCCTTATTATCTTTTACATACAACACCCCGCCGTTGAAAAAAACGCTTTCGTCCTCAACATGGAAGCCCAGCTTGTTGCATAAGGCAACATCCATATCCCGGTAAGGATTATCTTGAAAAAGGCAATGGGAATCTAATGTGGCAGCAATAGAACTATCAACATCATCTATCTCATATAATGGCTTTACTACTATCGTATCTGTATCAATATAAAGGAAATCTCCTTTGACATATTTCCTTGCTCCACATTTAAGTAAACGGGACCTAACATGAGCAGATAAGCCTTGCGGAAGGGGTGCAACAACGTATTCATCTACATTCTGGACTATTTTTTTTCGATTATCGTCCATGGCAGAATCCGTTTTGTCATCGACCAATAATGTAACATGACAATCAGGCATATAATATTTTGCAGAACATATCGAGATATGTGCTTGTTCTAAATAGACATCACTACAATCACTCACTAAAACATAGAGGAGTTTTGTTTTCATTTCAACACAGAGTAAAAAAAAGAGTTTGACTAAATATGGAAACTATTGTGTTTATTTTTTTTCAAATGGCTCCGATTTCTTAATCACAAAAAGGCCACAGGATTCCACTCACAACTTTTATCTTATCTTCTCTTGAAGATGTAATAGTTTGCCAACTTCTTCATCATATTTGGCTGGGATAAATTTCATGTAACCTGCACACGGCATCAGTGTTAATTCGGAAAAATAGACTTGGTTATTGATTTCGTATAAATCAACCCTCAAAAAGGGGAAACCGGCAGATAGTTTTTCGGCAATCAAAAGCATTTCTTCGTATTTGCCCGGCTTAGGAGGCAAGGTTTCAAATTCTTTGTGATCAGGCCTATGAAATGGGGCTCGCTTCCAATCTTTGGTAAGAAAAACAAGCTTTGCAGTATCATAATCTTCCATACCTGCAGAAACATACAAGAACTCTGGTTTCCCATTAAAACAATAGAACTTATAATCAACTAATACTGGTTGACTTTCATCATACATATATTTTTCTACAATTATTCGCCTTGGCACTTTTTTGTACGCCCACTCACCAAAACGTTGAGAATAATCCTGTTCTAAGCATTTGGTTAATTCGATTTTTGCATTTTCGATATCAAAATCATTCTTATTTCTGCAAATAAGGACTACTCCACTATTGTGATTGCATTTTACGACGAACTGCTCTGGCAATTCATCCCATTTTATATCATTTACGCTTTCATATACTGCAATCGTTGGTATAATATACGAGTCCGTTCCTAATAATTTTGAAACATATTCTTTTGCTTTCCATTTATCTACCATTGTAACATAGAGCGGATTGTGGTCGTATAGCTTCATCCAATTTAATTTCTCATTGAAAGTTATTGGATTCTTAAGACGTAGCTCAGAATTCATAATCTTTCTATAAAGAGCCTTTATCCAAATTTTTTCCGGAACCAAAAATTTTAATGAGTTTGGCAGAACCATTCTAAGCCTACAAACGATCCGAGCAAACAATAATGACTTCATAATAATGAAAAAGAAAAGATTAATGATATATAATGTTACTTATGACTTTTTCAAATTTACCACTGATGATGAGCGAGGGTGAACGTAGATAGAAGACATTGTAACCCATCAGTGTAAACTAACAAATTAGGAGTTTGCAGAACTTAAGTCATAACAATGGGATTGCGATGAGAGTATCTTTAAACAATAATTCACTCCATCCTTCAGCTATTGATCCTCTTCAACAAACTAGAATAAAGAGGATACGATATAACCGCAGGCAGCAATCGATGACCATGTTGTCCTTAGGTTGCCTATTGAAGTCATACATAATGAAAATATATGCGCAAAAGAGCGTATATCCGATTTTCTAAGAACTGTGATGGGGTTCATGCTTCTGAACGGGTGTTGACCGCAAATTGACCCTTTACGACCGTGCGTTGTTGATGAGTGTGAGCGACTGGCGGTAGAAAAAATAGTTTTTCTTGAACTGATACTTGATCTTATCCGACACCGTGCTTAGGATATAAGGATAGATGTGAACCACCTCGTTGGCCTTGGCTCTCATCTCACGGTGCAACTGACGGAATCCACGCAACGCGCAGTAGGCCATGTAGTTGGTCTGGCGATTGAAGATGGTTTTGTTGAGCTCTCGCTGGAACACTTCGTCCTTATCTGAAAGGAAGTCCTTCACGATGTCGAGCGAGAGCAGAATCTGGCGGAAATACTTACGGTATGACTGCTCGTCGGTGTCGGTATAATACGTAAGGGCCTGCGGGCGGGTCTTAGTGTAATAGACGCTCTGCTCGTGCAGGGTGCTGATTTTGTCGGCATATAAAAACTTCTGCTATGTGCATCTTCGTTTTAGGAAAAACTAAAAGCGAACGCCAGATTGTCGGCACCGTTCATATACACAGACTCGGTCTCTTGTTTGCCTTTGGAAGTGCCACCACCATTATTTTGACCTCCACTTTTCGTGTTATTGTCTGCTATCGTTTGATTACGGTATAACCACTTCATGAACAGACGGTATAAGAAATAATTCGACTTAAATTGGAACATGACACGCGTCTTGGCATCTCCCTTCACATAAGGGTGCTGACGTGCAAAGGCCACCGCTCTCTTGCGCATGTACTTATGTGTGGCTTTGTTGCGGTAATAAACGGCGAGAGTGACGTAACTGCAAATCTTTTCGTAGATGGTCTTGTTGAAAAGTTTTACATACTCTTCTTCCTTGTCGGCAAGAAAGCCCTGCACCATAAACATGGTATCTAACAGCCAGCCTCCCTTCACCTTGATATTTCCCTCGGTCAGGGTACTGATACGCTGAGATCGGGTCATGTCATAGTGACATCCCACTTGATGGGTGGCTACTATCTTGTCGGCGTAATAGAACAGGGGGATGATGGCTCGCATGTCTTCTGCTTTCTTGCAGTCGGCCCCAATCTTGATGTTGTGGGCACGATAGAGCGAGGTAGGGATGAGTTTTCCCCAAGAGAAGTGAGCATCGTTGTTTTTCAAAACCAACCGGAAATAATCCTCTTTTTTATCCGACTCCAAGAATGAATAGCGCTCTGTCCCGTCGGCTGAATGCAAAATCAAATCTGAGCAAACGATATCCGCGCCCGTCTCTTGCTGTTTTCTGACGAGGGTTTCCACGTGGTCAAGTTCCATCCAGTCATCGGAATCTTCATGGACGAGCCAATCGGTCTGGCAAGCATCCACAAGTGTATTGCGAACGGTGGCAAGACCCTTGTTCTCCTGGAAACGGATGATGCGCACATGCTCCGCCCGCCGGGGATATTCTTTCATTACGCGTTCGAGCACTTCGATGCTGCGGTCGGGAGAGCCGTCGTCACAGAAGATATACTCAATGTTGGGATAGGTCTGTTCAAATACGCTACGTGCGCAACGCTCGATATAATCCTCGACACCATAGACGGGAACGAGGATGGAGATGTAAGGGAAAGAGTCAGAGTGCATGGTTTCTGGAATTTTTACCCCTTATTTTAACATTTGTTTGCATTTTCTTAAGATAAGAGTAATATACGAATTGATTGTCCATGTTGCCTACGGCAAAGGGCTTTAACACTATCTACCATGAATTATCCGTTCATGTTGCCTACGGCAAAGGTTTTTAACACGAATTTTCATGAATGTTCCACGAATTTTTCATGAATGTATTGTGCCGCTGCGGCGAGGATTATTGATGATAATTTATGGGTAATTAACGGCAATTATATGTTTTTTAAATGGGAACTCGCTTCGCTCGTGCGGGCGGGCACGGTGACCCGCCCCTACGATTGATGACTTGATTCAGATGCTATTTACTTTAAACGTTGAACGTTATGATATTGCTTCGCTCGTGCGGGCGGGCACGGTGACCCGCCCCTACATTTTATTCCACTTTCCACTCTGTGACGCAGCGCTTCTGGCTGTCGAAATTGATGCCTATCTTATAGAGCGGGCGGGGATCGACGGCGAAAGGACGGGCATAACCCTTCTCCTCAATCTGACGCAGAGCCGCATCGGCACTCTTGTCAATCTTGAACTCGAAGATATACACTTGGTCGCGCGTCTGCACCACCATGTCCATACGGCCCTCTGAGGTGGCTCGCTCTACCTGGACGTAGAGACCGAGCAGACGGAAGAACGTGAACAGGGCATTTTGCAGGTAGAGTTCAGCACGCCCCACAATACGGTAGTCGGTGTCGGCCAGCATCGCCGACAGGCGAGTCATGAACGCCTCGGGCTGGCCGCCGCGCACCTCGCGTACAAACTGGCGGATGTTGAACACCGACGGGTCTTGCCGCGCATTGGTGTAGATGGGCAGCAGATACTGGATGAAGCCGCGCTCCACCTCTTCGTTGGGGAAGCCAAGGTGATACTCCATGAACTCGGCGTCGTAGTCTTTGATGGTGAGGTAGCCGCTCTGGTAGATTACTGGCAGGGGATTGACACGGATGGTATCTACACTGCCCAGGAGGTCGGCGGAGACGGGACGGTCTATGATATCGTTGAGGTTGAAATCGGCTTTGCGGAGCAGGTTGACCAACAACGTGGGCGTGCCCGTGGCAAACCAGTAGTCGGCAAACTTGCCGCTGCTGAGCGTATTGATGAGGCTGAAGGGGTTGTACACGCCTTCGCTCCGCTCACAGAAGTGGTAACCATCATAGCGGCGTCGCAGGGCTGTGTAGCACTCGTCCTTGCTCATGCCATTGACCTGTGCCAGCAACTGCACGCCCTCGTCGAAATACTGGTGTATCTCTTGCCCGGTGATGCCGCAAGAGGCGGCATAGGCAGGTAGCATGGATATGTCGTACAGATTGTTGAGGTCGCTGAACACGCTCACCTTGGAGAACTTGGTCACGCCGGTGAGGAAGCCGAACTTGATATAACGGTCGGTGCTTTTCATCACGGCATAGAAGGCTTTCAACTGGCTGCGGAACTCATCCTGCAGGGATTCGTTGTCGAGGTTGAGTGCCAAGGGCTTGTCGTACTCATCGACGAGGATGACTACGGGCATGCCGGTGTGATGGTAGGCGAGCTCTATTACGTGCATGAAACGCTCCTCGGGGTCGCGGTCTTGATACTTGTCGCCATAAAGACCCTCCCAACGCTCCAAATGCATGTTGAGGATTTTCAACAAATCTTCTCTGCAGTTATACTCCTTGGCATTCAAATCCAGATGCAGTATGGGATATTGCTTCCACTCCTTTTCTAACTGACCGATGGCCAATCCTTCAAACAATTCTTTCTTACCCTCGAAGTATGCCTCGATGGTGGAGAGTAACAAGGACTTGCCAAAACGGCGCGGACGGCTCAGAAAATAGTAGCGTCCGGTCTGTACCATGCGCCACACTGTCTCGGTCTTATCGACGTAGGCATAGCCGTCGCGGCGCAGACTCTCAAAATTCTGTATGCCGATGGGGTATTTCATGTTATGAGAGGTGAGAGGTAAGAGGTGAGAGGTAAGAGGTGGGAGGTGAGAGGTATGCTGAAAGGCTGGCGGCGAGGTGTCTCCTATCCTCCAAAACTCCGTAGAAACTTACAAATCGGCTGTGCCGATATAATCGGTTTGGATTTGGCAGGTGTGGGTCTTGGCGCGGCGGTCGTAGTTGATGCCGACAAGGAGGATGTCGCCTGTGTATTCTCTGACCTTGGCGGGATAATCGCGGCGCAGAATCTGGTCGATGGCGGCGGTGGCGGTCTGGTCGCACTTCAGTTCGAGCACGATGGCGGGCGAGGTGACGTTTTTGCGAGGGATGAGTACGAGGTCGGCAAATCCCTTGCCCGTAGCCAGTTCGCGATGGAAGATATAATCGCCATGGGCGTAGTAGTAAGCGATGGAGAGCACGCACGCAAGGGAGTTCTCGTCGTTGTAGGAGAGAATGCTTGTCTGCTCGTCGTGCGCAAGACTGATAGCACGTGCCACGGCATCGGCGTCGCCGCCCAGGGTGTCTTTGAGCAGACGGCGCGACTGTTGCAGGGCCCCGGCCACACGGGTCCAGTTGGTGGCCTCGACGGCATGGGCCAGTTCGGCCGACACTTCGCGGTTGGGCACATAGCACTCCTGCTCGCGGCCGTCGTAGGCCAGATAGCCCAGATGGATGAGCACGGTGAGCACGTCGTCGCGGCTATAGATGGTTGATATGTCGTTTTGAAACTTCGACGGGTTCACCTCGACCCTCTCGCCCGCGAGCATACGGATGACGTCGTCTTTCAGCCCCTCGTAGTTCATGCTGATATAATCGGCCACGGCTTCATAGGCGCCCGTGGTGCCCCAATAACTCTCAAACGAGTTGTTACGCACGGCCTGCATCACCGAGTTGGGGTTGAACATCGACGGCTGGCGGCCTATCTGATAGCCGTCGTACCACTTTTCAAGTTCGTCGAAATCGACATCGTACTTGGAGGCCAGACTGCGCACCTCTTCCTTGGTGAAGCCGAAGAAGGAGGCCATCGACTTAGGGCTGACCATGGAATACTCCTGAAAATTGTTGAGTGCCGACTCGGTCTTGTATTTCTTGATGGGCAGGATGCCCGTCATATATACCCCGGCGAACACGCGGCTGGCGCTCACGTCTTTGAACATACGGCGCAGCCAGTTGACATACTCGTCCATCGTGCCTGTGCCCTTCGTGAACTCACGGCAGATGGCATCCCACTCGTCGATGATGAAGATAAAGGCATCGCCTGTGGCCTCTACGACACGGATGAGATAGTCCATCAGGTCGTCGCCGTCGCGTGTGGGCACTTGCGGATAGGCCTCGCTGATGTCTTCACGCAGGCGCTTGTCCATCTGCCCTACGATTCCCTTATCACGGAAGCGGGTGACAAAGGTGGTCATGTCGAGGTAGATGACGGGGTAGCGGTTGAGGTGCTCCTCGAACGTCGGATCATGCGCCACGGCCAGGTCGGCGAAGAGGGGGCGCGAGTCGCACGAACGGTCGTAGTAGGCACACAACATTTTTGCCACCATTGACTTGCCGAATCGGCGGCAACGCGACACGCAACTCATAAACTGCTCGGTGAAGAGCGTACGGTTGACAACAGCTATCAGTCCCGACTTGTCGATATATTCGCCATTGCGCGACAGCCGGAAACCGGAATTACCTATGTTGATGTATGTGCCCATTACTTGTATGATGCGTTTTTTACTGTGATTACAGAGGCGCGTTGCCTACGAAGGGGGTAACACGAATTATCGGTCACTGTGCCGCTGGCGGACAGGGCACGCCCTGTCGCTACTTCGAGGGGTGGGAACTCGCTTCGCTCGTGCGGGCGGGCACGGTGACCCGCCCCTACGATCTAAACCACACTCCACTCTTTGACGGTCATCGTTTCAGGGTCGAAACTGATGCCTACCGTCACCACGTCACGGCCCTCGGTGTGGTATGGGCGGTCGTAGCCGCGGTCGGCAATCTGGTGAAGGGCTTTCGTGGCGGTGCCGCCGGTCTTGAACTCGAACACGTAGGTGGTGTCGGGCATCTGCACCACCATGTCGATGCGCCCTCCGAGGCATTTCACCTGCGTGCGCACATACACGTTGAGCATCGAGAAGATGAGATAGAGCGTATATTCGTAGAAGCCCTTTTTGAGGGCGGCCTCAGCCAGTTTCTTCTTGAACCCCTCCACATAGGGGATGCCAGCCAGATAGGCCTGCATCTCGCTCATGGCACGGTCGATGTCTTTTTGTTTCAAGGCCCTCCACAGTTTCAAGGCAAAGCCCATCTGTACCTGAGCGCTGTCGAGGCCCACGTAGGTGGGCAGCAGCCCCTCGGTGAAGCCGATGCGCACCTCTTGGTTGGGGATGGACAGCGTGTAGGCCAGGCTCTCACGGTCGTATCCCTTGATGGTGAGGTAGCCGCTCTGGTAGAGCAGCGGCAGGGCCGTGGTCATAGCCTCGGTGGGGCGGTCAAACGCCGAGGCGGGCACCTCGATGTCGTCCATCCCTGTGATGTCGGTGCGGAAATACTGCATCTGACGGATGAGGAACGTGGGTGTGCCGGTGTCGAACCAATAATTGTCTATCCATTTGTGGAAAAACGCCTTTAACAGGCTGAACGGATTATATACTTCCTTGGAATTACCCGCGAAGTGATAGCCATCGTAGCGAAGTTTCAGTTTCTGGTGTATCTCGTCTTTGCTGCACTCATATTCCGCAGCCAGAATATCAATACTCTGTGCAAGGTCGGTGGTCAATTCCTCCTCGGTGATGCCGCATACCGTGGCGAAGGCGGGATCCATCGTAATATTAGCCAAATTGTTGAGCGTGGAGAAAATGCTCAATTGCGAGAACTTGGTGATACCTGTGATGAAGCAGAAACGAATCATCGGCTCGCATGCTTTCAACGGCTGGTAGAACTCCTGCATCACACGGCGGAAGTCGGCAAGCAGCGCTTCCTGATGCAGCACGTCGAGCAACGGAGCGTCATATTCATCGACGATGACAGCCACCTGACGACCCGTCTGCTGATAGGCACGACTGATGATGCTTTTTAGTAGCAACCCAGGGAAAGGCTGCGAGCAATCGGCTCCATACTGTTCTGCATAAGGCTGCAGCTGAAATTGAATAGCATTTCTCAAATCATGTGCCGTAGGCATGCTCTTTGCCGTACTCAGGTCGAAGTGCAACACAGGGTAGGAGTTCCACTCGGTCTCGTACTGCATGATTTTCAACCCCTCGAATAGTTGACGGTCGCCATCGAAGTAAGAGTGCAGCGTGGAGGAGAGCAGCGACTTGCCGAAGCGGCGGGGCCGGCTCAGGAAGGTGAACTTCGCGCCATTGGCCATCTGCCACACGATGTCGGTCTTGTCGATATAGACGTATTTTCCTCGAATCATCTCAGAGAACGTCTGTATGCCGATGGGGTATCTCATATTTTTAGAGGTGAGAGGTGAGAGATTAGAGACCGGAGAGGGTGCTGCGCATGCAGTGCTCTACATCGGCGATGGGATGCCATCCGAGGGAACGGAGGCGGGTGGTGTCGAAGAGAGCGCGGCTGATGATGTTGTTCTGACGCATGAGAGCCTCATCTACATCGAAGCGCACCTGACAGCCACCGATGCGGGCGATGAGCTCGGCCAGTTGGCGGATGGTGAGGTGCGAGGTGTCGTCGGCCACATTATAGGCTTGTGCGCGCTCGCCTTTTAAAAGTATGTGGAGCAATGCGCAGACGGCATCGACCACATAGCACCAGGAGCGCAGTTGTGTGCCGGGACTGCGGAGTACGATGTCGCGGCCTTGACGCACTTGGCGTATGAACTGGGCATAGGCCCTGTTGTCGCTCTCGGTGAAACAGGGGCCGTAGGTATGGCAGGGGCGTGCTATCACCACGTCGGCACCATACTCGGCGACGTAGGCCACGCAGAGCGTCTCGGCAGCACGCTTAGACGAGGGATAGCATGCACGGGGATTGGTGCAGTCGATGTAGCCGCTGCTCTGCTCGGTGAAGAGGGGGTCGGCGCACTCGCCATATACCTCGCCCGACGACACATAGAGCATCCTGCGCATCTGATGCTGCAATCCATAGTCTATCAGGTGACTCACACCCGAGAGATTGGCTTTCATCACCTCGACGGGATTGCTGGCGAAGAAATTAGGACTGCCGGGACTGGCGGCATGGATAATATAGTGGTATGGGACCTCTGACTGCAGCGGCTCCAAGACATCGTATCTGAGGAAATGGAAGGCGGCATCGCCCTGATATGGCGCGAACCGCTCGGCCGCCCGTTGCTCATTGCGCCCGGCGGCATAGACATGATAGCTGCGGCCGGGATAGCGCATGAGCGCATCGACCATGCAGGAGCCGATGAGACCGGTGGCACCAGTGACGAGGATATTACTGCCGTTCAGCGACTCCCAATCGAGCGGGAAGTCGTAGATGCGCGATATGTCGTCGAGATAAACACTCATTTCAGCCACGTCTCCCGCTCGGTGTGCATCAGGGCTTTAAGTATCTCAAGGTCCTCTACGGTAGTGATTTTGATGTTTTTCTCTGATCCGGGCACGATGTGCATCTCGCGTCCGCCCAGTTCGGCCATGAGCGTGCACGATGCCACGGAGTCGGTGATGCCCCGCTCGCGCGCCTCTTCGTGCGCTGCTATGATGTTGCGCAGACGGAAGGTCTGCGGTGTCTGCGTGCGAATGAGTTTGTCGCGCGGAATGCTGGTGGATGTGGTGAACCCGTCGGCACTCTCGAGGATGGCCTCACGGCATTTGATGCCTGTGATGGCATAACCATATTTCTTGCAGATGGCGATATTCGACGATATGATATCCTGTGAGAGGAGCGGACGCACGGCGTCGTGGATGAGCACGAGGTCGTCGGCGTCGCACCCGGCATCGCGCAGTCCATACACACCGTTGTGTATCGATTCCATGCCTGTTTTGCCCCCGGGGAATATCCATTTCAGCTTAGACACCCGGAACTGGTTGGCATACGACTGCAGCACCGTCTCCCATCCCTCGATGCACACCACTGCGATGGCGCTGATGTCGGGATGCCGCTCGAAAGCAAGCAGTGTGTGGATGATAACGGGGCAGTTGTCAACGTGCATGAACTGCTTGGGGATGTCTTGTCCCATGCGGTTGCCGGCTCCACCGGCGATAATCAATGCGATATTGCTCATTTCTTTGAACTTTTAACTTTTAACTTTTAACATTGAACTATATGATATGCCAAGAACCCTCAACCCTCAAAGTCATTGACGGTTTGCGCCACCTGGGCGGTCTGGTCGGGACTGAGCACCGGACTGACAGGCAGGCTCAACTCCTCACGGTGTATCTGCTCGGTGACGGGCAGCGAGAGGTGGCTGTATTGCGCATAACAGGCCTGCCGGTGCGGCGGTATGGGGTAATGGATGAGTGTCTGTATGCCTTGCTGGGCGAGATGCTGCTGCAAGCGGTCGCGCCGGGCACTGAACACCGGGAAGAGATGATAGACATTGGCGGCATCGGCTGTGCGGCGCGGCAGGCGGATCAATGGGTTGTGGATATGGTCGTAATAATATTGCGCCACTTGCTGGCGTCGGGCATTGTCGGCGTCGAGATGACGGAGTTTGACATCGAGCACGGCGGCTTGCAACTCGTCGAGACGGCTGTTGCGCCCGGCATAACGAAACACGTACTTTCTCTCCGACCCGTAATTGCCAAGCGAACGAATGACGGCGGCCAACTGCTCATCGTCGGTGGTGACGGCCCCGGCATCGCCCAGTGCACCGAGGTTCTTACCCGGGTAGAAGCTGTGGCCCGCGGCATGGCCGATGCTGCCAGTGCGCCGCCCGTCGAAACGGCAGCCATGCGCCTGGGCATTGTCTTCGACCAACAAGAGTTGATGGCGGCGGCAGATATCGCCAATCTGAGCGGTATAGGCGCAACGGCCATAGAGGTGAACAATCATCAGCGACCGTGTTCGCGGCGTAATAGCTTGCTCTATCTGGCGGTCATCGATTTCAAGTGTATCGGGGTCTGGCTCAACAAATACGGGGGTAAGCCGGTTTTCTGTCAAAGCCAAAATGGAAGCGATATAGGTGTTGGCCGGCACAAGCACTTCGTCGCCCTCATGCAGCAAACCCATCTCGATGTATGCCCGATAGATGAGTGTCAGCGCATCGAGGCCGTTGGCCACGCCCACACAATAGCGTGTGCCGATGTAGTCGGCGTAATGCTGCTCGAAGCTCTCCGTGGCTTGTCCCTTGAGATACCATCCCGAATCGACCACACGGCTCACGGCCTCTTGTATCTCGTCGGCATACTGCCGGTTGACTGCTTGCAGGTCAAGGAATGGAAGCATGGATATTCAAGAGGTGAGAGGTGAGAGGTGAGAGGTAAGAGGTGAGAGGTGAGAGATATGCCAAGAACACTAAACAGAGTAGTGGCCCTTATTCCGCCCTGCTCTCGCGGAAGGCGAAGAAGCGCTGGCCCAGATAGTTGATGACGATGAAGAGCACGGTGCCCACGAGCATGGCCACATTCTCTTGCACCGCCACGGTCTGGCTCGAAAGCACCCACTTGACCAAGGGCTGCGCCACACTATAGGCAATGAGATAGCAAACGACGATATTGATGGCGAAGCGTACAACAGACTTCCACGTGGAACCGTGGTAACGGAAGGTGTACCACCGGTTGAGGCAATAGCTGATGATGGAACCGACGACATAATTGGCGGCCGACGACAGCCAATACGAACAGCCGAACACATTGTATAGTATCAGCATCACTGCCGTGCCAACAACGGTGTTAACCACGCCCACAAGGGCGAACTTGATCATCGTAGAGGGAATATGAAACATATCTGAGTGTGTGGCCGCCCATTTGCCGATAGTGCGTTTCTTTCCTCCCCTCACCGTGCATGATATACACAAGACAAGGGCACAGAAAAAATTTTATCACGCATCCATCAACAAATGCCGCACCGCGTAGGAGCGTTTTTTGCTCGCAGTCTCGTCTGTTTGCTGTTTTTGCGCTGCAAAATTACTAAATTTAAATTACATAAAATGTTTTTAGCACGTTTTTTTTCTGCAAAATGTTTTTTTTGTGTAATTTTGCCGCGAAAGAAGATGAGAAGGGGCAAGGGGCAGGGAGCAGGGGGCAGGAGATATGCTTATTTAGAGGTAAGAGGTGAGAGGTGAGAGGTAAGAGGATAGCCTCGGGGCAGGGGGCAAGGGGCAGGGAGCAGGGGGCTGGAGAAATGCTCCGAGCTCGAAACTGTGTTAGAACACTCTACACTAAACAGTGGAAGAACACTTTACACTAAACACTCAACACTAAACAGTGGAAGAACACTCAACAAAAAAACAACAATTATAATAAGTATTATGAAAAAACTGATGATTGCACTGCTGTGCTGCACCCCGCTGATGGCGATGGCGCAGTGGGAGACGCCCGACGCACCTGTGCAGAATGAGCAAAAGACATCGGAAACGAAGACAGAGAACAAGCAGAAGAAAGAACAAGAAGCCCCCAAGCCCGCCAAAGACTACCAGTGGGCCGCTTACCTGGGCGATGTGGTGCCCGTGAACGCCGAGGGTGATGTGGTCTGGGAGCGCACGTTTAAGAATACGCTGAGCGCCGAAGAAAACTACGACCGCATGATGGGATACCTGAAAAGGCTGATGACGCAGGAGAATATGAATAAGGAGAGCCGCATCGCACTGGTCAACAAGGCTGAAATGAGCATCGCCTGCCATGTAGATGAGTACATCACCTTCTCGTCTAATTTCATATCACTCGACCGCTCACACTTGATATACACTCTCCTAGTAAGCTGTGCCGACAATGCCGTGACGGTGAAAGCCTACCGCATCTCGTATTGGTATGACGAGAACCGTAATGGAGGGGTGCGCTATCAAGCCGAGACATGGATCACAGACAAATATGCCGTCAACAAGAAACACACCAAGTTGCTGCCCATCAGCGGGAAATTCCGCAGAAAGACGGTTGACAGAATGGAGCAGTTGATGAAAGATTTCGATTACGAGATAAGACGCTGACATGGAAAGTAACGATAGTGCGGCGCAAAAGCCTGAGCGCAGACACCGCAACGAGAAAAAACGCGACCGGTTTTTCGTGTTCAGAAACATACTCAACATCTTGTTTATGGTGGGAGCTATCGTGGGGGTGGTCATTTACCTGAACGACCACTCTACCGGCACGGCCATCATACTCACTGCCATCGTGGTGAAATTTACGGAATGTGTGCTGAGGATGATGAAGTAGTTCTTTAGAGGTAAGAGGTGAGAGGTAAGAGGTGAGAGAATAGCTTTGGGGGCAAGGGGCAAGGGGCAAGGGGCAGGAGATGTGTTCCGGGCATGAAACCGTATAAGAACACTAAACACTAAACACTGGACACTAAACAGTGTGAGAGGTGAGGGAGTTAGAGCAAACGAAATGAAAAAAACGATATTAGCAGGACTGCTGATGGCGGTCATGGCTTTAGGAGCATCGGCGCAGGATTATAACGAGATCCGCGACGACGGCACGATTGTGACTGCCGCCGACAGGCAGCAGCGCACGAGCGACTCCATACAAAGTCAGCACAAAGAGATACACCGCGGCTTGTCGGTGTGGACCATCGACGAGCGCTTTGGAGACCGCACGCCAGCCATGCCCGACACGGTGCCATACATGTATATGAACTCGATATTCACCACCGGCCTGAGAGGCGAGTTCAATACCACCGGCAATCTGGGGGCACCACGGCTCAACCGCATCTTCATCGACCGCAACCCACAGGGGGATTTTATCTTCACACAGCCCTACGATTTTTTTATCACCCCCGTTGAGCAATTCCACTTCACCAACACCTACACCCCCATCACCAATCTGACATACCACTCGTGTGGCGACCGCACCGACGGCGAGGACCACTTCAAGGCATCATTTGCCGTGAATGCGGGCAAGCGGTTCGGAGCGGGGTTTAAGTTCAACTACCTCTACGGACGCGGCTACTACTCTAACAACAGTGCCGCCCTCTTCAACTATACGATGTATGCCTCGTATCTGGGCGACCGCTATCAGGCTCATCTGCTCGCCACGCTCAACCACCAGAAACAAGCCGAAAATGGCGGTATCATTAACGACAACTACATCTCGCACCCGGACCGGTTTAAAGAGAATTACAGCGACAACGAGATACCAACGGCCTTGCGCCAGCAGTGGAACCGCAACGACCACCAGCACATCTTCCTCACTCACCGCTACAGCGTGGGGTTCAACCGCCAGGTGCCGATGACTGAGGCTGAGATAGAGGCTAAGAAGTTTGCTTTGAAGTCGCAAAAAGAAATCGAGGCTGCCGAAGCCAAAGAGCGCGCCCGAAAAGAAGCGAAGCGCAACGGTATGGAGTTTGACGAAGAGGAATACGAGGAAGAGCTGAAACGGCAAGCCACGATGGGCAGGCCCGACAGCACGGCCATTGCCGCACCTGCGGATACCACTTGGATGAAAGACGAATACGTGCCGGTGACGAGTTTTATACACACGGCCAAATTCGACAACTACGCGCGCATCTACCAGGCCTATCAAGCACCAGCCGACTATTACGCCAACGAATACTACACCGTAGGACGCTACCTGGGCGACTCCATCTACGACAAGACGCGGCATTATGAACTGAAAAACACGCTGGCCGTGGCCATGCTCGAGGGGTTCAATAAATGGGTCAAGACAGGTCTGAAGATATACGCCACACACGACCTCAAGCACTTCTCGATGCCCGATGCCGAAGGCGGATGGAGCCACTTCAACGAGCAAACGCTGTTTGTAGGCGGACAGCTCAGCAAGACCGAGGGCTACACCTTTCACTACAACGTGACGGGCGAGTTTGGCATTGCAGGCACCGATGCGGGGCAGATCACGGTCGATGCCAATGCTGACGTGAATTTCAAACTATGGGGCGACACCATCCAACTGGCGGCTAAAGGTTTCTTCCAACACGCCTCGGCCCCATTTTATCACGGCAATTACCATTCGCGGCACTATTGGTGGGACGAAGACATCAAGATGACCACCCACACCAGGGTGGAAGGGCTGTTCTCGCTGCAACGCACCAAGACGCGGCTCCGCGTGGCATACGACAACCTGCAAGATTACGCTTACTTCGCCACATCATATAATGTGGGCGAAGACTACGTTCGCACCGCCAACGCCGTATATTCACGCCAGACGAGCGACAACATCAGTCTGCTGACAGCTCAACTCATGCAAGACTTCAGGCTCGGTCCGCTCAACCTCGAGGCAGTGGTCACCTATCAGAAGTCAAGCCACGACGACATCCTGCCCCTGCCAAAACTCAACCTCTATGGCAACCTCTACTTGCGGTTTAAGATTGCCAAGGTACTGAAATGCGACTTCGGCGGCGACATCCGGTGGTTTACGAAATACTATGCACCCGAATATGTGCCGGGCATCGGCCAATATGCGGTGCAAGAGAACGCTGATGTGCGCACAGAGATAGGCAACTACCCCATCGTCAACGTATATGCCAACTTCCATCTGAAGCAGACACGATTCTTCGTGATGATGAGTCATATCAACGCCGGCGACGGAGGCAATAAATTTCTCACCCCGCACTACCCCATCAACGGCCGCGTGCTGCGGTTAGGGGTGTCGTGGAATTTCTATAATTAATTCGAATTGAAACAGAACTCGATACAAGCATGGATACTGGCCGCACGGCCTAAGACACTGACGGGTGCCGCCGTGCCGGTGATGATGGCATTGGCATTGGCTTTTGCCGACGTACGATGCGAGGGATTTAAAGTGGTCCCCGCCCTACTCTGCCTGCTGTTTGCGCTCATCATGCAGATCGACGCCAACTTCATCAACGACTATTTCGACTATAAGAAAGGCACCGACGACGAGCATCGGCTGGGACCACGGCGGGCCTGCGCCCAAGGATGGGTCAGCCTGCGCGCCATGCAATGGGCCATCGCCATCACCACCGTGGCGGCCTGTATCGTGGGGTTGCCACTCATCCTCTACGGCGGCTGGGGCATGGTGGCTGTTGGAGCGCTATGCGTGCTTTTCTGTTTCCTCTACACCCTGGGACTCTCGTATATCGGTCTGGGCGACCTGCTCGTACTCGTCTTTTTCGGACTGGTGCCCGTATGTGCCACCTACTACCTGCAGACGGGCAGTCTGACCAAAGAGGTGGTGGAATCGTCTATCGCCTGCGGACTGGTCATCGACACGCTGCTGATGGTGAACAACTACCGCGACCGCGACAACGACCGGCGTACAGGCAAGCGCACACTGGTGGTGCTCATCGGACCAAAAGCCAGCGAGATACTCTATTTCGCTCTGGGTCTGGTGGCGTTTCACCTGGGACTGGCCTATTTCTTCAGCGGCCGCTACTTCCCCTTTTTCCTGCCTTCCATCTACCTGTCGCTGCACGCACATGCCTACAGGAAGATGAAAAAAATACATCAAGGCAAAGCCCTCAACCAGATACTGGGACTCACAGCACGCAACATCTTCATCTTCGGACTCACGTTCTGCGCCGGAGTGCTCATCGACATGTGGGGATGAGAGAGGTATGTTAGGGGAAAGGAGCAAGGGGCAGGAGGCAGGAGAATACTCTTCAACTCAGAAACAACTTGTTTACTCGTCAACTTGTCAACTAAAAAACAACTCGTCAACAAGAAAAACAATATATGGCCAACGTAAGCTTAGACCTGATGACATTTGTGGAGCAACAGATATTGCCCCGCTATGCGGCATTCGACCAGGCGCACAACATGGAGCACGTGACACGCGTCATACGCCGTTCGCTGACACTCGCGCAGCAGTTGGGTGCCGACATCGACATGGTCTATGTCACCGCAGCCTATCACGACTTAGGATTGGAGGGGCCACGCGCCATCCACCACCTCACCAGCGGCAAGATATTGGCCGCCGACGCCCGGCTGAAGAAATGGTTCTCGCCGATGCAAATCAAACTGATGAAAGAAGCCGTGGAAGACCACCGCGCATCAGCATCGAAAGCACCCCGCAGCATTTACGGGAAGATAGTGGCAGAGGCCGACCGCGACCTCAATCCCGACATGGTGATACAACGCACCATACAGTTTGGTATGGACCATTATCCCGAATACGACAAAGAGGAGCATTGGAAACGATTCATAGAGCATTTAGACAATAAATACAGTTCGCACGGGTACATACGCCTGTGGATACCAGGGTCGCAAAACGAACAGTATCTCAAGCAGTTAAGAGATTTGATCGCAAGCCCCGAACAGCTGAGACAGCGATTCGACCAACAATTTGAAACCTACCGCCTAAAATGACTACACGGCAACACTATACAGGGCTGACAGACGCCGAAGTAGAGGCCAGCAGACGGAAATGGGGAGCCAACACACTCACGCCCCCACCGAAGACCTCGCTTTGGAAACGATTTTTCGAGAAGTTGACAGGCCCGTTAGGACATCATATCCCCGGATGGGAAGATGGTGACGCACTCATCTTTATCCTCGAGATAGCCGCCCTGCTCTCCATCTTCATTTCATGTGCTGAATATTTCGGATGGCTCGGACTGTCCACCTCGATGGGGATGGCGGTGTTTTTCGAACCACTCGGCATACTCATAGCCATACTGCTGGCCACAGGCATCTCATTTCTCTTCGAGTTGAAGGCCGACCGCGAATTTTCGATTCTCAACCAGGTGAACGACGAAGAACCCGTACAGGTGATACGCAACGGCAACCCCGAGCAGATCATGCGTCGCGACGTAGTGGTGGGCGACATCGTCATCATCGAGACGGGCGAAGAGATACCCGCCGACGCGGAACTGCTTGAGTCGGTATCACTGCATATCGACGAATCAAGTCTGACAGGCGAGCCCATTTGCAGCAAGACCACACATCCTGAGGCCATGAAACCGCATGCCACCTACCCCAGCAACCACGTGATGCGGGGCACCAAGGTCATGGAGGGGCACGGCATCTGCCGTGTCTTCGCCGTGGGCGACCAGACCGAAAACGGCAAAGTGTTTCAAGCGGTACAGATAGACGACAGTGTCAGGACCCCACTCAACCTGCAGCTCGACGGTTTAGGCATGCTCATCACCCGAATCAGTTATTGCATCGCCGCGCTCATCGTCGTGGGACGCATCATCGTATTCGGCATCAACTGCCACTGGGCACCCGAAGCCTTTTGGAGCATCGACCTGCTGACATACCTGTTAGAGACGATACTCATCGCGGTGACCCTCATTGTCGTGGCGGTGCCCGAAGGACTGCCCATGGCGGTGGCACTCAGTCTGGCCTACTCCATGCGCAGGATGCTGAAAGCCAACAACTTGGTGCGCAAGATGCACGCTTGCGAGACCATGGGTGCCACCACCGTCATCTGCACCGACAAGACGGGTACCCTCACTCAGAATCAGATGCAGGTGCACGAAGTGTGTTTCATCGGGATGGAGGGACAGGCACTGACCGGGCACCCTCAAGGGCACCTGATAGCCGAAGGTATCGCGCTCAACTCAACCGCCGAATTAGACCGCCGGAATCCCGACCACATACAATCCATCGGCAACCCCACCGAGGGGGCGCTGCTATTGTGGCTCAACGGACAGGGTATCGATTACCAGCAGTTGCGCGACAGCGCCGAGCGCATCGACGAGCTGCCGTTCTCTACCGAGCGCAAGTATATGGCCACCGTGGTGCGGAATGCATCCGGCCAACGGATACTGTACGTCAAGGGCGCGCCGGAAATTGTCGAGGCCTTGTGCCGACAGCGCACGGACAGCGACACACACAACGACCTACACACACAGCTCGCCCGCTATCAGCAAATGGCCATGCGAACACTCGCCTTCGCATACTGCGAACTGGCCGACGACGAGAGCGGCATCAGCAACGGTCAACTGACCGCCGCCCACCTGACCCTATTAGGCATTGTGGCCATCAGCGACCCCGTGCGTAGCGATGTGCCGCCCGCCATCAAAGAATGTACCGATGCCGGCATCGACATCATCATCGTCACGGGCGACACACCTGCCACCGCCCGGCAAATAGGGCGCGACATCGGACTGTGGCACGACACCGACGAGGCCAGCAGCATCATCACCGGACAAGAGGTGGCACAGATGAGCGACGAGACACTCGCCAAGCGCGCCCGGCAGTTGAAAATAGTAGCCCGGGCCCGCCCGATGGACAAGAAACGCCTGGTCGAGGCCTTGCAATCCAACGGTGAGGTGGTGGCTGTGACAGGCGACGGCACCAATGACGCGCCAGCACTGAAGACAGCACAGGTAGGACTCTCCATGGGCGACGGTTCGTCGGTGGCCAAAGAAGCGTCAGACATCACCATCATCGACAATTCGTTTGCCAGCATCAGCAGGGCTGTGATGTGGGGGCGCTCGCTCTACCGCAACATACAGCGTTTTTTGCTTTTCCAAATGACCGTCAATGTGGCGGCGTGCCTCATCGTGCTGGTCGGCGCGTTCATCGGCACCGAGTCGCCCCTATCGGTGACGCAGATGCTGTGGGTGAACCTCATCATGGACACGTTTGCGGCCATGGCCCTGGCTTCGCTGCCACCATCACACCAAGTGATGCGCGAACCACCCCGCCGCCGCGACGCTTTCATCATCAGCCATCCCATGCGCAACACCATCTTCGGCACCGGCATGCTCTTCTTCGCCATCCTGCTGTTCGTGCTCCTCTCGATGGAGTATGGCGACATCCGATGCGTGGAAGACCTGCTGAGCCTGCACTTCGGCACCAGAGACGGGCTGTCGCCCTACGAACTGAGCCTCTTCTTCACCCTGTTTGTGATGCTGCAGTTCTGGAATCTGTTTAATGCGCGCGCCTTCGCCACGCACCGGTCAGCATTCCATTTCAAGAACTGTGAGAGTTTCCTGGCCATTGCAGCCATCATCTTCTTCGGACAGATATTGATAGTCAACTTCGGCGGTGCTGTCTTCAACGTGGTGCCTCTAAGTCTGGGCGACTGGTTCTGGATCATCGCACTTACCTCCCTTGTCCTCGTCGTGGGCGAAGGGGTGAGAGGGAACATTAGAGGTGTGAGGTAAGAGGTATGTGGGGGCAAGGGGCAGGAGATTTGCCTAAGAGAGGTGAAACCCCTATTCTATCCATATCATCTATAATCTATAATCTATCATTTTTAAACTAAAAACTTTAAACTATAAACTTTAAACTATATTAAAAACCAATCAACATGAAAAAAACATTGATGACATTTTTTGCGCTGATGGCACTTAGTGTACATGCGCAGCAGACCCTGACCGTAGATACCAAGCATCCGGGTTCAGACATCTCTTCCACGATGTACGGTATTTTCTTCGAAGACATCAACTTCGGTGCCGACGGCGGCCTGTATGCTGAGTTGGTGGCCAACCGCTCGTTCGAGGCTCCTATGCACAAGATGGGCGACAAGACCATGAGCGGTGGCCTGCTCGGTTGGACACCCTTCGGCAATGTGTGCGTGAGCGATGTGCGCCCCGCATTCCCGGAGAATCCGCATTATGTGGTACTGGCCGACTCTGGCCACATCGAGAAGCGCACCGGTATCGAAAACAAAGGTTATTTCGGCATGGGTGTCAAGAAAGGACAGACATACACCTTCTCGACCTACGCCCGCCTGCATGAGTCTGGCGGCAAGAAAGCCACCCTGCGCGTAGAACTGGTCAACACGAGCAACAATATCATCGCCCGTCAGACCATCGACATCGCATCGGCCGACTGGAAGCGTTACGCCGTGAGCATGACACCGTCGGAGACTGAGGCAAAAGCCCTGTTGCGCATCTTCTTGCAGACAGCCGATGGAGCCGACCTCGACCACGTGTCGCTCATGCCCGACGACAACTGGCATGGCATGCGTACCGACCTGGTAGGCGCGCTGAAAGACTTGCACCCCGGCGTGTTCCGCTTCCCCGGCGGTTGCATCGTCGAGGGTACCGACCTGGCCAGCCGCTACCAATGGAAAAAGAGTGTGGGCGACGTGGAGCGCCGCGAGATGAACGAAAACCGCTGGAACTATACCTTCGCGCATCGCATGTCGCCGCTTTACTACCAGTCGCTCGGCATTGGTTTCTATGAGTATTTCCTTCTGTCAGAGTATATCGGTGCCGAACCGCTGCCTATCCTGAGTTGCGGTATGGCCTGCCAATTCCAGAACCCCGCCAACGACCCGAAAGCACTTGTCGGCCTTGACGTGCTGGATGAGTATATCCAAGACGCACTCGACCTGATAGAGTTCGCCAATGGCGACACCTCGACCAAATGGGGTGCTGTGAGAGCCAAAATGGGACATCCCGCTCCCTTCAACATGAAGTATATCGGTATCGGCAATGAGCAGTGGGGACCGCGCTACCCGGAGCGTCTGGAGCTGTTCTTGAAAGTCATCCGCGCCAAATATCCGAAGATGCAGGTGGTGGGCACCTCTGGTCCGAGCCCCGACGGTGAAGACTTCGACTACGGCTGGCAGGAGATGCGCCGGCTGAAGGCCGACCTGGTGGATGAGCACTACTACCGCTCGCCCGAATGGTTCCTCCAGAATGTGACACGCTACGACAGTTACTCGCGCAAAGGCCCGAAGGTGTTTGCCGGCGAATATGCATGCCATGGCGAAGGACAGCGCAACAATTTCCAGGCAGCACTGTGCGAAGCCGCCTTCATGACGGGCCTGGAGCGCAATGCCGATTTGGTGCGCATGGCTACATACGCTCCGCTCTTCGCCCATGTCGAGGGCTGGCAATGGCGCCCCGACCTCATCTGGTTTGACAATCTGCGCCATGTACGGTCGGCCAACTATCAGGTGCAACAGCTCTATAGCCTGAACCGCGGCACACGGGTCGTCCCCTTGACGGGTTCCAACGATGGTGTCTATGCCTCAGCCGTGTGGGATGAGCCTACCCAAGAATATATTGTGAAAGTAGTCAACACGACAGACCGTGCCCGTCAAGACGTGAGCATCGTGCTGAAAGGCAAGAAGAACATCGCCAACGTGACCGGCACGCTGCTGACGGCACCTTCGCTTACCACAGAGAACACCCTTGACAATCCCAATGCAGTGAAGCCCGTGGCACTCAGCGCCACAAACTGGCAGACCGACGGCAACCGCATCAACCTGCCTCTGGGTGCCCACTCGTTCATCGTGCTGAGAGTGAAGGCTGCGAAATAGTTCCTATGAAGCAGTCAGTAATTAAGTAGCTAAGTGAGGGTGTGTCAAAACACTTGGATTTCTCCTCAATAACGGATTTCGCGGATTTCACGGATTTACAAATTGCTGATTATCAGCAATAAAAGCATCTGTGAAATCCGCGAAATCCGTTGTCTATTTAATATGACACACCCTCACTTTAAACATGATCCTTATTCATTCCTCAACATCCGCAGTTGCACCGTGAAGTGCCGCATCAGCGGAGCTTCCCATTCGATAGCCAGGCCGCGTGTCACCGTCTCACGGCGGTCATAGACGTTTTTCAAGGCAGCGGCCACCACGTCAATATGGTTGTCGGTATAAACCCTGCGTGGTATGGCCAGGCGCAGCAAGTCGAGTCCGCCGAAGCGGTTTTCGCGGGTCACGGGGTCACGGTCGGCCAGCATATACCCTATTTCGCAGGCTCTGATGCCCGCCTCCAGATAGAGTTCGCAGGTAAGCATTTGCGCGGGGAACTCCTCTTTCGGCACATGGGTGAGCACACGGTCGGCATCGACAAAGATAGCATGTCCGCCAGCCGGCCGCTGATAGGGAATGCCATACTCATCGAGTTTCTGAGCCAGATGGCGCACCTGACGGATCCGCGTGTCGAGCATATCAAACTCGGTATTCTCGTCCAGTCCCACGGCGATAGCCTCCATGTCGCGCCCGTTCAGTCCGCCGTAGGTAGCATAGCCTTCGAAGGGGATGCAGAAGCCCTTGGCCCCATCATACCAGTCTTTACGGTTCGTAGCGATAAAGCCGCCCATATTGACGATGGCATCCTTCTTGCACGACATCGTGGCAGCATCGGCCTGCTCGTACATCTCGCGCACGATTTCCTTGATGGTCTTATCGGCATAACCCGGTTCACGAATCTTGATGAAGTAGGCATTCTCGGCAAAGCGGGCCGAGTCCATCACCACCGGAACGTCGTAACGATGGCACAGCTCACAGGTCTGCTTGATGTTCTCCATGCTCACGGGCTGTCCGCCCACGGTGTTGTTGGTGACGGTGAGCACCATGAATGGCACCTTGCCGGGATTCTCTTTGAGTACCGTCTCCAGTTTCTCCAACGACACATTTCCCTTGAAGGGCACTTCTTTCTGCGTGTCTTTCGCGTCATCGGTCGTCACGTCGATGGCTGTGGCATGCCGGCTCTCGATATGCCCTTTGGTCGTATCGAAATGCGCATTGCCCGGCACCACGTCGCCCGCCTTGACCAGATAGGAGAAGAGCACATTCTCCGCCGCCCTGCCCTGATGCGTGGGGATGACATACTTCAGTCCGAAGATCCGGCGTACCGTATCTTCAAAGTGATAGAATGATTTCGCGCCGGCATAGCTCTCGTCGCCCATCATCATGGCCGACCATTGCCTGTCGCTCATGGCGCCAGTGCCTGAGTCGGTGAGCAGATCGATATAGACCTGCTCGGCCCGTAACTGGAAGACATTGTAGTGTGCTTCTCTCAGCCATTGTTCACGCTCCTCACGAGTGCTTTTGCGAATCGGCTCTACCATCTTGATTTTCCAAGATTCTGCAAATGGTAATTCCATAGTATAAAAAAATCGGTTAACTAAAAAAGGTTGGTATTTGGCGGCTCACGCCGTCGGCTTAACAAAGGTTTTCTCTGCAAAGATACACCTTTTTGATGAAACATACAAATTTTATGCAAAAAAAAGACCGTCAGGACTGGCGAGTCATATTTTTTCTTTACTTTTGCAGTATCATTTCTACGTCTATGAGGCATCATTGTATCTCTCTGCCACCGGGTTTGCTTACCGCCATACTCTCGCTGTGTCTGTCTATGACATGGGCGGGCTGCCACACACGCCAGCAGCCTTCGGCGGAAGACAGCCTGACTGTCCGGCACTCGTCTGGCACGACCACGGCCACGGCTGCCCCTTTTGCCACCGACTCAGCACGAATGAAACTGACGTCGCCGTTCGGCACTGCCGAGGTATATATAGACTATCCTACAGGCAACGATGCGGCAAGCCGCGAAGCCAAGTCGTTCATCCACAATCAGCTCTTCGGCCGTAAGCCATTTCGCGCCAGCAACCACCCCGACAGTCTGGCCAAACAATATTGCGAAATGATATTAACGGGTTTTGAGCAGTCGCTCGAGCAACTGCGCATCGGCGAGGTAAGCCAAGACGAAGCCCCCGAAGAGGGAACAGAGTTACGCCTCATCTACGTTTCCGACCAATACATCACCTACGAATCGTGGCACTATTCCTATTTCACGGGTGGCGGCCATGGCACCTACGGCACCCAAGGCATCACCATCCGAAGGTCTGACGGCAAACGGATGACCCGCCCCGTTAATGATGATGACGATGTGTTAAGACGGCAGATGATACGCGGACTGATGGCCTATTTCGGTGTGAGCGACACCGCCTCGCTGGCTCATTGCCTGACTGTGCCTTTAGAGTTGCTACCCATGCCTGCCCACCCACCCTATCTGACCGCCGACGGACTCCGGTTTCAGTATGAGTTGTACGACATCTGCCCGCTTGACGATGGTGCGCCTGCCTTCACCATCCCCCTTGACTCTCTCTCAGATGGCGGTCAATATTTTCTCACGGGACGGTAACGTATTTTGAATATCCGGTTGAAATGGGGAGCCCAGTCGTGGGGCACGTCTTCTGTGGTGATTTCCAGTCCATAGAAACGAGTGCCCGTGTCTTTGAGCGCTGCCATCCGCTTGAGGTAGTCGGGCGGCGGAGTGGGTATCATGAAATCCGTCACCCACAGCACATCGGCATTGACATAGGCCGACCCCTCTGTATCAAGCAGCTCGAACATCTGGTCCATCATATTACGGGCATCCGTACCACCGCCGATAAAAGGAATGGCTCCCAAGTCGAAATTGGCATCTTCCTTGGTCATGCCCAGACGTTGCCACCGCTGTTGTTTCCTGCGTTGTATCAGGTCGATGGGCCTGATGCCGACAGAAAAATCTATTAAGAAACAATCGCGTCCCAGCCGCTCGGCCGTCTGTTCCAGAAGCGAGAGCAACGACTGTGTGATACGCTGCGGCGTGCCATACATACTGGCCGAGGTGTCAACGCACACAATCATGGGCCCGCGCCTCGAGGCGGCTATGAAACTGAGTTTTCGCGCCGGCGTTGTCAGTTCCGAGCGGTAGCGGAACAGTTGCAGCCGATGCGTGAGATAGCGTTGCATGAAGAGGTCGCCCATGCGTTGGTCGGCAAAGAGAGCCACCTCTGACGGGAGCAGCGCATTCAGGTCATTGCCGATGGTGATGCCTTCGATATCGCTTCCGGCGGAATGTTCTATTTTCATCTGCTGTCCACGGTCGGCGGTGAGGTGTTCGCGGCCGCTGCTGTCGGGTTTGCGCCCCATCAGGTTCACGATTTTCGGGATGTCGGGGTATCGGTCTTGCAATCGCACGACATTCATCCTCCGCTCAAATTCCGACTCTGTCCATTGTCCGTTCATCAGGTTCCATGCCTGCAACGCCTGTTGCATAGGTATGCCATGCGATGCCACGTATCCGTCGGCCATCTCCATCAGCCGGTTCATCCCTTGTTCAAAGGCATCACTCCGTGCCTTGATATGCTCTTCACTCTCCGTTCGCAACCGCTCGTCGATAGCCCCCACCCAGTCGCGCTGTAGTTTCTCCCAGTTTTCCGGGTGCTGAAGTCCGCCGCCTGCCATCAGTTTTTCAAAGAAGTCGCGGTCGAACCCATCTTGTCGGTGGTCGTCATCAATCCGCTGCAAGAGCGACTGGAATGTCTCTTGGTCGTGGGTGGGTATATGCATCACCTTTTGCGCATCACGCATCTCGGTCCATGAGCGTTGCATACCAAAGCGGGTGAAATGCACGCAGTCTATGATAAACTGCCCCACCTGGCTATAAAACACCTGTGCGCGTATGGGCGACGTGAGCACCTGCATCTGAACGACGGGGTCGCTCATCAGCCGGTAGAGGTAGGCAGCAAGCGGTATATTCTTGTATTGATCCTCGCCCACCCCGACAATATCGCCAGTATCCACGTATATTTCCAGCCATCGGATGTATTGCTTAGCATCCGTGAGCTGAGCGCCGAGAGGAGTGTGCCAGGACATTTTTACGCTTCGCTAAATGATAAATGGTAAATGATAAATGAGGAATGGCAAATCAGAGATAACACTTGCCTCGCAGAACATTACAATTTGCCGAGGTCTTGACGTGTGAATGCAATTTCCTTGAAGAGCCCTTTGAGATATTCACGTATCTCCGCCTTGTCGTCGGCTGAGATGAAGAGGTTGGCATCAAGTTGGTCGGCACGCTCGCGCACCTTTTTCCCCAGTTCGTCTATCTCGTGGTCGTAATTCCGTCCGCTGTCTTCTGCATCGACAAAAGGCAGTTGCATCGCATCCCCCCTGTCGAGTGTTTCAAGCGCGAAGCGCACCCCGTCGATATACAGGTGCTGGTCGTCGCGTGTGAGTTCTACCGGCGTGCTGCCCACGGGTGCTCCCGTCGAGGTGTCGTATGCGCGCACGATGGTGTATCGGGGTCGCCGGCGGTCTTTATAGAGCACCCCCGACATGGGTGTGTCGCCCCTGTCTGGCAGTTCGCGGTAATCGGCCATGACCACAAACGTATTGCCCCCGTCGCGGTCGGCCAACCGATAATAAAACTCATTATAAATTTTCTTATCTGCGTCGCGCTCCATCTGTCGGCGGCTGATACGCCCTGCGGCACGCTGTGCCCTGGCCGTCTTGATATCCTTTTTCAGGTTTTCCTTCAATTCGTTCAGGGTCTGCGCCACATCGTCAAAGAGGATGCCAATGAGTGCTGAGCGGATGCCGTCGCGCTCTTCAGGTTCCTGCCACAGACAGTGATATACGGGCATGAGGTCGGCCATCACCACCACATCGCGCCCCTGCAAGAAAGCCGATGCCCGCAGCAGTCTTACGATGTTCTTCCACCGGCGGTCGCTCACATAGACCTCTCGCCGCTGTGCGGCCTCGTCGGTACTGACGGCACGCAAGGCTCGTCGTATCTGTGTGATGGCTCTCAGCACGTCGGCGGGCAGTGTCACTGCTGTCAGTTGGCGCTGCCATTGCTGATACTCATCATTGGATATTTGCAATGCCTCATCTATGGGTAGTTCGGCCCGGTCGTCGAGCAGCATGCGGCAAAACAGTTCTTCGTTTCTGATGCTCCTGCTTTCCAGACGGATGAGGAAGCGGTCCCAGAGAGCCTCCAGTCCCTCACCGCGGGCAGGCAGTTCGTTGCTGGCAGCCACCAGCAGTTTCAAGGGCAGGTGCAACTCTTTGGTTCCGTTGCGGAACAGTTTTTCGTTGATGACCGTTAGGAGTGTGTTTTGTATGGCGGGGCCGGCCTTCCATATCTCATCAAGAAACGCCACGTCGGCCGTGGGCAGATACCCCTCGACGGCACGTTCATAGCGGTCGGCGTCTTTCAGTTTGCTGATACTCACCGGTCCGAATATCTCGTCGGGAGTAGAGAATCTCGACATGAGATATTCAAAGGATTGGGCATTGCGGAAAGCCGCTTTCACCCTGCGTGCCACCATCGACTTAGCCACTCCCGGCGGTCCTAACAGGATAATGCTCTGTCCTGCCACGGCAGCCAGCAGCGACAGCGCTATTTCTGTCTCTTTCTCGTAAATGCCGTTGTTGAGTTGATCTAAAAGTTGTGCGATGCGTTGGTTCATCATCTTACGGTTCAAACCCTGTTACAATCTGTCTGAGAGGTGCGACGACCGACATAAACTTCGCCGGATAGTCCAGTCGCACAGTGTACCAGATATCGTTTTTGAGCACCGATTTCAGTTCGTATATCGTGCCGTCGTCTTCTTGTCCTGACAAGAGAAAGGCGTTGTCGCCTATCGTCCGTCTTGTTGCCTGCCGTGTTTCATCCACGAGGTCCATCTGCTGGGCCACATCATACTCCAGTGCATTGTGCGAGGCATACACCGCCAGCGAGATGCCGTCGAAGTAGAATGTCCGTCCGTCGCCGTTTTGCGACTCAGGCCCTGGTGCCATAAAGTCGGGCACATTGAGTTGGTAGCCAAAGCGCTGATTCTGGTAGGTGGAATACTGGAAGCGTTGCAAGCGTTGTTTCACTTGCTCCACTTCGGGGTCTCCGCCGTCAGACACCTCTGCCACATCAAGGTCTGTTTCATCCACGCCTTTTCCTGTGGGTTCGTCCATGTCGAGTCCAGCATTCTCAGCGCTGTTCTTGTCCATTTCGATGATGTCGGCATCTGTGGAGTCCGTCTTTTCAATGAGAGCCGCAGGCTGTTCGCCGTCAGCGGGGGCCGCATTTTTGTTGCGCAACAGCAGGAAAGCGGCCACGCCGCCGCCAACGAGCAACAAGGCGGCTACAATGATAGCAATGATGAGTCCGTTGCCCTTTTTCCCAGGTTGTGAGGGCGGCATCTGCTGGGGATATCCATTCTGCAGTGGATACGGATTTTGCGGTGGTACCGGTGGTGGCATTTGATTGTTCATAGTGGTATTTTTTTAAAATCTTGTAATTTTTAATTTTATAATTTTTTAATTTTTTAATTTTTTAATTTTTCCCGAACGCTTTCATGCCGTCGTTGGCCATGAATTGGCGGTCGCCGCAAGATTTCAGGGCTCCCATCTTGTAGCCGAAGTCGGGTGTGGTAATCGGCTCCCAATACACCAATCCTCTGAGGTGGTCAGGCGCATGGCTGATCATATAGCTGATGACCTCGGCACATAGCGCCTCGTGGTCGTCGGGAATGCCGATCTCTACAATCATGGCCTCTTTGCCATATTTTTGGTATATTTTATCAACATTGGCGATGCACTGATCGGCTTTCACCTGCCAGTTGAGGTCAATCACAGGGGGCTCGGCCAACCAGTTCATGGCAGGATAGAGCGACCATCCCAGCATATCGTAGTGCACATCATATTTCTGGAGGATATCGAGGATGAACTCGGTGCGCTCCATCATAAACCCGTTGTCGATATGCACCATGGTGACGGCCTCGGGGCAGATGCGTTTGCAGGTCTGTTCGCCCCGTTGGAAGAGGCGTGCGAAATACTCAGGATGCTCGGTGGCGTCGCCCAGCGGCTTCATGAATCCCGTGGGTGTCTCGTTGCCCACCTGTATCCATGTCGGCGTCACGCCGGCGTCGCGCAGGGCGAGGAGCACCTCGGTGGTATGCGCCTCGACCGAGTCGCACAACTGATCGATATTGCAGTCTTTCCATTCCTCGGGCACATGTTGTTGTCCGGGGTCGGCCCACCAATTGCTATAATGGAAGTCGAGCATCAGGCGCAGTCCTGCCTTTTTGGCCCGCACCGCCTTAACGACCACGTCGTGCGTGTCGCACCACGTGACGCCGTCGTGCCGGTCAGGCCGGGGGTGTACCCACACGCGCAGCCGCACCATGTTCATACCGCAGTCGCGCATCATCTGGAAACCGTCAATCGGCTGCCCCTGCTCATCGACCAACTGATACTTCGCTGTATGCTCTATCTGTGTGATCCAGCTGATGTCGGCCCCTTTGGCAAACGGCAGCCGGCTTTGCGCCATGCAGCACAAACACCCCATGACATAAACACAGATGAAGCCTGTCAATCGTTTCATAATCCTGGCAAGATGCTCTTATCTGAAATACTTAATACAATCTGTGTCATACATTTTCACTCTTTTCGTGTGCAAATATAATGTTTTTTACAAAAACTTCCAAAATTATAAGATTATTTCTGCAAACGAACGGGTCGATAAGTCTGAATCGCACTTTTCATGAAAAAAAAGATTTTTTTGATACAATTGGAAGAAAAAGCGAAAACAATCTGTATCTTTGCATCGATAAATTTGCTTTCTGATAATCTATCATCTTACGAATAATTGCTAAACCCGTGAAGTCATGAAAAAACAACTCATCCTGTGGCTCGCCATGATAGCAGTGGCTTTGCCTTTATCTACCGGCTGTTTCAACAATTCCAAATCACGATTGAGCCGGATCATCGCAGAAGCCAACCGTGATTGTCCGGTGAATACCGGTATCGGTACTTTCGACCGCATCGACTATGTCAATGACACCGTCGTCTTTATGTACACCCTTGACAACCCGATGATGAGTGTTGACAAACTCAAGAAGAAAAAAGCTGAAGCCAGAAAGATCTTCGCCAACAACCTCTATAAAGGCAGCATCAACCAAGTGCTGCAAGAGATTGTCAGTGCCGGAGCCACGCTTCGCCTCCATATCGGAGAGGTTCTCTCAACTGACGCTATCGAATTTGGCTTTAGCAAAGAACAACTGCAACAAGCCATCGCAGCACCCGCCAAAGATGATGACGAAACGTTATTACAAAGCGAAGCGATGATGCTCAACCTGATGTCGCCAGTCGTAGTGGATCAATACACAACCATCATTGGCGGTGAAAAATCGCCGAAGGCCTTCACTTATCTTTACACGTATGATGACGCCTCGATTTCCTCGTCTTTTCTTACCAAAGAATACATCCAAACGCTGAAGGAAAGTCACGCAAGGCAATTGGTCTCACAGATGAAGACGCCTGGCGGCAAAGCACTGAAGACATGCTTGCAAGCATGCGTCAATACGCACCGCTCTCTGTCCACCCACTATGAGGGTGAGAAGACCGGTCACGTGTTCGAATACAGTTTCTCCCCTGAAGAGTTGTCGTCGCTCATCAGTCGGAGCAGCGCCGTGGTTGACCCCGACAATATCATCAATGGGCTCTAAAACATAAAAGACCATGAGAACTCACACAGGGAATTAAGGGAGTGACATATTTAATAGACAACGGATTTCGCGGATTTCACAGTTTTTGTTATTTACTGACAATCAGCAGGTTGTAAATCTGTGAAATCCACGAAATCCGTTGTGAAGAGGAATACAAGTGTTTTGACACCCCTCAACCCGCTCACAATGAGCGGTGAAGTATCTATGCAGGAAATTAGTGGTTACGGAAATTCCACTTTGAGTTATCGCTCTGGAAGTCATAGACACCGAGCGTGGGTGTGCTGTCGGCTGCTGAGTAGATCACGTATGTGGTATTGAGCGTCTCCTCGCCCGGTATGCGTTTGGGCATGATGCGGTAGGTGCCGTCGGTCAGTTGTTCGATGCGCCACAGTTGTTCGTCTGCGCCGTTGAAGACAGGCACGGTGGTCAGTTCCTTATTGGCGGTGGCAGCCAGGGCGCGGTCTGTGCCCTCGATGGTGATTTTATAATAAGCGCCTCCGAGGTATCCACCTTTGTCGGGCAGCGGTGTCACCGTCCAACGCTGGTGCGGACGGAACATATAGTCGCCACAGCGCACGTCGATATTGCCATCGGGCCAAGTGCCTTTCACCTCATCCAAGGTCTGGCTGGGGATGGGTTTCACAGGCTGCTGCATCTGTTCGCGGTTGAACCACGACTGCCGTTCTTGCTGCATGCGCACGAAATCGACAGCCAGTTCCAGGGCGTAGCCACGTCGCTCCGACTCAATCTCGTAGGTGCCTGCCTTCACACGCTCGCCGGCCTCGGGCCAGTCTTTTCTCCATACGAGGGGTCTGACAGCCAAGACGCTGCGCCCGCTACGCTCGAAGTCGGCCTCGTAGTGGAACGACATCACCTCTACGCCCTCGTCAATGACGGTGCGCCCGAAGTGCCCCGGGCCGCAAGCGCGGTCGCCAGCGGCGATGACCATCTTGCCACCTCCATGCGACATGTCGCGCCCTACGTTGTCGATATAGGGTCCGGTGACGCTTTTCGCCCGTCCTGCCACGATGTTATAGGTAGAGTTGACCCCGTCGCAGCAGGTGCCGTGCGTGCCGAGCAGATAGTACCACCCGTCGCGGTAGATGAGGTCGGTGGCCTCGCAGTCGATGGCGATGTCCTGCTCTTTGTTGCCCTTCACACGCTCACCCGTCGCAGGGTCGAGTTCGATGAGCCTGATGGTGCCGAAATAGGTACCGTAACTCACCCACAGCCGTCCGGTGGTGGGGTCGAGCAACAGTCCCGGGTCAATGGCATCCTGATCTTCCAATCCGTCGGAATAGCACACCTCGACAGGGGCGGTGTACTTAAAGTCGGGCGACTTGGGGTCGAGCGTCTTGTTCCACATGGTCAGGATACGCCCGTTGTGTCCGCCGCCCAGTCCGCCGCCAGTGGCGCCGTAGATGACAAGATACCTGTCGCCTATCTTCAGCACATCGGGTGCGGCGCCTCCACCGGGCCGTTCGGCTCCTCCGTGCCAGGTCCATCCGTCTTCAGAGATCAGTCCTCCCCCACCCGTTCCGAAAGTGTAATATTTGCCGTCGCACTCTGCGATGGTAGAAGGGTCGTGTATATAGGGTTCGCCCACCTGAGCCATGGCAGTGCCTAAGGTCAGGGATAAAGCAAAAACTAAGAAATGTCGTTTCATTGATAATTATGTTAGATATTGTAGTATCGGCTTAACTACTTAACTACTTTAGAAATATGAGTTATAGACGCTGTAGATGCTATGGCACCGTGATTTTCAAGCCTTGGGTCACAGGCTGGCCTTTCTCGTCGATGAAGCGTACGCAGAAATCGCTCAGTCCGGGGCCGTTGATGACGGCACCCCTCAGGATGTTGCGCCCGGGTTTGAGTGTCAGGCGCTGCGACACGCCATCGTCCTCGACCATACGGCGGTCGCCAGAGAGCAGGAGTGCCTCTTCACCGTTGAGCCACCACATCGAAGCGCCGTTGGAACCTACGGCCAAGCGCACGTTCTCCATGCCTTCGGGGCAGTCGATGACGGTGACAGCCCAGAAGAGCGAGCCATAGGTCTGGTCGCCCCACTTCTCTGCGAAGCGGAAGAGTTTCACATTGTAGTTCTCGCTTTCCAGCGCATGCCAGGCAAGTGATTGCTGTTCCACTTTCACCTTTTGTCCTGCCTTGGGCAACGTGCTCTGCTGTCCTTTGAAGTAGGTCTTGTTGAATGCCTCGCGCAGGTAGGTGTCGGTGAAGACCACATTGCTGCGGATATCCTGCTTGATGGGTTCCAGGAGCATCCAACGGCGTATGAACCCCTGGCTGTCGGGGGTGGCAGGCGCAGCCGTGGCAGGCACCTCTGAGAAATACTTCGGCCGGTTTTTAAACATCACCCAGTCGATACTGGCACCCTCGTCGTCGCAGGTGACGCAGAGGTCGGTCACCCCCTTCGGGGTGTATTCCAGCGAGGCGGTGAGTGTGAGCCACTGCCCGCTCATGTCGCGCCGGAAAGGTCCTTGCTCGCTTTTCACCGTGACGGGCAACTGGGCGATGATTTTTCCGTTGGCGCTCTTTTCGCGTATATAGAGTTTTGTGTTGTTTTGTGCTCGTGCGCATACGACGACATATCCGTCGGTCACCCCTGTGAAATCCACGTCATTGTATCGTATCCAACTGTTTTTTCCAGCCAAGGTGGCTTGCCAGGTACGCCATGTGTTGACCGTATCCACATAATCGGTCTTCACGTCGGCAGAGGCCTCGCTATACCGGTCGATATCGATGCGGCTGAGCGCAGGATTGACACCTACGCCGCGCATGGTCTCATACACCTGCTGTATGGTGCCGTCGGCATTGAACGCGATGCGCTCGATGCGCACCGAGCGCCGTTTGTCGTCGCGGGGCGAAAAGTCGTTGCGGTGATAAAACAGGTACCACTGTCCTTGGTATTCCACAATGCTGTGGTGGTTGGTCCAGCACCCGTTGTCATGCTCTGCCATGATGATGCCTTTGAAGTCCCACGGTCCGAGCGGTGATTTCGACATGGCGTAGGCCAGCGTCTCGGTCGGGTTCTTGCCCTCGCCCGTTTCACCGCGCACCCAGGGGAACGTCAGGTAGTACCACCCATTGCGCTTGAAGGCGAAGGGTCCCTCCTTGAATCCGTCGGGCAGTCCCTCCATCTGCTGTCCGCCCACAAGCATGGGGGGCATCTCCGGGGCCGCATTGCCCTCGGCGTCGGGCCGGCGCGGGAACTTCATCTCTGTCAGTTCGCCGTCGAGCTCGATCATGTTGTCTTTCAGTTTGCCGCCCCTGATGCCCATGCCCGACCAATAGAGGTAGGCCGAGCCGTCGTCATCTACGAGCACGCAGGGGTCGATGCCCGACACGCCCTTGATGGGTTGCTGCTCGTAGGTGAAAGGCCCTTCGGGGCGGTTGGCTGTAGCCACACCGATGGCGAATCCGCGTCCGCTTTTCGGTGCGTTGGGATAATAGAAATAATACTTTCCGTTCTTATAGACACAATCGGGAGCCCACATCGAATAGCCTGTAGGATTGCCCCAAGGCACCTCGTCTTGTGAGAGGATGCGCCCGTGGTCGGTCCATTCCGTGAGGTTGTCTGACGAGAAGACATGGTAGTCGGCCATGCAGAACCAATCCTGCCGCTGCCCTTCGGGCGGTAGGATGTCGTGCGAGGGATAGACATACACCCTGCCATTGAACACACGCGCTGTGGGGTCGGCGGCAAACTGGTCGCGTATGACGGGATTTTGCGCCGAGGCCCATAGCGGGAGTAATGTCAAGGATAAAATAAGGGGTTGATACTTCATTGTTGATAATAAGTTTTTAACTACCTACTACTTAACTACTTGCAAGCTTTAGGTCAAGTTTATTTGAACAGTAGCTGCGCCATGTGATACAGGCTGCGGCGCCATGTGAGGAACTCATGTGCAGTGCCTTCGGAGATGAAGCCGTGGGCATTGAACCCGGCTGCCTTGAGGTTGCTCACCGACTTGTTGATGGCATCGGGTTGCTCCTTGCTGCCACAGCTCTCGAAGATGAGCTTCACCTGCTTCTTGTCTTTGATATCTGAGGGTTCGTATTGACCGCCGCTGAGCAGGCCATACGACCCGAAGACCTCGGGTCGGCGCAGGGTGATGAGCTTGGTCTCGAAACCACCCATTGACAGGCCGGCCATGGCACGGTTCCACTTATCGGCCTTGGTCAGGAAGTTGGCATCGATATAGGGCACCAATTCATCTACGAGCACCTTCTCAAACTCTTCGGCGGTGAACTGCTGCAAGCCGCCGAAACGTATCTCGTTGGTCATGCCGTAGGTCATCACGATGATAAAGGGTGTGACCTTGCCCTCGGCGATGAGGTTGTCCATGATCAGGTTGGCATGTCCCTGATTGCTCCATGCCGTCTCGTCCTCGCCCCATCCATGCTGCAGGTAGAGCACGGGGAAGCGCTCTTTCTTGTTCTTGCCGTAGGTGGGCGGCGTATAAACGAACGCACGACGGCACTGCTTGGTGCTTTTCGACCAGAAGAGCACCTGCTGCACGTTTCCGTGCGGCACATTCTTCATGGCGTAGAAGTCGCGGTCGTGGGCGGGAATCTCGATGCCGCTCTCCCAACGTGTGGAACCATAGTAGTTGTTGGTGCCGGGGTCGTTGACCACGCCGCCATCCACATTGATATGATAATAGTGGAACCCCTCGTCCATGGGGCCTTCGGTGGTGCCGACCCATGAGCCGTCGTAGGTCTTCTTGAGTTGGGTGCCGCCACGGCCGCCCAGACCGAGACTGACCACTACATTCTGGGCTTCGGGAAGATCGACGCGGAAACGGGCGTACCCTTGTGAGTTGACCTGCGGATACTGCTGTCCGGGCTGGTTGAGCTCAGAGGGCACGAAATCTTCGGTGATGCCGGGCATCTCGGGGAAGGCGAGCTCGGGTTTGAAGGGCGGTTTCTGCGGTCCGCCGAATCCGCCGCGGCGCTGCCTCTGTCGGTTGGGGTCGGGTTTGGGTTTGTCGGGCATGGCCCATTTGGCGGCGGTCATGTTCTTGATATATTCGTAGGCCAGTTTGGGCTGATAGTCGGTATCGAACGGCAGGGGGTAATTGGCGGCACCGAGCCAGGAATCGCGGTCGCCCAGGTTCCAGAACGTCACACAGTCGATGACATCCTTGTGCTTGCGGAACACGCCGAACACACGGGCATACTGGTCGGCCAGGTGCTGTTTCACCGAGTCGGTCACGGCGGCACCCTCGCGGCTGAAGCGCAGTTGTCCGCCCATCTCGGCGTTGACGCGTATGTCGAGCTCGGTCACATGGATGTGTTTCACCACTTTCTTATAGAGGTTGAGCGCGTCGTCCATCTCTTTCTCTGTGGGGCCATAGATATTATAGTGTCCCTGCATGCCGATACCGTCGATGGGCACACCGGCGTCCTTCATCTTTTTCACCATATTATAAATGCGCTGGCTCTTCACGGGGTCGCACTCATTGTAGTCGTTATAGAACAGCAGCGCGTTGGGGTCGGCCTCGTGAGCATACTCGAAGGCTTTGGCGATAAACTCATCACCGCAGAGCTTATACATGGGACTCTGGCGGTAGGGGTCGTCGGCCTTGGGGTCGTCGGTCATAGCCTCATTGACTACATCCCAACAGTACACCACATCCTTATAACGGCTCACCACGGCCTGAATATGGTTTTTCATGCGCTGATAAAACACTTCTTTCGTGGGATTGTCGTTATACATCCATTGTCCGATTTGCGAGTGCCACATCAGGCAATGCCCACGCAGTTTGATGCCGTTGGCACGTGCGAAGTCGGCGATGCGGTCGGCGTTCTCCCAGTTAAACTGTCCCTCACGCGGTTCGGTGGGTTCGGGCTTCATGTCGTTCTCACAGGTCATGCTGTTGAACTCTTTCTTAATGAGAGCCATCTGCTGGGCATTGGTCACATTGCGCTGGTTGACGGCCACGCCGATCATGAAATAGTCTTTGTAGGCGTCTTTGAGTCCTTGCGCCCATGCCGGCATGGCGAGGATGGCCAGCACCCACGCCAAAAATGGCTTAAATAGTCGTTTCATAAATAGTATAATTATTAGTTAGTAAATGACGTAATTTTGGACGGTACAAAATTATTAAGAAGACACGACATTTACTTCACAAATTGTTGCAACTTTCCCTCAATTTGTTAAATATTCAAAGAAAAAGGCCATAGAGAGGGCCGTGCGCTACCCCATCACCACATCGAGCACCATCATCAGCACAAATCCGAGGGCGAAACCGATGGTACTCAGATTGCTATGCTCACCGCTCGACGCTTCGGGTATCAGTTCCTCGATCACCACATAAAACATGGCTCCTGCGGCGAAGGCAAGCATATAAGGCAGCACGGGCACCAAAAACGACGCCAGCAACAAGACTGCCAAGGCGCCAAGGGGTTCGACGGCACCGCTGAGCGAACCGATGAGAAACGAACGCCAACGGCTGTTGCCTGCCGCACGCATGGGCATGGAGATGATGGCCCCCTCGGGGATATTCTGTATGGCTATGCCCAACGACACGGCGATGGCGCTGGCCAAGGTGATGGTCGAGGTTCCGCTCTCTGCTCCGGCAAACACCACACCCACAGCCATGCCCTCGGGCAAGTTGTGTATCGTGACCGCCAGTGCCAGCATGGCCGTGCGCGACAGATGCGATCGCGGGCCTTCGGGCTTGTCGGTTCCAAGGTGCAGGTGAGGGGTCAGTTCGTCGATGAGCAATAAGAACCCCATACCCAAGAGGAACCCAATGGCAGCGGGCACCACCGCCCCGGCGCCACGCCCCTCAACCATCTCCATGGCTGGAATCAACAACGACCACACCGAGGCGGCCACCATCACGCCAGAGGCGAACCCCAGCAACGATTTTTGCAGGCGCACCGACATCCCGTCGCGCATCAGAAACACAAAAGCGGCTCCCGACATCGTACCCAGCAGGGGTATCAACAACCCAATGGCAATGACTGATATATCCATTTTTATTGTAGTTTCGTTGTTAATTGTGATTAAGAGCAAAGGAAGTGAGACGAAAGAGCGACATGAGCCTTATACGGATACGATCTCTAACAGTTGGTCGATACGCTGTATGATATAGTCGGCCCCCGCCTCTTCGAGTTCGTTTCTTTTCCCGTTGCCATACGTGACGCCACACGTCTTGGCGCCTGCGCCTGCGCCCATGAGAATATCCACGCTCATGTCGCCGACGACGAGTGACTGACTGGCGCTGACGCCCATCGCCGAGAGCGTCTTCAAGACGGGTTCGGGATGGGGCTTTGCCTTCTCCACATCATCCGCACCTACCAGATAAGAGAAATACCCGGCGATGCCTAAGTCACGTGTCAGTTCTAAGAGCGACTGATGCCAACGCGATGACGCAATGGTGAGCATACAACCCCGCTCTTTCAAGGCCGAGAGCGTTTCTTTGACGCCTGCAAACACTTGCGGCTTCATCGACTGCAGATTCTCTTGGAAGATTCTCCTGTAGGTGTCGGTGCAACGCCTGACCGTCTCTTTGCCGACCGACGGGAAAAGGGCCTCGAAACAACCGTCAAGAGGCAGTCCTATCGTCGAGGCGCAGTCGGCATCACTCCGCCCGGGCAAGCCCAGTTCGGCGATGGTCATCTGCATGGTCGTGACGATGGTTCCCCGGGTGTCGCCCAATGTACCGTCGAAGTCGAATATCAACAGTTTAATTTGATTTCCAATCACATTCCGTCCTCCTGGTTTCATCTCTGTTGTGTTTCGTCAAGCATACGTTCTAACCGTATGACTGCTTGTGTGATATCATCTTCAAATCTCACATGGTCTCTGAGGAAGTCGGCCCTGCCGCCTGAAACAGCATGATACAACGACGGGCTCATGCCATCGGCAAAGACGGCGATAGCATACTCTATATCATCCCTCTGCCAGTCGAGTGATGAATGGATATAAACGTTTCGTTTCTGATGCAGAAAACTGTATGCCGTCTCTATGCTGTCCTTGGTAATCATGCGTCGTAACCTATGGGGCGGAATTGTTTTTGCCGTTCACTCCACACAAAGCCGTTACCCAGCAGATAGTCCTTCACCTGCCCGGGGTCTCTGCCGAAGGCATAACAGAGCGACTCGAGGCTGTCGTACTCTTCGTCTCTGAGAAGCATATTGACACTCGACACCAATATGGCGGGGTCTTTAGGCAGGTAGTCCTTGTCTGCTGGCTATAGGGTTGATGATATAGGGTTCGTTTCCGACCGCAAAATTATTGATTTTTTTCCATTTTTCATGGATTCTTTTCAGAAAAAAGCTTTTCCGGCACATCTTTACCGCCTTCTACTTGCGCCATTTGAGTTTTTTGCGTACTTTTGTAGCGTGTATCCAACAATCTAAATCAACATTCATGATGGGAAAAACAGTCATCAACACATCGAAGGCTCCGTCGGCCATCGGACCGTATAGCCAAGCCATCCAAGTAGGAAACCTCATCTACACTTCGGGCCAGATACCTATCGACCCCGCCACGGGGCGTTTGCCGAAGGGGGCATCCAAGAGCAGACACGCCAGTCACTGCTCAACGTGAAAGCCATCCTTGAAGAGGCCGGACTGACGATGGCCAACGTGGTCAAGACCACGGTGTTCATGGCCGACATGAACGACTTTGCGGCGATGAATGCCGTCTATTCCGAGTTCTTCGCCGAGCCCTATCCTGCCAGGTCGGCCGTGGCTGTCAAGACACTGCCGAAAGGCGCCTTGGTGGAGATTGAGGTAGTGGCTGCCAGAGACTGAAGGGGGCAGCAATAGCCGACACGACACCGGGCCCGCTGTCAATCAGTGGGCCCGGTGTCGTGTTGGAGTGGAGCTGGCGGGAATCGAACCCGCGTCCAAACGAGGAAACCATACGCTTTCTACATGCTTATTCCAGACTTCATTTTCGTGCTGAACCAAGACCTGGACCACCAAGCGCAGCCTTATCCCCTAAAATGTCACCAGTGCAGCGGGGCATACACCGGCTATTCCCGATTTACCTGCGCCGCTGAACCCGGGCGATTCGGGACTACATCCCCGGAGCGACGTCTCGTCCTGTCACCTAGTGACGGGATTGAGCCAGTAATCTACTGTACTTCGATTAGGCAGCGAGAGCATACTTGTTGTTGCCAATTAATTTTTCGACCGATGGGTTTCAGGAGTACACAGCCGTCACTCCGCATGCTTACGTACCATTTCTACCCGCTGTCAAATCCAGTCAACCCCAGATAGGAAATGCTTAAAGCGGTGCAAAATTAGTATGTTTTTCGGAATACACAAATTTTTTCTGAAAAAAAATGCTTTTTTTGTTCTATTATTCAAGAAAAGGCTTAATTTTGCAGATATGAACAATATCTATACATATATCTACAGCCTGCTGGCCCTGCTCTTCAGCGGCATGGGCGACGCCGACACCGAGGCCTTGCGGCAGTGGCAGGCCGGGAAGGTGGTGAGCGAGGCCGCCGTCAACAACTTCGGCATCGACCGCTGCTTCCAAGCCAGCGCCGTCACCGACGATGTGTTTGCACGCATGCGGGGCAAGTCATACCCTGACCACTGCACCATCAGCCGGCAGCAACTGCGCTACGTCAAGGCGCTGCACTACGACGCCGAGGGGCGCATACACATCGGCGAGATGGTGTGCAACCAAGCCATCGCCGACGACCTGGTCGAGATCTTCCGCGAACTGTACCGGCACCGCTACCCCATCGAGCGGATGGTGCTCATTGACAACTACGACGCCGACGACGAACGGTCGATGCGCGACAACAACAGCAGTTGTTTCTGCTACCGCGCAGTAGCTGGAGCAAAAAAACTATCCAAGCACGCCCGGGGCATGGCCGTGGACATCAACACGCTCTACAACCCCTACGTGAAAGTACGCGCCAACGGCACACGGTTCATACAACCATCCAACGCCGGGAAATACTGCGACAGAACGAAGACCTACCCCTATACCGTCAAGCGGGGCGACCTCTGCCACCGGCTCTTCACTCAGCACGGATTTCAATGGGGAGGCAACTGGAAAAGTTGCAAAGACTACCAACATTTTGAGAGGTGAGAGGTTCTTTTGAGATAAGAGGTAAGAGGTGAGAGGTAAGAGGATAGCTTTGAGGCAAGGGGCAAGGGGCAGGGGGCAGGAGATATGCCACGAACACTCAACGCTCAACACTCAACAAAATTGGGGGCAGGAGATATGCATCCGTGCCTTTCTTCTCCGCATGTTGCGGCTTTGCCGCAACGCCAAGACACGAATAAATCACAAAAAAAACGAAATAAGACAACCTAATCATGAACAAAAGACTATTCACCTGCATGATGCTGCTCGCGGCATGCATCATGACTGCCACCGCGCAGAAATCTGAACCAACCACTGAAAACTATCGCAAGGCCGTAGAACTGATGGACAGCTCTGAATACGAGGCGGCCAGACCCCTGCTCGAGGCCGAGCTGAAGAAACGGCCCAAAGACGGATATGTGTGGGAGAAAATGGCCAGCTACTACATGTCGCAATACGAACTGGACTCGGTTACGATGTGCCTCGACAAGGCCCTCCTGTACCTGCCCAAGAAAGACACAGAGAAACGCTGCGAAGCATATACCGTCCGCGGACTCACACACTACTTCACCGAGCACCCCGACGAATCACTGGCCGACCTGGGCGAGGCACAGAAGCTGAAACCCGAAAACGAAGACACATACTTCTTACGGGCGCAGATACTGAAAGGCCAGGAGAAGCACGCCGAGAGCGATGCCGAACTGCGCAAACTGCTCAATGTCTATGGGGTGGACAAAAGCGGTGTATATTACGCCCTGGGCAAGAATATGGTGGACCGGGGTGACTACAGCCAAGCTCTCAAACAGCTCGACATGGCCTACGAACTGAACCAGACCTTGACCGATATACTCATCGCGCGCTCCGACGCACACTTGGGACTGGGGCAGATACGCGAGGCTATCGACGATGCCGTGAGCGCCTGTAAGTTGGAATATGTCGAAGACACCTTCAACCAAATGAACTATCTGGCCAGCGACGAAAACAACAGGGCCAGCGTCATCGCACGCGCCAAACAAGAGCTGGAAACCACCGACCAACCCGGGTTCTGGTACATCGTGCTGCACTCTATTTACAACAACGCCGGCAACAAGCCCGAAGCACTGCGCTACGTGCTGCGCGCTGAAAAGCGAGGGGAGCCGTCGGCCAACCTGTCGAAAGCCATCGCCGACATCTTCTCAGAGGCGGAGATGAACGACATCGCCCTGGCATTCGTCAACAGGACCATGCAGGCAGAAGACGTGGATGAAGACGACTTGCCCGACCTGCGATACTACCGAGCCAACCTGCTCTACTCCATGGGCAAGACTCAGGAGTCTATCGACTCAATTACCGCCCTCTGCAACGAATACAGCAGGCTTGCAACACTTGACAAAAGCATCGCCAATAAATACTTCTTTACCAAACAGCCCAAGGAGGCCATCCGCCACATGACCGCCATCGACGACGAAGATGAGAAAGACGCCGACTACTGGCAGATGCTCATCAGGATGTACCAAATGGATGGCGACGATGCCGGGGTGGCCATGGCTACGGAAAAAGCCATGCAGACGGCCACCAACACGGGCGAAACAGCTTTCACCTGCGCACTCAACAGCGACTACGCCAGCACGCTGAAAGCCTTGCGGCAAGCGGCCGAAGAGGCGAAGGCTATAGAGTCGGAGGATGACGAGACAGCTGTAGCAGTAGAAAAAACAGCGCTGACCGACGAAGAGGTGGATAGCATCATGGCTCAACAACTCGGCCCCTACAACATGGCCTGCATCTACTCGCTCATCGGCGAGAAACAGAAAGCCATCGGATTCCTGACACAAGCGCTCAAGGACGGATGGAAAGACTTCATGCACATCGAGCGCGACACCGACCTGGATAACATACGCGGCGAGGCCGACTTCATCTCGGTGGTGAAGATGTATCAGTCGATCGCCAAACGCGAACAGGAAGAGCTGAAGGACATCTACGAAACGGAGTTCCTGAAATGACAACACGGCATCATCACGCCACGGGTGCGAAGGGCTCTACAGCCTTACGCACCCGTATTTCAGAAAAAAAAGGCAATCCATACAACAAAAACGCAAAAATGGAGTTATAGAAAGTAAAGACAATAGAAATTGGTACCAGATATGAATTTTCAGGCCACGAGCCTGAGATATAGTCATGATGCCATGGGACCGGTGGCGCGAGCCATCAAACGGGGGGGCGACTTCATACTCGCCACGCTGGGACTCATCCTTCTCTCACCCCTGTTTTTGGTCATTTCCGTGGCCATACTCTTACAACGCAACGGCTCCATCTTCTTTTCGCAAGAGCGCATAGGCTATGGAGGCAAACCTTTCAGAATCTATAAGTTCCGCACGATGAGTAGCGTGGTAGAGGATGAAGGGCCGCAGTTGATTGCACAAAGCGACGACGGGAAATCGACCCGCACCGAGCGATTCCTGCGCGAGCACCACCTTGACGAACTGCCACAGTTGTGGAACGTCGTCAAAGGTGATATGTCGTTTGTAGGGCCGCGACCCGAGCGAAAATACTTCATTGACAAAATCATGGAGCACACAGCCGACTACCCCCTCGTCTATCAGATGAAGCCCGGCCTGACCTCGGAAGCCACCATCTACAACGGCTACACCGACACGATGGAGAAGATGCTCAAACGCCTCGACATGGACATCCGCTACCTGGAGAACCGCACCATCGGCATGGACATCAAGATACTCTTCAACACGCTCTACATCCTGCTCCGCGGCAAGAAGATATAACCCCCACCCTACTACCGATTATGAAAAAACTGACCATATTCATCCTGTTTGCACTGCTGGCACCTGTCAGCATGATGGCACAGTCGTCGATGACCGACGACCAGGTGATCAAGTTCGTCATCAAAGAGCATGAAGACGGCACATCGCAGCAGCAGATTGTCACCAAACTGATGCAGCGCGGTGTCGATATCACACAGATACGCCGCGTGAGGAAGAAATTCGAGCGCATGTCGAAAGACCAAGCCCTCGGAGTGCTCTCCAACGACACACAACGGCAGACAGGCGACCGCTCGCGCAACGGCAACACCAACAACAGCAACCCTGCCAACAACCCGCAGCTCGACCGCTTCAGCGACTACGATGCCGACAGCCGTTCATCATACCGCGTGCGAGAGGGGGTAGTAGGACCACGCACCTACAACGAGGACGACCCCGAGTTTATGGAGTTTGAAGACGAGCTGAACGACTTCCTGCCCGCCGACACCGCACAGATGTACCTCAACCTGCTGAAGAAGGTGCAGAAAGACCGCAAGAAAGTGTTCGGACGCGATATCTTCAATAAGAAAAACCTCTCGTTTGAACCTAACATGAACATCGCCACACCGGCAGGCTATCGTCTGGGACCCGGCGACGCGGTGTATATCGACATCTTCGGTGCCTCGCAGAAGACCATCGAGGCCACCATCTCGCCCGACGGCACCGTCACCATCGAGGGGTTCGGACCGGTGAGCCTGTCGGGACTGACCGTGGAGCAGGCCAACGCACAACTGCGCTCGCAACTGGGCCGGCGCTATCAGAGCAGCCAGATCAAACTGACCGTGGGCCAGACGCGCACCATCATGGTCAACGTGTTCGGCGAGGTGAAAGCCCCCGGCACCTATACCCTATCGGCGTTCGCCTCGGTGTTTCATGCGCTCTATATGGCGGGCGGCCCCAGCGAACTGGGCACCCTGCGCAACATCAAGGTGTATCGCAACGGACAGTTGGTGAGCAACGTCGATGTGTATGACTATATCCTCAACGGCAAACTGAGCGGCAACGTCCGTCTGGCCGACAACGATGTCATCATGGTGGGCAGCTACGACTGCCTGGTCAATATCACCGGCAAGGTGAAACGCCCCATGTGGTACGAGATGCGCAAAGACGAGAGCCTCTCGACCCTGCTCAAATATGCCGGCGGATTCACCGGCGACGCCTATAAGAGCAGCGTGCGCGTGGTGAGGAAGACCGGGCGGCAGTTCTCTATCTACAACGTGGGCGAGTTTGACATGAGCACCTTCAACATGAATGACGAAGACTCGGTGAGCGTTGACAGCATCATCCAGCGCTATGAGAACATGGTCGAGATCAAGGGTGCCGTGTTCCGTCCGGGCATGTATCAAGTGGGAGGCGCCATCACCACAGTGCGGTCGCTCATCCAAAACAGCGAGGGACTCACCGAGGAGGCCTTCACCGACCATGCCGTGATGCACCGCATGCGCACCGACCGCTCGCTCGAGGTGCTGCCCGTGGATGTGCAGGGCATCCTCGACGGCCGTGTGGCCGACATCCCCCTGCGCCCCAACGACGTGCTCTTCATCCCCACCAAGAGCGACATGATGCAGGAGCAGACCATCACCATCCACGGCGAGGTCTATTACCCCGGCATCTATAAATATGCGCACAACCAAACCATCGAAGACTTCATCCTGCAAGCAGGCGGACTGAAAGACAACGCCTCGACGGTGAAGGTCGATGTGTCACGACGCATCACCAATCCCTCCGCGCTCACCACCGACACCCTGGTGGCACAGAATTTCAGCCTCTCGCTCAAAGACGGGTTTGTCATCGACGGTGAACAGGGATTCATCCTGCAGCCCTTCGACGAGGTGTATGTGCGCAAGAGCCCCGGTTCGCACGAACAACAAAACATCACCATCGACGGTGAAGTGCTCTTCAGCGGCACCTATACGCTCTCGAAGCAGAACGCACGCCTGAGCGATGCCATTCGCGCCGCCGGCGGCCTCAACAACCTGGCATACGTAGAAGGCGCACGCCTGGAGCGCCGGCCCAACGAAGAGGAGCGCATGAGCATGGAACAGGCACTGAAGAAAGAGCGCGAGCAGTATGAGACCAACCTGATGGAACTGATGATCAAATCGGGCAATGCCGGTGCTGTGGCGCAGATGCAACAACAGCAGAACAGCGGACAGAACTCACAGTCGATGCGCAAATACGAGATACCCGCCACCTACCCCGTGGGCATCGAGCTCGACAAGGCACTGGCCAACCCCGGCGGTCGCGAAGACATCGTGCTGCGTGAGGGCGACCGCATCGTGGTGCCTCAATACAACGGCACAGTGAAGATCAACGGCGCCGTGTTGTATCCCAACACCGTAGCCTACCGTAAGGGCAAGGGCGTGAGCTACTACATCGACCAGGCTGGCGGATTCTCGAGCAAGGCGAAGAAGAGCCAGACATACATCATCTACATGAACGGCACCGTGGCCAAGGCCGGCCACAATGCCAAGCCCATGCCCGGATGCCAGATCGTGGTGCCCGACAAACCCATCAACACCACCTCGCTGCAGCAGACGCTCAGCATCGCCACCTCGGTAGGCTCACTGGCCGCCATCATCGCCACCATCGCCAATATCATCAAATAACGACTGTCATGGACAAACCGGTTATCGATCTCGGACACATACTGAATGTCATAAAAAAACGCAAAAGGCTGTTTTACATCACTACCCTGATTGCCATCATCTTCGGGGTGATTGTCGCATTCAGCATGCCCTTAGGATTTACCAGCACCGTCAAGCTGGCTCCGGAGAGCGGACGCAGCGGCTTGGGAGGCGAGCTCAACTCATTGGCATCCCTCGTGGGTGTCAACCTGGGCAGTGGCAACAAGACCAATGATGCTTTTTACCCCATCATGTATCCCGACATCTGCGCCTCTAACGATTTCGTCATCCCGCTGTGGAACATGCACGTATCCACAGCCGACCATTCGCTGACCACGACGCTTTACGACTATCTGGCTCATCACCAGAAAAGCACTTGGTGGTTCAAAGGATTATACTGGCTCACCCACCTCTTCAGCAAGGAAGATGAAGCCGAACAGGGAGGGCCATCGTCAGACCCGAGCACCAACGTTGACCCTTTTCACCTGAACAAAGAGCAAGACCACGTGGCGGGCGCCATCAAGAACATGATCAAATGCGCGATTGACAAAAAGACCGATGTCATCTCGATCACGGTGACGGCCCAAGACCCGTTGGTGGCTGCCACCGTGGCCGACTCGGTGCAGCATGCGCTTCAGGCCTTCATCACCGACTACCGCACCACGAAAGCCCGGCAAGACTTGGAATACATGGAAAAACTTTTCGACGAGGCACGCACCGAATATGAACAGGCCCGCCTGCGCTATACCTCATACGCCGACTCCAACAATGAATTGATACTGGAGTCGTATAAGGCCAAGCAAGATGATTTGGAAAACGACATGCAACTGCGTTACAACATCTATTCGCAGATGGCCCAGCGGCTGGAACTGGCCAAGGCTAAGGTTCAAGAGGAGACACCTGCCTTCAGCGTCATACAGTCGGCCACCGTCCCTCTGAAGAAGAGCAAACCCAAGCGTTCCATCATCGTTCTTGCCATGATGATCTTGTCGTTCATAGGTACGCTGCTTTGGGCTATGGTTAAAGACCACCCCGCCGATGAGGCGAAGTCATCGGCCAAGGAGGAAGAATCCGGCGCCGCGGAAAACGTGTCACCTGAGCTTCAGGAGGAGGAGGTCGCCGGGCAAGACGGTGTATGACGACTTGATTGGTTCTTCTTGCAGCGACTTATTCACATAACGGGGCAGGTTGTTCAACGTCTGCAAGTCAACCCGCATGTTTTTCTTGTAGTCTTTATTGACAATGACGGCATATAAATGGCCGTCTTTCTCTAATTCAGAGACCACGGCGCCCGCCTTTCCCGTCACCTTGAGCTGTTTCAGGTTGACGGGGGCCACCGTCAACCGCGAGGCGCCCTGCGACACCACGCCCAGATGGTGCACGGCACGTATGTGTCCGCCGTAGAACAGCCGTGCTACCGATTTCAGCTCTTGGTTCATCTGCTGCACCAATGCGTATGTGCGTGTCTTCTTCCCGTTCACATCCACCGGGGCATCATGGAAGTCAAATTGAGGATTCTTTCCCGGTGTCCAATAGGTGAAGTATTGGATGGCCTGCGCCCCGTAAGCCAGGTTGGAATAGATTTGCAACCGCAGTGACGCCATGGTGGGTTGCGGATATTTGGCATGCGGTACGGACAACACAAATCCCCAAAACGGCTTGCCCGATGTGAGGCTCTCCTGCCGCACCATCTCCAGTGTATGATACCATGTTTCGCGCAGCCCTGACGTCTGAATAGGATAGAAATCGAACGACAACTGCTGGCACGATGTGGCCGAGGCCGCCCTCAGATATTCGGGATAGGTACGTGCCTTGGCTGCCGGAAGAATCTGCTTAGGGTCGCTATAGGGCAACAGGTTGATGTAAAAGCAATGGGTATTGTCAACCTCTTTCAGCCGCTCTATCTCTTTTTGCCGCGACCGTATTTCCACCACCGACGGCTCGTCTTGAATGAAATAACCGAAAAAGCCCAGCTCCCTCTTGAGGGTCAATGCCGTGACGGCAGGTGCTTTCGTCATTTCCGGACATTGCCCCAACACCCTGACACCATATTTCACCGCCGCACGACATGCTCTGACCAACTGCTTGGTAGAGCTATAGGGGAATAAGCTCACCGTGAACCCACACTCGCTCATGACACGGAAATTCTCCTCGCTGGTGTTATTCTCCGGCACTCCCCAATACCCGATGATGGGCATTTCATCGTTGCCGGCATGAACGGCGAGCGTGTATGCCATGACAACGAGCAAGAGACGTAGTCTATTGATGATCATACTCTTTAACATCATGATGAAACAATATTTTTTTTCTTGGAGGATAGCCATAGAAGAAACCGAATTTCTTCCAATAGGCCACATGGCTCTTCAAGAATATTTTAGCATATTTCTTATTGGAGCGGGCTCTCCTCGTACCTTTGTAGGTGACTAATGCCTTCGGATAATATACCACCTCCCATCCGTTCATGCGGATGCGCGTACACCAGTCCAGATCCTCGGCATACATGAAAAACCGCTCATCCAGTCCGCCCGTATCCTGATACGCCTGCCGCGACACCATGATAAATGCGCCAATCACCCAATCCACCGTCTGTATCTGCCCATAATCCATCTTGGCATTGAGTATGCTGGTCTGATGCCCCACCACACGCCGTGCCTGCCGCCAGATAAACCGGGGCAGGGTGACGTAAGGACGAGCCGTGTCTTGTATATTGCCTTGGGCATCGTGCATCTGCGGACCTACGGCGCCCACCTCGGAGTGGTGCTCCATAAACGTAATCATATCGTCGAGAGGCGTTTCAAAAATACAGTCTGCATTCATGATGGCCAGATAAGCTCCCTTTGCCCTCTTCAGCCCCTCGTTCATGGCGTATGCGAAACCGCCGTTCTGCTCATTGAAGACCCAGGACACATGACCGCTGTCAGCCGCCAGTCCTGCCCGCTCTTTTTCGCCATAACATGAGTTGGAGGAGACGATGATTTCGTGTGTCACGCCGACACACTTCTCCAGCGAGGCAATACATGTCTGCACTTCCTCTATGCTATGGTATTCTACGATGACCACCGACAACACCACTTGCCTACCGTCGCCTTGCTCTTTATCCATTACTATACTATAAACGGCTTTTGTAAAGTGTTATTATATCTTCTGCTATTTTCCGCCAAGAAAAAGCGCCTGTGTCATACTCCTCATGAATGGCACGTGCATAAGAGCGCACCGTCTCAGGATGACGCCATAAGGAGATGATAGCAGCAGCCAGTTCGCCAGCATCCTTCTCTTTGACAATCCACCCGTAACGCTGATGCTGAACCATCTCTGGCAGTCCTCCCACCCGGGTGGCTATCACAGGCCGGTCGAACGCGAAGGACGACATGATGACGCCGCTCTGTGTGGCATCCGTATAGGGACAGACCACAAAGGCCGCATGGCGCATGAGCGCCACCATCTCGCTGTCGGGAATGAAACGGTTGCGGATATCTATGTAGTCAAGCTTCTGATAGCGGCTGATGTCAAAATGATACTTGCCGCCCCCCGCCACTATCAAACGGCAGTCGGGGCATTGCTGATGTACCTGCTCCATGGCGGGCAAGAGGTAATCGAGCCCCTTATAGGGTGATATCTTCCCGGCAAACAAGATATAACTGCCTTGTCCGGGCACTGATGAGTCGTCGGGCGTCACCGTGCGCAGATAGGTATAGCTGCTGATGCGGCTGTCTGCCACCCGCCGGGGCGACAAGCGATAGGCATCAAGAAACTCCTGCCTCTGTGCGCTGTTGAGGATGATGAACTGCGGTACCAAGTGGAAGGCCAGCCACCGCCGGAGCCTGACAATCCGGGTGTTGAGTCCGGAATGCGGAGCGGGGTCATGCACCGTGAGCACCATCTTCTTTCTCAAGAAATATAATACCAATTCATACAGATTCAAGGGCCATACGATATGCACGACGTCAAACTTCTGACGGATGAGGAACAGGAGCAAGAGGAAATTGGTCCACAAGGCCTTCAAAGCCCACAGCCGCCCGGAGGTGTTCAACACATAACAACGCTCTAAATCGACAAAGCCCTGAAGTTTCTGGAACTCAGGATACACATCCACCGCCTTAAACACGCCCGACTTCGGATACACATGGGTGATATTGAACGCCGGCCCCTGCGTGAAACGCGGGTTGACTTCCAGAATATACACGATATCAGCCTGCCTCTGCGCCTCATGCAGAAACGACAAGTCGATATCCGACAGTTGCATTTTACCTAAATAAGCTACTTTCATGGGTGCTGGGTATTAGCCGCTGATGTAGCGAGCGAAGTGTTCAGATACTGTATCATCTCTCTAAGGATGGCGATTTGCTGCACCTGGCTGTTGCGTTTGAGCAGGTTCTTGACCTTGGCGCTCGCCAGTCTGACCCTATAATAACGGATATAGTTGCGCAGGGTTCGGCATTCCGGCACTCCGCGTTTCTGGTTGACGCGCACCGTAGAGGCCACCATTTTCTTCTCCGTCTCCAGGTTCATGGGCCGCTCCAGCGTCAGATGCAGATAGTGCTGCCGCCGCTGATAACTGAAGTGGGGGCCGAAGGCACGTTTCATCCGCCAGTGTATGTCATCCTCCTCGCCATACATGAAGATATCCTCGTCGAAGAGCCCTACCTGCTCGAACATCTCTTTTCGTATGAAGAAACACGAGCCTTGCAGATACATGATGGAAGGGATGTACAGGTTGACCTTATTGCATAGCGACGACAGCACGGGTATCACATAGCCGTTCAACCGTCTGGAGCAATCAAACGAGAGCGGACTTCTGACGCCTTCGGCCAGCATCTGCCTCATGCCATACATACACAGGCGGTGGTCGCGCTCGAAGGCTTCGACCGCGCTCTTGAAAAGCGGCTCACACAGGCGCACGTCGGGATTCATGATGAGCACGACGGGGGCGGCAGCCATTCGGATGCCCACATTATTGCCCTGCCCATAGCCGCCGTTGTGCGTGTTATACACGAGCGTGACACGCTCGGCATAGCGTTCGCGCAGCCGGGTGAACATCGGTTCGCTTTGCTCGCTGTTGTCCACGACGATGACTTCAAGTTCGTCGGCGGGGATATCGCAATGCTTCCACACCGACTCCAAGCAGTCGTAGATGTCATGCTCTGAATGATAGGTGACAATGATAAGAGAGAGTCGTTTCATAAGCCGTCAGCTATTTTAACTTAAACCTGAAGCCGTCGATCGTGCCCTTGCATGCGGCCTTGCATTTCGCCCATTTCTGTTTTTCTACGAGCAGCACCCCCTTGAGAAGATAATTCAGGAAATACTGCTTGATGATATGCCTCAGCAAGACAGCGGGATGGTGATACCGCCGCCAGACGATGATATGATTTCTGAAGATGCCATAGACACGGAAGGGACTGTAGCCGAAAGCGTGGACTGTGATGCCGAGCACTTTCTTGCTCTGCGGGGTGCCGAACACCTGTATCAGATTGCTCTCGTTATCCATATAGCTCTCATACCCTTTTTCACGCAGCCGATAGCAGAAATCGAAATCGATGGCATCGACCAAGAAGTCTTCGCAATAACCGCCCGCCTCGTCGAGGAGTTGCATGGGCACCAGCATGCCCGAGGTGATGAGGGCTATGCTGGCAGTGAACCCCACGGCCGCAGCTTTCCGAAGGTGCAGATTGGGCGTGGGTCCGCACAGGCACAGGCCGTCGCGCTCCCATTTGCCGGTCACACGCTCGTAGTAGGCGTCAAAATTCTCAAACCGGGAGTCTTGGTCCATCGACATCAGGATGTCAAACCCATGTTCACGGGCATATCGCCACCCTTGGTTCAGGCCGTAGGAGATACCCTTGTTCTCGCCCACACCGCCGAACACCACCTGCGGAAAGCGCTGCCGCAACTGCCGCTCGGTTTCCACACGCGTCGGCTCGGGTGAATTATCCCAAACATACACCCCGTCAGCACGTCGGACAAACGCGCTGATATTCGCAATGAGCAAATCCATGTCGGGCGAGTAAGCCACGACAACCGCCAACAGACGTCTGGTATGATATGCCATGGTGATTATTGTTGATGAAACACTTGACGACACTTCCACATATTCGCTATCAACCCAGGGCACTGCACGGCACACATGGTGAGCACCAGGTGAGTGGTGGTGCCGCCCATCCGGCACGCCAGCCATGCCAGCGGTATGAACAACACCGTGGCCAAGAGCGTGAATACGAGTTGTATGCGCAATACGTTGATGCCGTTGAGGATGTATGAGTAGCGGAAACTGGTTATGAGTATGAAGATATAGAGTGCCATACTGGCCGACAGCCCTGTGGGTATCTGCACATCGCTGCCCACCCAGATGTGATAGACGGGTTGCGATACAACGAGCATCAGTCCCAGAACGACGAAAGCCAGAACGACGATGATATTCAGTTTGCGGGCCGACTGGTGAATCCACTCCATGTCGCGGCGGGTGTAGGCGTCGGTCGTGGCGTTCCAGAATGGCAGACAGATGGCGTTGAACACCACCAGCACCAGACTGAAATAGCGATATACGATTTGATAGGGTGTCACTTCGGCGGGCGAGAACATCTTGCTGATGATAATATTCGTAGATGTCATCAGGATGACACCGCATATTTGCAGAATGAAAAACTGCACACCCGTAGAACAGAGGTCGCGCGTCATCTGCCTGTCAACACGCCTGAACGAGGGACTATACTGCGGATACCTCTTCCGGAAGGTATAGACGGCACTGACGGCCCACACCAAGAGGGGCGAGGCGGTATTGATGACCACCACCGCCAACACAGACCTGCTGCCAAGCAGATAGGCGATAAAGGTCAGAACGAGGGCCGTAGCCTGCCCTGTGCAAATAATCAGATGATTGACAGCCGGCAGTTGCAACCCCATGTAGAAATTGCCAACACATTTCAGGATAAACGTGCCGCAGGTGAGTGCCACGGCCACATCGAGTATCACATTGAGATGGGGCAGCAACTTCGGATCGATGCCGAACGCCTCGTACATGTCAAAGAAGTATATGACAGCCAAGAGCAACAGCAGCAAGGGTATGACAATGAGAGTCAACATGAAGAACGCCGACGACACCGCCGCCTTCACCTTCGCCGTGTCATCAGTAGCCGCATACGTGGCCACGGCGTTGCGCAAGCCGTTGCCCAGTCCGATATCCATCAAGTCTATCCACACGAGCACCCCGCTGATGGCCAGCCAGGCGCCGTTGTTATACACTCCCAGCATCTTCAAGGTCAGCGGCACCATGAGTAAGACGATGACCGCCGACCATCCTTTGACGGCAAAGGAAGCCAGAATGTTCTTCACGAGCAGTTGCGACCTGTTTTGACCCTTTGTCATCATCGTTTATAAATGTAAGGTATAGATGAGCACACTATAGAGCAACCGTGCCGACGACACCACATGCACCAGCACCTTGCCGCCCCAAGCCGGTTTGAACGCATATATCACCGCCGTCCAGAGGAAGATAGACACCACGTCGAAATACTCATACAGACGACTGGACACCACCGAACTGATATTGGTCATGGTCAAGAGGAAGAAGAACGCCACAGCCATCATCTTCAACATGAAGGGCAGATACTTGTATTGCTCGGTGAGCGTCTTGTGGAAATAGATACAACCCAGATAGAGCGCGATGTTGGTCAACACCATGGGATTCTTATAGAAGACCAGACCCTCTAAATCACCCTCGATACCGTTTTCTTTCAGTTGACGGTAAAATTGCATACGGTCGCCTCCTAACTGTTCGGGCACGAAGAACGAGATGTCTAATCCCGAGAAATAGAATGCGACGCCAAACAACAGCACGCCCAAGAGGAATAGGATATGCCGCCGTTCCAGTGGTTTGTTGTTAAACAGGAAGATGAGCAAGCCGGCAACAGCGGAATAATGGAAAAACACGCCGATAGCAATCCACAGCAGCGCCATCTTATTTCTGTGCTCCAGATGATAATAAATAGCGAAGAAGAAAGCGGCCGACGCCACGGCGCAACGGATTTGCACCAGGTCGTGAAGCTGGTAATAGAATGAGATATAAATGCTGAGCGTGAGGAGGGGCCACTTAGACAATTTCCATATCGCTCCCAAGCGCAGAGGCACGGAAAGGAAGGCATATACGAAAAAGAGCGCATTGATGCCGAAGCCGAACATGTTGAGATAATAGGAGATGATACTGAAACTGGGTTCGCGGATGCTGTCATCGTCGATGGAGGTCGTCTCGTCAAACATCGACTCGTAGTTTTCCGAGTCGGGGGTATCCAGCACCCCGCGAGTGCCGGCTATGAGTATCATCACCAAGCCTACGGCTGCCATCACCAAGAGTTTGTCTCTTTTTTTCATATTCTCTTCAAATAGAGAAAAAGAGAGGCAAACGGCAAATATAAAGACGATGGCTACCAGCATAGATTTGTTGTTACACACTTAGCGACTGCCGCTTCGGACTGTCATTTAGTGTGCAAAGATAAGGCAAACCATTTGATTATACAAGTTTGCCACACTTTTTTTTCATTTGGGCCGGTTCATCTCCCGTCCCACGCCGCCCACCTCTCGCCTCTGGTGAAAAAACACAGGCCTGACACAATAATTCTTACCACTTCATAGTTATTATATACGAATCTGGCAAAGCCTAAATCATGAGTCCCTATATACTATATGTCTTTTCAGCCTTTTTTCTAAGTGCGGTATGCGGGTTGGTTTTCATCCCCGTCATATTGGACTATTGCAAGCGTAAAAAGCTATACGACATACCCAACGAGCGCAAGGTGCACACCAATTCCATCCCGCGGCTGGGTGGATTGTGCTTCATACCCAGTATGCTGCTGGCATTTATCGGCTCGCTATTCCTCTTCGACTACCAGTCGGGTGTCTCGCGCTTTGATGTCAGTCTGTGGACGGTCATGTTTTTCATCAGTCTGATGCTCATCTACATCACGGGCATCATCGACGATATCTTCGGTCTGAAAGCCACCACGAAATTTATCGTGCAGGTGATAGCGGCGAGTTTCCTGCCGCTGAGCAATCTGTATATCAACAATTTCTATGGTTTTCTGGGCATCCACGAGATACCCTATTGGGTGGGGGCACCGCTCACGGTGTTCATCATCGTATTCATCGACAACGCCATCAACCTGATCGACGGCATCGACGGTCTGGCGGGCGGTCTGTCGCTCCTGGCCCTGGGCGGATTCCTCTATTGCTTCTTCACCGAAGGTCTGTGGATATACAGCATCCTCATCGCCGGACTGATGGGAGTGATTGTGGCCTTCCTCTATTTCAACATCTGGGGAAAGGCGGAGAAGAACACCAAACTATTTATGGGCGACTCAGGGTCGCTCACGCTGGGTTTCATTCTCGGATTTCTGTTTGTGAAGTTTGCCATGGACAATCCCATGGTGATGCCTTTCCGCACCGACAGTCTGATGCTGTCGCTCACACTGCTCATCATTCCGATGTTCGACGTGGTGCGGGTGGTATTCGTGCGTCTGCATCACCGGAAGCCTCTTTTCTCTGCCGACAAGAACCATATCCACCACCGGCTGATGCTGGCTGGCATGACGCAGCATCAAGCATTGATCACCATCCTGCTGTTTGCCATCGCCTATACGGTCATCAATCTGTTTCTTTACCAGATTGTCGGTCTCATCCTCACTTGGATTATCCTCATCGACATTCTCATCTATGTGCTGTTTCACCGCGTGGTGAACAGTTTCATCGCCTCAGCGCAAGAAGAAGCTGGCAAGTGACGACAAGTTCAGCGCCGTCCGTCAGTACTTCCGGAAATACAGGGTCAGCGTCTCAGAGCGGAGCACCATGTCGCTACTGTTGAGTTTGTCGATGGCGAACGTCTCGGGGATGGCATTGATGCCGAAGGGGCGCAGTGCCTCGACATCCTCTACGGGCTGGTCGCCCTCGATGCGCCCATAATAATACGGCGACGAGACCATGAGTGTATTGCCCGTGTGCTGGAAGCGGAAGAGGCACGAGGTGTGGGCATGGGTGTGGTCGTCGGTCTGCAACAAGTCGTGCTGCACCGACCAGAAGATGCGCCGCTCGCTCACATCGGCGGTGCCGGCCGTAGCCAGGGTGTCTATCCGACGCAAGCTCCAATATCCGTCCAGATCGCCGTTGCCGGAAGTCTCGATGTCGCAGCCCGACAAGACAAGGCTCGCCATGACAGCGCACAAAAACATATATATCGTTGTTTTCATATTATTCTTTTTATTAGACAACGGATAATACGGATTGCACGGAAATCATCCGTTTCATCCTTTATATCTCATCCGTTTCATCCGTGGCATCCGTTGATCATCTTCTGTTTTTTTGGAACAATCCCTTTTTGGCTACGGTCAGTTGCACTCCGTGGTGATTGCCGCGAATGCCACCGAAGTCCATGGCGAAGCCCAGCCGAGCGCTCCATCCGTCAAGGCGCGGGGTGCGCTCGTCGAAATCGTAGGCAGCCTCTGTGAGGAAGCTCACGCCGTGATGCTTGTGGATATAGGGGTCGGCGTATGTGCCCCACCCCTCTTGGTAGGAGGCGAGCACCCGGTATTTGAAGCCCTCGAAGGGTTGTCCGTCGATGCCGAGGTGGAAAGCCACGAATCGGTTGTTGCGCACCTCGAGTGCCCCGTCGTCGTTATAGACAGGCGACAGATAGAGGGGATTGCCCATCACCTGCCCCCAGTGCTGCCATCCGGGATACATGTAGTGGTTGTAGAAATCGTCTATTCCGCCTAGATGGTCGGCGATGTTCTGCGTATGGTCGTGATAAATCGGTCCGCTCTGGTATTTGGTGTAGAGATACTCAAAAAGAATGGTATTCACGGGGCGGTCGTACTTGAAATGCAGTTCGGCCCCGAGCATCCAGTCTTTGAAGTCGTAGAGGAAGAGATGCTTCTTTGACGACGGCGCCTGCCAGTTGTCGCCCTCCTGATAGCCGTCGAGATCGACTTGCAGCATCGACGAATGGTCTTCAAAGAACTTATCGGCATAGACGCTCAGCCGCCACGTGTCCTCGTCCCAGTTCATGCGCATCACCCACGACCCGAGCATGTCGCCCGAGTAGTTGGTATAGACGGTCTCACCGGCATCCTCGCCGCCGCCCTTGAAGGCATGCCACATCGCTTTCAGCCCTGTCTCGCCCTCGAGCGTCTGCATGGTGCCGTCGGGCTGTGGCACGTAGGCCTTACCGCCGTAAATAGAGGCAGTCTCCAATCCCAATTCCACGGAGAAGGGGAAGAAACGCTCAGCATTGCCAATGCGTAGGTATCCCGCCTTGCTGTGGTATTTCACGCTCTCGGCGTGCTTGCCTTGCGGCCCGGCGAAGTCTTCCTGCCATTTGCCGTCGGTGAACCACCCGTAGGCGAGATGTCCCTTGAGTTGCAGCCACCCGTTGGCGAATGGCAGCGTCCAGTAGTCGGGCAGCGCCAGCCGCACCTGGGGCACGGGGCGCGCATTGATACCGAGCGTCTGAGACCCGCTGCTCAAGTCGTTGTTTTTCAGCTGCATGGGATATTGCTTGCTGCCCACCGTGAGCGTGCCATGCAACCAGCGCCCCTCGGCGTAGGCCTGTTGCACCACGAACTTCGAGGTATAGTTGAACGGCACTGCTACATCTACGCCGTAGCCGATACCCCAACGCCGCTCTTCATCCACTGACAGAGGGCGCTCTACAGCGGCGCGCAGATAGCCGTTGCTGCCTTCGAGCGACGACAGGCCGTATCGGTTGGCATTGAGCCATAGCGGGGTCTTCTCGCCCGAGAACGACCCTTGCGCCTCTACACGGTATTCAAGTCCGCGCAGGGGTTCTGGGTTCTTCTCCTCTGCATCGTCTGTCTGCGCACAGAGATGTAAAGAGAGCATGAGCGAGGATATAATAAGGAATAACTTCTTCATAACGTCATAAGACTGTTCTCACTTCAGTCTAGTTGCTGCAAAAATAATAAGATTTTGCGAGCCAGCCAAATTTTTGACTACAAATCTCAAACACCCGTAATCAACCTATAGGGATTTTCCCCGCCACTTTAGGGAAAATCCTTTTGGCATGCTATTTTTTCTTTGTTTCTTTGCATCGTGAAAAGATAACAACGAGTATCAACAATAAAAAAACATACAACTATGAAGAAGTTATTAGTAGCACTGACAGCACTGTTCGCAGTAACAGTATCGGCTAACGCAATGGGCTATGAGCAGGCCCGTCAGCAGGCGCTGTTCCTGACCGACAAAATGGCTTACGAGCTCAACCTGACCGAAGACCAGTATGAGGCAGCCTACGAGATCAACCTCGACTACCTGCTGAGCATCAACACACAGGCCGACCTCTACGGAGCCTACTGGAACTACCGCAACATGGACATGAGCTATATCCTGCTCGACTGGCAGTACCGGGCATTCTGTGCCGCCACCTATTTCTACCGCCCCCTCTACTGGGACGCCGGCTACTGGCACTTCGGCATCTACGCCCGCTACCCCTACCGCGACTACTTCTACTTCGGACGCCCGCACTTCTACCACGTCTATCGCGGCGGACACAGCTGGCACCACAACGGCGGACGCAGCTGGTATCACGGACGCCACTTCGGACCTCGTGACAATCGCGGCAGAGACCATCATCAGGGCATGCGCAACGGTTTTGAGCGCGGCGACTACCGCAACGGTTTCGACCACAATCCCAACCGCTCGGCCAACCGCGGAGGCATGGGCAACCGTCAGGACAACCGCGGCAACGGCAACCGCGGAGCCATGGACCGCAGCCGCAACAACAACGGCACGTTCGGACACGGCGGCAACCGCGAGAGCTCGACCCGCGCCACCGCTCCCAGCCGCAGCAACGGCAACAACCAAGGCGGATTCAACGGAGGCAGCCGCAGCAATGGCGGACATGTGTCGGGCGACCGTCCCTCGCGCACCTTCACGCCGAGCAACCACACTACCGCTCCCTCGCGCGAAATGAGAACGGCTCCCTCGCGTGAAATGAGAACAGCTCCCTCGCGCAGCATGAGCTCTCCCTCGCGCAGCATGAGCACCCCTTCGCGCAGCATGAGTCCCTCGCGTAGCAGCGGCTCGTTTGGCGGCAGCCGTGGTGGCAGTTTCGGAGGCTCACGTTCAAGTGGCGGCGGCCACGGCAGCTTCGGCGGCGGATCCCGCTCGGGCGGCGGACATGGAGGACACCGTTAATTAACTCTATATATGTGCAAAGGTTGTTTTTCAGGACGACAACAGGCAATTGGATTTAAGAAGGTAAAAGTGGATGAAAGGTAAAAGTTGTTCAGGATAGTTATTAATAAATTTGAATCATCCATATCTACGAGATTCGGGGATACCGCTGGTCGGTACCCCCGAATTGTGTATCATAACTCCAACACCCTCACTTCGGCATTGGTCATCTTCTCCACCTCGTGCATCGGACGGTCGTAATATACCGACTGCATGGCCTTGTTGATGATGCCGTGGCCCACGGCCACGACGGTCTGCCCGGGATACTCACGCCTGATGAGGTCCATAAACTGCCGCGCACGCTCTTTCATCTGTTCGATGGTCTCCACGTTGTCGGGCCACACCTTATCTTTCAGGTCGGGGATGAACATGCCCGTGAAGTCGCCCCAGTCGCGCTCGCGCAGCAGCGGGGTGGTATGCACCTCCATACCATGGGGCGCGGCGATGATGGCGCAAGTATCGACTGCCCGCGTCAAGTCGCTGGCATAAAACGCGTCGATAGGCTCTGAAAGGAGTTTGTCACGTACCTCTGCGGCCTGGCGGCGGCCCTCGTCGGTCAGTTCGCCCGGGTCTTGTCCTTGTAATATTTGGTTCACATTGCCCACGGTCTGACCATGGCGCACCAATAATAAACGTGTCATGATATGAATTTTGGTGCAAAAGTAATGAAAAAATACAAAACTATCCGACTCCTTCTTGTATTTTTCAGATTTCTTTTCGTACTTTTGCACTGACTTATTCAACTCAACAGCCTAACCCAATGAAAGATATCAAGAGAATCGTCCTCACCGGAGGACCCTGCGCGGGCAAGACGACCGCATTAGTGAGAGTGATAGAACACTTCTCGAGCTTAGGATACAAGGTGTTTACCATTCCCGAAGTGCCTACGATGTTCACCCAAGCGGGCATGGACTACCTGACGAAAAACAAAGACTTCTTCTACGAGGGCGAGAAAGCCACGCTCGAGATACAACTGGCCCTGGAGGATAAGTTCATGCGCATGGCCGAGGCGTGCGAAGGGCCATGCGTCATCGTATGCGACCGCGGCGCCATGGACATCTCGGCCTATATGGCACCCGAGATGTGGGACGAGATCACCCGGGCCGTGGGCACCTCGACTGCCGAACTGCGCGACACACGCTACGATGCCGTGCTGCACTTGGTGAGCGCCGCCGACGGCGCCGAGCAGTTCTACACCACGAGCAACAACGCCAGCCGCAACGAGAAGGCCGACGAGGAGGGACTGCAGATTGCACGCATGCTCGACAAACGAGTGATCGAGGCATGGACGGGGCACTCGCACCTGCGCGTGATTAACAACCATGAAGACTTCGACGCCAAGATCAACCGCGTGCTCAAAGAGATAGCCAGCGTGCTCGGACTGCCCCAGCCTATCGTCGAGGAGCGCAAATACCTGGTGGAACTGACCGGCGAGGTGCAGAGCGCCATCGAGAGCGACATCACACAGACATACCTCGTGGCCGAACCGGGATGCGAGGTGCGACTGCGCCGACATGGATGGAACGGGAAGTTCGTCAACGTACATACCACAAAAAAACGCATCTCCGACCGCGAACAGCTGGAGACCGAACGTCAGGTGAGCAACAACCTATACCAGTCGCTGCTGCAACAGGCCGACCCTTACCGCCTCACCATCCACAAAATCAGGAAGAGCTTCATCTGGAAAGGCCAGTTCTTCGAACTCGACAGTTTCATCTCGCCACACCCGGGCATGATGATACTCGAGACGAAAGGCATCACCGAGGGCGAGGACGTCAGGTTCCCCTCGTTCATCCGCGTCATCAAAGACATCACAGGCGACAGCAGCTACTACAACTACAACCTCGCCCTCAGGGGGTGAACGTTCAGAGGTGAGAGGTAAGGGGTGAGAGGTAAGAGATGACCATGCCGATTCACTCGGTGAGTGGGGTAGTTTATTAGACTACGCCCAAGGGTCTTGGGCGGCGGGGGTGCGGATGTCTGAGAGCAGGAATATCTCCCAAACAAACCATTGGCCGGTGCTGGGCTTCTTGCGCAGAGAAATCTGCCGCAGGCTGTCGGCACCGGCCGATTTCAGGTGCAGCGTGGCCATATTCTCCGTCTGATAGGTATAGGGATTGGTGCTCACGTCGATGGTGAGAGGCATCGATGGCGTATAGTTGTTTTGCACGGTGGCCCCACGGAAGAAAGAGTAGGTCTTATACTGCTTGCCAGCCAGACGGTCGCGCAGAAACTGCTGGTCCATCACCGACAGGGGGCGCGGCCCGCGCAGATAATTGAGCATCTCGATGGTAGCCTGCTTGTCGCTCTCCCACTGGCACAGCACAGCCACGCAGAGCGCTGCCACGGCAAACTCGTCTTGCAGGTTGGCGCCGGGCATTGCCATCAATTCATTCACATTCTTGGGTACGTAAGGCAATACAATCGTTTTAGTGGTGTTTTTAGGAGTACCCGCTCCACTGATGAAATCAAAAAGTCCCATTGTTAGTTGATATTAATAGTTTATTCAGACCCTCCCCCCTGCCCCGAAGCACATCTCTCACCTCTTACCTCTCACCTCTAAAATAACTATCTACTCCCCTCCCTACAAGGGAGGGGCCGGGGGTGGGTCTTCTTCACCTTTCTATCTGATAACTCACCACCACTTCGGTGAGGTCGGCCTTGGTGCGGTGCGCCTTGACATTGACGCCCACGGCCCACCGCGTGCGAGGTATGTCGTAGTGAATGCCGATGCGCTCGTAGTAGGGTTGCTCCACCTCCTTGGCATTGGCGCCCATGCTGCGATAGAGATAGACGCCGAGCGACATGGCCAGACGCAGACGGTGGTAATACACCTCGTGCTTGGCGGCAATACCGAAAGACCACGGACTGGCGGTGCCGTTGCCTCCAAACTGCGGGTCGATGTCGGCCACACGGTCGGCATACGTACCGTAGAACAGGTCGGCACCAATGCCGCTGGCCCAACGACGGGCATAGCGATACAGCACGTCGGCCTGCAGCGAATAGGCGGCATACAGCCGGAAACGGCCGGTGCGGTAGTCGGGACTGTCCGGCTCGGTCTGGAACTGCGTCAGTTGCCAGTCTTCGTTGAGCGTCTTGGCCCCCACCCCGGCTGTGACCCTCGCCAGCCAATAGCGGTGGAAGGGCTTTCTGACCTTTTGCGCCACCGTCTGTGCCTCGCTGCCGTTAACGGCATCGTAATAAGGCCGATAGACCAAGGCCAGCGACGGCCCGATGAAGTTGGCACCCTTGTTGGGCCGGTTCAGTGCGCCGTTGCTCAGGTGCCAGTATTCCACGCCTGCCTTGACGCCCCATGCCGGCGCCACCTGATAGGCCACATGCAGACCTGCGCCGAAGAAGATGAGCCACCTCGACCCGATGAGCTCATTATCTACATTGTCGTCTTTGTCGTATTTGGTGCGGCTGTACCCCACCCCGAAATTGAAAGTGTAGTCCACCTCCCACCGGTGCCGGCGGTAGATGGGCCGGGCAAAGATGCCATAGACAGCGAGCGAGTTGCCCATGCGCGAACGATAGTCCACCTCACGGGCCAGTCCCCATGCGGGATCGGGCGAGCGGTGCATCGTGACACCGTGGTTGAGGCTGTACTTCACCCCCACACCGATAGTAGGATAACCGTAGTCGGCGGCATAGGCGTCGCTGTCGGCCGGCACGTTGCTATAGAGGGCCTCCACCCCCCACGACAGGTTGCCGCGCCCCTGCTGGTATTTGCGCTGATACGTGTCCATGACGATGGCCGACGACGGGTTCACACCCACGGCCACGCCCCAGTGCTGCCGACTGGACGACGTGGTGGCTGTCGTGTCTTGTGCCGCCACGCCGGGCGCGAAGCCCGACACTACCGCCACCAAGGCCATATAGACAGCAGCGCGCCACGTCATAGTCTCACTTTTTGAAACACGCGGCGCACATTCTCTTCGGTCTGCCGCTCCACTTCGTCGGCACTCACACCATAACTCTCGGCCATGCGCTGCAACACCCATGGCACAAAGGCGCTCTCGTTGCGCTGCCCGCGCTTGGGCACAGGAGCCATATACGGGGCGTCGGTCTCAAGCACCACACGTGTGAGGGGCACCGCCGCAGCCAGCACCTCGGGCAGATGGCTCTTCTTGAAGGTGAGCACACCGCCGATGCCAAGCACGAAACGGTCGAACGCGAGCAGTTTGGCTGCCTCTTTCTCATTGCCTGTGAAGCAGTGAAACACGCCGCCCACCAAGTCTTTCTCATAGCGGTGCAGGATGCGCACCAGTTCTTGCTGTCCCTTGCGGCAGTGTATCATCAGGGGCAGTTGCAGTTCTACTGCCCAACGCACCTGCTCCTCGAAGGCCTCCAGCTGCTCATGCTCAAACTCACGGCTCCAGTAGTAGTCGATGCCCACCTCGCCCACGGCAATGGTCTGAGCGAGCACATCGGCCTGAACGAGACGGCTGTGGATGGCATCGAGCACCTCGCGCCAGTCGGCACGCACCTCCTCGGGATGCAGTCCGAGCATGGGATAGGCATAGCCCGGATAGCGCCGGCACACATCGAGCACGCTATCCACCGTCTTCAGGTCGATGGCGGGGATGAACATGCGGCTGATGCCCGCCTCTCGGGCACGTGCCACCACCTCGTCGCGGTCGGCGTCAAATTCCGGTCCGTCTAAATGGATATGAGTATCTGTCATGATTGCCTTTTAACTTTAGGAATTAGCTCTCCCTCTGCATCATCTCGTCGGTATAGGCGATGAGCTGGGCCTTGCGCTCCTCGGGCACCTTGACCGAAGCGAGGATTTTCTTGCTCTCCTCAAAATAGTAGCGTATCTTGTCTTGTGCCAGACGGTCGATGCCTATCTCGTTGTAGAGGGCGGTCACGGCCGCGATCTTCTCCTGCGGGTCGTAGTCGCGGCGGCTCACCCAGTGTTGCAGTTGCTCGCGCTGCGCCGGCGAAGCCAGGTTGAAGGCGTTGATGAGCATATAGGTCTTCTTATTGCAGAGGATATCGCCGCCGATGGCCTTGCCAAACACCTTGGTGTCGCCATACACGTCGAGGTAGTCGTCTTGCAGTTGGAAAGCCAGTCCGAACGTCTCGCCATAGTCGTACAGGCGCTCGGTGTCGGCAGCGGGCGCATCGGCCAGGATGGCACCCATCTTCATGGCGCAGGCCAGCAGCACACTGGTCTTGAGGCGTATCATCTCGATATACTCCTCTTCGGTGACGTCTTGCCGCCGCTCAAAGTCCATGTCATATTGTTGTCCCTCGCCTATCTCCAAGGCCGTCTCGGTGAAGAGGTCGAGTACGGGTTTCAATTTTTCAGGGTCGCACTGCGCCATGCGCTCGTAGGCCAGCACCAGCATCGAGTCGCCCGAGAGGATGGCTGTATTGGCATCCCACCGTTTGTGCACGGTCTCGTGTCCGCGGCGCAGGTCGGCATTGTCCATCAGGTCGTCGTGCAACAGGGTGTAGTTATGATATGTCTCAAGGGCGCAGGCCGATGGCAGGATGCTCAGCGGGTCGTCTTTGTAGAGGTTGTAGGCCAGCAGCATGAGCACGGGCCTGATACGTTTGCCTCCGAGCGAGAGCACATAGCGGATGGGCGCATACAGACTCGCCGGTTTGCGGTCGTATGCCAGATGGTCGATATAATTGTTGACCTGTTCTAAAATTTGATGAGATGTGTACATTTTATGTTGGAAGTTGGGAAGTTAAAAAATTAAAAGAGGAGTGAAGGAGTGAAGACAATAGTCATCGTGGCTAGGAAGTAGGGACAGGGCGTGCCCTGTCCGCCATGAGGTGGTGTTTTCCTTGTTTGCGGACAGGGCACGCCCTGTCCCTACTTGCGCGGTGAAGTGTTCTCTTGCCCCTTGCCCCGAAACCATCCACTCCCCTCCCTACAAGGGAGGGGCCGGGGGAGGGTCTTCTTTCATATCTTAAACACGATCGGCAGACGCACGAGCGTGCGGCAGGGCTGACCGTGGTCTTGTCCGGGTTTCCACGCCGGCATCATACGCAGCACACGCAGCGCCTCGCGGTCGAGCGAGGCCTCTACCGACTTCAGTATCTTGATGTCGGCCACCGTGCCGTCTTTGTTGATGATAAACGAGGCGACCACCTCGCCCTGTATCTTCTGCTGACGGGCGTAAGCGGGATATTGCAGGTTGCGGGTGAGCCACTTCATCAGTTCCATCATGCCGCCGGGAAACTCCGGGTACTGCTCCACCACGCGCAACACAGGCTCGGGGGTGATGCCCATGGCCAAAGGCGAGAGGGCCTCGTTGTTGACCGGCTCCTCGGTGAAGTCGTCGGGCTCCAGCACCAGCGGCACCCACTCGTCGCGGGCGGCATCGGCGGCATCGGCTATCTCTTCGGCGGCATCATCGGCCACCACCACCCGCTCGCTGACGACGGTGGTGGCGGGCTGCTGGCGGGTCAGGGCCACGAGGTCACGCTGGTCGAGCGCGGGTATGGCCTCCAAGTCTTGCGCCATCTCGCCCACCAGGTCGGGAGCCTCTTCTGTGTCTGCGGCATGCGAGGTCCACTCCAGCGCGGTGAGCAGCAGAGCCAGGGCCATGACCAAGCCCAAGAGAAACGATGTGCCCCTCCTGTGGTCTATATCCGCCGCCAAGGTCTTTTTCTGCTCCACAATAAACCGCGTTTTTTTGCGTTTATCTACTTAGTTACTGCAAAAGTAACATATTATTTCAAAAAAAATTGTATCTTTGCAGAGAAATTACGTCAACGGGATGAAAAAAGTCATTTTTGCGCTGCTCTTGTGGGTCTGTTCTGTAGCCATCTCAGCACAGGAGAGCCGCACCGCTTATAATTTCCTACGACTGCCCGTGAGCGCCCATGCAGCAGCCTTGGGAGGCGAGAATATCACCATCATCGAAGACGACGCCTCGCTGATGTTCTCCAACCCGGCACTGTTGCAGTCGGTGAGCAGCCGCACCATCGGGCTCAACTACATGAACTACATGGAGGGAGCCAACACCGCCAGTGCCTCGTACAACTGGACGGTAAAGGAGAAGGCCACGGTGGCGGTAAGCGGACAATTCATCGACTATGGTAAGATGAAGGAGACCACTGCTGACAACGTGCAGACGGGCGAGTTCTCGGCACGCGACATCGCCGTGTGCGGCTATCTGGGCTACGACCTGGCGAAACGACTCGCCGGTGGCATCGCCGTGAAATTCATCACCTCATATATCGGCAATTACAATTCCATCGCCATGGGGGTGGACTTGGGACTCAACTACTACGACCCGGAACGCGAATGGTCAGTCTCGGCAGTGGCGAAAAACCTGGGCGGACAACTGAAAGCCTACAACGACGACTTCGAGGCTATGCCCTTCGACCTGCGCGTGGGCGTGAGCAAACGGCTGCAAGGGGCGCCCTTCCGCCTGTCGGCCACGCTGACCGACCTGACGCATTGGGACTACCGCTTCGTCAACCACCTGTCGGCGGGTGTCGATGTGATGCTCTCGGATGCCATCTGGGTGGGCGCCGGCTACAACTTCCGACGGGCCGATGAGATGAAGATACAGAGCGGTGACAGCGAGAGCGCACACGGTGCCGGACTGTCGTTTGGCGCCGGCATACAGCTCGAACGGTTTAAGCTCAACGCGGCCTACGGCAAATTCCACGTGTCGTCGGCCTCCATCATCATCAATGCGGCATATACATTGTAGAGGTAAGAGGTAAGAGGTTCTCTTAGAGGTGAGAGGTGAGAGGTAAGAGGTAAGAGAATAGTTTCGGGGCAGGGGGCAAGGGGCAGGGGGCAGGAGATATGCTCCGAGCGCTTCTTTCCTTTTCCTGCCGTGGCACGGCAGACCAAAATCCTCAAACCTCAAACCTCAATCCTCAAATCTCAAACCTCAAACCTCAAATCTCAAAAAAATAAAAACAACAATGAAAAAAATCACTATTGCCATCGACGGGCACTCTTCGTGCGGAAAAAGTACCATGGCCAAAGATCTGGCACGACGTATCGGATATATCTATGTTGACACGGGCGCCATGTACCGCGCCGTCACCCTCTACGCCATGCGGCAAGGACTCTTCAGCGAGACGGGCGAAATCGACACCGAGGGGCTCAGACAGCAAATCACCGATATACACATCACGTTCCAACTCAACAGCGAGACGGGCAAACCCGACACCTACCTCAACGGCCAACTGGTGGAGGGCGAGATACGCGGCATGGAGGTGTCGTCGCGCGTGAGCCTCATCGCGGCCATCCCCTTCGTGCGCGAGGCCATGGTGGCACAGCAGCAACAGATGGGCAAGGACAAAGGTGTGGTGATGGACGGACGCGACATCGGCACCGTGGTCTTCCCCGACGCCGAACTGAAAGTGTTTGTCACGGCTTCGGCCGAGGTACGTGCTGAGCGCCGCTATAAAGAACTGCTGGGCAAGGGCGAGCAAGCCGACTACGATGAGATACTGCGCAACGTGCAGGAACGCGACTATATCGACTCACACCGAGAAGTAGCCCCGCTGCGCCCCGCCGACGACGCCATCATCCTCGACAACAGCCACATGACCATCCCCGAGCAGAATGAATGGCTGCTGCGCGAATACGAGAAAAAAATATCTCAATAATAGAAAATGGACATGCTGACATACAATTGTCCACCCTATTCCGTATATTTAGTGGCTTAGGGAGGCGGGTGACACTCACCATCATGTAATTCCACATTCGCATACGGATTATTTGGGGCAGGAGTTAGGGTTGCTGTGACTACATCCCCAGTGCCCTGCCCATTTCTTCCATGATGTCGTCTTTGCTGAACACGAACACGTGGTTGAACAACCCCACCGACACCACGCTGCTCATATCGTCGCGCGAGGTATAGCGCCCCACGCTCACCAGCACGTAGTCTGACACCTCGACGGTGCTATCCACCACCTTTTCAAGTGTTTTCTGTCCGGCCAGCAACGACAGCAGGCCCACTTTCTTCTGCAATGCCTCCTTATACTCTACGGCTATCGCCTCGTTGTGCGCCGCCTTCTTAGGATTGGTGACGACCATGGCAACCAAGACAGCCACCCATATCAGTGTGATTATCAGTTTTTTCATATTATGGAGTTTTATAAATCAGTTAAAAACATTCACCTTTCAATGGCGTCGCGGCACTCTTCCATGAGCCATTTGGGGGTGGAGGTGGCTCCGCAGATGCCGATGGTGGCGACGCCGGTGAGCCAGGCGGGCGAGATCTCGGCGGCGCTCTCTATCTGATGACTGTTGGGGTTGACACGCAGGCACTCGTTGAAGAGCACGCGGCCGTTGCTGCTCTTGCGACCGCTGACAAAGAGTACGAGGTCGTGACGGGCGGCGAACTGCGAGATGTTGGGCATGCGGTTGGCCACCTGACGGCAGATGGTGTCGAAGCTGCGAAACTGCGCCCCGGGTGCGATATGCTCTTGTATATAGGTGATGATGCGCCGGAACTCGTCGAGCGACTTGGTGGTCTGTGAATAGAGGAAGATGTCGCGTGTGAAGTCGAGCCGCTTCACGTCGTCAAGATTCTCCACGACGATGGCACGGCTCTCGGTCTGGCCCACGAGTCCGAGCACCTCGGCATGTCCGTTCTTGCCGAAGATGACGATCTGCGCGTCGGGGTTGTCGGCATAGCGCTGTTTGATGCGCCGCTGCAGTTGCAGCACCACGGGACATGTGGCATCGATGATCTCGATGTTGTTGCGCTGCGCCAGCTGGTAGGTCTCTGGCGGTTCGCCGTGGGCACGCAGCAGCACCTTGGCATCATGCAACCGGCTCAGGTCGTCGTGGTTGATGGTGATGAGCCCCATGTCGCGCAGCCGTTCGCACTCCATGCCGTTGTGCACGATGTCGCCCAGGCAATAGAGTGTATTGCCCTTGGCCAGTTCCTCCTCAGCTTTCTTGATGGCAGTGGTCACTCCGAAACAGAAGCCGCTGCCGACGTCGATTTCTACTTTCAAAAATGATAAAATTATAAAATTAAAACATTAAAAGAAGACCCTCCCACGACCCCTCCCTTGCAGGGAAGGGAGTAGATTGTTTCTATTCGGATTACAAATCCTGATATTCGGCACGGCTGGATTACAAATCCAGCCGAACTGGGAAAATTGCCTCATATGTAGGGACAGGGCGTGCCCTGTCCGCAAGCGGTGTGGTAGTCATCTTGCAGGCGGACAGGGCACGCCCTGTCCCTACATGCGCGGAGAGGTTGTCTCCTGCCCCTTGCCACCTGCTCGGGAAACTCGCGTCGCTCGTGCGGTCAGGACTCGCTTCGCTCGTGCGGGCGGGCACGGTGACCCGCCCCTACGACGCGGCATATCTCTTGGGCCGGGGGTGGGTCTTAAAGACTCCAATACCGCTCGAGCAGGTCGTGGGCAGCGGCGAAAGAGGTTTTGTGGCCCTGCAACACCGACTGCTCGGCGGCTTCGAGCGAGGCGGCGATGTCGGGGTTGTTGTAGAAGTTAAGACGCAACTGCTCGTTGATGGTCTCATACATCCAGTATTTGCTCTGTTCGTTGCGCCGGTAGTCGAAGTAGCCGTTGGCCTTCACGAAGTCGATGTATTGGTATATCATGTCCCAGATCTCCTTGATGCCCGTGCCATAGAATCCGCTGTAGCAGAGCACCTTGGGCAGCCATCCGCTCTCGGGCATGGGGAAGAAGTGGAGCGCGTTGCGGAAGTTGGTGGCAGCCATCTGGCATTTGTCCACGTTGTTGCCGTCGCACTTATTGATCACGATGCCGTCGCTGATCTCCATGATGCCGCGCTTGATGCCTTGCAGTTCATCGCCCGTGCCGGCCAGTTGGATGAGCAGGAAGAAATCGACCATCGAGTGGCAAGCCGTCTCGCTCTGTCCCACGCCCACCGTCTCGACGAAGATTTTGTCGTATCCGGCCGCCTCACAGAGGATGATGGTCTCGCGCGTCTTGCGTGCCACGCCTCCGAGCGATCCTGCCGTGGGCGAAGGACGTATGAACGACTCAGGACGGACGGCCAGTTTCTCCATGCGTGTCTTGTCGCCGAGGATGCTTCCCTTGGAGCGTTCCGACGAGGGGTCGATGGCCAGCACAGCCAGTTTGCCGCCTGTGCGGTCGAGCACATGGCATCCGAACTCATCTATCGAGGTACTCTTGCCGGCGCCCGGCACACCGCTGATGCCGATGCGTATGGATTTCCCGCTGTGGGGCAGACAGCGCTCGATGACCTCCTGCGCCTTGGTCTGGTGGTCGGGGTTGACGCTCTCTACGAGTGTCACCGCCTGCGAGAGGATGGTGACGTCGCCCCGGAGGATGCCCTCGACCATGTCGGCCACAGACAGTTCGCGCCGATGGAAGCGGTGGCGCTTGATATAGGGGTTGATGATGGACGGCTGTGCCACGCCGCTGTTCACGGTCAGGCCTTTGTATTCTTCACTGTTTTCTGGGTGTTCCATAGGAGTTTGGGAGTTTGGACAATAGTTGTCGTGGAGTTGGGAGTGTAGGAGTATGGGAGTTTGGACAATAGTCATCGTGTTTGGAAGTAGGGACAGGGCGTGCCCTGTCCGCAAGCGAGGTGGTTGTTGTCGTGAAGGCGGACAGGGCACGCCCTGTCCCTACATGCGCGGAGAGGTATTTTTTAAGGTTTAGTGTTGAGTGTTTAGTGTTCGTGGCATATCTCCTGCCCCTTGCACCCTGCTCAGGAAACTCGCTATGTTCGTGCGGTCAGAACTCGCTTCGCTCGTGCGGGCGGGCACGGTGACCCGCCCCTACGACGCGGCATATCTCTCATCTCTCACCTCTTACCCCTAATAGGGAAGGTAACCACTCCCCTCCCTACAAGGGAGGGACCGGGGGTGGGTCTTCTATCCTACTCCACCACGATATTGATGACGATCTTCGGGTTAGAGGGGTCGTTGGTGATCATGAGCACACGGGGCTGGGTGCGGGTGTTGCGCAGGGCGTTGCGCTCAGCGGTCACTTTGAGCTTGGTACTCTCGCCCGGCCGCAGCCGCTGACTGCCCAGTTCCACCTTCAGTCCGGGTGTGAACATCTGCAACGAACGGATTTCGAGGGGTGTCTGACCGGTGTTCTCGATTTCCACCACGCCCTTCTTCTTTTTCTTCTTCTCAAAGCGTCCGAGGTCGAGGTTGTAGGTCGATACCTGTGCCTGAGGCGCACGCGCCAACTGGTTCTCGGTCAGGTGGGCGAAGTCGGGCAGGAGGATCGACGACACGACGATCTCCTTATCCTCGCTGATGCGGTCGCCGGGGAACTGCCCCAGATAGATGGTCGTCTGCGTGAGTCCGAAGTCGCGCAGTTTTTGCGACTCGAGCGTGATACGTGCCACGGCGGCCTGTCCCGGTGCGAGTGTCGATGGCGACACCTCGGCCTTGAGGTAGTCCGGCAGGTGCATGAACACGGGGCTGACGGTCTCTGACGTGGAGTTGAGGATATGCACCTCGTGCACGGGGCGCTCACCACGGTTCACATCGTCGAAGAGCAGGTCTTGCGCATCGGTCTTCAGGCGTCCCACCACGTAGTCGTAGCCGCCGGTGTAGCCCGACAGTTCAGCCACCACCACACCCTTCATGGTGAGCATGAGCGGCTCCTCGGAGCCAGTGGTGAACACATCGACGTATTTTTGGAAGTGCCCGAGCATCTTGGCGTCGTATTTGGCCGTGATGACAAACGGTTTCCCCTTGGGTATCATGCCTGTGGGGTAACTGACGGTGGTGCATCCGCAACTTGTCTGCACGTCGCTGATAGAGATGGAAGCGTCGCTCTCGTTGACCAGTTCAAACTGTGCCGTCACGGGGTTTTGATACACCACCTGCCCGCAGTCGATGACGCTGTTGGCAGGTGTGATAGATTGCGCGGCGGCATAGCCGGATGCCGCTGCGCAAAAGAGGTATAGGATGGTTCGTTTCATTTTACTACTTGTAATGTCTGTGCGTGTGTGCGTCCGTAATACTCAGGCGCGTATGCGCACTGCACGGTGCACGTGCCGGTGGTGTAGGTGCCTTCCCGGTCGATGAAGTACTCCGTCTCTACCACGTGCTTGCCCTTGGCCATGCGGTCGAAATAGTAGTTGGTGACGTAGTCTTTGGGCGAGCAGTAGTAGCCGTAGCGGTATCCGCTCAGCTGCTGTGTGGGTTCGAGGCATGCGGCGCGCTTGTCGCTCACCTGCACGAAGTCGAAGTCTTGCGTGGCTTGGATGGTGATGCGCACCTTGACACGGTCGCCCACGTGCAACTGCTGTCCGTCGGTCACGGCATTCTTCTTGTCGTCGGCCATGAATATCTCGCGCGTCACGGTCAGACCGGTGGCAGCGTCAGCCACGTCGGTGGTCTTCTGTGTGAACTGCGCATAGATGGCGCCCCACGAGGTGCCCTCCGAGGTCTTGCTCACGGTGAGCTGCTGCGGTATGTCGTCGCCAGCCAGGCGGTGCTTCTCACTGCCCAGTCCGGCGTTGCGTGCCTCCACTTCGAGCGCACGCCCGTCGGCCATGATCTGCGTAGGCTCGCGGTCGTCGAGCAGACCATTGTTGCCCTTCATAAACACATACACGGCATTGACGCTGTTGATGGGCGTATCCCAGGCCTGTGTACGCTTCGACATGAGCAGCCAGCGCTGCATCTCCTCCACGGTCTGCTCGTCGTCGGGGTGGAGCATCTGTATGGCCTCGACGGCAGCCACCTCGGTGGGTATCTTATAGTCGAACCACGAGTAGAAGGCTTTGGGCGAGTCGTAGTAGCGCCCCATCTCCTCGGTCATGACCGAGTATTCGCGTATGCTCTGCAGGTATTCGGCGGCTTTCTTGGCCTTGCCGTTCTTGGCGAGCACCACCGCCACGATGGCCTTGCCGTAGATGGTCAGGTCGTTGGTGCGCTTGGCCAGCAGATCGACCATGTAGTGTTTGGCCGCCTCGGTGTTGTCGCTCATCTTGCGCCCGTCGAGTGCCATGGCGTAGAGTGTCTGCACCGCCCACTCGCTGGGTCTGAGGTCTTTGGCACCCTGCTTGGCGGCTTTCTTCAGCTCGTCCATCTCTTTGACCAGCTCATGGCCCAGGAAGTGGAACGACTGGCTGAGCATCGACTCGGTGTCGTCGTGCTGTCCGGTGAGCGCGTTCAGGCGCACGAGCATCTCGGTGACCTCGGTGGTCACGTAGAGGCTGCTGCCCATGCCCTTCCACCAGCTCCACGAGCCGTCGGCGCGCTGCAGCGCATGCAGTTTCTCGAGTGCTCCAGCCAGGCGGCTGTCTATCTTCTGCTCATCGAAGTAGTCGGCCAACTGCTTGCGTTGGTTGGCCTCGAAGTGTGCGTCCATCACCCACGGTGTCTCGTTGAGCACGAGGGTCTTCAGTTCCTCGTCGCGCTCCAGGTTGCTGCTGAGCGAGGTGCCGTCGCCCTGCTCCAGTTGCCATGCGTCGATGGTCTCCTTGATCTTGGGTGTCTGCTGCATGAGGTAGCGTCCCAGTCCGTTGGCGTAGTAGCAGGCGGCCTGCGAGATGGCGTTGTCGTTGTCGTCGGTAGCGAGCGACGGCAGCGCCTGTATCATCATCCAAGCGGGATTGTTAGTATATTCCACGGTGAGCGCGCGGTCGGTGGTGCCGGCGGGGAAGAGTTCGTTGATGTCAAACTCCTTGACGCCTGCGTGGTGCTGTGTGATGACGCGGGTGTTCATCACCTGCTCGCGGTCGGGCAGCACGGGCAGGTAGTGCTGTTCGCCGTCGCTGAATTTCTTGCCTTTTGCTGTCATGCGGCAGATGAGCAGCGGGTGCTCGCCGTCGGGCTGGTAGTTGAAGTTGACCACCGACGTCTGGCCAGCCTTGACGTTGAAGCGGTGTGTATCGGTGAAGACCACGGCCTCGGTCTCGGGGTCAATCAATTCCATGGTGGCCTGTCCGCTCATGTCTGTCTCGGTGGTGTTGAATACTTTCATGGCTATCTGCGCCTCGTCGCCGGCACGTACGAAACGTGGCATCTGCGGCTGCACCATCACGTCTTTCTTGGCCACCGACTGTCCGCGCAGGAATCCGTAGTTCATCACGGGGTCGTGCGCCATGCCGATAAACTGCCAGGTGGTGAGGCTTTCGGGCAGTGTGAACTTCATGCTGACATTGCCGTCGGCGTCGGCCACGAGCTGTGGCATGAAGAAGGCCGTCTCGTCGAAATTCTCACGCAACTGCAGTTCCTCGCCGGTGTGTTCCTCCACCTTGGGTTTCTCAGCCACGGTCTCTTCCTTCGCCTCGGCACTGTCGCTCATGTCGGCGGCAGAGTCCATGGTCATAGCCTCCTCTTCCATCACCATGGGTGCGGATTCCAGCATGGCGGCATTCTTCATCATGCGCATGCTGCCAGCGGCATACATACGTGTCATGGGCGTGTACATCTGGAAGAGCGACTCGTCGAAGCGGTAGAGTGCGAGGGGCGACACCTTGAGTGTCTTATAGGGTTGGCTGGAATTGCCGGTGAGCCGTCCGAACGACAGGCCGTACCATGCCGTGGAGGGCAGCGACTGTGAGAGCATCGGGTTGAACGCCCAGTCGTGGGGTGCGATGGGGTCGAGCGACTTGTCGTAGAGCACGGCCATCAGCTGTGCCTTGGCGGGCTTGCCGTCGGGGCGTGTCACACGTAGTGTCCACTCCTCCTGCTGTCCGGGTGTGAGCCTGTCGCGGAAGGTGGCCCACTCTACGTTGAGCCGTTTGTCGGGCAGTGGCCGTGCGATGGTCTGCGAATGCTGGTATAGGATGCCATCGTGCACCCAGGCGTAGTTGAGCAGCAGGCCCGAGCCCCACTCTTCCTTGTATTTGAAGTCGCGGTTCTGGTTGGCGTTGCTCAGTTCGAAGGCGCCGCTCTCCACCACGTTTTCGCCCGAGATGATGGTATAGACCACATGCGTGTTGGCGTCTGAGGTGCCCACCTGCTGGTGCACGGCGGCTCCGCTGCGGGGGAAGGTGTTGGCCGAGAGGTAGTACCAGTCGTGTGTCTGGGTGCAGGGGCGTTTGTCTTGCAGAGTAAAGACCACGAAGTCGGTGTCGATGGTGTCTTTGCCGCATACGGCGTGCAGGTGGTGCTTGCCCGAGTCGAGGTGCATGGTGAAGGGAACTTTGGTGTTGGCCTCGGCGGTCATCGTCTTGCCTTTATCCACACGGTAGCTCACCTTGCCGCTGATGGGCACGCCGGCGGCATTGCGCCGTGCGAAGGTGATGTGGCGCAGACTGTCGCGCTCGCTCTTCTTGGGTATGTCGCAACTGAAAGCCGTCTCTCTGTTGCCGATGGGCAGCGTGATTTCTCCGGTGCGTGTCTCGCCTGCCTGGTCGGTGACGTCGGCCGTGGCGGTGATGTTATAGAAGATGGGATAATGGCTGTCGGCATCAGGGATGTCGATGGGTATCTCTACCTTGAAGGCGCCCTGCTCGTCGGTCACGACCCTTTCGGTCTTGATCTCCTCGCCGCCGTCGGCTTGTCCGCCGTAGTAGCGCCACCAGAGGGCCTGGCGCCGCACCACGGTGTATTTCACCTCGGCGCCCTGCACGGGCACACCGGCGTAGGTGCGTGCGTGTGCGGTCACCACCACGGTGTCGCCGACATGGTAGGGTCTATCTACCTTGGGGAACTCCACCTCGAACGTGGGCCGTTTGTATTCCTCAACACGGAACTGTGCGTTGCCGTGGGGTGTGCGCAGCGAGAAGCGTCCGTTGAGTCCGTCTTTGGGCAGTGTGAAGTCGGCCGTGGCCGTGCCGTAGGCGTCGGTGGTCACCTCTTGGGTGCCTATCTCGTTCCAGTTGGCGTCGCGCAGCGCGATGGTCATCTTCTCGCCGGCCCTGGCCTCGGGGTTGATGCCTCCGGTGTTGCGCATGGCCACGACGGCCACGTGCACGGTCTGTCCCGGCCGGTAGATGGCGCGGTCGGTGTATATCTGGTCGCTGTCGTGTGTGGCGTGGCTGTCGTCGTAGTAGCTGAAGTGCCCGCGGCTGCCGAAGGTGGGCAGTGCGCGGTCGTCGGCGGTATAGGCGTACAGCTCATACGTCCCGCGCCGGTCAACGGTCTGCACGGTCTCGCCCTTGCTGTCGCAGTCCACGTCCACCACCTGCTTATTGGTGTTGTAGCGCGAGGGGATGAAGCGCAACTTGGCTCCCTTGAGGGGCTGTCCGGTGGTGGCGCTCACCACCACATAGCGTGTCTTATTGCCGGGCAACTGCTGCTGGATGACATACACATCGCTCACGTGGTGCAGGAATCGCACGGGCTCCACGCCGTTGTTGTCGGTGGTGAACTCCACGAGATAGAGTCCCCGGGGCAGTCCTTCGAGCTCAAAGGTGTCGGTCTCCACCACCTGATAGTCGGGCAGTCCGATAAACTGTCGGTTGACGGTGCGCTCGGTGCCAGCCATCTTGGCTTTCTTCACCTGGGCATACACGTCGCGGTTGTACAGGTTATAATCTTTTGTGACGTCCAGGTCCACCTGCGTCACGGTCATCGTCAGCTGTGTGATGTTGCGCAACTGTGTCACTTCCACCTTGCGCGACTGCCCGGGCCGGCACACCTGCTGTCCGAAATCGACGTTAAAGGTGGGCTGAGTCAGTTCCTTGAGCTCGTTGCGCAGTTCGTTGAGCCGTGGCCAGTCGCCCCACTTGCCGAGGGCGTAGTTGATGTAGTTCACACGGTCTTCCACGGTCACGTCGTTGGCTCTTTCCATGAACTGGTATCGTGACAGGGCCAGTTCGCCTGCCACTTTCAGGTCGCCGTACTGTGTGAGCAGCGAGTCGATCTGCCGGATGTAGTCCGACTGTTTCACCTCGCGTGCTCCCCACCAGCGGTGCTCGTTGGCCATCTCCATGGCAGTGAGGCAGGCGGCGGTGCGCAGGTGCGTCTTCACGTAGTAGTCGTGCATCACCTTGTATTCGTTGAGCTCGTAGCCGATGACGCTGAGCAGGTCGTTGTCAAACCAGCGGCTGTCGTAGCCCTCCACGAGCAGTGGCTCATACTCCGAGGCCTTATGCCGTGCCAGCTGCTCGGGGTAGCGGATGGCGAGGCGCTCGTATGCGCGGCTCTTCTCGTAAGCGTGGTTCTCGTCGAGCTCGTCGTAGCTGTTGTAGAGCCGGCTGAGCACCGTCTCATAGACGGCGGCGAGCACGGGGTCGGTGTCGCGCAACTTGAGCTCTTTGTCGGCCAGTCTGCGTACCGACGGCACGAGCGAGTCGGGCGTAATGCTCGTCTCGGTGCTGACATAGAGCAGTTCGGCCTTGATCAGATGACCGTACTGTTTTTCTTTCTCCGCCTTTTTGCGTATCTTCTCGATGATGGCCATGGCCGAGCGCGGCGTGTCTTTTTTCTGCTCGGCTTCGACTTGTTTCCACATCGATCCGTATGTCTGTCCGAATAGTTTCATGGGCAGTAAAAGCGTTAAAAAAACGAGGATAATAGATATACGTTTCATAAGCATAGTGTCTTTAATTTTGCAAAGATAACTATTATTTGCGAAAAGACGCACATTTTCCTACTAAAAAAAGTAAAAAAGGGGGAAAGTGGGAATTTAGGAGTGTTGGAGTGGGAAGACGACCGTCTGCACGATGCCGCGCGTGAGCAGATAGAGGATGAAGGCGAGCCAGAGGGCGTGGTTGGCGAGTGCGGGGCGCAGCAGCAGATAGACGGCGAAGAAGACGGCGGTGGCGATGGCCGACGAGAGGAGCATGCCGCGCGTGAGGGTGGTGCCGATGAAGATGCCGTCCCAGATGAAGGCGGCCATGCCCGCCACGGGCACCGCCACCGCCCAGGGGAAATAATCGGCCGAGGCGCTGACGACGGTCGCGTCTGAGGTGAGCAGATGCAGGAAGGGTGTGCCCCACACGGCATAGACCGTGGTGAAGAGCACCACCACTGCCCCACCCCACGCGAAGAGCTGGCGCACGGTGGCGTGCAGTGCCCTGTCGTTGTGCGCGCCGAGATACCGCCCGCTGAGGGCCTCGCCTGCATAGGCAAAGCCATCCATGATATACGAGTAGAGCATGAACAGTTGCATGAGCAGGGTGTTGACGGCCAGGATGAGTGTGCCCTGCTGCGCCCCGGCGGCCAGGAAATAGAGGTTGACGGCCACCAGGCACAGGGTGCGGAGGAAGATGTCGGTATTGACGCTGAAGAAACGGCGCATCGCCTGCCAGCGCAGCAGTCCGCGGCCGTGGTAATGGATGCGCAGGCGGCCGTAATAGCGCGCGGTGAGAGCCACCGCCATGAGGGCGCCGGCATACTGGGCGGTGAGGGTGCCGGCAGCCACGCCCTCGATGCGCCAGCCGAGGGCGAACACGAGCACGAGCGAGGCCAGGATGTTGACCACATTCTGTGTGATGGAGACGACCATCGGCAACCGGGTGTTCTGCATGCCCACGAGCCATCCCGACAGGCTGTAGAGCAGCAGCATGGGCGGGGCTCCCCACACGCAGATATTATAATAGGTATCTACGAGCGGCACCACGTCGGCCTCGGGACTGATGATGAGATAGGCCATCCGCTTGAGGGGCGCTTGCAGCACGAGGATGGCCGCGGCCACGGCGAGCGCCACGACCGACGAGCGCGCCAACTGGCGGGTGCAGTCTGTGAGGTCGCGCCGTCCGAGGGCCTGCGAGGTCATGCCCGAGGTGCCCATGCGCAGGAAGCCGAACACCCAGTAGATGACGTTGAACACCATCGACCCCACGGCGATGGCTCCGATATAGGTGGCATCGCCGATATGTCCCACGATGGCCACATCTACGAGCCCCAGCAGCGGCACGGTGATGTTGGTGACGATCATCGGCAGCGCCAGACGCAGGATGGGGATATGGGCCACCACCGTACCTCCCAAGGAGGGGGGCACAGCGCGAGATGATTTGCGATGATGATTGAAAAACAATGGTGGAATGCGAATTACGTGTTCAATGGTTTGCCGTCAGTTTTTGATACAATGTAAAGAGTGCTGCCACGCACTGGCTTTCGGTCATCTCTTTCACGTCGAATCCGTAGGCTGCCATCACGGCACGGTCATTGTCTTGATGGGCTTTTCTTAACTCTGACGGCATAGTCAGTTCATCATAGAGGTCGGCCAACGACGAGTCAGGATAACAGGCGCGCGCGTCGAGGATGGCCTGCGCGGTCTGCTCAATTTTCGCTTTCTGGCCTTCTGTGGGCTCAGGCCAGGGGAAGTTGTTATAAACGATGTCATTACTATAGCGGTAATCACTTTTTAGCCGGCCACACACCACACGCATCCAAGCCATGTGCACATTGCTTTCAAGAATGCCGAAATGGTAGAGCGTGGCATTGGGAAGCGTGATGTTAGAATCGCTACAGATGACATCTTTGTCCATATATCCCATGGGAACATATCGCCTGTTTTCAGACGACACTCTCGGCACGATAATATAACGGCTGTCGGGCTGTCTCATTTCCATAAAGCGAGCAGGGAAATCCGCAAACCGCCGTGTGGACGCCTTTGGACTGGCCAATCTGAAATCACGTGTCTTGGCCAACCGTTCACGCACATGAGGCATTTGTGACAGTTCTTTTGGTGACGCTCCGATAAGCCAGAGACAATAGCGAGGCTGGCCATGAAGGAATTCCTTCGCCCCAACAAACCTACGTATAAACTTTTGGGCATCTGGTTCACGTTTGACAAAATCATCGTAATCCGAAGATTCAATAATCAGATTTCCCCCATCTACCGGACTGCTACCCTTTGACATTTCAGGCACATCACATAATGGTTTCTTCCTCTTGTCGATAAACACCGTAGGAGCATTGATTAAATAGGGGCTGATGTTGGCTGCCACTATTGTTCGCTCACCATCGTAAATCACACTCGGTTTGTCGCTTTTTGTTTGTTGGCTGCTGAAACCGATGATGACACAGTGCACGTGTGCCTTGAGTGTAGATTCACTGTCCCATTGGAAAGTACGGTATGCAAAGTCGATATGCAGTCCGTACTGCACTAACAGTTTTTTCCAAACGGATGCGACTTGCTCACCTTGAGTGATGCTATTGGTCGAAACAAAAACTGCACGAGTATTGTTGTTTGTTATTAGCCGTGCTGCCTTATGGTACCAACCAGCCACATAGTCGATATTTTTGCCACTGTCAGGACAAGCGTATGCAAGGTCTTCCTTTTGCTCCTTAGACTGATAGGCATATCCCACAAACGGCGGGTTACCAATGATATAATCGTAGTATACGCTGACCCTTTTCGGTGGTTTTGGCCCGCTGCCCATCCTGTTGGTGATGAGATTCACTTCATCAAAGAGTGCCACGGGTTCGTTGACCACATCCGGCTCCGGGTCGAATACCACGTAGGTGTTTCTGGCATGGATGGTGGGTATGTCTGCTGAGAGCTCCATCACATCCCACTCCATCCTCAGTGCATTGCCCTCGCGGATATTACTGTATGATTTCAGCGGCAGGAAGTCGATGTCTCGCCGTATGATGCGCTCGGTCTCACAGAGCATCTGCGACTCGCTGATCCACAGCGCTGTGGTGGCTACGGTGACGGCGAAGTCGTTGATCTCAATGCCGTAAAACTGGTTGATGCTCACCTTCACGGGGTTGGCCTCGTCGAATCCGAGAAACGTCTGACCATGGTGGCGCTCACGTATCACCTCGTTCTCAAGCCGGCGCAGCGACAGGTAGGTCTCTGTCAGGAAATTGCCAGAGCCGCAGGCGGGGTCGAGAAAAGTAAGCGAAGCGAGCTTGTCCTGAAAGGCGTCGAGCCGCTTAGCCCGTTTCTTCACTACCGGCTCCTCTAATATCTCGTCTAGTTCACGCCGCAGGTCGTTGAGAAGCAGCGGGTCGATGGCTTTATGAATGTTTTCTATCGATGTGTAGTGCATGCCCCCGGTGCGGCGTGTCTCTGGATTGAGCGTGCTCTCGAACACGGCCCCGAAGATGGTGGGCGATATCTCGCTCCAGTCGAAGTCGAGCGAGGCGTTTTGCAGGAGCGTGGCACGCAACTCTTCGGTGAACTGGGGTATTTCTATCTCCTCGGCAAACAGGCCGCCGTTGGTATAGGGGAAGGACTTGAGGTCGTCTTTCAGATAGCGACTACGCCTTTCTGGCGGTGTGTTGAGCACATCGAAAAGCCGTATCAGGGCATTGCGCAGGTCATCGGCATCATAATGCGCCAGATAGTCGTGAAACTGGTCGTGGCCGAACACGCCGGCATCCTCGGCATATAGACAGAACACGAGGCGCACACAGAGGATATTGAGCCAGCGGAGGGCTTCGCCCGAGGTGTCGTCGTACTGAGCTAACAGCGCGTCGTAGATACGCCCCACGATCTCGCCCGCCTTCATCGACACTTCCATCTCACGGGTGATGTGCTCGCTTCTTTCATTGACGAGAAACTGCAGCCGGTAGTATTCCCTTCCCAAATTTTCTAACAGAATCTGTTCGGGTTCGCCGTTGGGGCGTTCCATGTCATAGACCAGGAACTCGGCGAAGTTGCACGTCACAATCCATCGCGGGTGCTCCGACAGCGGCATGTTGGCCACATAGCGCTTGGCCTGTTGGAAGGGGTTGAGCAGCGAGCCGTCGCTCTGCACGATACCCTTGCGCAGGTCCTTGCCCAGGCTCTTCTGCTCTATCAGCACGCGGGTGGCGGGGATGTGGGCATCGATGAAGTTGGTCTTATCCACCTTCACTTGCTCTTCATAACGCACAAATCCGCTGGGGTTCTCTACGCCAAAGACCTCGGTCAGGAGTTCGGTCCAGAACACCTGACTGTCGCCCTTCTCATAGCCGCGGCCTGCCCAGCGCTCAGCGAATTCCGCCGCGGCGGCAGCCATTTGCTTCTCTGTTTTCATTCTCAATATATTTTAGCGCATTGATGCGTCATTACATGGGGATTGTTCTATGTTCCTACACACGCCCCCGCCCTACGAGCACCCCCTCTAACTTAGAGGGGGAAGGAAGTTACTCTTCCATTTGGGTGTCGCTAATGGGAGGCTCTATTGGTCAGGTAATCCGGCTCCCCCTCTAAGTTAGAGGGGGCTGGGGGGCGTGTGTCCAAGGAGAGAGGTATGCATTGGAGCAGGAGGCCGGAGATTACCTTGCCACGCAAGTAGGGACAGGGCGTGCCCTGTCCGCCATGAGGTGGTGTTTTCTTGCTTGCGGACAGGGCACGCCCTGTCCCTACTTCCCAGCACGATGTTAGTGCCTCTCAACCATCAACACTCAACCATCAACACTCAACCATCAACACTCAAACCTTAAACCTTAAACCCTAAACCCTAAGCCCTAAACCCTCAACCCTAAACCCTAAACCTTAACCCCATTCGCCATGCGGTAGATGGCTTCTACGTCGGTCTGATTGAGCACCTTGAAGTTGCCCTGTGTGATCTTGCCGTCTTGGCAGCACTTGCGGGCCATCTCCAGGATCTCGTCGTCGGTGGCGGGGCGGCCCAGCAGCTCGGGGATGTTCACGGGCATGCCGATGGCGTGGTAGAAGCGCTCGATGGCCTCGATGCCCTTCTCGGCGGTGCGCTGCGGGTCGGCGAAGTCGTTCTCCACGCCCATCACGTTGACGGCGAACTGCACGAAGCGGCTCACGTTCTCCGACATCACGTAGCGGGCCCAACTGCCCCAGAGGGCGGAGAGTCCGGCACCGTGGGTCACGTCGAACATGGCACTCAGCTCATGCTCGATGCGGTGTGTGGCGAAGTCCTTGCAGGTGCCGCACTCCGTCAGGTCGTTGTGCGAGAGGCTTCCCGCCCACATAATCTGCGCCCGGTGGCGGTAGTCCTCCGGATGGCGCAGCACCTCAAACACGCTGTCCTTCACCGTCCGGAGCAGGGCCTCGCTGATAGCGTCGGTCAGTGTCATGTCGGTGTGCTGGGTGAAGTAGCGCTCCATGGTGTGCATCATGATGTCGGTGGCTCCGGCGGCTGTCTGGTAGGGCGGCAGCGTGAAGGTGCGCTCGGGGTTCATGATGCAGAAGCGGCAGCGGCACAGGTCGCTGTTCACACCTTTCTTCAGGTCTCCGTCTTCGTTGGTGATCACACACGAGTTGCTCATCTCGCTGCCAGCTGCGGGGATGGTGAGCATCACGCCGATGGGCAGGCAGGCCTGGGGCCGAGCGCGCTGCATCCAGAAGTCCCACACGTCGCCGTCGTAGGGCACGCCGTAGCCGATGGCCTTGGCCGAGTCGATGACGCTGCCCCCGCCCACGGCGAGGATGAAATCGACGCCCTCGCGCCGGCACAGGTCGATGCCCTGACGCACCAGCGAGAGTCTGGGGTTGGGCACCACGCCGCCCAGTTCCACATAGGCGATGCCGGCCTCGGCAAGCAGGCCATAGACCTTGTCGAGCAGTCCCGACCGCCTTGCGCTGCCGCCGCCATAGTGTATCAGCACCTTGGTGCCGCCGTATTTCTTGACCAAAGCTGCCACTTGCTCTTCTGCGGTGCGCCCGAACACCACCTGGGTGGGGGCATAGAAATTGAAATCTTTCATGATGTTATCGTATTTTTGATGTTTTTTCAACAGGTTATTTGTCCTTCAGCAGCGATTTTTCGCCAATACGCTGCAAAGTTACAAAAAAACGAGTGGAAAGCAAAAGAAAAATAGTTATTTCTTTTGCTTTCCCGAGTGCCAGTAACTTCGGCAAAGCCAAAGTTACAAAAAAAACGAGTGGAAAGCAAAAGAAAAATGATTTTTTCCAATAAAAACTTGGCGATTTTAAAATATATTGTTTAACTTTGCACACTGACATATTCACATTAGCTGATATAGTCACATGAATATTATATTGCAACTAACTACCTCTGCAAAAGGCCCTAAAAGCCCAATTACCACTAAATGAACATTTTATATTTAAAAGAAAAGACGATGAAAACCAGACTACTAACACTGCTGTTCTTTGCGCTGGCTGTCCCGCTCGGACTCATGGCGCAAGAGACACATCTGCTCAACAACGGCGGCTTCACAAGCACCGCCGCCGCCGACCTGACTCAATACAGGGTGGGCGTCAACACCGAGAGCGGCTCACAGGCATTCCCCACCGACCTCATCAAGAGCGGCGTGGGCCGGTCGGGCAACGGTCTGGAGATACCGGTGCCTTCGTTTATGTCCTCTAACAGCGAGTATTACGATTGCATTTATGTCACCCCGCAGCACACTTGGACACTGGGCGGGCGGTTCACCTTCCAGTTCTATACCAAGGCCGGAACTGGCATTGATATCGGATACATGCTCACCGACGGCATCGGAAAAACGGCCAATAACATCATAGATAACAACATCAAAAAACAGAACTTCTCTGTCACCGGCGGATGGACGTGCCACAGAATGACAGGCACCGTGACGCAGGCCATGCTCGATGCCGGCATGAAGACCATCACCATCACCATCCGCAACAAGGGCACGGCCAAGGCCACCCTCTATATCGATGACTTCTCATGGATAGCGTTGCCGCCCCTCACACTTGACCGCGATGGCGTCACGTATCAGCTGAACACCAACCTCACGGCCACGGCGATCGGCTACTACTACGACATCGCCAGCATGGTCTCTGTAGCCATCCCCGAGACATTATCAGGACCCGACGGCAACGACTACACAGTGACAGCCATCGGCGACAACGCCTTCGCCGGCTGCACGAATCTATGGACCGTGGCGCTCCCGGGCACCATCGAGAGCATCGGCGACAGGGCGTTTGCTGGTTTACCGATCACAAATTTCTACATACATGCCTCCATACCGCCTACCATCACATCCACCTCGTTCTCGATAGATGATAGGTATAATTATGGCACACAATATATTCACGTATTCCCTGAAGTGCTCTCTTCTTATCAGAACGCAGACGTATGGAAAGACTATGAGACTCTAGAATTCTCTGACTTTACAGGGGGCAGGTATGTGCTGGGCGACGACTATACAGCGCAAGCCCAGAACGGCGGTGATAGCGGCCAAACGCTCGACTTCTCAAGTGGTAAGATCAATGTCTTCGACGGCTATCAAACGCAGGAATACACCATCACAGGCATTGTGCCCTGGGGATTCACTGGGAGTCAGGTGACCAGCGTGAAGCTCTCTCCCTACGCCACCACCGTGGCCGAGGGGGCATTCTATGGCTGCACCAGCCTTACAAGCGTCACCATCCCGGAGTCGGTGACGAGCATCGGAGAGTTGGCATTCCATAATTGCCCCAGCCTGAGAACGGTCACTTGCCTCGCCACCACGCCGCCTGCCCTTGCCGGCGAAACGAACCCCTTCTCTCCCGTCGTCAACGCCACGCTCATCGTGCCCGCGGGCACGAAGGCCGACTACGAGGCTGCCACCTACTGGAAAGACTTCTGGAAGATTGTGGAGATGATCGACCTGCAATACAGCTACGACAACGAAAACATGACGGCGACAGTGATCCGGGCCAACTATGCTGGCATCATCACCGTCCCCCCGACCACCACATACGAAGGACAAGAATATACCGTGACGGCCATCGGAGATAGAGCTTTCTTGAATTGCACCAACCTGACGGGCATCACGCTGCCTCAGAGCATCACCACCATCGATGGAAGAGCGTTCATGAATTGCACGGGCCTGACGAGCATCAGACTCCCTGAAAACCTGAGCGACATCGGCTTAAGAGCATTCTATGGATGCACGGGCCTGACGAGCCTCACCATCCCTGAAACGGTCAACAGCATCGGCGAAGATGCGTTCAGGGAATGCACAGGCCTGACATTCATCCTCTACCCCAGTACCGCATCGAGTATCGGCAATGGCATCTTCGCCGGTTGCACTGGACTGACGTGGGTTGACCTGAGTGGCGCCACCAGCATCGTGCCAACGGCTTTCAGAGGTTGTACGGGCCTGACGTACATCTACATTCCTGAAACCATCAACAGCATCGGCGAAAATGCCTTCTTGGGATGCTTGGGGGTGACGGAGATCACCATCCCCGCATCTGTATCGAGCATTGGCGAAGGTGCCTTTGCCGAATGCAGCGGACTGACAAGTATCACTGTGAGCGACGACAATCCGAATTACGACTCGAGAGGCGGTTGCAATGCCATCATCCACACCTCGACGAATACGCTGGTGGCCGGTTGCGTCAACACGGTCATTCCAACCGACGTGACAAGCATTGGCTATAAGGCATTTTCTAGGTGCTCTGGACTGACGAGCATCACGATACCCGAGGGTGTGGTAAGCTTAGGAATAGGGTGTTTCAGTAATTGCGCCGACCTCTCCAGCGTGGCCCTGCCCCAGAGCCTGACCAGCATAGACCGACTGGCTTTCTCGGATTGCGTCAGCCTGACAGACATCACCCTGCCCGAGCAGCTGGATACTCTGGGCTATGGCGTATTCGGTTTCTGCGACAACCTGAAGACCGTGCGGTGCGAGGCCACTACTCCTCCCCGCATCGACGAAAAGGCGTTCCAAAATGTAGCCGACGCCACGCTCTACGTGCCCGCCGGCACCAAGCCCGCCTATGAGGCAGCCCCCTACTGGCAAAATTTCGGACAGATTTTGGAGTCGGGCGTTGATGTGACCATCGACGGCATCCACTATAGCCTCAACCCCAGCTCTGGTCAGGCTATAGTACTCGCAGGCGATTACTCGGGCGACATCACCATCCCCGCGACCGTGACATACGAGGGCGAAGAATACACTGTGAAAGAGATTGCCTCGGGTGCTTTCATGAGTCGTGACATTACGAGCGTGACCTTCCCGACTACTCTGACCGCCATCCGCGGATGGTCGTTCGTCAGATGTAATTCCTTGACCGAGGTGACCCTCCCCGAGGGAATCACAGAGATAGAAAGCGGCACGTTCGGATGGTGTCAAAACCTGACCACCGTCACCATCCCCTCGACCGTGACGAACATCGGCGATCAGGTATTCATCTACTGCACGCAGCTGGCATCGGTCTATTGCAACGCCACCACACCGCCGGCATTCAGCGCATCCGCCTTCCAAAACATCGCCAGCGATGCCACGCTCTACGTGCCCGTTGGCACGAAGGCCGACTACGAGGCCGCCGGATATGGCGACTACTTCGCCCAAATCGTGGAGATGGCCAGCGTTGCCCCGGGCGACGTGAACGGCGACGGAGATATCGACATCAACGACGTGATGGCA
>CAMVAT010000002.1 GCA_947165505.1 uncultured Prevotellaceae bacterium | reverse complement strand
AAAGTAACTCAAACTCCAACTTCGTACACGGCAGTTCCTGATGGTCAAGGCTGACAGTCTTTGCCTTTAAATCAAGCACAATACCCTCATAGCAAACCGTCTCAGCCGATATTCCGTCTCGTATTCCATGCGGATATACCCGCCTGAGCACCGCATTGACCCTTGCCTTCACGGTCTTCATGCTCAGGGGCTTGACAATATAATCATCTGCACCGATATTGAGTCCCTTTACCATGTGGTTCTCCCCGTCGAGTGCCGTGATGAAAATGATGGGAATCTGCGCCGTAGCAGGATTCTCCTTCATCTTATGTGCCATCTGGAATCCCGACATATTCTCCATCATCACATCCAGAAGTATCAGTGCGTATTCCGTCAGATTCAGCGCCAAAGCCTCCTCTGCAGAATTAACGGTATCCACCTCGTATCCTTCCGTCTCAAGATTATATTGCAGTATCTCACAGATGTCTAATTCGTCATCGACAACAAGTATTTTCATAAAAGCTCAAGCAGTTGTGAATGAAACAAATAATCATATTGGCCACAAAGGTACCGCTTTTTCCTGAGATGTCGGAATAAAGCGTATTAAATTGTTATGACAATACTCCATGCCTCACTCTGTGCTCCATTCAGCACTCACATAGGGAATCGACGTAGTTGCTTTGCTAATCGAAGAACTCCATGTCCAGCCCATCTTTGTAGGAATTAAAGTGCTTGTTCTTATTTTGAGTCATCTTAGTCATGTTATAGATTTAGGATCAATTACTGTCCCCACCCCTGACCCCTTCCATACATGGGAGTGGAACAGGCTGGCGCCCTTGAGACTACTATTTTTTTAGTGGGCTCATTAAGTTACTGGCACTCGGCATAAAAAACAAATGAATTTGTTTTGTTCTGCACTCGTTTATCCGTAACTTTGCCACGTCTAACGCAAACATGGAAAGATAATAAAATGAACATTGAAGACTATCGTGAATATTGCCTCTCACTGGGCACTGACGTGGAGGAAAAACTGCCTTTCACCGCCTTTAAGTATGCTGGTGGCGTACTGGCGTTATATGTACATGGCCACATGTTTTCATTCTTTGATTGCGACCACTTCGCTGTCATCACGCTCAAGTGCCAACCAGAGAGAATCGATGAACTGAAAGCGCAGTATAGTTGTATCGGCAAACCACATAATCTGTCGCCAAAGCATTGGATAGGTGTTGACGCTGACACGGCACCCGATGACCTGCTTCGGGATTTGACATTCAATTCCTACGAGATAGTAAAAGCAAAATACAAGACGGTCAAACGGTAACATGGCCATTTTTTATCCGCCTGACCCATCTTTTTTGCGAAAATAGTCGTACTTTTGCACCCGCAAAACATAAACGGTAAATAAATCGTATCATGATGAAAGAAATTCCCGTATTGCTGCTCACGGGTTATCTGGGCAGCGGAAAGACAACACTTCTCAACCGTATCCTCACCAACGAACGGGGCATTAAGTTCGCCGTCATCGTCAACGACATCGGCGAGGTGAACATCGACGCGGCACTCATCGAACAGGGCGGCATCGTAGGTAAGAAAGACGAGAGCCTCGTGGCGCTGCAAAACGGATGTATCTGCTGCACGCTGAAAATGGACCTCGTAGAACAACTGCGCGACATCACACGCATGCGACGCTTCGACTACATCGTCATCGAGGCCAGCGGCATCTGCGAACCAGCACCCATCGCACAGACCATCTGCTCCATACCCACCATGGGACCGGAGTATATCCGCGACGGCGTGGTCAGGCTCGACAGCATCGTCACCGTGGTCGATGCGTTGCGCATGCGCGATGAGTTCGGCAACGGAGGCGATCTGCTCAAACCCAATATCGAAGAAGACGATATCGAAAACCTGGTCATCCAGCAAATTGAGTTCTGCAATATCGTGCTGCTCAACAAGGCTTCGGAGGTGAGCCGCGAGGATCTGGAGCGGCTGCGCCAAATCATACGTGCCATACAGCCCAAGGCCGACATTATCGAGTGCGACTACGGCAATGTTGATCTCGACCGCATCCTCGGCACAGGTGCCTTCGACTTCAACGAGGTGGCTACCTCGGCGGCATGGATACAAGAGGTGGAGGCACATCATGAAGAGGAAGATCATGATGATGACGACGATGACGACGATGAACATGAGCATCACCACCATCACCACGACCATGATGACGACGACGATGATGACGACGACGATCATGAGCATCACCACGGGCACCATCACCACCACCACCATCACGATGGCGGCGAGGTGGAGGAATACGGCATCGGTACGTTCGTGTATTACCGTCGGCAGGCGTTCGACTTGGGGTGGTTCGACGAGTTCGTGGCTCGTAAATGGCCCAAGGGCGTCATCCGTTGCAAGGGCATCTGCTGGTTCCGCGACGAACCGCAGACATGCTATGTCTTCGAGCAGGCAGGCCGTCAGGTGTCTATCCGTAACGCCGGACAGTGGTATGCTACTATGCCCAAGGATGAACTCAATGAACTGATGTTGCGCGACCCCTCCATCCAGCGCGATTGGGATGCGCAGTATGGCGACCGTATGCAGAAACTGGTGTTCATCGGACAGCACCTCGACCGTGAGGCCATTGAGCGAGAACTCGACCGGTGTCTGGATAAATAAGTGTTAGTTGACGGGTAACTTAATACCCAATACGGGCGTTTTAAAACACTTGGGTATCTCTTTAACAACGGATACCTCTTCAACGGTGGTTTTCCTCTTCAATAACGGATTTCACGGATTTTACAGATTGATAACTTGCTGATAATCAGCAATAACAAAAAATCTGTAAAATCCGTGAAATCCGTTGCCTTTTTTTATGACATCCCTCAACTCTCATCCCTCAACTCTCACCCCTAAACCCTAAACCCTTAACTCTCACCCCTTTCCCCCGATACTTCACGGTCTTTGACCTGCCATCGGGCAGAAGCACACGGATGAGCAACTGGCGGTTCTTGCTGGTATATGTTCCTTCGCGCGGGCCGATGGTCAACTCCTGACGGCTGTCGTTCCAATGCAGGCGCACGAGGGTCTTATTGCCCTGTTCGTAGGCGTAACTCACACCATCATCGTCGTATAGCGTGAAGTCGGCATCACTGCCGGGATAGACGCGTATCTCAAGTGTGTCGTCGATGGCTTCAGTGGCGTATTGGCGGTCGCCGCCCAAGACCACGATGCTGCCGCCACAGGCAAAGACGGGGATGGTGGAGAGTGTCACGGGGCTGTCGATGAATTGTCCGCCCTCGTAATGGCGGTTGGTGCGGTAGTCGTACCAGCCGCCCGCATTTTGTGGCAGATAGGTGCGCCATGTGCTGACATGGGCTTCCGTCACAGGGTGTACCAGCAGTGCGTGGCCGAAGAGGTAGGTGCCCGATGCCTCCAAGGCTTTCTCGTCGTGCGCGAAGTCGAACACGAGCGGGCGCATCAGCGTGCCTCCCTCGAAGGTGACCTCGGCGGCATTCGAGTAGATATAGGGCAACAGACGGTAGCGCTCGCGCAGACATTGTGCTATCACTTGCTGTGCCTCGTCGCCATAGCGCCAAGGCTCGGTGTCGCTCTGGTAGCCGTGCACCCGCATCAGCGGCAGATATACTGAGGCCTCTATCCAACGCAGCATCCGCTCGATGTAGTCGGCATCTTGATACTGGTTGCGCGGACGGAAGAAACCACCGGCATCGTAGGTCCACCAGGGCATGCCGGCGGCCATCATCCCCAGACCGGCACTTATCTGCCGGCGCAGGGTCTCCCAGTCGTTGCCCACGTCGCCCGACCACATGGCGGCGCCGTAGCGTTGTATGCCGGGATAGCCGCAGCGTGTCAGTATCATGGTGCGTCGTCCGGGATCGTCGCGGCGGCAACCCTCATAGACGGTCTTGTTCACCATCAGCGGATAGGCGTTGCGCAGCCACTCGCCAGCCAACTGTCCTCGCATGATGCGGCGGCCCGCCAGGTCGTCGTTCTCGGGTTCCGTGGCATCTTGCCACCACGCGTCGATGTGGTAGGGGCGCAGCAACCTGTGGCTGAAGGCATCCCAATAGGCTTGCGAGGCTTCCTTGTCGAAGAAGTCGATCCACTCGGTGCCGGGGATGTAATGGCCGGCGGCCTTCATCTCAAGGCCCAAGGCTGAGTTGGGGTCTATCTTCGACCATACCGACAGCATCAGCCGCATGTTCATGCCATGCAGGCTGTCAACCAACTGTGCCGGGTCGGGGTAGTGCTCTTCGTCGAACCGCATGGCGTTCCATCCGTGTTTGCCCCAGTATTGCCAGTCTTGCACCAGCACATCAACGGGGAGACGCTCGCTGCGGAAACGCTGCGCTGTGCTGAGTATCTCCTGCTGTGAATGAAAGCGCTCGCGGCAGTGGATGTAGCCCAATGCCCAATTAGGCATCAGGGGGGCGGCGCCCGTCAACTGGCGGTAACTGGCGATGACCTCGTCGGCAGGGCCCACGAAGACGGTGTAATCAACTGCCGTAGCCAGCGGACTGCGCAATACGGTCTCATTGGTCACTTGGCGGTAGAAGAGGGTGGGGCGGTCGTCTTTTTCCAGTTCGGCACTCAGGTGATGGCGGCCGGCGCTCAGGTGTACGATGGCCGAGGCGGTGGGGGGGAGCCAGATGTTCTGCATGTGGATGACCGGCTCGCCGTCAATACGCAGATCGTGCCGGCGTGCCATCTTTTGGCCTACGTCGAGCAGCAGACTGTAGTCGCCCTCTTCGGCGATGTCTATCGTGCCCTCGAACAGATGGCGCTCGCGCACCTCGCGTTTGTTGCCTTCGGTCGAGGTCACATCCACCACCTCCTGCTGCTGTTGGCCCGTCGTCTGTTTCTCCAGCCGCAGACTGTCGGTGCCGGGGTTGTATTCTGTCAGTCCGTATTGGTTCCACAATAATCCGTAGCCGCGGTTCGACAACAGCATCGGGATGGATATCTGGGTGTTGACCTGCGTCAGACGGCGCGACAGACCGCGCACGTCGGTATAGCCGTCTTGAAACTGGCCTAATCCGTACAGGTGCTCATCTTGAGGGGTATCGAAGGCAAGGGTGGCACTGTAGGCTTGCTCGCCGTCGAACGCGACGGGTTGCAAGAGGTGCTTGCCGGCGGCAAATACCTCACGGCCGGTGGCGTCGCTGATGCGGATGCGCTGACTCTTCTGGTCGATGCTGACACGCATCTTCGGCGTGCTGATGTCGCATCCGTCACCGGTGTGGCTCACATCGTAGCGGGCGGTTGCCGTGCTCACGTAGATATATTCGGGCAACTGCCGGCACCGCTGTTCTTCATAGCGGATGCGCACGCTGTTGTCGTTGAGCGGCTGCACGGTCAACTGCCCCTGGCCGAAAGGCACCTGAACGGGCGTCTGTCCGTACAGGGTGGTGGCGGTCAGCAGCGTGATGATAATAAAAAACTTCCTGATAGTGGTGAATGGTCTTTTTTTCATAACGGTATGGCTGTTGGATGGGCAAAGATACAAACAATTATCCGATTCTCATTGCTCCGATGTTTCCAATTCTCGCCATTCCGTTACAAACCCATGCCTTGGCCTACATGATACTGTCTAAAAACTCTTTCATACGTGCGGCATACTCTTCGGGATAGTCGTGGTATGCCATGGCATGGGCACTCTTCGGTACGATCCAAAGCCGTTTGCTGCCCTTTTTCGCCTCATAGAGCGGGTGCACCATCCACGACGGCACAAAATCGTCGCTGTCGCTGTGGATGAATAGCATGGGCTTTTCGCATTTCTTCACTTCTTCTAATGACGACGCCTCGCTGAAACTCCACCCGTCGCGCCACTGGCACAAGAGGCTCGAGGTGTACATCAGCGGGAAGGAGGGCAGGCCGAACTGGGCCTTCAACTGATAGGCGAACTCGTCCCAGACGCTGGTGTAACCGCTGTCTTCGATATAGCCCGCCACATCGTCGAAGTGCTCTCGGCCCGCCACATTCATGGCGGTGGCGGCTCCCATCGAGGTGCCGTGGATGACCATGCTGCATTCCACACTGTCCGAGAACAGCCGGTTCACCAACGGCAGCCAACCCAGCACATCGTCGGCATCTTTCCATCCCATGCGGATGTGCTCGCCGTCGCTTTGGCCATGGGCATGCAGGTCGGGCAGGAAGATGTTGTAGCCCAGGGTGTGGTGAAACAGGTAGCCCATATATAGAAAATGGTGGGCGTTGCCCGTATATCCGTGCAGGATGACGGCCGTCTTATGGGTGGGATTCGGGGCGTAGGCATATAGCGCATGCAAGCGCCGCTGGTCGGGCGTCACCATGAAGGTGTCGCGCAGGTGGTGATGACTATACATGCTGTCGGCCCACACCTTGATGTGCGGATAGGTGGTAGCCAGAGCGTTGTCGCCCTCGGCGAGATCCTTGCCGCCCTGATTGCCCAGCGAGTAATCGAGCATATAGAAACTACCCCCGACGGTCGCTACGACCATCAGGAGTAGAATGATGCTCAAGGCTTTGATGATTTTTTTAGCCTTCGTTTTCACGTTTATCTCTTCTTCAGTTCTGCGATGGATGCTTTCAGCGCGGCTATCTTTTCTATTGAGTCGCTCTGCTTCTTACGCTCCAGTGCGACCACGGCTTCGGGGGCGTGGGCCACGAACTTCTCGTTGCTCAATTTTTTCTCTACGCCGGCCAGGAATCCTTCTAAGTGTTTCAGCTGCGCTTCTTGCTTGGCAATCTCGGCGGCCACGTCGATCATGTCGCCCAGAGGCACGGCATACTCGTCGGTGCCAACCATGAACTGGCTTGCGTCGGCGGGCTTCTCAGCCACCACGTTGATGGCTTTCAGGTTGGCCATCTTGCTGATCATGTCGCGATAGTCGCCATAATGCTCTTCCTTGACCACGAGCAGTTCCAACTGCTCTTTCGGGGCGATGCTCTTCATCGAACGGATGGTGCGCACGCCCGACACGATCTGTTTCACGCTCTCGATGCTGCTCAGCAACTGTGCGTCGCCTTCCGCGGGCGCGCCGATGGTCAGGCACTCGCGCATGATGCTGTCGCCCTCTTGACGGTCGTAGATGTGCTGCCACAGCTCTTCGGTGATGAAGGGCATGAAGGGGTGAAGCATCTTGAGCAGCGTCTCGAAGAATCCTAAGGTGGCATCGTAGGTGGCGCGGTCGATGGGGGCGCCATAGGCGGGCTTCACCATCTCCAGATACCAACTCGAGAACTCATCCCAGAACAGTTGATAGACAGCCATCAGGGCCTCTGAGATGCGGTATTTCTTAAACATGTCGTCTATCTCGGCATTGGTCTGGCGCAGTTTGGCGGCAAACCAAGCGGTAGCGGTCTTGTTCACGGCCGAGGCCTCGGTATCGGCCACGCTCCAACCTTTCACCAGGCGGAAGGCATTCCATATCTTGTTGTTGAAGTTGCGTCCTTGTTCGCAAAGGCTCTCGTCGAAGAGAATGTCGTTGCCGGCAGGGGCGCTCAGCATCATGCCCATGCGCACGCCGTCGGCTCCGTACTGGTCTATCAGTTGGATGGGGTCGGGACTGTTGCCTAAGCTCTTCGACATCTTGCGGCCCAGTTTGTCGCGCACGATGCCGGTGAAATACACGTTCTTAAACGGATATTTGCCCATATACTCCTCGCCGGCCATGATCATGCGGGCCACCCAGAAGAAGATGATGTCGGGTGCCGTCACCAAGTCGCTGGTGGGGTAGTAGTAGCTGATTTCCTCGTTGCCAGGGTTGTTGATGCCGTTGAACAGCGAGATAGGCCACAGCCACGACGAGAACCAGGTGTCGAGCGCGTCTTCATCCTGGCGCAGGTCGGCGTCGGTCACATGCGGGTCTTTCTGCTGGGCCAGTGCCAGTGCCTCCTCACGGCTCTCGGCCACCACGTAGTCGTCGTTCTCATTGTAGTAGTAGGCCGGGATGCGATGTCCCCACCACAGCTGGCGCGAGATGCACCAGTCTTGGATGTTCTCCAGCCAGTTCTTATACGTGTTGACGTATTTCTGCGGATAGAACTTCATCTCGCCGCTCATCACAGGCTCCAAGGCTATGTCGGCAAAGTGTTTCATCTTTAAGAACCACTGCAGCGACAGGCGCGGCTCGATGGCGGTGTCGGGGTTGCGCTCGGAGTAGCCCACCTTGTTGGTGTAGTCTTCCACACGCTCCATCAGGCCTGCTTCCTGCAAGTCCTTGGTGATTTGACGGCGGCAGTCCATGCGGTCCATGCCCACATAGAGCGGACTCTGCTCCGAGATGGTGCCGTCGGCATTGAAGATGTCGATGGTCTCCAGATTGTGGGTCTTACCCAGCATATAGTCGTTGGTATCGTGGGCGGGTGTCACTTTCAGACAGCCCGTGCCGAACTCAATATCCACATAGCGGTCTTCTATCACGCGTATCACACGGTTCACCAGCGGCACGATCACCCGGCGCCCTTTCAACCACTGGTTTTTGGGGTCTTTGGGGTTGATGCACATTGCCGTGTCGCCCATGATGGTCTCGGGGCGGGTGGTGGCCACCACGGCGTAGTATCCTTTGTCGTCTTTGTGGATGATGTTGCCTTCGTCTATCAGGCGCTGCTCGTCATCCAGGGCGGTCAGTCCGTCAACGTAATACTTCAGGTGGAACAAGTGGCTCTGCTCCTCTTTGTATATCACTTCTTCGGTCGAGAGGGCGGTCAGGGCTTTCGGATCCCAGTTCACCATGCGCAGGCCGCGATAGATATAGCCTTTATTGTACAGGTCAACAAACACTTTGATGACGCTCTTGCTGCGCTCCTCGTCCATGGTGAAGGCGGTACGGTCCCAGTCGCACGAGGCACCCAGCCGCCGCAGCTGCTTCAGGATGATGCCGCCGTGCTCGTGTGTCCAGTCCCAGGCGTGCTCCAGAAATTGGGCACGCGTCAGGTCGTGCTTCTTGATGCCCTGCTCCGACAGCTTCTTCACCACCTTGGCTTCCGTGGCGATAGAGGCGTGGTCGGTGCCGGGCACCCAGCAGGCGTTCTTGCCTTCCATGCGGGCGCGACGCACCAGTATATCTTGAATGGTATTGTTCAGCATGTGGCCCATGTGCAATACGCCGGTCACATTGGGTGGGGGGATGACGACGGTATAGGGCTCGCGACCGTCGGGTTTTGAACTGAACAGCTTGTGGTCAAGCCAGTATTGATACCATTTCGACTCCACTGCCTGTGGGTCGTATTTGCTTGCTAATTCCATATAAGATAACTGATAAAGTATTGAATTTTCGAAAAATCGGTGCAAAAGTACAAAAAAAATAAAGAATAGTCATGCTTTGCATGATTTATTTTCGTAGGTAGCGCTACTTTCGGTAGAAGATTGGTACAAAAAAATGACTCAGGATAATCCCTGAGTCATGATGGTAAAGGTGATTTGTTAAATAACAGCACGTTACATATCGCTTAACTGCTGACTACTTAACTATCCCAGATATTTCATCAGCATCATGGCATGGCCGCTGTCGCGCAACTTGCCGATGCTCTTCTCACGTATCTGGCGCACACGCTCGCGGGTCAGTCCCATCTCGGCGCCTATCTCCTCAAGGCCTTTCTCCGGGCAACCGATGCCGAAGCATTCCTTCACGATGCGTATTTCGCGGTCTTTCAGCGTCTGGCGCAATACATGATCCACGTCAGACGACAATGACTCGTAGTCCACATGTTTGTCGGTGCGGCTGTCCTCACCCGAGGGCAGCACATCCACCATCGCATTGTCATCATCCTCGCCAAACGGGGCGTCAATGCTGATATGGCGGGCGTCGGCCTTGATGGCCTGCTCGATTTTCTCTATATCTACACCGGTCAGCTCCTCCAACTCGGCGGTGGAGGGGCGGCGGCCGTTCTTCTGCTCGAACGTGCTCACAATCTGGTTGATCTTGCTCAGCGCACCTGTCTGGTTCAACGGCAGACGCACAATACGGCTCTGCTCGGCAATGGCCTGCAGAATGCTCTGACGAATCCACCACACGGCGTAAGAAATGAACTTAAATCCGCGTGTCTCGTCAAATTTGTCGGCTGCCTTGATCAGTCCGATGTTGCCCTCGTTGATCAAGTCGGTGAGCGAAAGACCTTGATGCTGGTATTGCTTGGCCACACTGACCACGAAACGCAGATTGGCGCCGATGAGCTTTTCCTTGGCTATCTGCGCTTCTGGACCACCACGATGGATGGCTTGGGCGAGCTCGATCTCTTCGTCGATGGAGATGAGTGGCGCCCGGCCAATTTCAACCAAATATTTGTCGAGTGCTTCGCTCGAACGATTGGTAATACTTTTCTGAATTTTGAGTTGTCTCATATACCCTTTTTCTGTCCGTGTTTCCTAAAAACGTGCAAAGGTAATAAAAATACTCATATCTTGGTTGTCAACCTTGCGATAATTAACTTTTTTTATTATTTCAATGCGCCGTTTTCAGCGTGTCAGCCTGTAACCCGTACAATAAGGAGATAAAGGTGAACTCACGGAGTTTGTGTCGTTTGTGCCTTTATATATCATTTTCTTCTTATTTTTTCAATTTTTCGATGATATATTCTCAATTTTTTTAATTTTTTCCTTACTTTTGTACCACCAATCTCAAATCTCAAACCTCAAATCTCAAACCTCAAATCTCAAACCTCAAATCTCAAATCTCAAACCTCGCCCCTCACATGAAACGAATCCTATTGTTGTTCTTCCTGATATCTGCCGTATGCGTCGGCGCACAATCGGCTGTTTATGATATCACTCGGTTTGGTGCTGTCTGCGATACGACGCAGTTGAGTACCGCCGCCATTCAAAAGGCGATTGACACCTGCCATGAAAAGGGCGGGGGAGAGGTACGTGTGCCCGCCGGCGACTATAAGACGGGTACACTCATCTTGAAGTCGAATGTCAATCTGCATCTGGAACTTGGGGCTACGCTTTATGGCAGCACGCTCATAGACGATTATATCCCCGTAAAACCGCAATACCTCTCCTTGCGCACGCAGACGGAGACCATCCAGCTCATTTATGCCGAGAATGCCAGGAATGTGGCCATCACGGGCTTGGGATGTATCGACGGCAGGGGGAAGACATTCCCGAAACTGTCATGGAACGATGAGGGCATCACACGGCCGCACCTGCTGCGGATGGTCACGTGCTCTGATGTCACCGTCAGCGGTGTCACCCTGCGTAATTCGGGATGCTGGATGCAGCATTATCTGGCGTGCGACAGGGTGCGTATCTCGGGCATCAAGGTGTTCAACCGAAACAATTATAATAATGACGCGCTCGACTTGGATGGTTGTCACGACGTGGTTGTCTCGGATATGATGGCCGACTCCGACGACGATGGCATCACGCTCAAAAGCACGTCGCCACGGTGCTGCGAGAACATCACCATTTCCAACTGTGTGGTGAGCAGCCATTGCAATGCCGTGAAACTCGGTACGGAGTCTAACGGCGGGTTCAGAAATATCACCATCAGCCATATCGTCGTCAAACCGTCGGAAGACCAGACTTCTCAGTTCTTCGGCAATCCTCGGGGTACGTCGGCCATCTCGCTCGAGATCGTCGATGGCGGGGTGCTGGAGAACGTCTCGGTCTCTGACTTCGTGGTCGAAGGGACGGAGGCACCTGTCTTTGTCCGTCTCGGCCATAGGGCCAGGGGCTATTACCAAGGGCAGGTTATCAGCCAGGTGGGCAGCATCCGGAATGTCTATATTCACGATATCACGGTGACCAAGGCGGGAAAGACGGGCTGCTCCATCTCGGGCATTCCCGGTCATCCCGTCGAGAATGTGTACCTCTCTGATATATGGATTGAGCATGAGGGCGGGGTTGGCGACACGGCGGTACCTGCCGATGAGAAGGTGGCTGAATACCCCGAGGCGACCATGTGGGGGATACTGCCGGCGAAGGGGTTCTTTGTCAGACATGCGAGGGATGTGGTGTTCAGCAATGTCCATATCCACACGTTGCAACCCGACAGCCGTCCCGAATATGTCAGCATCGATGCAGAGTGACTGCCATCTTGCTTTCTGCGTCAGCGCATCACGCGCATCCTGAAATAGTCGAATGCTGCCGTGCCTCCGTCGCCGTAGCAGTAGAGGCCGGCACGGGTGCCTTTCCAAGAGCCCCATTTCAATGAGAAAGGCTGTCCTGCCGCAACATACTTCTTTCCGTCGAGACTGTAGTAAAACTGGTGGGTGTTGCGGCGGTTGTCGATGCTCACTTTCAGCCAGACGCGTTTCGGGCGACGGCCGACCACGACTTCACGTTTGCCGTCGTTTTCTATATAGATACCCTCTGCGCTCACTCCGATGCCACAGAAGCGGTCTCCGGCACACAGCAGTCCGGCATAGGTGCCGCTGCTGATGCCGCGCGCGTCTATCAGCGTCACGGCCTCGCTCTCATAGCCCATCGTCTTCTGTGTGAGCATATTGCGACTCATCCGCAGATTCTCCGACGGCAGCGCATGCAGCGTCAGCCAGCCCTTGCGCTCCGTCAGGCTCCAATGGTCGTCGGCCGGATTATGGTTCCACTGCCATTGCAGGCCGAGGGCGCGCTGGCGGTCGCCTACCCAATACTGGCTGTCGCCCGTAAACTCATCGTCGGTCTGGGGCAGGTCTGGGGTGCCGGCCGAGGGGTAGGGCGACGGCCATACACGCACGGGCTCGCCCACACCGTTCATGTCGATATCTACTCCTATCTGAAGCCAGTCGTCGGCCCAGCGGGCGGGCTGCAGATGCACGATGCGGCCCGTGGGGTTGACCATCTGGAAATGGAAAAACCACCAGTCGCCTTCCGGTGTATCTACCAACGCGCCCTGATGCGGTCCGTTCACGTCGGTGCTGCCTTGCTCTAATACCACCTGTCGCTCGTAGGGGCCGTAGATATTGCGTGAGCGAAGCACCGTCTGCCATCCTTCGCCCACACCTCCCTCAGGGATAATCAGATAATAATAGCCATTGCGTTTCAGAAATTTGGTGCCCTCGGCCACGGGTCCCTCGTAGATGGTCACTCCGTCGTCGAGCAGGGTCTTGCCGTCGGCCGACATGCGGTGCAGGATGATGGGGCCGGCACGCCATTTGCTCCTGCCCAGATAGGCCTGACCGTCGTCGTCCCAAAATGGGCATGGGTCTTCCCATTTGGGCACCTCTTTCAGGCAGTGCAACGGGGTCCAAGGTCCCTTCGGGTCGGTGGCGCTGCTCATGAAAAGCCCCTCGTCGTACGTACAGAAATACACATAATAGCGGCCGGCGTGATAACGGATGGCGGGTGCCCAGGCTCCGCCGGCGAAATGCGCGTTGCTGTCCCAGCCCGGATAGTCGAAACGGTCGTATATCTGACTGATGATACGCCAGTTCAGCAGGTCGTAAGACTCTAATACCTGCATGCCTAAGTAATGGAAGTCGGAGGCTACCATATAATACTTGCTGCCCACACGGATGACGTCGGGGTCGCTGTAGTCGGCGTTTAACACCGGATTCAGATACGTGCCGTTGCCCTGGTCGCCCCTGTCTAAATGCGAGGTCTGCGCAGCCAAGGGCAACCGCGATGCTGAGAGAATCAGGATGAAGATGAGTGAAAGATGTCGCATGGTGGATGGGTTTTGATGCAAAAATACGATTATTTTCGCAAGTCAAGGATAATTTTATGCCTTTTTTGCATTTTGTCAAAGAAAAATTCGTATTTTTGCAACACTAATTACCTTACCTATGAAGAAAAACATCATCATCATGGCATTGGCGGCATGGTCGCTCTGTGCCAATGCGCAGGCGGATGGCTCGATACGCCTCAATCAGGTGGGTTACACCCCGAAACAGGAAAAAATAGTGGTCATCGACCAGACGGCTCCCAAGAAAATGAGCGTCGTGGACCAAAACGGCAAGGTGGTGGCCAAACCCAAAATACTCAGAACGGCGGCTTCGCCCTGGTCGGGAAAGAAACGAACGGTGGTGCAGGTGCCGGGGCTGACCACGGAAGGCAGCTACACTTTTCGATGCGGTAAGGAGTCGATGCCGCTCGTAGTCAAAGCAGGGGCTTTGCACGAACTGTCGAAGGCCGCTCTCAAGATGTTTTATTATATGCGCACCGCTATGCCCATCGAGCGGCAGTATGCGGGCGAATATGCGCGGCCGGCCGGACACCCCGACGACCACGTGCTCGTGCATCCCGCTGCGGCTTCACGGCTGAGACCCGGCGGCACCGTCATCTCTTCGCCCAAGGGGTGGTACGATGCTGGCGACTATAATAAATATGTGGTCAACTCGTCGTTCTCTATCGGTATGATGCTGGCGTCGTATGAGCAAAACCGTGATTATTTCGACCATCTGAAGGTCAATATCCCGGAAAGCAATAACGCCACACCCGACATCCTCGATGAGATGATGTTCAACCTGGAATGGCTGCTCACCATGCAAGACCCTTCCGACGGTGGTGTATATCATAAACTCACAGACCCTAATTTCGACGGTTTTGTCATGCCATCCGACTGTCATCAACAGCGGTATGTGGTAGCCAAGACGACCACAGCGGCACTCGATTTCGCCGCTGTCATGGCGATGGCCGCGAGAATCATGGAGGGCAATGCCGACTATCCCGACTTCTCGGTCAAGGCGGCCAATGCGGCGGTCAGGGCTTATGCCTGGGCCCAATCGCATCCTACGGCCTATTACCGGCAAAACCAGATGAACGAGCGGTTTGAGCCGAAGGTGTTCACCGGGGCTTACGATGATGAGGATGCCCGCGACGAGTTCTTCTGGGCTGCCACCGAACTGTATATGCTCACGTGCAATGAGCAGTACCGTGATGAGGTGAGTAAATATCAGCCCGCATCGTTTGCCAGACCGGTCTGGGGGCAGGTGTCGGCGCTGGGTGTCTATGAGTGGCTCTCTGCCGACGACGATCAGATGAGAGTATGGGCGATGGACATCATCAAGACGTATTGCGACCAACTCATTGCAGGGGTGGAGAAATCCAATTTCCAAGCACCTTGCGGCGACAGGAAGAGCGACTTCGGTTGGGGATGCCTGGCCGAGGAGTTCTGTGCGCCGGCGCTCACCCTGCTCTTTGCCGATACATATATCGAGCCGGGAAAATATCGCCATCATGCGCAGCAGAATATCGATTATGTGCTCGGACGCAATGCGCTCGGATACTGTTATGTGACCGGCTTCGGACAGAAGTCGCCCATGCACCCGCACCACCGTCTGTCTGAGGCCGACGGCATCACGGCTCCCGTGCCGGGTATGCTCGTAGGCGGACCTAATCCGATGCAGCAGGATAAAGGCGACCAACTGGTCTATACCTCCAACTACCCCGACGAGTCTTACATTGACCATACGGCCTCATACGCCTCCAACGAGATTGCCATCAACTGGAACGCCTCGCTCCTCGCCGTCGTGTCATGGCTCGACGCCATCATGCAGTAATCTCAAACTCAAACCTCAAATCTCAAATCTCAAACCTCCATGTATTTTGATGAAATAGGTGCGGTCGAAGCCCTCACCGACCAGCAAGAACAACAACTCGCACAGCGAATAGAAAATGGCGACGGCGAGGCTGTCAACAAATTGGTGACGGCCAACCTCCGTTTTGTAGTGTATATCGCCAAGCAATATACTGGGAATGGCGTAGATATCGACGACCTTATCAGCGAAGGGAATATCGGACTGATGCGGGCGGCGGCGAAATACACCACCCGGCGCAAAAGGCGGTTTGTGCAGTATGCGGCTTCATTCATTCGCGAGGAGATAGAGAAGGCCATCAAAAAACAGTCGGATATCCTCTCTATCGACGCTCCCATACCCGAAGGCAGCCAAAATACGGTCAGCCTGCTCCATGTGCTCGAAAATCCTGATGCCCCAAGGGCGGATGCTGAGATAGAGCGGAGATACCTGGAGCAAGAACTGCAATCGTCGATCTACCTGCTCAACCCCCGTGAACAAGAGGTGCTCAACCGCTATTACGGCATCGGAGCGCCCCCGCTCACCATGGCGGAGATAGGCGAGGTGATGGGGCTTAAACGCGAGCGGGTGCGCCAGATACGCGACCAGGGGCTCCGCAACCTGCACCGCATACGCCGCCACCGGCTCAGTCAGGCTCGATAGTCTGATTGCCGCTCAACATGGCTTTTCAGCCATCATCATTCACTGATATCTATTCTACAAACATTTATGACCATTCTTTTCATCTGTCTGGGCAATATATGCCGCTCGCCGGCTGCCGAAGCCGTCATGCGGCACGAGATTCAACTCCAAGGACTTGACTCTCGCATACAAGTGGCGTCGGCAGCGATTGGTCCGTGGCATGTCGGCGAACTGCCCGACAGTCGTATGCGCCGCCACGCCGCCCGCAGGGGCTACCAACTCAACAGCCGCGGACAGCAGTTCGACGCTTCTTATTTCGACCGGTTTGACTATATCGTCGTCATGGACGAAGACAATTACCGCGCTGTCACCTCGCAAGCCAGAAATGCCGACGAGCGGCGGCGTGTCATCCGCATGCGCGACTATTTCCAAAAATACAAAGGCCGCGATTCTGTACCTGACCCTTATTACGGCTCCGACCGTGATTTCGACATCGCTCTCGACCTCATTGAGGATGGTTGCCGACAACTTTTGAAAAAGTTGACGGAATAGAATTTTTTTTGATAAATTGTTTGTCACTTTGCAAAAAAAAATATAAATTTGCAAGCGATAAACCCTCTATTTAATAGAGATAATTGCCAAGCATCTTGTCCGTGTAACTGGAAATCAGTGCTTTTATGATGCTTAAAACTAAATTTCAAACACTAAAATAGCCGTCGCAGACCATTTTTGCGATGACCCTCTCCTTTTGATTCCTGTTATACGCGACCTTCATGCTTCAAAAAGATGAAAAGCATTGGTTTCCAATGCGCGTTACCTATCGGCGTGAACTGAAAGTGAAAGCCGTGCTCGATGATTTGGGCATCGAATGCTTTGTACCTATGCACTATGAGTGGGTAGGCGACCCTGATAACCCGAAAAAGATGCTGGTGCCTGCCATTCATAATCTGATATTCATACGTACCACTCAGGAGACGCTTACCACACTCAAGATGACTCGGCAAGAGCTGGAGCCTTTGCGCTACATCATGCTGCCCGCGGAGAATGACAGACGCGAAATCATGGTGGTGCCCGACCGTCAGATGGACAATTTCCTGCGAGTGGCTCGTATGCAAGACGACAGCGTGATGTTTCTCGAGTACAGCGACTTCATCCGCAAGGTGGGAAAGAGGGTGCGCATCAAGGCCGGCACCTTCGCTGGCGTGGAGGGCATTGTCAAGCGCATCAAAAACAATAAACACGTGGTGGTGCAGATAGAGGGAGTCGCTGCCGTCGCCATCACCTTCGTACCCCCGGCATTCCTCGAACTGATCGAATAAAAAATCCATATACCCACTTCTATACTAAAACCACTATTATCCATATACCCGCTTCATTACTATAGCCACTATTTGCCATATACCCAATTCATTACTATAGCCACTATCAACCATATATCCACTAAAAAAGAGTCTTTCAACCCTTAACCCTCAAACCCATGAGCAGATACACCAAACAATTAGAGGCGCTGCCGTTCGACATCATGCACATCGCACAGTCGTTCGCCACAGACAACAAATCGCCTAAGGTGGAACCCGCCCACCTGCTACGTGCCCTCCTGCACAAAAAGGCGGGACTGGTCAATTACATCGAAGACACGCTCAACTCCGACTACTATTACATGGTCGATTGGGCTGATATGCGCATGCAGCAGTGCGACAAGTCGCCTTATCCCATGAAGGGATTCGAACTGTCGCGCGAAGGCGAGATGGTGGTCAACCACGCTATCGAACTTGCCGAGAAATACGGGCTTGCAGAAATCAATGCGCCTTGCTTGCTCGCCGCGCTCGTCACGCCGGGCATCGGATTCTCATACGAACAGCTCAAGACCATGCCCCTGCAGGCCGAACAGGTGCTCCGCACCCTGGGCGACGGAGTTGCACAACCGGCTACCGCAGCCAATAATAATAAGGTGACATCGGTCTCGGCGCCATCCGACAATGACTATTGCCAGCCCATGCTCGACGCACTGCCCGAAAACGATATGATCGGGTTTGAACAAGAGGTGCGCTCGCTCATCGAGGTGCTCGCACGGAAAGACCGCGCCAACGTGCTTATCGTGGGCGAGACAGGGGTAGGTAAGACGAGCCTCATACACGCCATCCTGCAACGCATCAGCCATGAGCAGGTGCCCGCCTCGCTCAAGGCGCTGCAACCCTACGAACTTGACTTGATAGCCCTGAGCCAGGGGGTCAGTTACAAGGGCGAGATAGAAGACCGCTTCAAACAGGTCACCGAGAGCCTGACGGCATTGGCGCAGCCGGTGCTCGTCATTGAGAATTTCCACCGGGTGGAAGACAAACAGTCGGTGCTCAACGGCATCCTGCCCGGACTGAAAAAACTGCTGTCGAAAAACCAGTTGCAAGTGCTTCTCACTTCTACCATCGACGGATTCACGAAAGACATTGAGAAAGACAAGGAACTGACGGCCTATTTCGAGAAGATGACGGTCGAGGAGCCCGACGAGCAGAAGGCCGTGGCGATACTCGAGAGCCGCAGAAAGGCATACGAGGAGTTCCACCACTTGCCCATAGAGGACGACGTGGCCGCCGAAATCGTCAGGCTGGCAAAGAGATACATGCCCGACAGAAGACTGCCGTCGTCGGCGCTCGACCTGCTCGACCGTGCCATGGCATCCATCAAGATCGGCAATGAGATGGCTGAGCTCGAGGGCAATGCCGACGCCCGCCAGGAAGCGCTGCGCAAGGAGGCGGTCAGAGATGTCGTGTCGAAGATGACGGGCATACCGATGGGTAACATCCAGTCGGAGGAGCGCGAACGGCTGTCGAACGCCGCCGAGATCCTGCATAAAAGGGTGGTGGGACAGAACCACGCCGTCAAGAGCATCCTCGACGCCATCTATGAGTCGCGCTCCGGACTCAACAAGAAAGGGCAGCCCATGGGCTCGTTCTTCTTCCTCGGTCCCACCGGCACGGGTAAGACCGAACTGGCTAAATCGCTGGCCGACTTCCTCTTTAACGACGAGACGGCCATGTTGCGCTTCGACATGTCGGAGTATAAGGAGGAGCACTCCGTGGCGCTGCTCTACGGCGCACCTCCGGGATATGTGGGATACGAAGAGGGCGGACTGCTCGTCAACCAGATACGGCAGCACCCGTACTCCGTGGTCCTCTTCGACGAGATAGAGAAAGCGCACAAGTCGGTGTTCGACCTCTTCCTCCAGATTCTCGACGAGGGCAAACTGCACGACCGCCTGGGCAGGGTGGGCGACTTCTCCAACGCGCTCATCATCTTCACCTCCAACATCGGCAGTGAGTATATCTTCAAGTCGTTCGGCGAAGGCAAGGTGCCCACGCACGACCAACTGCTCGAAGTGATGCAGGGACAGTTCCGGCCCGAGTTCCTCGCCCGACTGACCGAGATCGTACCGTTCTCGCCCATCACCACCGAGATGATCGACCGCATCTTCGACATCCATATCAAGAACCTGCTCAAGACGCTGCGCGAGCAGAATATCGAACTGGTCATCGACGAGACGGCACGCAAGTATGTCACCCGCGTGGGATTCAATGCCCACTACGGCGCACGGCCCATCCTCGGCATCATACGCAAGGAGATACGCCGCCCGCTCTCAAAACTCATCATATCAGGTGATATCGCTCCGGGCGACACCGTCACCATGAAATACGATGAGGAGAAGAAAGAGATATCGTGGGACATCGACACGCCGGAATAAACCGAATCAAATAATTATCAATCAATAAAAAATCCAACTACTATGGCAAAAAAAACAGTTATTTCTAAAGTCTTAGACACTGAGGCGCAGGACGGCATCATCGAGTTCCCGCAAAACAGGGCTCTCTACGCCGACCAATTCACTGACGAAGCACCCAACACCGACGAGGAAAGGGAAGGCTTCAAGGCTAAAAACATGAAAGAGGTGTTTGAACACTACCAGCCGTCGAAGAAGGGCGTGACACTGGAGACCGAAGAGGGCGGTGCCGTGTTCGAGGATTTTGACTTTAAGTCGGTCAAGGACTTCGACGATGAGCAACTCATCGCACAGAGCGAACTGCTGAGCGAGGAACAGGCCAAAATCGACGCCTACAACTCTGTCATCCGACAGCTGGAGAAGAACAAGACACTGCGTAATACACTCAAAGACGAGGCGGCACGCGGCAACCTGAAAGACGCTCTCAAGGCGCTGCTTGCTGAACTCGAAGAGGCTGAATGACGTGGAACGTGGAACATTGAACGTGGAACGTTGAGCATTGAACAAATCAATAACAATTAAATATTTACTATCGTGGAAGAAATGAAAAAAGAAGCACTTGCAGAGGGCGCACAACTGCAAGAGAGACAGAAAATAGAGAACCCCGGCCAGCTGTTGCAAGACAGCCTCGGCGGCCTGGGCAAATACGGAGGTTTCCAACTCGTCAAGGGACTCATTAAGGGCGTAGAGAACATGGATCCGCGCCGCAAGGCTGTGAAGAATATCTTCCTCTCTGACTCGGCTTACAAGGATTCTCGCAAAAAACTGAAGAAAGAACTCGAGCAATGGGTGGCGCTGCTCGAAGGCGACAGCAAAGACCCCGCGCAAATCATCGACGAATGTTCTGCCAAGCGCGACAAGGCTGAGCAAAACCTCAGAGACAACCTCTTCAGCATCCATGACGAGGTGAGAAATCTGGAGGTGACCTACCGCTCGCTCGACTCGTTCTTCGCTAATGCCGGACAGGGCAAGGTTGATTGCCTCACGCTGATGAATGTCAACAAAGAGGCGCTCGGCGAGCACGACTCAGAAGACACCGTGGCCATCCGTGAGGAACTGGAGCGCTACTACGACCGCCTGAACCTGAAGAACAACTACAGTCTGCTCATCGTGCCCGGATACCTGGGCGATGCCGTCACCGTGCGCATGTGGTCGGATACGGCCTACCGCAACAAGGTGCTCATGGTGACTGACTTCAAGGACAGCATGAACTTCAGCATGCTGAAAGAGGAGCTCGACGATGCCGAACTGCAAGGACAGGATGCACATCTGGCCAACGTGGTGATGACGTGCAACTACCTGCTCGGACGCAAGAAGTCTGAACTCGCCGGCGAAGACGACGACCTCTACATCCCCGGATCGGCCGCCCTCGCCGGACGTATGACCAACACCGAGGAGATCGTCATCGCACAGGGTGCCGCAGGTAAGAAGTATGGCACGCTGAGCAACGTCAAAGGGGCACGTCTCGACCTGCGTAAGTCGGAGATCGCCGCCCTCATCGACATGGGTGTCATTCCCATGGTCGAGGAAGACGGACGCACCATGGCCTTCTCCAACCGCTCGCTCTACAACGGCGCTACGCTCGGACTGCAAGAGTATCCCATCGTGCGCGTGTTCGACTGGATTGGCAAGGTGTTCCAGAACTTCTTCAACGACGAGGCGTTCATCAATTGGAACTCGTCGGTCAAGGCCGAACTGCAACAGGCCGTGCACGATTTCCTCAGCGACTACAAAGGCCCCGGCAAACTCATCGAGAACTATAACCTCAAAGGCATCAACCAGGATCCGAAGACCAAGGACATCAACATCCAGGTGGAACTGAAACCTTTCTTCGCTGCGAAGAACTTCCTCATCGAACTGACCGGACACAACGGCACCGCCGGCGTGGATTGGGACCAGAACGTGAAGTAAATTACTCATTATCATCCATTTCGTGTCTTTCATAGACATTTTTAACCCTTTAAATAAAAAAACTAATTATGGCAACAAGAACAGCAACAATCAATGCCGATGGCATCGCCGAGCGCGAAGTTTTGTACGTGCGTTACGAACTCAATCAGCAGACCGACGTAGAAGGTCAGCCCACTGGTACCACACGCGGTGGTAAAATCACGGTCAAAGTGAAATCCAACGACGATGGCAACACCGATATCCTCGAGTGGATGTGCGACACCTATATGAGCAAGAGCGGCACCATCTCGTTCCCCAACCGTCAGGGCGGCGAGATGAAGAACCTGCAGTTCAAAGAGGGATATGTAGTGGAGTATGCCGAGACATACGACTCTACCAATTCGCTCTTGCAGTTTGAGGAGTTCACCATCTCGGCCAAGGAGATACAGGTGGGCAACGCTCGACACAACAACCGTTGGACCATCGACAACTAATCGGTCAGGCATCAATACGAAATGTGAAATCCGAGCACATCGCGCATTTCACATTTCGTATTCACTTAAGTTACCTTCAACTTTCAACTCTTCACCCCTTAAACTTTAAACCTTAAACTTTAAACTCTTAAATGGCTATTCAAGGCAAATTACAAATCGGCGGACATACCTACAGCGTAGTGGAATGTTCTTACGAGTTCACCCAGGCCATCGACGACACCGGCAAACCCACGTCGAGACCCCGTGGCGGAACCATCACCTTCACCATGCCTTCTACCAGCGACGACGATGTGTTCTTCTATAAGTGGATGTTCAACAAGGTGGAAGTGATGGCCGGGCGGTTCAAGTTCGTCGTCTTCTCCAACGAGAACAAACGCAGTTACAAGACGGTCGATTTCGTCAATGCCTACTGCGTGGGTCTGCGCGACTACTTCAACGACAACGACTCGCGCCTGATGTACACCACCGTCACCATCAGTGCCGAGGTCATCAAAGTCGGCTCCATCGGCAGCGCACTCTTCACCAACGAATGGACCGTCGGCTCAGACATGTAAGCAACATAATCTCTCATCTATAATCTCTCATCTCTAATCTCTCATCTCTAATCTCTCATCTCTCATCTCTAATCTCTAATCTCTCATCTCTAATCTCTAATCTCTAATCTCTAATCTCTAATCTCTCATCTCTAATCTCTCATCTCTCATCTCTCATCTCTAATCTATAATCTCTAATCTATAACCTCCTACCTCCCACCTCTTACCTCTAAAATTATGTCCATCTCCATCCGTGATATCTCTGTCTCGATAGGAGGCAACGTATCAACCAAGTTCGACATCGAAATCGAGGGCATCAAATACCGGTTAGACCATTTCTCGCTCCGGCAATCGCTGATGGCTCCCAACTCACTCTCTTTCTCTGCCAGAAAGGCCGACCCCGAAGAAGACATCAGTGAGACGGAGTTCGCACTCTGCGGTCAGCTCATCGGTAAGGAAATCACCCTCTCGCTCATGACCGACAACGTGGAAAATATGTCGCTCAACGGCGATTCGGGCAAGACGTCGGATATCGAGTTCCAAGGTGTCATCGTCTCGGCGTCGGGCAGCAGAGACGGCACCGAGTACGACGTACAGGTAGAGGCGTACAGCTGGGATGCGCTCATCAGCGACAGTCCCAACTGCAAGTCGTATGAGCAGATGACACTCAACGATATCGTCAATGATGTGCTCGACGACTATTCCGACCATATACAGGCTGAGGTCAACGCACGGTTCACCGACCCCATACCCTACTGCGTGCAGTATAATGAGACCAATGCGCAGTTTCTGCGCAGACTCGCAATGCGCTACGGCGAGTGGCTCTACAACGACGGCACACACATGGTGTTCGGTCAACTGGTAGATCAGGATGCCATCCGCCTGGCCTATCCCAGTCAGGATGTGCCGTCGTATGGCATTGACCTGAAGATGCAGCATGTGGCGTTCAATCACTTGGCCTCGTCATACAACGCATACGATGCCAACCAGAAAGATGCGCTCGGCGAGATGCAGCGGTCGTACAACAAACTGAGCGACGAGGCGTTTCAGGCTTCGCAAGACCTTTACACCAAACCTACATTGCAAAACCTGCATTCGGGCGGCTTCGCCGACAACGATGGGCGCGAGACGGTGCTCAATATCTCAACCAAGACGCAGGGTAGGGGCGTGAAGGCTGGGTTGCTCTCCTATTCAGGGCGCACCTATTGCTCAAGACTCAAAATCGGCGGACGCCTCGTCATCGAGGATAACTTCATCACCAACTCTTCCTCTAACACCAAGAGCCCTGTCGATCAAGACGAGATACTCATCATCGGACTGACCCATTTCTTCTCTGCCGACGAGACCTACAGCAACCACTTCACCGGCATACCTTCTGAATGCGACTACCCGCCTTATACCGACAGCGATGTCTATCCCTTTGCCACCTCGTGCAGGGCCAAGGTGAAAGACAATGAAGATCCGAACAACCTGGGGCGTGTGCGTGTGCAGTTCGACTGGCAGGCACAACAAGACGATGGCATGATGACACCGTGGCTCCGTATGTCGCAGCCCTACGCCGGCGGCGGCAAGGGTTTCTCGTTCATACCCGAGATCGACGAGGAGGTGATGGTCGATTTCGAGGGGGGCAACGCCGAACGGCCCTACGTAAAGGGCACGCTCTACAACGGTGTGGCCGACCCCGACTCGGCATGGCTGCCGGGCAGCAACCAAGTGAAGGCCATCCGCACTCGCAATGGGCACACCATCGAGATTTGGGATAAGGGCGAGGGCGGATATATCCGTATCTACGACAACGAGAAGGAAAACTATATTCTCACCTTCTCGACCGACGAACAGCTCATCAAACTCGAATCGACGGGCAATATCGAGCTGTACGCTAAAAACGACATCATCATCGAGGCCGGACACGACATCAAGACATCGGCTGGCAACGACAGCATACACCGCGCCGACAACGACGTGAAGGTAAATGCGGGCAACGACATGCAACTCGCAGCCGCGCACGACCAGACGCGCTCGGCCGACAACGATATACGCGAGCACGCCGGCAACGACCGTTCAGCAAGCATCGACCGTAACGACTCGTTGCACGTCAGCGAGAACCAGCATACCGAGGTGGGCGACAGCCAGAACGTCAAGGTGCAGAACAAGCTGCAAGTGCAAGCCACCGACATCCGTATCGAGGCTCAAAGCAAGATCGAGGCGCAGGCTGCCCAGATTAACGAGAAGGCCTCCACCTCTATGGCCCTCAACGCCAATGCCTCCATCGACATCAAGGGCGGCATGGTGAAAGTCAATTAAGGTTGAGGGCTCAGCATACTTTTTTCCAATCATTTTCTAATAATCAGTTATGGGTGATTTTTCTACACCGGTTACGCCTGTTGCAAGCACTGTTGAGGCGTCTGACGTATCCATTTCCAATGAGGCTGAGTCGCAGATGGAAAGAGGCGAAATCAATGTCGTCTTGTTGTTTTCCATCTTATCCACTCACGATTTGAAGAAGACGAAGAATTCGCTCATCGAAGACGGATTGACAGAAAACCTCTCTATGGCCGTTAGCCTCGCATGGGAACATGGAAACCCCATTAACTATGTGGAAAAAAAGTTTATTGTGGTAGATTGCAGTCACCTCGCTTTCGACTCCGTCACAGGACAGACGATTACACTGTGCGATATGCAAGACTGTCTGGAGGATGGCATTAATCAAGTCAAATCATTCTTGGATGAGGAGATTGTCAAGTACGACGGGGGGAAAATACATTTCACTTTAGGAGGGTTTATGCCCATTGACGCACTGCCTTTTGCTTTTGCGGCGGTATTGAAACGGAGCCTTCCCAACGAGTCTGTCTATGATGTGTTCGTGAATTCCGCAAAAGAAAATTTTTCTTTTGCGGAGTATGAAGAAAAGAAATGGAAACTCGTCGTTGATTATGCCTGCCTCTATGAGGTGTTCAGCCTGTATTTCGAGCGCAAACTTTATGCGAACGAGATTAAACAGATGATGCGGGCCATAGAGAATAAATTATATGATTTCGCAGAAACCGGGCAGTTGCCTGAAAAAGACTTAGAGAATGGTGTCGCACCCACCGAGATATTATACGGACAATGGATTTATTCGTATGAGTGGCTAAAAGAGTATTACCCCGTCAGAAAAGAAGAGGAACAACTGTGGATAGAATACCAAAAGGCTATCGCTCACGCCGCAAAGGTCGAACGGGGTGAGGTGAAACCTTGGTTCCCCATCACTGGCATGGAGGCCGTTCATAAGTTTTTAGGTATCACCTCGATAGCCTTTTCTCCCATTTCCCTGGTTGACGCTGCAATTCATGCGGCTGAGTGGGTCGTGGAAGGCGATGAGAATAATGCGCATAAGATATCTATTGGCATTGACCTTGTCTGTTGTATCCCCTTTGTTAGGGCAGGCAGAGTCATTGCTACAGGAGGTAAAATGACTGCTTTAGGCGTAGCAAGAGGCTGCAAACTGCTTATGTATAGAGGACAGAGGCTCATCGTCAGAATGGACAAAGGAATTACACAGGCAGGGAGGAGGAGGCTTGCAAAAAATGCCGTGAAGGCTAAGAAAAAACAGCAACAGGCTGTCAAGACCGCCGAAAAAGCCTCAGATAAACTCGAACAGACCAATGAGCAATTGCAAAAACTGCAGCCTTTTATCAAGCATGCTGAGACGGGTGAACTTGCCTCATCAAGGATTATCAACGAAATGAAACAAAATCTTTTCCATTCAGGAACTATTTTTGTTGACAACTTCAAAAAGTATATGAATACTTTGAAGGCCGCACAATCTTATTTCAAACGCAATTCAGCAAAACTTGAACAGTTGAGAGCAAGGCAAAAGGAATTGGAAAAGTTGGCTGAAAACCAGCAGGCTGCGTCAAGATATGCCAATCAGCAGGCCATCCAGACCACAATCAGTACTCAAAGTTATATCAACCATGCTACATTCACGATGCACCAGGCTACTGCTAAATACAGGGCATTGGCCAAAGAGGAATTTAAAATCACCAAAGAAATAAAAAAACTCGAAAAAGCCAACAGTGACATGTGGGCTGAGGCGATCAAGCCTTGGACTCAAGGGCAAGTCTTGGCTGATGCCAAGCAAATATTTAAGGAATGGTTCAAACCCTTGTCGTTGAAAAAGACATTCAATGATATTAAAGGTGGGGGGTTAGATGCCGCCATTGCCACTGAGGGGGCATTACAAACTGTTCTCGGCGGAGTGGAAACTTTTACCGGGATTCCGTCTGACATGGTGAAATTGTTTCTTGACGATGGCACCGTGACGTGGACATCTGAAACGGCTATCGAGTTAGGCGTTAGCATAGAAACCATCAGGGCAAAGTATGGCTATGAAAAAGGTGAGAACACATACAACCCTTATGCTAATGGCTCATTGAGACCAAAAGTGAACAATCCTTCCGATTTATATAATTGAGATATAATATGATGTACCATTACTCCACTTCTGAATCCTGCCCGCCTCTTTACCCCGCCAAAATCATTGACAGCATGCTGACCTATGGTGATGAAGAGGATGACTGGATTGATGTCGGTCAGAATATATGCTTGCATCCCGAGTGGGGGGCGGCTACTGCTGCCGATGAGTGGTGCAGGGATGGCAGATTGCTTCCCTATCATATAGAAATCAAGTGGATTTCCGTTATTGAGCATGCGTGCTACCGTCTGGATACTGATTTGGACAGTGACAGTATGGAAAAAGCATTTGGGGTGAAGGATAAAGAGGGAAAACCGATTTACAGGTTCATCGTCGTGGGGATGGCTCCATACGGAGGAGTGGCAGTATGGCTCAACGGCTATAAGAAGTCTTGTGTCTTGGATTGGCATAAAGCCCAGATGATGGATGCAACTGGTGTTGATGTTAATAAAATCATGGCCCATTCTAAATTAGACGTTTTCTGTGAGGAGACGATAGCCGCCGATGAATTCGTAGCATCTAACCTCTCGCAGCACGGCCTTCCCGACCACCACCTCTTCGACCGCATGATGCAGCAATTTACTTACCGTTTCCTTCCTATCCTAAAAAAATGGGACAAGGACCAGGAAGAATGGATGGAATACGAAGAGGATGAGACAAAACCTTCCCTCGACTTTGTCGAGGTGAAATGCCACGACGGCACCTTCGACCGGTTGCGCGACGGCTCATTGCTCAACTATCACGAGGCTGGAAAACCCTCACGTATTTGCGTGGGATGGCATGTTGGCAAACGAGAATATTCTGCTTATTTCTTCTTCTCGCACGATGGACTGGTGCCCGTGTTCCGTGCGTGCTACGGCGCACACCCTGAGACCAAAACAGATTTCATCTTGCAAATAGACCCCGGAAGCAATAAATACGAACCCGCCCTCTTCCGCTACGGCATGAAAGAACCGCTCACCATTCCAGAAAATACCTGCCAGGTGCTCGTATTCAGAAACAAATTCGAGTGTTTCCGCAGTCCCAACTACTCCCAGCCCAAGGGCGCATGGAGATAATGTCATTGTAGTTTCCTTCCACCTCATATCTCATATATGGCTGATTCCTTCGTAACATCCACAGCTACCCTTCAGTGTAGTTTTGGCATGACACCTTGTAAACTCATCGTCACCCCGGAGAAACGTGTCATGCTTGCCAATAAGCCCATGGCTAACATCATGGATTTCAAGCCTATGGCCAACATACCCTCATTCGGCATGTGCAGTTCCTTGTCAAATCCCACCGTCGCCTCAGCCACCTCGGCTGCCATGGGAGTGCTCACGCCCATGCCTTGCATCCCTAATGTCGTGGCACCGTGGGCGCCCGGCAAACCCGATTACCTCATCGCCAACCAGCCAGCCCTCCTCAAGTCCTGCAAATGCAACTGTCTCTGGGGCGGCTCCATTTCCATTCTCACCGACGGACAACTTGTATAATTCGTTATGATCTTTTTTATGGGAGACAATATTTCTTCTAACATTCCAGAGAGTTTTTCATCTAAAATGTTCTTTTGATGACTCGGAACAATTACGTCTATTCTATCTATATTTATATCCCCTCTATAAAAATATTTTAAAAACCTCAATACTATGGACAATCAAGCTTATTACGATGAAGAATTCATCATCAACCTCACCATCGACGGCACCTCCTATGAGGAGGTCGAAGTGAAAGTGTCTGACCCCAATAAAACCATACGTGACCAGATCAATAGCATTGTGCAAGTGTTTGAACTCCCCAAAATGGACGGCGGCGGCAATCCCGTGCAGTACGTCATGGGACAGGTCATCGACGACGAGGATGTCATCCTCGAGTTTGAAGACGACGAGGGGCGCGAGATGGCACTCGTTGACTACAACATCCAGCCCGGCGACCACCTGCACCTCATCTCCATACCTATCGCTGGGTAAAAGACACTTCTCAACCCTCATACCTCTTACCTCATACCTCTCACCTCTAAATCATGAACGAAGCAATCAGCAATTTCAGTCGCAAAGACCTCAAAGGCCGCGATGCGCGCCTATGGCAGGAGTGGAAAGAGATTGACAACCTCTGCAACAAACGCAGAGAAAATGCAGCCAATCCACACCAGCCCTCTTTATCATATATCATCCGACGCAAAAACGTGATGGGACTGCCCACCGAATACGAGATATGGTATCGGGTGAAGTCTATCATCGGTGTGGAAGACACACCTCCGCCCAGAAAACCCATCTTCGGATTCCTGCACAAGATGAGCATCGTGCTCCCCAACAACTATCCGTCGGCCGACGGCAACCCCATCTTCACCTTCCGCTCCGACATCTGGCACCCCAATATCCGCTACTCGGGAAGCTTCAAGGGCCATGTCTGTCTCACCATCAAGGAAATGGGGGTGCTCGCATCGCTCAAAGACTTGATACTCAGAGTGGAACGCTACCTGAAATACCAGCTCTATCACGCCCAAAACACGTATCCCTATCCCGAAGACCAGAATGTGGCAGAATGGGTGCGCGATGAGGGCGAGCCCAATGGCTGGACGAAATTCATACAGGCGACCACTGAACCGGAGCCTCCTAAGCCGGAACCGCAACCTCAGGCACCGGCTGCACAGCCACAGACTCCTCAACGACCCACACCGCCGAAACCTAAAAAGAAACTGAAGATATGAGAAAGATTTGGATATGGATGGCAATCCTGTTGCCTTGTCTTGCCACATACGCGCAAGAACAACACGTGGAAGTGACAGAGCAGAAGCCTTCTGCCCACGCTCAGTTCAACGGGATGATGAATGTCTTCGTCTCACTCGAAGCTCCCAATGTCGAGGGCTATGCCAATGTGCGTGTCGAAGTGGAGAACCTCGACGACGAGCAGGTGCTGCTCTTCTTCGCGCATGAGTATAGCGAGGAAGGGAAAAAACTGAAAAAGGAACTCAAAAAAGACAAGATCATTCCCGATAAGTATTTCCACGATGAGATCATCCCCTATGAGGGACTAAAAAAGGTGCTGAAAGTGGAGCCGCAATGCAAGGAACAACTCCCTGTGCTCAGCATCCCCAGCGGCGAGGAGATGGCTTGCAAACTGCCGGTGTATGTGGGCACGTTCAAAAACAGCAAGCGAAAGGAAATCATCCTGATGAACCAAGAGGTGTTCACGCTCTATGTCAAAGCCGGCAAGGGGGGACCTTCGGAATACTCAAAACTGAAAGAACAGGTGGAGAAACTGGTCAAGAAAGTCAATGGCACCGTCATCTGCACCAGTTCGAAGCATAAGCCCAAGGCGGCCTCGCAAAAACAAAACCTGCAAAAGGAAATAGACAAACTGGTGGCGCAGCTCGAAAAACAACGCGACAAGTGGGCGGGCAGTCTGCAAACACACCAAAACTACCAAAACCTCATCGACCAGTTGCAAGCGCTGACCTTCAACGAAGGGGTGTGCAGCAAGCACGATGGTTCGAGAAGCAATAATGGCGGCGGTGGCGGCGGCGGACGTGTAGAGCATAACACCGACCCCAATGCCAATTGTGGTTACAAGAACTATTCAGAGGCGCAAATCAACCAGCAACTCAACGACTACTACGTGCAGATATATAACAGTAGCGACAGGGCGGCTACCAAGAGAAAAGTGATGCCATCGGTCAGCGCGCTGTACAACTGCTACAACAACCACAGCCACGGCAGAAAGAAGAATAAACAATCGGCCATCAATAAGGCGTATAACAAAATCAACAGCATCAAATGACACATTGCGCTAAGGTGATGATGACGGTCGTCGCCTGGCTCTGCTGCCTGGCGGCCTCCGCTGTGACTGATACCGTCAGAACCACGGCGGGCGACCAGCTCATCGTCTCATACAACGTGACCGTCAGCGGAGGTAAGGCGAAAGTCGAGTTTGTCAATGCTCGAAAACTCCTCGGTAAGACGAATAAGAAGAAATACCCCGACCTGACGAAGGTGGTGCCGGTGTTCTTCGATAAAAACAGTGCCAAGGGGGTGGACTTCGAGGGACAATCGACCAAGCCGTTCAAGGTGCCCGACGGGGTCAATTACCAACGCTCGTCAGACGGTTTCTTCATCTTACACCCTGAGGATATGCCTTCGCTCTCGTTCGAGGTGGGGCAGAACTCGCAGGCTGAGGTGTCTATCCCCATCTATCTGGCCAGCCATGAGAGCTCTTTCAACCTGCTGAAAATGAAATCCACGGGCAGCTATCATGTCTTTGCCAAATGCAGCGAACTGAAAGTCAAACTGAAGGCTTCAGCTGCTGCGGCGAATGGCGGTGGCGGCTCGACGGCGGCTCCCGCTGGTACAGTGGGTCCCGACGGGCGTAAGATCGTGGGCTACCGCGAAGAGGTGGGTTATGAGCAAGAGGTGGTGGAAGAAGGCGGCGGACAGAGTTTCGTTGAGGGCGGTGGCGCACTCGGCGAGGAGGGGCTCGGAGGCGGCGGCGCCTCTGGACTGTCGCCCGACGAGGAGGCGAAAATTCTCATGGAGCGTATCGAACAGCTGATGCCGATGGAGAATGGCAGCACGCTATCGGAGAATATCATGGGAGCCATCAATCAACTCAATGCGCTCAGTTCGAAAATCGCCGACCCTGAACTCAGAGGCAAGGTCAACCAAGCACTCAATGACAGTTATGGCAAGAAGGCTGAACTGGAACAGACGGCCAAGGATAAAGAACAGGCGAAAAACGACTCTATAGCTGCCCAACAAAAGGCGGATGCCGACAAGGCTCAAAGCCGTAACCTGTGGATGATTATCGGGGGTATCGCCCTCGCTATCCTCGGATTCATCGGCAATCAGGTACTCCAGCATTTCAGGGGACTGAAAAACCTCAAGAATATGGAGGCGATGCAGGCGAATGCACTGAAAAAAGCCGAGGAAGAGGCCAAAAAACGCACTCAGGAAGCAATCAAACAGCAGACACAGAAGGCGGAGGAGGCTCTCAAACAGAGGATGCAAGGCACCCCCGGAGAACCCGGTAACCCCGGTAACTCCGGAAATACCGGAGAATCCGGAATCTCCGGAAATTCCGGAAAATCCGGCTCCCCCGCAACCCCCGGAAAATCTGGCTCCCCCACGCCCACTACCAAGACGGTCGTCATCGGTGGTAAAACCTATCAAGTGAAGTCGAAGGTGAACAGAAGCAACCCACAGCAACCTGCCAAGGGTGGCAATAGAGACAATAAAGACATAAAGATATGAAACAGCGTTTCAAGTACATGGGGGGCATCGTCGTGCTGGTCATGGCGGTCTCGCAGTGTCTGGCACAGCCTTACGACGGGAAGAAAAGTTCGAAAGACTCACCCTCGGTGACCCTGCGCGTGGAGGTGACGTCGCCCTCGACGGCGATGTTTGTCGATCTGCAAAAGACGGCCGACGACCCTGCGCGTCTCGGCACCAACCAACCGGGACGTATCGAGGTGGTCAGAGACGGCCGGGTGATTGTGGCCTGGGATAAGGCTGACTGCGAACGCGTGTGGAAGGCTCACAACCCTTCGTATGTGCCGGAACCGGAGAAAGCCAAAAAAGAGACGGACGACGGACGGGAACAGCAAGCAGAGGCGAGACCTAAAAACAAAGAGTCGCACGACAATGCTTCCTCTCCCTCGGTGCCTATCGTACCGGCGCAGTCGCTCACGCCCGTCAGCAGCGAGACGGCTGTCAGCGATTTCGACCGTTTCCTCGCTGCCGATGCGTATTATGCCGATAATGCCGTCACGACGTTTAAAAACACCATCGACCTGCATATCACGACGCTGCGCAGCTCGGCCGACAAAGATGCCTATATCGCTCAGAATGAACTGGACTCGTATGCCAAGGCCGAACGTGAGGTGCTGCAACAGCACCGCGACGACATTGAGACGCTGATCGGCAAGTTCCTCAGCAGATATAAGAACGGGGTCAACGACCGCCAGCAGTGTGAGGAGAAACTGGCAGAAATCGCCTCGCAGAAACTGGACCAGCGCGAGGAGGCGCTCAGTCTCTTGGAAAACGAACTGGGCATCACGCCGCCTACGGTAAAAAACAAATCGGTGAAGTGGCTGCCTATCGCTCTCTGTGTAGGCGGGGCACTGCTGCTGATACCTCTGCTGGTGTGGCTGGTGAAGAGAAAGAAACCCGCAGGACCAGCGCCTGTGAAGCGCACTCCGTCAAATGCCTATCAGCAACCGAAAGGCGGGGCGGAGCCGGGCATCGTTGTCAGACGTACAACCACGACGGTGCTGAAACGCCAAAGCCTCGATGATGTGGTCAACAACCCTGCTTATCTGCCCATCGAGGTGCCTGAGTTTTGCGACTTCGCAGCCGTCAGGCGCATCTATCTCAAAAACTCGTGTGTCAAAGAGATATACGAGATGTATGCACAAGACCTGAGCCAGTCGCCCAACCCCAATGAAAATGGGTGTATGGTGCTCGGACGATGGGTGTATCATCCGCAGACGCAAGAGTATGACGTGTCGCTCGAAGAGGTGGTCATGCCCGGCGACGATGCCGTGTTCCAAGAATACGAACTCAATTTCGGCGGCAAAATCAAACTGAGGGCTACAGGACGACTCAGAAAACTCAGGGCACAGACCAACCTGCAGTACGACCTGACGTGCTGGGTGCACTCGCATCCGGGACTGGGCGTCTTCTTCAGTAATGCCGACACTTCGGTGCATCACCAACTCAAACATCCCACTCATCCGCATTTCCTCACGGCCATTGTGGTGGATATCCTGACCAAGGGTCAGCAGTTGGGTGTTTTCGTGTTTAAGAAAGACGGTTTCATCAGTTCGAAAAATGATATCAAGCGGATGTACTCGCTTGAGAAACTTTACCATTGGGCGGTGGAGAGCGAAAGAAAAACACAACAGCAGACACAAATGCCGGCTGCACCACAATCTGTTTCACCACAACCGACTGTACCACAATCGGTTGCACCACAGCAACCCGCACAACCTCATCAGCCCATTATCCCCAATCGGCCCATGACCCCTCCTCAACCTCCTCAGACCCCTCAGCCCCCTGCTACAGACTATATTGATATCCTCAGCCATGCCGCAGCACGGCTCACCGATTGTCATAGCATCATGATCAACGGGCAGGCGGTGATAGAACTGCAGCAAATCACGGGGCACCAAGAGGGCGGACTGGTTGGGTTCGTGCACGGGTCGATGTCGGAGACCAATGAGCAGACGACATTCACCGTCGAGCGCATCAGCAGTCAGCCGCAGATGCAGAATCTGCAACTCATGGGATGTGTCGTCGTGTCGCCGCATGCCAGTCTGCCGTCTGTGAAAAAAGCCGTGGCTCCCTTTATCGGACTGCTGAAGTTTGTCATGGTCTATTCCTCGGCCGACGGGGTCATCAATACCATTCCCGTGCTAAGACAGGAACTGTGCATCGACGGGCATTTTTATGGAGAGCAAAAATTAGAAGACTTAATATCATGGGTAAGAAACAAATGATGAAAGTGAAAATCGCACTGATGGCCGCCCTGATGATGGCGGGCGTTTCGGCTATGCTGGCGCAGAATGTGCAGCGTATAGAATTCTGTGACAAGAAATACGAATATGTCACGGGCAAGGATGACATCACACTTTATTTCCGTATCATCGACGGCGATAGAAAACGCAATGCCGAGATAGCCGAAAGTGAACTGCAGAACTATCTTGTGGTCAAGGAGGATGGTGCCATCATACCTGCGGCCAACGCGAAAATAGAGGCGCTGAAGTCGGGAGAGAGAATACCTGCCGACTATACTTTCTCGGTGCTGGTGGATAAGAGTATCGCCGACGATGGCAAAGAGAAGATCTTTGAGGCTGTGGGCCATCTCGTGCAGAGTGCGCCGCAAGGCTGCGTATATCTGTCGTTCTTCGGCGACGAGGTGACGAACAGCGTCCCTGTCACGGCCGACAATTATCAGCAGATGAAAGAGGAACTGATGAAGACGGCTACCAATAAATTCTTCTATGGTGCCATCTACTCCAAACTCGCTGAGTTCAATGCCAAGGATGCGGAACTCGAGAAAGAGGCGAAACTGCAGGCGGGATACCAAAAGAATAAAGACATCGCACAACGCGCACAGCTCAATCAGGATAAGAACGTGCTCTTCGTGTTTACCGACAGCCGGGTCAGACCTCATGACGAGAACATCGGATTCATCGAGGTGACCGATTTCCAAAACGATAAACACAACATCATGCCCAAGGTGTTCGCACTTTACTATACCGGCAACGGCGAAGATCCTAACGTGAAGGCGATTCTCCAAGGTATCTCTCAGGTGCGCGACTCTACGGGCACGGTCGTGGCCGAACGGTCGGGTGCCTACCGCCCGTCTGACAATATGAATACGGTGATGTCGGAGTTTGAACAGGCGGTCAAAGATGCCATGTACGACTATGCGTTCACCTATAAGGCCACTGATGGACGGGTCTATAACGGGCGCGTAGGATATGAGGCGGAATGGAAGGGCTCGAAAGTGGGCGAGGGGGAGTTCTCCATCGGCTCGGCTGAAAACCCTTGGCCCGCACAAGAGGAGACGGGAAGCGAGACGGCAATGAAGTATGTCATCGCTTTGCTGGTGGCGCTGCTCACCATGCTGTTCTTCTTCCTCGTGATGAAGGTGCTCATTCCGTGGATTAAGTCGAAGGCGTTCAATGCGAAATATTACAAGAAATATGTGCCCGAGGCCAATGTCAACAGGCGTATTTGTCATTTCTGTAAGCAGGATATCCAACCCGGACAGTTGGTGGTGACTAAATGCAGACATATCATGCACGTGGGCTGCTGGAAGTCGAACGGATATAAGTGTGCCGAGTACGGACAGAACTGCAAGGAGGGCATACAAGACCACGTGGAGTGGAAGTCGCTCTTCTCGGCGGCATCGCTCAGAGACTGCTACCAGACGTTCGCGGGCATCTTCGCAGGACTGATCAGCTGGGTGGTCTTCGAACTCACTGGGCGCGGACTGTTTAAGCCGCTCGCCGAAATCATTGTCAAGGCGGGATTCACCAACGACGAGCAATACTCTAATCTGTTCGGCGATTGTGTCAACAAAACATCGGCGTTCCTCTCCATCGGCTTGCTGCTCGGTTTCTTCCTGTCTCTCATCTTCCGATATTTTGATGAGTACAGAAATAAAAACGCGATGATATACCTCAAGATTGTGGGCTTGTCGCTCCTCTCGGCTGTTATCGGTATGCTTGCGTTCGCACTGGGCGCGTTTATCTTCTGTGTGCTGCTGTCGGCGGTCAATACCACATATATCCCATGGTATTGCTCGCTGCCCGCATATCTCCTTTTCTCTGTATGCCTGTCGCTGAGCCTGACCATCAAATCTACCATACCTATGAAGAGTGCTTTGCTCGGAGGTCTCGTGTCGGCAGTCATCGGATTCGTGGTGCTCTACTTCTCTTCTGTCTCGGGCAGTAAGTACGGGTGGCTTAATATGTTGCTCGACTTCATCATCTATGGTGGCGGTCTCGGTGCCTCGCTCGTTACTGTCAGACTTCTGGCAGAGAAGTTCTTCCTCGTCATACAGAATGGCATCAAGGCCAACCAGCGTATTCCTATCCATAAGTGGATGAAGGTGGGCAATAAGGTGTCGATAGGTATGACGGGTGAGTGCGAGATACAGATGAACTGGGAGAAAAGCAATAAAGTGGCGAAAGAGCATGTGCAGTTGTTCGTAGATACGGCCAAGCAGTTGCCCATGATCAAGTCGCTGGCACCCGGGGTGCTCTACAACAGTCGTTTCGAATTGGCGGTGGGCAAACCCGCCATCCTCTCCAACGGCGACACCTTCACTGTAGGCGACACCATCTTCAAATACGAAGAAAACTAACAACGTGTTAATTCGTTACCTCGTTACTTCGTTAATTTGTTACCTCGTTTACTTTTTACTTTTTTACTTTTTTACTTTTTTACTTTTGAACAATACCTACGAATGGGGAGACGGCGTGTTCACACTCCTCTCCTGGTTTAAGAAAGACCGTGTGAAAAATGCGCGCGTGCTCGTGGCGGGCGCCGGTGCCCTCGGCAACGAGGTGGTCAAGGATCTCGCTCTCTTCGGTGTGGGACATATCTATGTGGTCGATTTCGATCAGATAGAACTGTCTAACCTCACGCGCAGTGTGCTCTTCCGCGAAGAGGATGCCTTCGAGCATCGGTATAAGGCCGAGGTGGTGGCACGACGGGCCATGGAGATCAACCCCCAGATCAAGGTGACGCCCATCGTGGGCAACCTCTTCTCTGAGGTGGGCTTGGGACTGTATCGGTCGGTAGATGTGGTCATCGGATGTCTCGATAGCCGCCTGGCGCGCTATCAGCTCAACCGTCTCTCTTTCCGGGCGGGGAAGAGTTGGATCGACGGCAGTATCGAAAACCTCACCGGCACCGTGCGTGTCTATACGCCTGGCATGAGCTGCTATGAGTGCGGACTGTCGCGCGAGGAGTTCAACCATATCATGCTCCGTACGGGCTGCGCCGACGTGGTGCGGTTGCAGTCATCTACGGGGCGCGTGGCCACCACACCCATCAGTGCGTCTATCGTGGGTGCCATTCAGGTGCAGGAGGCCATGAAAATCATTCATCTCTCGCCCGACGAGGAATCGCCGTTCCAGACGTTGCAGGGCAAAATGCTGCGCTACGAGGGCATGGTCAATGCCATGAACATCTACCGCTATGCGTCGTGGAAGAAAAACTGTCCGGCGCATGAACAGTGGGACGATGTGGTCGAGGGACCAGGCCTCTCGGCGAAGTTGACCACCGCCGAGGCGCTCTCACGGCTGAAGAGGCTCCTGGATGTGGGGGCGCTCGAAATCAATATGCGCAACAACAAGTTCATCGACAAGATCGTGGCCGACAGACCCGAGCGGGAGTTCGAGGTGATGCTGCCTGAGTCGAAACTCGATGCATATATCGACGGCAACAAGGAATTGCGGCAACTCAGTTACAAGACGCTCTTCCATAAGTCGTTCTACGAGAACATCGACACCGAGTTCCCCTATCAAGACCTCACTCTGCAAGAGATAGGCATACCGCCCTACGACGTCCTCGAAGTTTCTACCGACAAAGGGCTCTTCCATGTCGAACTCTCCGACGACCGCTTCTAAACTCCCATACTCCCATACGCCCACAATGAAACAACTCCCCGAAGACCTCAGTGCCGAGGCGTTGCTGGCCTATCTGCCTGAAGGCACCTGCAAGGTCAACGTGCTGGGCCCGCACCTGCGTAATGCTTGCAAAGACATCCTGGGTGTTGAGCCTGTTCCCGGCAAAGACGACACGCTGCTGTTGCAACTGTGCCGCAACAGTCTCTATACCGCTCTGCCCGAAGTGCTCTTCCATCAGGTGGACAGATTCAGCAATCTGCCCGCGCAACATCAGAAAGAGCGTTTCGCCGAAGAGTATGAAGAGCAGGAAAAGGAGAAGGAGCGGGCACGTCGCTTTTTCATGCCTGTGGATTTGAGCATCCTCTCGTTGAAGGTCGATGTCTATCAGCGAGTCGCTGAAATGACACGGTACGACAGGGTGCTGGAGAATATGCTCGCTGACCATCTGACGGAGCAGCAACGTAAAAACCGTTTTATCAGTCAACTCATCCATTTCCTGCCTTCATGCAAGACGATAAGGGGCAACAAGACCTTGCTTACGCTCATGCTTAGAAAGGTGCTGTTCGAGGAAGGACTCCATATCGAGGTGGTGGAGCAGCGGGTGGACGATCAGGATGCCCAACCGCGATACGACGACTGTGTGGGCGGGGTGCTCGGCGAGGGGTTCCTGGGCAATGAGTATGAGGATACGGTTGTATGCTATAAAATACATTATTGGCCCGAAGGACAGTGCGACGAGCACTTGATGGCTTTGGTTGATGAACTGGAAGAGATGCGCTCGTTCGTACAAGACTATTTCCTCTCTGTAGAAGAGACCTTGCTGTTCGACGTGACTTACGATGATGTGCCGCTGCGCCTCTCCGACGACCTCGCCTTCAACTATCTCAACTATAACGCGAATCTATAAAAAACAATTATACATCCAAACTCATTTATATCTTTCCTCCTCTCATTATTTCTTTCCACCCCGTTCTCCTTTTTTACTCTTTTACTTTTTTACTTTTTTACTTTTCAATCAGTATGTCAAGAAGAATATTTTGGAAAAAAGGCATGCGACTGACAGATGAGGTGCTGACGGCTTCCGACAGATGCACCGACCAAATGGTGGGCCGTGTGTTGATGCTCGCCTCTGCACGGCAGTTCGGACTCATACCCTCGTCAACACCCTTCATGCTGAATGTCAACCCCGCAGGCGGGTTCCTGCACGTCGAGGCACTCAACTGCTTGGCCGTGACGAAAGGCGGTGAACTCATTGATGTCGCATACGATACAAGGTTTGCTAACACGTTTGATACACGGGTCGTTATCCCCGAAATAGGCGAGGGAGAGCAGTTGCTGCTCACCATCCAGCCGAAACCCGGAGAGTGGCGGGAGACGGGCGACGGATATGGCGAACCCGTTTATGCCTTCGCGCTGCTGTCGCCCGACAGCCCTGTGCCCGACGATGCCATGCCTATAGCAAGGGTCGTCAACCAATACGGATGGCACATCGACGAGGAGGACTTCGTGCCGCCATGTATCTTGGTAGCGGCACACCCGAAATACGTTGAGGCCTATCAGCGCTTCCTGCAACTGCTTCGCGAGATGGAGTCGAAGGCCCATGCACTGCTTAACACCGACGCACAAACGGCCATGAGAATCTTCTGGCCGCTCTTGCAACAGATATTGATCGAGACGGATAAAGAGAGGGATGTGGCTTCACCCATGTCGCTGCTGAAAAAGGTGCAGCAGTGTGTGAGCGCATTCTATTGCGCCTGCGAACTCGACGACTATCTCGACTTGGCCGATGCCGATGAGTTCCGTGCATACGCACTGGCTCCCTATAATTACAAGGAGGCCTATCCGCGCATTCGCGAGGGCATACAGATATGCGCTTCCATCTCTGAGAAACTGGACAAGATGAAAGAGGCGCCAGCCGATGAACCCGAGCCCGAACCAGACACCATCCAGGCTCCATATATCGAAGAGGCATATTTGCGCATCGGCTGCTCGGGCGTGGCACGTGTGCCCATCACATGCCCCGAACCCGGTGCCTCCGTCTATTTCTCGCTCGACGGCACCGAACCGTCGGCCAATCTGCTGAGGGCCCCCTTCCTCGCTCTCAATACGGGATATAACAAACAACGGTCGCCAGAACCGGAACGTATCGTTCATATCAAACTCAAAGCGGTGAAGGATGGTATCAGCAGTCCCACCACTTCCTTCCAAGTCACCCTTTGGAAAGACTTCTCCAAATTCGGCGGACCAGAGATTTAACCCCCCTCCATCACTCCTCATCATCACTTCCATTCACAACTCCTCCTTGTATCATGCAGTATATCTCGACTCCTCTGGATTTCACGTCACAAGGCAGACAGACATCATTGGTGCGCGACATCAATGACAGGGTCAGATTGCTTGACAATCTGATCGAACTCATCGTGTTTACGCCTCGGGGCAGTTTCGCGGCCGACCCCGACTTCGGATTTGAATACTGGAACCATGAATATTCCAATGTGCAGTATCGGGCGTTTAACAACGACCAGATGACTATGGTCACTAAAAATATGGTCAACGAAATCACACGTGAGGAGTGTCACGAAAGTGTCAGGAGAAGTCTGGCCACATACGCGCCGCAACTCAAAAATGTGGTCGTCGATATGAAACTGGAGGCAACAGACAGCGACAGACTGAGCCATCTCAAACTCAAGTCGAAGTATGTCGTCAGTATCCGTGTGGAAGGGAGAATGGACGACGGAGCGGGCACAACGGCCCACTATGAGAAAAAAGTGAACTTCCTCATCGAACCAACCCTCAAAAAGTCGTTGGTCATTTAAACCGCAACCTATAGCTTCATGGATTTTGAGTTACAAAAAAGAGTAGAGGAGACCGTCAAACGCCTCCAAAACATTGCACCCGAAGAGGTGGACATGATGAGCATGGATCCCGTAGCGAGACTCATGCTCGTGGCCATGGAGGGTGAGACACAGAAAATCATCGACCAACTCAACAGACTCGACCAGAGGATTGCCGACAGGTTCTGCTCGCATTTCGTGCCCTACAGACAGATTGAGGCCACGCCTGCCATGACGCTGTTGGCGGTGCAGACGAAGCGCAAGGAAGATAAGGCGTTTGCCAAGGTGACGGCCAATGCCGTGTTCAATCCAAAAAACAAACTGACCAAACAGCCGCTGAACTACATTCCGCTGTTTGCCGCCTGCGTGATGCCCTGTGTCAGAACGTTTGTCGTCACCCACCATCTGCTCAAGTTCGACAACCAGCAGATACCCGTCGCCATGGATGCTCCCAATACGGTGTATGTAGGCATTCAGACACTGGCCGACGTGGAGAGCCTGCAAGGGGTGTCGCTGCTCTTCTCCGGCACCGACGGCATCGCGCCTGAATGTATATCGGTTGGCTCCGAACACGTGGAGCTCAATTTCGCGACGATGGCGCAGATGGAGAATATCGAGATGTTAGAGCCTTTTGATGCGCAGCAGGCTTCCACGCAGACCTTCGCGTTCTACGAGGCGTGGAAAGACCAGCTCATGCGTCTCGACCAGCAGTCGCTCATCTTCATTACCGACACGTGCAATGACCGTGATGTGTTCAAACGCAGAACGTACCCCAAAGAGTTTCAACAATGGCTCGAAGACGAGGCGTTGGCGGCACTCCAAACGGATACGCTATGGTTGAAGGTGGATTTCCCGAAAGGATATACAGTGCCTGACCATATCTCCGTCACCCCCAATGTCATACCCGTGGTCAATGTGGATGTGTGCTCGCTCACGCTCACACAGGCGGCTCCCATTGCCAAACTGCAAAAACAAGAGGATGCTTTCTTCCTCGGGGTGCTCGAGACGACGGCGGCCGGACAGAAACAGGGATATGAGAAACGCGACAAAGAGGTCATCATCAGAGATTTTGATGCCGCCTGCTATCATGATGGCGAACTCTACCGCGATGTCAGATACCTGTACAATCAATTCATCGACGACTACTATGCCTTTGTTGAATATAATAAAATCAAAGACGGTGAACTGCTGAAACGACTGCGGCAGACCATCAACGACCTGGGCAAGAGTGTGATCGAAGACAATAAGGGCGAGGGAAATAAATTCAAATACGATAGTGGCACGTATGCCATGAAGAGTCTTGACACGACGGCTTCGGCTGTCAAGGTGTCTTATATCACCACTCAGGGTGAGGCGGGTAACACGCCTGCCGCGGGCGACATCATGGAGAACAAGAAATTGCCGGCACTCGCCCGCGAGGCGAAGGTGGTCGTACAGGCGATGTGCGGCACCGACAAAGCCTCTGCCGACAGCCGTTATGAATTGCTCAGGTATTATTCGCTCACGGCCGACCGCCTTTACACGAAGATGGACATCGACGCTTTCCTTAGAAAAGAGGTGATGCTAGCGTTTGGAAAGAAAGAATTCCAACGTATCTCCATCAAAATGAACATCGAAGGCACTCAGGGTGAGAAAGGCCTGAAAAGAGGACTCTATATCGACATCGAATTCAGAGACTATGCCAACTACGAGCGTGCAGTGAAGATGACGCTCGACGAGAAACTCCGGCAAAAAATCCTTTATCTCTCATGCCTCTCCATGCCCGTCATCGTCTCCCTCAAAAATCTGGATGTGTAATCACCCACAACCTCAACCCACAACCTCAACCCTCAACCTTCATGCGTTTCCTTTTCGTTTTTATCGGGCTCATCGCAGCCTCGGTCGCTCATGCGCAGTCGGCTGCGCAAATCAGAGCCTATATCGCACAGTATCAGCATATCGCGGTCGATCATCAAAATAAATACGGCATCCCCGCCGCCATCACCATGGCACAGGGCATCTTGGAGTCGGGGGCTGGATTGAGCGGACTCACTCGCAAGGCCAACAACCACTTCGGCATCAAATGCGGAAGGGGATGGAAAGGCGGAGTATATAAAGCCAAGGATGATGAACCGGGACTGAGCAGCTTCAGGATGTATTCCTCGGCTGAGGCTTCTTACGAAGACCATGCCCGGCTGCTGCTCACCAATAAAGTATATAAGCCGCTCTTCCAATACAGTGTCTATGACTATCGCAACTGGGCGTATGGGCTCAAACGATGCGGATATGCCACGGCTCCCAACTATGCGGAGTCGCTTATCGGATTTATCGATGCCTATCAGCTATACAGCCTCACCGGCGGCAAAAAACTCAGGGGCGGCGCCAACCGCAAGGTGGTCGTGAAGAAAGTGGTGCGACAGGTGCCTATCTTCGAGGATGAGAAAAACGTGGTGATGGACGACAACGAGGCCTCTTCAGAGCAGGTGATGGTAGAAGAGGTGGTGCAGAAGTACAAGGTGTCGGTCAATGACGTGAGATGTACCATCCTCTATCCCGGTGAGACACTTGCGGATATCGCTAAGAAGTACGGGGTGCATACCACCGAACTGCTGGAATTCAACGAGACCAACCAGGCAGACGACTTCAAGGCGGGTGACGTGGTCTATCTCGAAAAGAAGAAAAACAAGTATTCGGGCGCACTCGAGTTCTACCGCGTCAAAGAGGGCGACACGCTCTATAGCATCTCGCAGCAGTTCGGTGTCAAACTCGCCAAACTGGCCAAGCTCAACAAAAAAGACCAATACTCACGTGTGAAAGTAGGCGAGAAAATACTGCTGAAGTAATAAGTAACAAAACTACATCGCAAATGCTTAATATTGAAGAATTCGCAAAGACAGGACAACTGTTCGACCAACGCTACCAACTGCTGCGGCCGCTCAGCACCGACGGAGGTACGGCCGACGTGTGGCTCGCTGTAGATACCAACACCATCGACATGCCCGATATGGGCGACGACGATGACGCGCGGATGGAGGTTCCCAAAACAGAGACTGGCCTCAAGGTGGCCATCAAGGTCTACCGGCCGAAGAACGCGCTCGACATTGAGGGCGAACAGCGGTTCCGCGACGAATATAAAATCGTATTCAACTGCCACCATACTCATCTGCTGCAACCCATCAATTTCTCCATCTTCCATGAGATGCCCTACCTCGTCATGCCTTTTTGCAGCCATGGCTCGTCGGCGGCATTGATAGGGCAGGGGGTGAGCAATGATGAACTGTGGAGGTATATCGAACATGTGGCTTCCGGGCTGGCTTATCTCCATGAACTCACACCGCCCATCATCCACCAAGACATCAAACCAGCCAATGTGCTGATTGATGACAATGGCAACTATACCATCACCGACTTCGGCATCAGTGCCAAGTTCGGAGGCTTCCGCCATGGATATGGCGAAGAGGAGTCGTCGGGAACATTGGCATATATGGCTCCTGAACGCTTCGCCGCCGGTTATCAGCCCATGGCCGAGAGCGATATATGGGCGGTGGGTGCCACGCTCTATGAGATCATCACCGGACAGGTGCCCTTTGGTGAGACGGGTGGCGTCAACCAAACATCCGACGCGCTCCGGCTGGCTTATCCTCCGGGGTTGTCGGCCGACATCAAAAAGGTAGTGGAGGACTGCCTCAGCAGAGACCCGCGCAAACGACCTACGGCACAGCAACTGGCAGCGTACGGCAAGGCGAAGAAAGTGCCCTCCAAGGCTATGAAAGTGCTCAAGTGGGTGCTGTTGCCTGTCGTGCTCATCGCCTTGGGAGTGGTCATCTTCATGCAACTGTCTGGCATGAAAGAGAAGAGTGAGGCGGCTCTGCCCAAACCCACGAAAAGTGCCAAGACGGTCTATGACGAGGCGATGGCGCTGCTCCAGTCGCAAGTGCCCGACAGCGTGAAGGCCGGACTGTATCGGCTGGCGCAAATCGAGGACTCAACCTATGTGCCGGCTCTCTACGAACTGGCGTTCACCTATGGCTGCTATTCCGATACGATGTCGCTCTATCGCAAGCAACTGCTTGGCATCAAGGTGGGCAACACGAATGTCGATCGGCGGGCGATGGCCAACATGGCTCCCTACCTGCCGCAAGACGACCAGTATAACAATAAGGCGATGATGCTCTTCCGACGTATCGTCGAGTCGCCTGATAATGAGTATATCGAGACGAAGATGAATGCGGCCTACAGGCTCGGTGTCTATTATCTTTACTATACCCGCAATGTGCCGATGGCACGAAAATACTATCTGCTGTGTCAGGAATGGGCCATCCAACTCGATGACAAGGAGATGCAACAGATGGTGGCGGTGGCTCTGTCTGAAGCGAAATAAATAACATATACCTATGAAATATTTTTTCATCAGTGCCTTCTTACTGTCGGCGGTGGCGGCACAGGCACAAATCGCCTATTGGGCGGTACAGCCTAAATACGACCAGGTGAAAACCGACGAGAGTGGCGCTTTGGTTATCTCTACAAAGAAAGACAGCACGTTCCTCTGGAATGATGAGGGCAGGCTGCTCGCCAAAACCACCATGCAGGTCTATCCCTTCAGAGAGGGCAAGGCGGTGGCGGTCATGCCCAGAACCAATCTGTTGAAGGGCTTCTATACCCAAGAAGGAAAATTCATTGCCATCGAGTATGGCAATGTGGCCAATAGCGCGCCGTATTTCTCCAGTGGGCATCTGCTCGTGGAGCAAGATGGTGTTTATCGCTATATCAACGGCAAAGGTTCGCTGCTCTACAACCGCTGCGAATCGGCGTTCCCCTTTAAAAACGGGTTTGCCGCATGCCGTGAATATGAAGACGGCACCAAGAAGAAAGGAGCGCATTATGCCTATATCGCCGCCGACGGCTCTCCCGTGACTCTCGCTTACGGGGGTAAGACCTTCGACGGCGGCGACATCGACTATCTCTCTTCGGTCAATGACGAAGGACTGGGGGTGGTTGTAGCGAAAGGAAAACTGTTTCTTTTCGAGGCGAAGAGGAAAGCATTGCGCCCCCTCTGCGTGGATGAGGCTGACAGCCGGCAGGCCACCGTCGATGGGAGAGTAGGCGATTTCCTGCGCGAGGCCAACAGCTATACGTATGCTCTGCATGCGAAAGCCGACGAGGTGGTGGTGGAACTTAACCTCTCGCATCAGCCCACGGCGATTGTCAGAGGCGGACAGCGCACGGAGTATAAACAGGCAGAGAAGAAGACGGTAGGCGCAGAGACCGATTATGCGCTCACTACCACAGGTACCAGCCTCATCGGACTGGCACTCAATGGCGAGGAACTGTTGCCGCCGCAGTTTGAGTCGGTGCGTCCCGTGGCCGACGACAAGGCGGTGGTGATGAAAGACGGCAAGTGGGGACTCATCAAGGTGGATGAGAAACGGCATTTCAGACTCTCTGTCAATAAAGGCATGGAGGTGGGATTCCGTCATCATGTCTTCGACACGAATATTCGGGTGGACCTGCCACCCTATATCTCGTCGATGCATACGACACTGCAGGCCGACAAAGAGGGAGGATGCCTCATCGACAAACGGTCGTGGGACGGCAATGACTCCGAGAGCGGCAATTATGTGGAGTACGACTGCCGACTCAATATCCCGGCGGCGCTGGCCGACGAGGTGACAACGGTCACCTATCCGGTCACGGTACAGTACGACGGCATCCTGTCGCGTGTCATCGACATGCCGGTCAAGGCATGGCACGTGCGATATTATACGGTGGACATCGCCGAGGCGGACGCCAAACTCAGCGGCGGCACTTATACCTTTGTCATCAATATTGATAAAGATCCGATTCCCGGAGAAATGGATTATCCCTTCAGCGTGTCGGTTGATGCCAAAGGGCTGAAATACGACTTGACCAAAGTGTCGGAGACGCGGTGGCGCTGCAAGTTGCTCTCGCTCAAACCGGGCCTGAATACGGTCAACGTGCAGATTATGGAGCAGGGTTGTCCGCCCAAGGTCTATCCCTTCGAGGTGACCTATCAGAAACCCTCGCCCAAGGCGAAGAACCCCTCGCAGCAGGTGAAAATCGAGAAACGGCCTTCTGCCGGCAACCGTCCTACACCCCAAAACCAAGGGGGAAGCAACATCAAGTTGTAAGGGAAAAATCTATCCGTTATAACGACAGCAGCTATAGTCACTTTCGACTATAGCTGCTGTCGTCGTTTTTTGGTGTAAGCAAAGTAACCTCTCACCTCTCACCTCTTACCTCTCACCTCTAGCCCCTTCTCACCTCTTCAGCCTATAGGTCGTTCCGGCTTTTGTCTGTAGGGTATAGACGTAGTAGCCATCTTCTTTCTTCATCTTCATCTTCGCTCCCTTGAGCGCGACGGATGAACGGATCTTGACGGCTCCTCCATGGTGGCTGGTCAGGGTGGCCTCGGTCAGTTGGTTGTCTTTCCACGATAGGGCTACCTCTACATTGCCGCGGGCCTTCAAACCCTGCACAGAACCTTCCGTCCAAGCGTGGGGAAGGGCGGGCAACAGATGGATGGCGCCGTCGTGACTCTGTAACAGCATCTCGGCAATGCCGGCGGAGCAGCCGAAGTTGCCGTCAATCTGGAAGGGCGGGTGGGCGTCGAACAGGTTGCTGTAGGTGCCGCCTTTCTTCTTTTCCGTGCGTACCAAGGTCAGTTGGTCGCCGATGAGTTTGAGGGCATGGTCGCCGTCAAGCAGACGTGCCCACAAACACACCTTCCATCCCATACTCCAACCCGTCGAGGGGTCGCCGCGGTGGATGAGCACGGTCTTGGCGGCCTCGGCCAACTCGGGCGTATGAAGGGGCGATATCTGGTTGCTGGGATAGAGGGCATACAGGTGCGACACGTGGCGGTGGGTGTCGTCAGGGTTGTCCCAGTCGTCAAGCCACTCCTGCAACTGCCCGTAGCGTCCTATCTGCAAGGGGGGCAGACCAGCCAGTTTGTCGCGGAGCGAGTCGGCCAGCGAGGTGCCTTTCCCTGCATCGATTCCCAGGATGGTCTGTGCCTCGAGCACATGGCTGAACAGGTCGCGCACCAACTCGTTGTCCATCGTCACACCGGCGGCGGTGGTCGATTTGTGTGGGTGCTGGTTCTCGGGCGACAGACTAGGGCAGATGACCCAGTAGCCCTTCTCAGGATGGCGCACCATGATCTGGTTCAGAAAGCGGGCGGCATTCTCCATCGTAGGATATACCTGACGCAGGAAAGCCTTGTCCTGGGTGTAGAGCCAGTGCTCCCACAGGTGCTGGCTCATCCAGGCACCGCCGGTGGGCCACAGGCCCGAGGGTGCTTTGTCGATGGCTCCCGTCACACGCCAGATGTCGGTGTTGTGGTGCAGCACCCATCCGTCGGCGCCGTACATGATGCGGGCGCTCTCATGGCCGGTGTGGCTGATGTCGTCGATGAGTGAGAAGAGGGGTGCGGTCAACTCCGACAGATTGGTCACCTCGGCCGGCCAGTAGTTCATCTCCAGGTTGATGTTGGTGGTGTATTTCGAGTCCCAGTTGGGAAACATCTTGTCGTTCCAGATGCCTTGCAGGGTAGGGGGCTGGCATCCCGGTTGCGAGGTGCAGATGAGCAGGTAGCGGCCGAACTGGAAGTAGGTCTCTACCAGATGGGCGTCGTCGTGCTCCTTGAACTGTTCCACACGGCGGTCGGTGGTCAGGTGGGCATAGCGGTCGGCACCCAGGTCCAGCGCCACGCGGTCGTAATAGCGTCGGTAGGCCGCCAAGTGTTGCTGCCTCATCGTGCCATAGTCTGTGGTGAGGGCACTGCGCAGCAGCTGCTCCGACTTGGCTGCGTCGTCGCCGCTGATGTCATCGTAGTGTTTGAAGTTGGTGGCGATGGAGACGTAGAGGATGGCTTCGTCGGCGCCTGTCACGCTGAGGATGCCGTCACGGCTCTCCGATGTGCCGCCCACGGTGCGCAGGGCCACACGGCCGGTGAAGTTGACCTTGCCTTTCAGTCCCTCGTGGTTCGACGTGGTGCCGCTCAGCATGATCTCGTCGTTGCCCTTGCTGGCTATCGTCACATCGGCATGGGGCGAGGTCAGCATGGCGGTGAAGGTGACCTTGCCGCGCTCGCTGGCCGTCAGGCGCACGGCGATGACGTTGCTGCTCAGCGATGCGATGTATTCGCGCTGATAGGTGACGCCGCCCGCCGTATAGCGTGTGATGGCACGGGCGGAGTCAAGCGACAGCTCGCGGTAGTAGTCGGTGTAGGCACCCTGGCCGGGTGTATGGATATACAGGTCGCCGAACGGCTGGTAGGGCATGCCGTGGTTGGTCTTGCTCTGCACATGGGCAGTGGCCATGTCCTGAGCCTCCTTATATCGCCCTTCCCACACCAGTTGGCGCACCTTGGGCAGATACTCCAAGGCCTCGGGGTTGGCGTTGTTATTGGGCTGTCCGGCCCAGATGGTCTCTTCGTTCAACTGCAAGCGGTCTGCGCTTACATTGCCGAACACCATGGCGCCCAGACGGCCGTTGCCGATGGGCAGTGCCTCGTTCCAGTTGGCTGCGGGGCGGTCGTACCACAGGATATGCTTACCCGATGCCATGATGTTCGTGGTGGTCATCAGCAGAACCCATCCTGCCACGATTCTTTGTATTGTTCTCATATCGCTTATAACTATATAATTGAGTTTTTCCTTGTAATCTTAGAAGAAGCCGTGTCCTTGGTCGTAGCCGAAATCTTGGTAGGATAAGTAATTACTCCCTCCCCTCGGGGAGGGCCTGGGAGGGGGCTTTCATCTCCTCCTCTTTCTCGATGGTCACCTTGCTCTCATCAAGCATCTTGCTGTCGAGGCCGAACTGCTGGATGAAGAATTGATATACGGCCTGCCGCTTGTTAGGTCCGAAGTCGTGACGCTCATTGGGCAGGTGCACGTTGCCCACCTGTTCTTTGGCTCCGTAGAATCCGTAGATCCGCTGCAGGTAGGGGTACTCCAACGTGGGGGTGGTAGAGGTCCAGTCGCCGCCGTCGCTCACCACCAACATGGGCTTGGGGGCGAAGGTGGCTGCCAGTTCAGCATTGCAAGTGCCGCCGCCAGATAGTTGGATGGGCATGCCGCTCTCGCACGGGCAACCGCCGTCGAACCATGACGACATGCTCACCACGGGGCACGACACCGTGAAACGGTCGTCGAGCACGGAGAGCAGCACCGTCTGGGTGCCACCGCCCGAACCGCCATTCACACCCACGCGCTGCGGGTCGATGTCTTGATGGGTGAGCATCAGGTCGAGGATACGCAGACCGTTGTATATCTGCATCACATGGGCTTCGCTCGTGTGGTGCGCCTCGGCGCCTACCTCGTCGGCCGACTGTCCCCAGCCCCACAAGTCGTAACTTACGCATACGGCTCCCATGCGGGCCAGTGTGCCGTAGCGTTTCTGCAGGTCGGCATTATACCGTCCGCCGTTGAAATGTCCGTTGGGACAGAGTATCAGGGGGTATTTGCCGCTCTTGCGCTTCATCTCTTTGTCTGTCTTGCTCTTTTTCCACGTCAGCGGGGCGGGCGAATAGATGCTGCCGCACACAGTATGGCCGTTGACGGTCGAGAGACGGAAGTTCTGCACCGTGTAGCCGTCATGGCGGCGCACAGGGCCGAACTCGTTCTTTGTCGTCGTCTCCATATTGCGCAAGGCATTGATGCCGAGTCGCTCGGCCACTTCGCGGCGCAGGCTGTCGCGCCGTGACTGCCATGAAGCGCGGTCGCTATAGAGTGATGACAGATAGGTGATGAGCTTCTCGCCGTCGGCGGGCTGTCGGCGCGGATATTCATATCGTTTCACCTTCCACAGGTTGCCCTGCTGATAGACGGGCTTGAAGTCGAACGGTGCGAGGATGTTGGTCAGTGTCTCTTCCAGTGAATAGGGGCGTATGCGGAAGTCGGCGTAGGGCACCCGCAGTCCGGTCGTGTCCATATCGTATTTCAGACGGATGCCAAACCGTGTCTGCACGTCGGCCATCACATCGTGTAGCGACCGCGTAAACTGTGTCTCATACGTCTGAGCCATTCCGCCCATGCTCCATAATGACAGGCCTAAAATATAAAGTGTTTTTTTCAACATAATGCGATTTGAATTGATTGACATGACATTCTGAGGGTAACTATTCCCTCCCCTCGGGGAGGGTCTGGGAGGGGGCCCCATCCACCAGCACGGTCAGTCCTTTCCCTTGGTGGTAGCGCTGTCCGTCTTTGTCGTAGATGATGGTGAGGATGTGTCCGTGATAGCTGATGCCGTCAAGGCAGAAGTAGTCCCACGTGTCTTTCGGCAGCAACGGGTTCACTACGATGCTGCCGTCGGCCTGTGGTTGCAGGCCTACGATGCCGGTGATGACCAGGTCGTTGAAGGTGCTGTGATTATAGTAGCGGCTGCGCTCGCGGTCGCCCATCAGCCATGCTCCGTTGGTCTCGTCCAGATACTCTCCTATATAGGGTCTGCCGCGGTGATGCTGCGACTCCACATATTTCTTCATCTCGCCGAAAAACACCGTCTTCCACCGTTCAGCGTCATCATTTTCGTTTTCATTAGAAACCCCATTTCCAGAGTATCTACTCCCCTCTCCCCTTGGAGAGGGGCCGGGGGTGAGGCTTTTTGGAGAGGGGCCGGGGGTGAGGCTGTTCCTCCACTTAATCAATCCTGTCAGTGTCTGAGCCGTGGCGAAAGGCCATACGGCGCCGTCCCACTCGCATTTACCAGTGCCGTGCGAGCGGAACTGCGGGTGCCTACGCTCGGCGGTGGTCAGGCCGTAGGGGGCGCAGAATCCTTTCTCGTCGGTCAACTGCTCCCATGCCACGTCGTATTTCCTGTCGCCTTCGGTCAGTCCGAAGTACCACGGAATGTATCCGATGGCTTCGCGTACTGCAGCCGTAGAGTCGCCGCGGAGGGTCTCGAAGAACTGATGGTCGCTGTTCCACAACTTGCTCAGTACCAGCCTCCGTAGCGTGTCGGCTTTCTGCTCGTAGAGTCGTGCCTTGTCGGTCTCGCCAGTCATCCGGTTGAGATAGGCCAGTGCCTTGGCGTTGCCATACATGTAACTGTTGATGGTGGGCCGTGCATACTGTTTCTTCCTGCCGCCGCTGATGCTCTCCTCCATGCCGTCTTGCACGTCGCCCTGCCAATACAGGCCGCTGGACAGTCGGTTGGTCTGCTCCCAACGGGTATATTCCTCTTCCAGCCGGGGCTTCAGGGCCAGCAGGTAGTCGGTATGGCCCTGCACCTTCCACGCCTCGAGGATGGCGGCGGGGTTCCATGAGCTGAACTTGTTCATCTTCGTCATGGGTTGTCCGTCGTTGCCGTAATACCATGTGCGCAGTATCTGGTGCAGGTAGGTGGTGTCGCGCAGCCAGCGGCTCTCCATCACATGGTGGCCGATGGCGCAGGCGATGAGGTTGTAGCGGTCGGCGTACGACCGTTGCACCAAAAATTCGGTCATGCCATAGCCCGCCGGGGTGCGCTTGATGTGTTTGCGCAGTGTCCACCAGCGGTAGTAGTACATCTCTTCGAAGTCCTTGTCGGGACAGTCGAACAGGGGGATGTTTCGTCGCATCCACTCCGACGACTTGCTGTTGGGGATGGTGGTCACGATGTTCTCGTCTTCCATCGTGTTGAAACGGTCGGCATAATGGGCGTAGTCGTTGTATTGTAAGACGGCGGTTGCGCTGCCGTCAGTAGCCGATGTCTTCACTTGCGATATGCTGAACCCGGCTTTCGGGTCGCGCTCATCGGCCCGGGGCATGTCGAAGTCTTGGTCGGCGGGGGTGTTGATGTCGGGCTCATCGAACAGTGCTCCGGTGCGGAACACGATGCGCGAGATGTGTTCTACGGGCGTGTCAAACTGCCGTTCGCATGCTTTCTTGCCGTTCACGTAGTAGATGCCGCGGTGCAGCGAGGTGGAGAGCACAGCCCTCACGTGATAGTCCACGCCCACCTCGTAGTTTCTGATCAGGGTGCCGTAGCGGGCGCCGCCCTTCACGCGCGCTGTGCCTGTGCTGTCGGCCACGATGCGGGCGCACACCGTGCCGTGGTCGTCGACGAACTCGATATCGAGTTCGCCCTTGTCGTTCTGGTCGAAGCGGATGGTGAACTCCACTTCCAGTTCTTTGGTGGCGGGTATCATGCGTTCGGCCTTGGCATAATCGTAGGGGTCGCTGTCGCTGAGCGATAAGGCGTCGCCCTTGAGCACGATCGGACAGAGCGTGGGCACGTAGAGGTTCCAGTCGGTCAGTTCCTGCAGGCGTGTCTTTCCGCCGAATGTGCCGTCGGCATGTGTCGAGGCATTCAGGCGCACGGGCACGGGGACGCGGCTCACCCACATGTCTTCTTTGTTGTTGGAGTAGGCCACCCACAGGTCGCTATCCTTGGGTATGCCGTTGCCCTCCTGTATGCCGCGGGTGTATTGTGGACCGTAGCTCTTGTACTGTCCGCCGTGGCGCAGCGGTGTCACCTCGCCGTTCACCAGCGACAGGGTGGTGTAGTCCAGTCCGTCGCTGCTGAGCGAGAGGGCCAGCGGCCAGCGGTATTCCGAGGGGTTATAGACGGTGGCGTAGGTGCCGTCGCTGAGTCGCTGCCCCCAGATCTTGGCGTTGGAGTTGACGAACCCCGGCGCACGGTCGCAACCGCGCTTGCCGCCCGCCATCCATATCTGCCGCCACGTGTGGCCGCCGTCTGCAGAGAGGCTGGTCACGGCGTGCTTCCACAGTGCCACCTTGCGTCCGTCGGGCAGGGTATAGCCGCTGAAGGCCTTGTAGGGCTTGTCCAGGGGGATGAGCGGGTCGTTGCGGTCGGCCTCTTCCACCCACTGCATGCGCTGCATGGGGTCGGCGAGCAGTGCATCGACGGCCTTGACGAATGCTTTGTCTTTCGACCGCTTATAATAAGGATATTGGGTGTTCTTCTCGTTGAAGTCGTGATTATAATAGATGAAGTAGATGGGACCGAAAGTGCCGTCCTTCTTCACCTCGCGCACCACACGCCCGATGCCGTTGCCGTCGTTGGGGTCGTCTTTCATCGTCAGGCAGATGCCGTAGTTGCCCGTGGCTATCAGTTTGCCGTTGGGTGCCACGTACCACCCCACACGCTGGTGCATTACGGCCTTCAGGTTGTGGGCGGCGGGCAGACTGCTGCCGGCCTTGCTGAACCCTTCAGGCACGGGATATTCGGGAAATAGTTCCACGGGTGCCGACCACATATAACCGTCGTCAGAGGTTTGCAGCATGGTCTTGCCGGGTGCCTCGTGCTCATGGCGCGGGTCGGTCAGGTAGTGCATGTAGAACCGTCCGTTCCAGTAGGCGATCATCGGCTGGTGGTTATAGGTCCAGGGCCTCTCGCCGCGCATGGTCTGGATGGTATGCACGCCCACCACGGGCTTCAGTCCGCCGTCATGGCGCTCGGGGCGTGCCACGGTCTGTCCGCTGTAGTGCACCACGTCGCGGTTGTATTTGATCAGTCCCTGCACAATCTCCTCATCGGCCATGAACACAGTACCATGTTTGTGGCCTACGGGGAAGTTGACCGCTCCGGTCTGGTCCTGGAAGTGGATGAAGTCTTTCGTACGGTGTGCTCCGTAGATGCCGTGACGGTACGAGTCGTAGTAGATGTACCACCAGTCGCCTACATGTGCGGTGCTCGGACCCTCGGTAAACTGCTCGGTGAAAGGCTCCGAGGCTTCGCTCCACGGGCCGTATGGCGACTGCGCAAAGGCCACCTTGATGTTGCGCATGGGCCGCGAGTTGTCTTTCACCACCATCACGTACCGATATTGCTCCCCTGCCCGAGGGGAGCTGTCCGATGGACTGAGGGGTGGGAGCTTGACCAATGTGGCGTCGATGGCGCTGAATCCGGGGTCGTAAAAGAGCTTCGTCTCGCTGAACCGCTGGAAGTCCTTGGTCGTGGTGTAATATAAGCGGTGGTTGTTCAGGTGCTCCTCCTGGTAGTCGGGAAACTTCCCCGGCACGCACGAGGCCCAGATGATCATGTACTGTCCGCGCTCGTCGTCGTAGAACAGCTCCGGGGCCCATACGTTCACCGTCGTGGTGTCAGGCATTACTTCAATGAATCGCTCTTCCGTCCAGTGTATCAGGTCTTTAGACGAGGCGTAGCCGAAACCGCGGTCGCCCCGCCACGAACTGGTCCATACTAGGTGGAAAGTGCCATCGGGACCGCGCACGATCGACGGGTCGCGCATCACTCGTTGCTTGCCCACGCCGGGGGTGAGAAACACGCCGGCAATGCTGTCCCAGCGCACACCGTCGTAACTGTAGATGAAGCGCAGGCCCTCGGTGGCCGGTTCGTGGAATGAGGTGGATACATAAATATCCTTGCCATAGGATGATATGGCAAAAAAGAATGACAGCACGGCTGCCACCATCATTTTTATTTTCATAAAGTAAACGCGTTTATATCCTATTGACGCATTTTCATCACTTTTGTAATATTCTTAAAAATAATAATTACATTTTTCTTCTTTTTCCGTCAATAAAATGTGAATTTAATTTGCTCATGTAAAAAAAACTCACTATTTTTGCACCGAAAACAACGAACTACGAATTCATTCTATATTTATTAACTAATTTTTACTTTATGAAACAAAAATTATCTCTATTTGCGTTGGCTTTCATCGCAGTATGCGCATTTGCCGCTCAAAAAGTGTTCAAAGCGCCTGCCGACGGTGAACCCGAAAAAATCGTGTTTGAAAACGGTGTTACCTACACCGACTTTCAGGAGTTCACTACCGAGAATGTGAAACTCGTGCTCGGTAAGGACACACAGTGGAAAAAGAACGAGGCCAAGAGCTTCAAGGGTGACTATATGGCACCTTTCGCTCAGACTGTATTGGAAACAAATGCTGATACGGGCGTTGAGGAAGAGAAGAGTCGTCTCATCTACCTCGTCGGTAACAAAAACCCGAAAGACGACCTCGATAACAAAGGTGGCGGCTTTAATGGTACACCGGGTCAGGAGGGTAAACTGCCTCAGAGTGGTACTTACTACATGATTACTCCTGCTGTGAATGGCACCGTGCTCCTGGGTATGGTGTTGAATACCGACAAGGAGTTCTTCATCATCGACGCTACGGATGCCGTGGAGACTGATGTGTTGGATGCTGACGGCAATCCCACAGGAGCCAAAACCCTCAATGTGGTGAACGACAATGCAGTGTTCCAGCACGATGCTTTCAAGGTCTGTCAAGAAGACGGCACTGAATTGGCATATGCCGATGCAGCTCCAGCCGACGGCAGCAACGCACTGATCGACGGTGGCAAAGGCGGCGTGAAAGTGGTGACAAAAATCACCGGCACCGCTGAGTTCGACGTTCAGGCCAACCACACTTACTATGTGTTCTGCACGGGTTCGAAGCTGACCATCGTTGGCCTGCTCTTCACTCCTAGTGCTGCTGCAGAGCCCGAGGATATCGAGATCTCTCCCGCTTCTGGCGACATCTCTGCCGCTCTCGAAGAGGCTTCGGCTGGCAAACTGGTGCGCAACATCACCATCAACCTGACCGAGGGTGCTAACTACACGATGTCTGCTCCTGTTGTGGCTCCTGCAAGCCTTGTCATCAACGGCAACGGCGCCACCATCGATGCTTCGGCTGTTGATGCTGCTCTGTTCCAATTGAGCACGACTCCTGCTGTAGAAGCTGTCAATGACTACTTCCGTGTGGATAACATGAAGATAGCCAACGTGACCATCACTGGTGTCAAGCACAATATCATTTACGACAACAACACGAAGTACTGTGTGGTTGACCTGACCATTGAGAATGCCGTAATCGGCCTTGCCACGGAGAGTGTGAGCAATGATGCTCTTATCGCATTCCAGGCCGGCGGCGTGAAGGATGTGAACATCAAGAACTCTACCGTCTATGGAAATGCTGTCGCCAAGTATTTCATTCGTTACAACAACAGTGCCCGTCTTGACCGCTACGGCTTTGACAATACTACAGAATTTATGACGATGAACTACCAGAGCAATACGTTCTACAAGGTCATTGCTGCTGATGGTCAGTGGGCTAACTACAGTGCTGTCGGTGGACAGAATTATGTGAAGTTCGACATACAGAAGAATATCTGGGTTGACTGCGCCGGCGATGTCATCCGCCGTTTGGCAGGTGGACGTTTCGGTAGCAATGCTCCGAAGACATTCGCATACAACACCTATTTCAAGGATGGTGAAGACCTCTCTGCAAGCGAGGCCAACTACGACAATAGCGGCAATATTTTGACCACGGATCCTAAGTTCGCTGACGCTGCCAATGCTGATTTCCACATCTTTGCAGGTTCTGACCAGGCTAAATATCAGACCGGTGATCCTCGATGGTTGGTTGAGTATGACGAAAGTCTTGCTCCTCCCACCGACATCACCATCTCACCTGCTGAAGGTGACATCTACGCTGCTCTCGCTGCTGCCGAGGAAGGCGTGAAGAAGGTGGGTAATATCACCATCAACCTGACCGAGGGAGCTGCTTACACGGTGTCTGCTCCTATCGTGGCTCCTGCTTGCCTGACCATCAACGGCAACAACGCAACTATCGACGCTTCGGCTGTTGATGCTGCTCTGTTCCAGTTGAGCACGACTCCTGCTGTAGAAGCTGTCAACGACTACTTCCGTGTGGAGAGCATGAAGATAGCCAACGTGACCATCACTGGTGTCAAGCACAATATCATTTACGACAACAACACGAAGTACTGTGTGGTTGACCTGACCATTGAGAATGCCGTAATCGGCCTTGCCACGGAGAGTGTGAGCAATGATGCTCTTATCGCATTCCAGGCCGGCGGCGTGAAGGATGTGAACATCAAGAACTCTACCGTCTATGGAAATGCTGTCGCCAAGTATTTCATTCGTTACAACAACAGTGCCCGTCTTGACCGCTACGGCTTTGACAATACTACAGAATTTATGACGATGAACTACCAGAGCAATACGTTCTACAAGGTCATTGCTGCTGATGGTCAGTGGGCTAACTACAGTGCTGTCGGTGGACAGAATTATGTGAAGTTCGACATACAGAAGAATATCTGGGTTGACTGCGCCGGCGATGTCATCCGCCGTTTGGCAGGTGGACGTTTCGGTAGCAATGCTCCGAAGACATTCGCATACAACACCTATTTCAAGGATGGTGAAGACCTCTCTGCAAGCGAGGCCAACTACGACAATAGCGGTAATATCCTGACCACCGATCCCGAATTTGCTGACGCAGCAAATGCTGACTTCCACATCGGCGCAAGTACCGACCAGGCTCAGTATCAGACTGGCGACCCGCGTTGGTTGGTTGAATATGTGGCTCCTGTGACTGAGAATGTCCTTTGGTCAAGCGAGGAACCTGTGGCTGCCGATTGGGGTAGCAATGCTATCCTCGTGGCTCCCGAGAAACTGGGAAGTGCCAAGGTGGGCGACAAGGTGCATGTGAAACTGGCCAGCGTCAATACCAGCGGTGGCGAATGGGGTGCTCAGGTGGCCCTCAAGAGCGCAGGATGGACTGACCTCGAGGCTGGTGTGCCCGTGGGCAACGGCGACAAGGAAGAGGCTGTGTTTGTGCTCACCGGCGATATCCTCGCTCTGGCCAAGGCCGATGGCGGTCTCCAAATTTCCGGTAACAACTACACCACGAAGGAAGTGACCCTCGAAGTGACCGAAATCACTGGTTCCGACGCTTCTATCTGGGTGGGCAAGGAAACCGGAAAACCGACCATCAACATGAACCACTTCCTCAATGCCAACGCGAAGGCAGGTGTAAAGGCTGGCGACATCATCCGCATCACAGCCAACAAACTCGCCGACGGCTATCTGGTGCTCTCTTACAGCGGCTCTGACACGGGTTGGTCTTGGAAAGACTATGAGGGCTACGAGGCCACAGCTACTGAGACTGGTTTCGACGTGGTGGTCACCGAGGGCATGATTGATCAGCTCAAGAAAGATGGTCTGATCATCAACCAGGAAGGCTATGAACTCACACAGGTCGAGATCGTTGAGGGTGTCGTCGATGGCATCAACAACATCAGCACTGCCGACGTTGAGAACGGCAAGTGGTACAACCTGCAGGGTGTCGAGGTGAAGAAACCCGTCAAGGGCATCTACATCCACAATGGCAAGAAAGTCATCGTGAAATAAAACCCTATACTTCTTCAACAAGAGAGCCTCCCAACAAGAGGCTCTCTTTTTTAGTGTTTTTTAATGATAACAATTTCTTGCCTTCTGCGTCTTTATTAAAAATAATGTAATTACATATTATATATCACATGAGAAAAATTTCCATTATAGCCTGTGCCTTGTTGCTTGCGGCAACGGCAGCCAAGGCACAGTACCCTCAGATTACCGACGAGGCCAAGCAATTGATTGATTCTTTAGAGAAAAGTTGGAAGGCACACAGCGACTCCGCATGGGAGGTGGCGTTCCCTATCGTCATACAGGAAGCCAAGGAGGGCAGACCCTACGTGCCCTGGGCGGCCAGACCCTACGACCTCAGACAGGCGAAGATTCCTGCCTTTCCGGGCGCTGAGGGAGGCGGCATGTACACCTTCGGCGGACGCGGAGGCAAGGTGCTCACCGTGACCAACCTCAACGACGACGGACCCGGCTCCTTCCGCTGGGCTTGTGAACAGGGTGGTGCGCGCATCGTCGTGTTCAACGTGTCGGGCATCATACGCCTCAAGTCGCCTATCTATGTGCGCGCTCCCTATATCACCATCGCCGGACAGACGGCGCCCGGCGAGGGTGTCATCATCGCTGGCGAGTCGTTTCAGGTGGATACACACGATGTCATCGTGCGACACATGCGCTTCCGCCGAGGCGAGACGCTGGTGTGGCACCGTGAGGACTCCTTCGGCGGCAACCCCGTAGGCAATATCATGATCGACCACTGCTCGTGCGAGTGGGGACTCGACGAGAATATCTCGTTCTACCGTCACATGTTCGACCTGGGCGACGGCAAGGCCAAGCGCAAGGAACCGACCGTCAACGTGACCATACAGAACACCATCTCGGCCAAGGCGCTCGACACATGGAACCATGCCTTCGGCTCGACCATCGGTGGCGAGAACACGACCTTCATGCGCAACCTCTGGGCCGACAACACAGGCCGAAACCCGTCAATCGGATGGGGTGGGGTGTTCAACTTCATCAACAACGTGGTCTATAACTGGGTGCACCGCACGGCCGACGGCGGCGAATATACCACCATGTCCAACTTCATCAACAACTATTACAAACCCGGCCCCCTCTCGCCCAAAGATTCTCCCGTGGGTCATCGTATCCTCAAGTCGGAGAGCCGCAGCGTCAACCTCTTCCCCTTCAAGCAGTTCGGACGCGTCTATGCCTCGGGCAATATCATGGAGGGCTATCCCGCCATCACTGCCGACAACTGGAACGGCGGCATCCAAACGGCCGACAAAGACGGTGAGATGGACGAGACCGAGAAGGCACTCATGCGCTCTAACGAGCCTTTCGTCATGGCACCTGTCAACATCATGGGCGCACAAGAGGCGTTTGAGTGGGTGCTGCAGAATGCGGGCGCCACGGTGCCCTGCCGCGACATCGTCGATCAGCGTATCATGGACGAGGTGCGCACCGGTGTGGCATACTACGTGAAAGACTATGAGAAAAAGGTGAAGGACAACCCCTACGGCGACATGTGGGGTCTGAGCGATAAATCGAAGAACGAGGAAGGCTTCTTCAAATACCGCCGTCTGTCCAACGACTCCTACAAACAGGGTGTCATCACAGACCCGCGCCAGATGGGCGGCTATCCTGAGTACAAGAAATGGAAACCCTGGAAGGACTCCGACGGCGACGGTATGCCCGACGAGTGGGAGAAAGCCAACGGACTCAATCCCAACGACGCTTCGGATGCTGTCAAAGACTGCAACGGCGATGGCTATACCAATATCGAGAAGTACATCAACGGCATTCCCACGGGCACCAAGGTAGATTGGACCGACCTCGGCAACAACCACGACACATTGGCCAAAAAAGGCAAACTGATGTAAAAAACATTCTACTATAGATACTATAGCAACCCTATAGTATCTATAGTACCTATTTGTACCTATAATATCTACTATGACTACAAAAGAATTATCTCTCCTCGCGGAGAAAAACCGTAAACGCCTCGTCGAGGTGGTTTACAAAGCTAAAGCAGGGCACATCGGAGGCGATCTGTCCTGCCTTAACGTGATGACGGCTCTTTATTTTCATGTGATGAGGGGATTAGACCCCGCTGCGCCTAAAGCCCCGCAGCGCGACCGGTTCGTGCTCAGCAAAGGGCACTGCGTAGAGGCGCTGTACGTCACACTCGAGGCCAAGGGCTTCTTGAAACCCGAGGTGCTTGACACGCTCGGACAGTTCGGCTCCATTCTCTCCGGACATCCTACCATCGAGGTGCCGGGCATCGAGGTGAACAGCGGAGCGCTGGGCCACGGACTGAGCATCGGCATCGGCATGGCACTGGCTGCCAAGATGGACAAGAAGGAATACCACACATACGTGCTCATGGGCGACGGCGAACAGGGCGAGGGCTCTATCTACGAGGCGGCCATGGCGGCACATAAATATCAGCTCGACAACCTCGTGGCAGTCATCGACCGCAACCACCTGCAAATCAGCGGCAATACCGAGGACGTGATGCCTATCGACAGCATCCGTGAGCGTTGGACAGCCTTCGGATGGGATGTCATCAGCATGAATGGTGATGATATGGAGGATATCGTCAGCACCTTCGATTCGATTGACTACCAAAACCAGAAGCCGCATCTCATCATCAGCAACACCACCAAAGGGCGCGGCGTCAGTTTCATGGAGGGCATCGCCAAATGGCATCACGGTGTGCTCAACGAACAGCAGTGCCTCGACGCCGTCAAAGAGATCGAAGACCGAATTCGGCGAATAGAGACTTCAATATAGTCTTATAGTATCTATAGAATCATAGCATCTATAGTGTCTATATTACACAATATATCTCCTCTTTGCCTCCCTTTTTTACTTTTTTACTTTTTTACTTTTTTACTTTTAAAATGATTGCTTGCAGAAAAATGTTTACTGACACGCTGGTAGAACTGGCTCGTCAAGACAAAGATATCATTGCGGTGACCACCGACGCCCGCGGGTCGGTCACCCTCGGCGACTTCGCCGAACAATTACCTCAACAGTTCGTGGAATGCGGCATCGCCGAACAGGATGCCGTGGGCATCTCGGCCGGACTGGCGCACAGCGGAAAGAAAGTGTTCTGCTGCGGTCCCGCCTGCTTCTATGTGGCACGATCGCTCGAACAGGTGAAGGTCGATCTGGCTTACAGCGAGAACCCTGTCACCATCCTCGGCGTGAGCGGCGGTGTGGCTTACGGTGCGCTCGGTGCCACCCACCACTCGCTGCACGACATCGCGGCACTCCGCACCTTCCCGGGCATGACGGTCTGCTTGCCCAGCGATTGGAGGGTCACACGAAAATTGGTCAAATTCCTGGTCGATTTCGACAAACCTTGTTATGTGCGTGTGGGGCGCGCTGCCGTGCCCGATGTGTATGCCGACGATGATTTCGACTTCCAACTCGGCAAGGCCATCACCGTCACAGAAGGCAACGACCTCGCTATCATCGCCACCGGCGAGACGGTCTATCATGCTTGGCAGGCGGCACTCCAACTCAAAGAGAAAGGCATTGCCGCACGGGTGCTCGACCTCTCGTGGATCAAGCCGTTCGACGAGGATGCTGTGAAAAAGGCCGCCAAAGAAACGGGGCGTATCATCACCGTTGAGGAGCACAGCCGTTTCGGCGGACTCGGTGCCATGGTGTGTGAATGTCTGAGCGAAAGCCCCGTGCCAGTGCGCATCATCGGCATCCCCGACGAGAATGTCATTCACGGCACTAATGCCGAAATCTTCCACCACTACGGCATGGATGCCGAAGGCATCACCCGTGCCGCACTCGATTTCTTACATGTTTAGTGTTGAGTGTCCACTGTTTAGTGTTGAGTGTCCAGTGTCCTAAGCATATCTCTCACCCCCTCACCTCTTACCTCTCACCTCTAAGTTTGAGGGGGTGGCCGACAGGCCGGGGGCGTGTGCAAAACCTCAACCCCCAAACCTCAACCCCCAAACCTCAAATCTCAACCCTCAACCCTCAACCCTCAAATTTCAAACCTTCATGTTCATCTCCATAGACCAAAGTACCTCTTCGACCAAGGCCATGCTCTTCGACGAGCAGTGTAGAATGTTGGCTCGCGCCAACGTCGATCATCAGCAGTATTACCCTCAGGCAGGATGGGTGGAACACGATGCGGAGGAAATCTATCAAAACATGGTAGAGGCTATCCGCCAGTTAGTCGCCAAGTCCCCATCTAACGACTCCTCCCCCTCGGGCTTGGCTATCACCAACCAGCGCGAGACGGTCGTGGTCTGGGATAAGAACACGGCACGACCGGTCTATCATGCCCTCGTATGGCAAGACAACCGCGGGGCGGCTCTGTGTCGCCAACTGCGTGAAGAGGGATATGCAAAAATGGTGGCCGACAAGACGGGATTGCTCATCGATCCTAACTTCTCGGCTACAGGCGTGCGTTGGATTCTTGATCATGTGGAGGGCGCGCAGGAGGCGGCCGAACGGGGCGATCTGCTCATGGGCACCATCGACACATGGCTCGTCTGGCGACTCACCGGCGGACGGTCGTTCTATACCGATACCACCAACGCCTCGCGCACCATGCTTTTCAACATCCATACCATGCAGTGGGACGACGACCTGCTGCGGCTCTTCCGCATCCCGCGCACGATGATGGCTGAGGTGTTGCCATGCGATGCCGTCTATGGTGAGACTACGGTTGAGGGACTGTTCGCACAGCCCATACCCATCGCCGGCGTGCTGGGCGATTCGCACGGCGCGCTCGTCGGACAGATGTGCTTCGCCGAGGGTTCCGGCAAGGTGACCTACGGCACAGGTTCATCGGTCATGGTCAATATCGGCGAGTCGCCCAAAGTGGCGCCGGAGGGCTTGGTCACCTCTGTCGCTTTTTCTGCTTTCGGACGTCATTTCTATGGCTTCGAGGGCAACATTTACAGTACGGGAGCCACGCTGAAATGGTTGGCCGACCAGTTGCACCTCGTCAACCATCCCGCAGAGATGGAGGCGGAGGCTACGAAGGTGGATTCGACTGAAGGGGTTTATATCGTGCCGGCTTTTGCCGGTCTGGGCGCACCATGGTGGAAGCCTGATGCCAAGGCAGGTGTCGTGGGCATGACCTTCGCCACTACTCGGGCGCATTTCCTACGCGCTGCCCTTGAGTCTATCGCTTATCAGGTCAAAGACCTTGTCAATGTCATGACCCTTGGCGTAGGTTCTGAAACGGAACATCAGCACAAAGGTCTGTCTGAGATTTGCGCTGACGGCGGACCCACGAAAAACCGTTTCCTCATGCAGTTTCAGGCCGACCAGCTCAACACGCCGGTCGTATGCACTGAAGTGGAGGATGCCTCGGCACTCGGCGCTGCTATCATGTGCGGATTCGCGCTCAAGGTGTGGTCTTCCGTCGAACAGGTCATCCCCCTTCGCAAAGTGACTCACGTCTATACTCCCCAGCCCTCTGCTGAGACAGACAGCCTCTACCAAGGATGGCGCCGGGCCGTAGAGAAAATCAGCTCATAATTAATTATCTATTATCTATTATCTATTATCTATTATACCTATTCTATCTATCAAAAACAATCATCAATCTACAAAATAATTATGAAAAACGGAAAGACATGTTTCGGCGTGATCATAGGCACACGCGCATACTTCAATTCTGAACTCGCACGCGACGTGCGTAAACAACTGCTCAAGACAATGGATGAACTCGGATATGAGTATATCATCCTGCCCGAGGATGCCACGCCCACAGGCAGCAGCAGTATCGAGACACGTGAAGACGGACTGAAAGTTTCTAAGCAATTCCGGGCTCACCGCGATGAGATCGACGGTATCGTGGTCTCCCTGCCTAATTTCGGATTTGAAATAGGTATCATCAATGCCATCAGCGATGCCGACCTCCATGTGCCGGTGATGGTGCAGGCCTGCGACGATGAGAACGACAAGGTGGACCTCGACAACCGGCGCGACGCTTTCTGCGGAAAGATCTCCGTTTGCAACAACCTCTATCAGTATGGCATCCCCTTTACGGATACCACACTCCACACCTATAGCATCTACAGTCCGCTGCTGGCGCAGGACCTGAAGAAATTTGCTGCCGTATGCCGGGTGGTCAACGGTCTGCGTCATTGCCGGCTCGGACAGATTGGCACTCGTCCGCTTGGATTCAACACCTGCCGGGCCAGTGAGAAACTGCTGCAGCGCAGCGGCATCACTGTGGTGCCGGCCGACCTCTCCGAAATCCTTTTCGCCGCACAGAAGGTGAGCGACGACGACCCGAAGTTCAAGGAGATGTGCAGCCGCATACACAACTACGCCAAGGTACCTGAGAAATATCGCGAAAAACTTAATATTCAGGCGAAATTCGGTGTGGCCGTGGAGAACTGGATTGAGGCCAACGACGTGCAAGCCGTGGCTATACAGTGCTGGGACTCGCTCGAACAGAACTACGGTTGTGCTCCCTGCATCACCATGTCGATGCTCAGCGACAAACTCATACCGGCTGCCTGTGAGACAGACCTGGCAGGAGCCGTGTCGATGTATGCGCTCGCGCTGGCCAGCGAACAGGCTCCGGCTCTGCTCGACTGGAACAACAACTTCGCAGAGGAACGCAACAAATGCGTGTGCACGCACTGCGGCAACTTCCCCAAGCAGTTTGTGGGCAACGACAATCTCGAACTTGGACCGCTCGGTGTGCTCGGACGCACGCTGGGCAAGGTGAAAACTTTCGGCGCCGTATATGCTAAAGTGTCGGCGGGCGACTTCACATTCTTCCGTATCTCGACCGACGACCCCAAGGGTTGCATCAAGGCTTACCTCGGCAAGGGCGAAATCACCGACGAGCCGTATGGCATGGATGGCTGCATCGCCGTGACGAAGGTGGATAACCTGCAGAAACTGATGAAGTATATCTGCAAAAACGGTTTCGAGCACCACGTGGCTATGTGCCGCACCAATGTAGTGGATATCCTCAACGAAGCTATTGATACTTATCTCGGATGGAATCTCTATGTGCATGAATAACAAGAAATACAAGGGCGTGGTCGTTCCGATGGTCACGCCCGTCACAGCCAACGGTACGCTCGACACAGCCGCTGTCGAGCGCATCATCACGTTCTTTGCAGAGAATGGTGTGTCGCCTCTGCTCATGGGCACCACGGGCGAGGGCAACTCCGTTTCTCAAGCCGACGGCTTGCTCCTTGTAGAAACGGCGGTAAAAACACGGGATGGCATATTAAAATCTGCTGCCATCAATTCTCCTGCCCCCGTCATCTACGCCGGACTCACGGGCAACTGCTTCTCTGAGCAACTGGCACAAGCAGAAGCCTATACCCGGGCCGGTGCCGATGTCATCGTGGCCACCCTGCCTACTTACTATGCGCTCACGCCCGAACAGATGTACCAGTATTATAAGTGTCTGGCCGACAGCATCAAGGGTCCGCTCATGCTCTATAATATCTTGGCTACTACGCACATGAGCATTCCCGTGGATGTGATTCGCCGACTGGCCGACCATCCCAATATCGTGGGATTGAAAGACTCTGAACGTGACCTTGAACGTATGGCGGCGTGTATCGAATTGGCAAAAGGTCGCGACGACTTCGCTTATTTCTGCGGATGGGCGGCACAGTCGGCATATTCGCTCCAACTGGGCGGCGACGGCATCGTGCCCTCTACCGGCAACTATGTGCCTGAGATGTTCAGCCAACTCTACGAAGCAGCTGTCAATGGCGACATGGCGACGGCCGAGCGTTTGCAGGATGAGACCAACGAGATAGCTAAGATCTACCAAAAAGACCGCACACTTGGACAGAGCCTGGCCGCCCTCAAGGTGATGATGCACACCAAAGGTCTGTGCGACCCATGGATGCTCATGCCCCTCAACCGTCTCTCTGCCGAGGAGGAACAGACCATCGTTGGAAAAGTAAAAAAGTAAAGAAGTAAAAGAGTAAAAAAGTAAAAAAGCAGGCTCTATAGGGCTCTCAATGTAGGGACAGGGCGTGCCCTGTCCGCCTACATGATGGCCACGCCAATAGCGGACAGGGCACGCCCTGTCCCTACTTCCTATCAAAAAGCTATTGTCTTCCACACTCCTAAACTCCCAAAACCACCATGCACTGGATTGATTACGTCATCGTCATAGCCTCTATCCTCGCTGCCATCGGCGCAGGACTGTTCTTCGCTCATAAGCAGAAAGATACGTCGGCCTACTTCGCCGGCGGTGGAAAGATTCCCGCCTGGGCGGTGGGCATGAGCATCTTTGCCACGCTCATCTCCAGCGTCACCTTCCTCGCTTATCCGGGTGCGGCCTATGGCGGCAACTGGATCCTGCTGGTGCAGGGACTTATGGTGCCGATTGTGCTGTTGGCACTCATCGGTGTCATCGTGCCGCTGTTCCGCAAGGTGATACGACTGAGCACCTACGAGTATTTCGAACGGCGCTTCGGTCTCTTTGCCCGTCTGTATAGTTCGGTGGCTTTCACCTTGGGACATTTCTCTAAGTCGGGCACCGTCTTCTTCCTTGTCAGCATGGCATTGGCAACCTTCCTCGGCATTGACATCTATACCATCGTGCTGGTGCTGGGCATCACCATCATCATCCTGACACTGCTCGGAGGCATGGAGGCCATCGTGTGGATGGATGTGGCGCAAGGGATGCTGCTCATCGGCGGCGGTGTCATCTGCGTGGTGGTGCTGCTCTTCCTGCCTGAGGGCGGTCCGTCTGAGGTGATGCGTATCGCTACTGAGAATAATAAGATAGATTTCGGGCCCTACGACTGGAGTCTGGTTGACTTGACCTTCCTGGTCATGGTGCTCAATGGTATCTTCTATGCCATGCAGAAATACGGCACCGACCAGACCATCGTGCAACGTTATCTGGCAGCCAAGAACGATAAGGAGGCGAAGAAGGCTGCCTATATCGGCGTGCTGATGTCGGTGCCAATCTGGGCGCTCTTCATGTTCATCGGCACCTGTCTCTTCGCCTATTACCACTCGGCAGGGGCTCCTGTCCTGCCCGAGGGCATCAAGGCCGACGAGGTGTTCCCGTATTTCATCGCACATGAACTGCCGGTGGGCATCCGCGGACTCATCGTGGCGGCTCTGGCAGCGGCTGCCATCTCCAGTCTCGACTCTGACCTCAACTGTATCTCGGCCATTGCCGTGCAGGATTATTACGCAAGATTCAAGAAGAATGCCACCGACGGTCAGAAATTGCGTTTCGGACGGTGGATGGTTGTGGCCAGCGGGGCAGGGGCCGTGGGTGTGGCATGCCTTTATATCTCATGGGGTGGCGAAGGGGTGCTCGGCGCGCTCTTCGCGCTCTACGCCATCTTCTCGGCGGGCATCGTCGGCATCTTCATGCTCGGACTCTTCAGCCGCAGGGCCAACAAACAGGGACTGTATATCGGCATCGCCGTGGCGGTGCTCTTCACGGCCTACGCCGTGCTCACCTCAACCAAGGTGGATATCGACGGCAATGGCACCAAGGAGATCCTGCTCGACTTGGGCGATTACAATTTCTCTCATCACAAATACATGCTCGGCGTGTATAGCCATCTCATCGTTCTCATCGTCGGCTACGTGGCCAGCTTCTTCTTCAAAACGCCCAAGGCTCCCAAAGAACTCACCATCTACGGATACCTCGAGGCTAAAAAGAAAGGCGACCATTCATAATTCACAATTCATAATTCACAATTCATAATTCATAATTCACAATTTTGTCTCCATACCTCAGCATATCTCTTCCCTCTTCCCTCTTCCCTCTTCCCTCTCACCTCTTATTACCTCTTACCTCTATAATATTAAATATGACTCCCATCACGCTTCTTCAACCCCAGAAAATCGTATTTGGCACAGGATGTATCCAGACGTTCTGTGACGATTACTTGAAATTAGGATTTCAACGAATGGTGTTGCTCACCGCTCCCCCCATTCTTCCATTGATAGAACCGGCGCTTCAACAATTGCAAAACGAGGGCGTGCAGATTCTCGTGGTTAGCGACATCGTGGCAGAACCATCGGTGTCAGACTTCAATGCCATCCTCGACCAAGCGAGGGCTTTTCAGGCTGATAGCGTGGTGGGCATCGGCGGTGGCAGTGTGCTCGACCTATCTAAACTGGTGGCTGCCTTCGTAGGCAGCGAACAGCGGGTGGAGGACTGTTTCGGCACGGGCATGATTCAGAAAAAAGGCCTTTGGTTCGCTTGTCTGCCTACCACCGCGGGTACGGGCAGCGAGGTGTCGCCCAATGCCATCCTGCTCGATGAGCGCGACCGCCTTAAGAAGGGGGTGGTCAGCCCATACTTGATAGCCGATGCGGCGTATGTCGATCCCCGCCTCACATGGACCGTCCCGTCTCGCGTCACGGCTGACACGGGCATGGATGCCCTCACGCATTGCATCGAGGCTTATACCAATAAGTTCGCACACCCTGCCGTGGATATCTATGCCCTGCAGGGCATCCGACTCATCGCTGCACATTTGGTGAGAGCCGTGAACGACGGACAAGACCAGGAGGCACGCGAGGCATTGGCGCTCGGGTCGCTCTACGGCGGCCTGTGTTTGGGCCCCGTCAATACGGCGGCGGTGCATGCGCTGTCGTATCCTCTCGGCGGCGAGTTCCATATCCCGCACGGATTGTCGAACGCCATCCTCCTGCCTACGGTGATGAAGTTCAACCGTCCTGCCTGTCTCCGTCGCTATGCCGAGGTGGCACTCGCACTGGGCGTGCAACCCGGGGCCGATGACAACGAGACGGCACAGCGGGGCGTCGATTTCATCTACCAACTGTCAGAGGCGGTGGGCATTCCCAAAAAGCTCTCCGACATCGGCATCCCGCAGTCGGCGGTCGAAGGCATGGCCCACGCCGCCCTGCAGGTGCAGCGACTCTTGAAAAACAATCCCCGCGAAGTCACCCTCCAAGACGCCCGCGACATCTACAATGCATTGTTTTAGGCCGACAATTCACAATTGACAATTCACAATTGACAATTCATAATTGATAATTCATCACGTATTTTTTGGCAATATGATTATAACACATCAACTCAATCATCTTTCCCAAATAGAGTCCCCCTCCTTGGGAGGGGGTACGGGGGAGGCTTCTACCTCCTTGGGAGGGGGTACGGGGGAGGCTTCTACCTCCTTGGGAGGGGGTACGGGGGAGGCTTCCTATCTTCCTATCTTAGCTATAACTATGGGCGACCCCGCCGGCATCGGACCGGAGATTACGGTGCGCGCCCTCAGTCATCAGGAAACCTACGAGAAATGCCGTCCCATCGTCACGGGCGATGCCGCGGTGATGCGCGAGGCCGTGCGACTCCTCGGTCTGGATGTCAAGATCCATGCCGTGGACAAAGTGAGCGACGCGCTGTTTGAGTTCGGCACCATCGATGTGCTCGACCTGCACTGCGTGGATATGTCTTCCTTCCGCTTTGGCGAGGTGCAGGCGCAGTGCGGAAATGCCGCCTTTGTCTGCATACGCAAGGCCATCGACCTTGCCATGGCCGATGAGGTGGACGGCACGGTGACGGCACCGCTCAACAAAGAGGCGCTCAACCTGGCCGGACATCATTTCGACGGACATACAGAGATCTATGCCACCTTTACCGGGACGAAGAAATATGCCATGATGCTGGCCGATGAGAATATCCGTGTCATACACGTCTCCACGCACGTGCCGTTGCGCAAGGCGTGCGACCTGGTGAAAAAACAGCGTATCATCGAGGTGACGGAACTCATCGACGACGCGTGTCGCCAGTTTGGCATCGAACATCCCCATATCGGCGTGGCGGGACTGAACCCCCATAGCAGCGAGAATGGCATGTTCGGTTATGAGGAAGCACAGGAGATTACGCCGGCCATCGAAGAACTGCGCAGCCGCGGGTTCAACGTAGAGGGACCGGTGCCGCCCGACAGCATTTTCGCCAAGGCCAAATGCGGACAGTTCGACGGGTGCGTGGCGATGTACCACGACCAGGGACATATACCACTCAAGGTGTGCGCCTTCAACTGGAACAAAGAGACGGGTAAGATGGAGAGTGCATCGGGGGTGAACATCACACTCGGACTGCCCATCATCCGTGTCAGTGTTGATCACGGAACGGCTTTCGACGTGGCGGGCAAAGGCATCGCCAGCGACTCAGCCATGACGCTCTCCATCGACTATGCCACCCGCATGGCCATCTATCGCAAGAAGAAAAGGAGTGAATGAGTGAAAGAATGAGGATGCAAAGGAGTATGATTGTCATAGCCGACGACCTGACGGGTGCCGCTGAAATCGCTGGCATCGCTTTCGACCACGGCCTATGCACTCATCTCGCTATCTGTACGGATGGCGAGAGAATCCTCTCCGATATTTGCAACGGTTCTTCTTCGTCGGTTGATGTCTTGGTCATTGCCACCGACACCCGTTCCATGACGGTTCATGAGGCTTCCTTACAAACTCTCCGCCTTTCATCGCAATTAGTTTCCCCCTCCTTTGGAGGGGGGCAGGGGGAGGCTCCCTTCGGACGGGGGCAGGGGGTGGCTATCCTTTTCAAGAAGACCGACTCTGCGCTCCGTGGTCATGTCGTGGAAGAATTGACGGCTGTCATGCAGACGGTTGGGTATGATCGCGCCGTTTTCTTGCCCGCCAATCCGTCGAAGGGACGTATCATCCGTGAGGGCAACTATTTTGTCAACGGGGTGCCGATTCATCAGACTGACTTTTCGTTCGACCCGGAGTTTCCTGCCATCACCTCGTCTATGGCTGAGCGTTTTCCCGATGCGGCGGCACATCACATCCTGATGCCGGATGCGGTATCAGCGGATGACATGGCCCGTGTCGTCATCGACTACAGCGATGGACATACCTTTTTTGCCGGGGCGGCAGACCTCTTCACCGCTTTACTCACCTCTCTCTTTCCTCAACATCCAACCCTCAACCGTCAAAAGGCTGAATCCCGTCATTGCGTAGGCGTGCATTCCACGTCTTTTGTGCAGGGGCCTCAACCTCTCGTCAGCATCCAGCCGCCAACGCTTTTTCTTTGTGGAAGTACGCAAAGCACACCTCCACAAATTGGCTTGCCTGTCGTAAACATGCCCCTGTCGGTCTATGAGGGAGATGAAGGGCCTGAAAGCTGGCTCCAACGGGCAAAGGAACCATATACTCAAAATCATGGTGCCATACTGACGATCCCGCACCGGCATCTCACTGGGCGCACGGTGGCGGTACGCACACGGGAAGCGATGGCTTTCGTGGTTCGTGAACTGGTAAGACTTCTCCCGCCACGGCAACTTATCATCGAGGGCGGAGCCACAGCCTTCGCCTGCCTCCAAGCCCTCGGGTGGTTGCAGCTCAGCGTCGTCGGTGTCTTGGCACCAGGCGTGGTGGCCTTGGCGACACCCGATGGGACGACCGTCGTACTCAAGCCTGGCAGTTATGCCTGGACCCTTACAACTGATACACCTCAAAACTAAGTATATATGGAAAACAAACTGATAGACAACTGTCTGAAACTGGGCTTCGGCATGATGCGATTGCCCAGAATAGAAGGAACAAAAGACATCGACATAGAACAAACCAAGCGTATGGTGGATGCCTTTATAGAAGCCGGAGGTAAATATTTCGACACGGCCTACGTCTATGAAGGGTCGGAGGCAGCCACCAAGGCGGCTCTCTGCGACCGCTATCCGCGCTCAAGCTATTACTTGGCCGATAAGCTCAATGCCTCTGCCTTTGCATGCAAGAGCGAGGAGGAGGCTAAGAACGAAATCCATGTGAGCCTTGAACGTACCGGGGCGGGCTATTTCGATTTCTACCTACTGCACGGTATCGACGAGGGCAACAAGGATCACTTCGACCAGTATGGTATCTGGGAGTATATGAGGAAGTTGAAGAGCGAGGGCTTCATTAAGCATTATGGATTCTCATTCCACTCATCGCCCGAGCATCTCGACCAACTGCTCACTGACCATCCCGATACGGAGTTCGTGCAACTACAGATCAACTATACCGACTGGGACGACCCCTTCATCGCCTCGCGCCGGTGCTATGAGGTGGCCACACGGCACGGTGTGCCGGTCATCGTGATGGAACCCGTGAAGGGCGGCAAACTGGCAGACCCGCCCCAGCCGGTAAAGGATATCCTGCTTCAGGCCAACCCCGATGCCTCTTACGCCTCTTGGGCCGTCCGCTACGCGGCATCGCTGCCCAACGTGATGATGGTGCTCAGCGGCATGTCGGATATGCGGCAGATGGACGACAACCTGTCGTCGATGCGCTGTTTCCTGCCCTTGAGCGACGAGGAACAACGAGTGTTGGTAGCAGCCAACCAGACGTTGGCTCAGTTTGCAGGCATTGCCTGCACCGCATGTCACTACTGCACCCCGGGATGCCCCATGGACATACATATCCCCGAGATTTTTGGGGTGATGAACGTGTATAAGATGTATGGCGATCTGAAAGAGGCGCGCAACGAATATGGCTGGCGCCCCGGTGGCGCGAAGGCCTCGGCATGCATACAGTGCGGGCAATGCGAGAATGCCTGTCCTCAGCATCTTCCCATCATCAGCCTGTTGGAAGAAGTGGTGAAGACGCTTGAGGAGTAGCAGACGTTAGAACGATACCAGGATGCGGAACACCTTGCCGGGTGCTTCCGCCCATTGGGCCATGGCGTCGGGAGCCTCTTCGGGCAGCACCACGCGGCTGATGAGCGAATCGACAGGACAGTTGCCTTTTTCCAGATAATGTATCACGGCACGGAAATCGGAGGGTTGGGCATTGCGCGAACCGCGGATGTCCAACTCTTTTTGTACGAAATACTTGGTCTGGAACGATACCTCAGTCTTGGCGTAACCGATGCAGATGACACGACCCGTAAACGCCACCTCATCAACGGCCATCTGATAGGTCACAGGACTTCCCACGGCCTCTATCACCACATCGGGACCGAAACCGCCAGAGGTCATCTCGGATAGGCGGGCGTGCACATCATCCTTGATGGTGTTGACGGTGTAGTTGGCACCCATCTTCTTGGCCAGGGCCAGTTTCTCGTCGTCGATGTCGGCGGCTATCACGGTGGCTCCGCGCTGGGCGGCACGTACCACGGCACCCATGCCAACCATACCGCAACCGATGACCATCACCACGTCGATGTCGGTCACCTGTGCGCGCGACACGGCATGGAATCCTACGCTCATCGGTTCTATCAGGGCGCAGGTGCGGGGGGTGAGCAGGCCGGCGGGGATGATCTTCTCCCACGGCAGGGCGATGTATTCGCGCATGGCACCGTCGCGCTGCACACCTAACGTCTCGTTGTGCTGGCAGGCGTTCACACGGTTGTTGCGGCACGAGGCGCACTTGCCGCAGTTGGTGTAGGGATTCACCGTCACGGTCATGCCGGGCTTCACTCCCTCGGGCACGTCGGCACCCACTTTCACCACCACGGCACCCACCTCATGGCCCGGTATCACGGGCATCTTCACCATGGGGTTCTTGCCTAAATAGGTACTCAGGTCGCTTCCGCAGAAGCCTACGTATTTCAACTGCAACAGCACTTCGTCTGCTTTCATTTCCACTTCGGGAATGTCAACCACTGCCATCGCTCTCTCAGCAGTTATTTGTATTGCTTTCATATGGATAATAAAAAAATAATGATAAAACGATTTCAATCACTCCGACATATTCTTCACGTAGGGCAATTCAACCAAGTGGTCAAACCCGTAAAAGCGCCGAGCATTCTCTCCTAAGAAAAGGGCTTTGTCATCGTCGCTCAACTCCGGACTCTTCACCACGAAGTCGTAACTCATACGATAGGTGATGGCGGTGATGGTGCGGGGGTAGTCGCTGCCCCACATCAGTTTGTTGATGCCTACCAGTTCGGCGGCCTCGCGGATGGCGCGGATGGCTCCGGGGTAGGGGTAGAACTCGCTGTTGTAGAGCCAGGTGATACCGCCCGACTCCACATAGACATTCGCATAGCGGGCCAGTTTGATTTGCTCCTGCCAACGCTCGCGTGTAGGCATGCCGAAGTGGCCGATGGCAATGCGCAACTGCGGGTGTGTCTCAATGACCTCGCGCAGTTCGCCTACTTGCTGGTCGCCGTCGGCGAGGGTGATGGAGAGGAACAGTCCGTGCTGTTCCATCACGTCGTACAGAGCCATCATCTCAGGGCTGTTGAGCTGCACGCGCTGGTCGTCGAGGATGAGTCGGTGGCCCGGGATGGCGATGCCGTCGAAGCCGCGCTCCACAAGAGCTGTTGCCTCGGCAGCCATGTCGTGTCCGAAGCAATCGACCATGCCGCACACCTGAAAGCGGTCGGGGTACTGGCGGCGCACCGTAGATAAGTAGTCGTTTTGGTTGCCGTCGATGAGTTCTTGCACCACCACGGCAGCCGACACCTGTGCGTAGTTCATGTTAGAGAGGAACACCTCGGCGCTGTTTCGTCCGTCAATCATGAAGGGGGGCAGCATCTGCACCTCTTCGCCGAGAAACATGCTGCGTCCGTTTTCCGTGGTGCGTATCTCCAGTCCGTTCCACGTGGTGTCCTGTCTCAGCCACAAATGGCTGTGGGCATCTATTATGTTATAATTCATAATTCACAATTCACAATTCACAATTCACAATTACGAATTCTTCCACCTCACTCGCATCTGGTCGCCGATGATGGCACGCACCTCTTTCACCATCTCATACATCTTGTCGTAATCGATGTATTGCTCATTGACATTTGCGACATTTAAAGCCACGTTCTTCAGGTTGGCACTGCTGAAGAGGGTCGTGGCGATGCGCGGGTTCAGGCTGGTGGCATATTGTATGGCCAACCGCTCGATCGCATAATGATGCTCCGTGCAGTAGGCGGCGGCACGGGCGCAGGCGTCTTTCAGCGCTTGCGGTGCGGGATGCCAGTCGGGCGCGCCACGACGTGAGAGCAGTCCCATGGAGAGGGGCGACGCGTTGATGACGCCGATGCCGCGCTCCTCGAAGAAGTCAAGATAGTCGAGCAGCAGGTCGTCGTTCAGACAGTAGTGGCAGAAGCAGAGCACACTCTCTACCGTGCCCGGCTCGGAGTGCTCTATCACCCACTGCAGGTTTTCGGGTTGCAGGTCTGTGATGCCTATATGGCGCACCACACCCTCCTTGCGCAATTCCACCAGAGCAGGCAAGGTCTCTTCGACCACCTGATGCAAATCGGCAAACTCCACGTCGTGCACGTTGATGAGGTCGATGTAATCCACGTTCAGGCGTTCCATGCTCTCATACACACTCTCTTTGGCACGCTTGGCAGAGTAGTCCCAGTAGTTGACGCCATCCTTGCCGTAACGCCCCACTTTCGTAGAGAGGTAATAGAAGTGGCGGGGCCATTCCTTGAGTGCCTTGCCCAATACGGTTTCGGCTTTCAAATGCCCGTAGTAGGGTGACACGTCGATGAAGTTGATGCCCATCTTCAGGGCTTTATGAACGGCCTTGATGCCTTCTTCTTCTTGTACGCCGTGAAACACGCCGCCTAATGATGAGGCTCCGAAACTTAAGTTCGATACGCTCATCCCTGTTTTTCCAAGTTCGTTATAGACCATATATGATATGTATTTAGTTGATTTTACATTGGATACTTATCCCTCGGGTTGCAATAAATCGACCAGCATATATGCCGGGAAGGTGATGTAACCGGATGATTTCTTCAGGTGGATGATGTGATAATCGCCCTCATCACGGATTTCGAGCAGTCCCTCTTCCTTTAATATCTCCTCGTTTTCCTTGCGCACCACAGCGCCCTCGTCGGTCAGGGCCAAGTCGAGGATGGCGTAGGTGTTGGGAAAACGCAGTTCAAAATAATCGGCGTGGGTGCTGTCGATACTGATGTCGGTCTTGCCTTTGTTCAGATATACGCGGTCGATGGCGTGGACCACGGAGTCTTGCAAAACATCGACCACCAGGGCGTCGCTCTTCAGGGGCAGACTCTCATTGGCGTAGTTGGTAGTATGTTGCAGACTCAACACGGCGTATGCGCACATGGCTACGGTGAGCAAGATGCCGATGCGAATGGCTATGCGATGATTCATGTGTCTAATGGTTGGGTAGTGGACTGTTGAAATATTCCTGGAAGCTGTTGCTCTGGATAATCTGTTGCAGCGTGGCCGTCGTCTGTGTCTTCAGGTCGATGCCTTTTGACTGTACATAACGGAAATAGACCACATAGAAGTGATAGTCGGAGGGCGAACTGGCTGTACACACGTCGCGGTCGGTGATGATGACGGCCAGCAGACGGTCGCTCGGGTGATTCTTGTCGATATTCAGTGTGCCCGTCTTCATATAATAATTATATTCGGCAGGCAACTGCGACGGCAGGATCATGGATAAGCCGGTGCCGCTCTCGTAGCACTGCTTCATGCCTGTGAAGAGCGTGCGCTGGTAGAAGTGAAACAGCTGTTCGGGACTGACCCCGTTAGAGGTGGCCCAGTGGCTGCGGGGCGTCTCGTACATCGGGGTGATATGGGCATAGTAGTCTCTACTCTGTGAGAAGAGGCGGCCGTACATCTCTGCCATCTTCAGCGGGGTGAGTTGCAGCGGCGAGGCTCCCAGGGTGTACTGGCGCAGGCGATGGGGCTTGGCCAGTTGGTTGAAGGCACTGTAGTAGGCCGAAGAGGCATTGGGATAGACCCACACGTAAGTGTCTTCGGGACGAGCGTCGGCGTTGAACAGCTGACTGCTGATGAAGCGGGCATGTGACTCGGCCGACTGCCGGTCGAGGATGCGGCCGGTGGCTACCGTCAGTCCTAAGTTGCGGTTCAGGCCGCTGAAGAGGGGCAACCGTCCTTCCAGACGCTCTGACATCGGATGGCGGAGTGACCCGGAACTGAGCAGACCGCCTAAACTGACGACGGGATAGTAGTCGGCAGCCGGGTTGATCATGGTGCGGGCCTTGTCGGCGGTCATGTCGGTCATGCCGATATACGTCACCAAGGCATTGTAGAAGTTGCTTGAGCGTTTCAGGTAGAAATGGTTGTCTATCCAGATGCCGTCGCCCACTTCATCATTGGGCGGTGAATGCCATCCCTGTTTTGCTTTGGGTTTGCCAATGTCGTAATCCAACTCTTCGATGCCATACTTGTGTATGACCGACCCTGAGGCCTTCAGGCGGAGCGACTCCCAGTCGAAGCCATCATAGCCGATGCTCTGCGAGGTGACGGCGGCATAGGTCAAGGGCTTCAATGACGACCCCGGTCCGGGCAGCATATAATAAAGGTTCATGTTGCCAAACCATTTACGGTCTTCGTGGGGCACGGGGTTCAGGTAGGTCTGCTCAATCAGGCTGCTGATGCGCTCGTCGTCGTTGGGGTCGAGGATATAATGTCGGCCTTTGTAGTCGGCCATCAAGCGTACATTGCCGTGACCGTCCATGGCGACCACAGACTTGGCGATGGCGGGACCCTCCCTGCGCATGAGTAGCATCACGGAGTCTTGCAGCTCGCCGTCGATGGTGATCAGTTGGTCGGTCTCACGCAGGGAGTCCTTAGCATTGGATAGCATGTTGGTGAACTCGCGCAGCCAATAGAGGTGGTCGCGCTTCAGATACACGGGGCGGGCATGGCCGTTCACGTCGATGTTCTTGACCAGCAGACGGTTCTCGTCGGCTTGCAGCGACACCGTAAACTCTGGATGGGCGGTGGGGTTTTTCGAGGTGAACTCAGCAATGTCTTCTTTGTGCAGGGGGAAGACCAGGCAGTTTTTCATCGCATAGCTCTCGCCGCCATGGTGCAGTATCATTTGATAGCGGCGGGCCTGGGCGGCACGGCAGTCGATGAGCGACACCCGTTCTTGGTTCTTGACCCATCCCGCCGGGATGATGATCTGACGGAAATTCTCGTCTTCCTGACCTAAATGATATTCCTTGCGGTCGTCGCGTGTGTCGATGACATCGGTGAAGATGCTTCCCGACCAGCCCTTGCGGTCTTCTTCGGGGCTGCGCAGTGAATAGAAACCGTTGTTCAATGCCAGTTCATAGTGGTCGCCCACATGTCGCAGGTGTATCACGTTGTCGAAGCGGTTGCGGTTTTTCAGGTTCGTGCGGAAGGCTTCGTATAGAGAGTAGGTGAATTGCGAGATGGAGGTGTCGGCAAACAGACGGTCTACGTCTTCTTTCACCGATGTCTCATGCTCGATGGCGTTCCACAGTTGTGTCAGGTCTTCATCGTTCTTCAACTGATGATGACGCTTGGCGCGATACGACATGATAGAGGCGTTGATGCGCTCCAGCTCGTTCTGCGCCCGTTGCATCGTCGTATTCAGGTTGTATCGACCGGCCTCCTTACCGCCATACAGCGAGGAGTAACGGTTGCCCGTGAAATAGACAATGCCAAAAAACAGGATATACAGTCCGAAGAAAATCTTGACGTTGGGCGACTGTACAAAACGCTCCACTCCGGTCAGGTAATCCACACGCAGTCCCGTGTCTTTCTTTTCATGGAAGAGCACGATGCTCACACCTAAGAGCAAGGCAAACAATGTGGAGGTGACCAGTGCGTTATGACTCAGGAAGGGGAAGTCCTGGCCGAAGAATATCATACGGTTGGTGTTGGCCATCCATACGAAAGTCATCTGTACGGCGATGAGCAACGCGAACGCCCATGACAGGATGCGCCCAGTGGCCGACAGGCTGGGTGAGCGGAACAGGAACAGCAGAAACAGCAGCGACAATGCGATGATGAAGATGGGCAGCAGGGTGGATATCTCGCCTATGACATAGCGCGACAAGATCACGTCGCTCACCTGTGTGGGCCATGTCACACCCTTGCGGAAGTGGGGCGACAGGGTGAAGATGTCGCCATTGAAACTATCGGCATCGCCTTTGTTGTCGTGGTACTGCAGAAACCATTGGTTCTGTGAGGCTTGCAGCAGACGGTCGCTATTGCGTTCCAAAATGTTCTCGTTGCTCATCATCGCACCCACCTCCTGCGTGTGTATCATCGAGCGGTATTTGAAATGACCGTTCTTATTGATGAAGGCGGGCACCACTACGGCGCTCACGAAGAGCACCACAACAGTGCTGAGGCCCATCAGCCCCCAGCGCAGCGTACGGTTGCCTCGTAGCCATCCAAAATGGGCGGAGGCACGATAGAGAAGCCATAAGGCTACAGCCCCCATTGTGGTCATCAGCACGCGTGACACGGTGAGCCAGCGCAAACCCAACAGGGGTGTCTCGTTGTAGGCCATGCCCATCAGCCACGACGACAGACATACGCTCACGGCGCAGAGGATGAAACAAAGCAGGGCTATATGCCGTGCCAAACGACGCTCGCCCTGTTTGACCGAACGGCGATAGACGAGCATCATATAGGCGGTGTAGAGGCAGGCGAAGATGAAAAACATGATGGCGTAGCCGGGGTCGCCAACTAAGAAGGCGCCAAGTGCCAGTGCGATATTCAGTCCGCGCCATATCATCGGCAGACGCTTCAGACAGAGGTATTCATTGAAAAAGAACACCACCAGCGGCGCAAACAGATTGGCGTAGGGTGAGTTGCTCACGAAGTGCAGTCCGTAGGTGACTACCCATAACACACCGAAGAGGATTTTCAATCGTTGGTCGCTCAACTGGCCGATCAATGAGGTAGATGTTTGTATGCCCGATGAGGAGGGAGCCGCTTTCCCCTTTTGCGCTGCTGCAGTGCGCTTCCTGTCGAATAGCTTGGCCGCAATGGTCAGCAACATCAGCACACCGATTGCTATTAAGGTGATGACCATCGCATTGCGCATTCCACCTGTCTCCATCCGGTATTGCATCAGCACCCGGCGCGAGATCTGCTCCAACGGCGGGAAGACGGCGATGCGCCACAATAAGTACAAGCGCATCACAATCATCGGACCGAAAAACAGCCATACGCCAAGGGCAAAATTGCTCTTCTTTGAGCGGGGCCATAATGACAGAGGTGCCACCAGGGCGAACAAGAACATGAAGAGGATGACACCCATGATCCATAAATCGCGGACAAACAGGTTGCTCTTGCCTGTCACCGGACTGGTCTTGCGCAGGTCGTCAACGCTGAAGTGCCACACGCTGCCGTTTTTCGACACCAAGGTGTATTTGTCGGGATTCTTCGTACGTTCTTGCTTCAGCTGTTGCTGTCCCTTGATGTTGGCATCAATCAACTTCGGGCTGAAGATGTTGTGTGAGTCGCCGATGTTATAACTCACCATGCCATGGATGTGAAAACGGTTATCGGGAAGATGAAACAAGTCGTAGAAGAACGATTGTTTCACTTCTGTGTGTACCAGGTCTTCGCTCGATGTGGTGATGTTGACAATGTGATGACGGCTCAGTCGCTTGGATGAGCCTTGGCGCCCCTCGACAGGGAAGTGGTACATGACGGGCAGGTGGTAGTTGAGACGCAAGCGGTCGGTCTGCCTGTCATATTCACATGCCATCGGACGGGTAGATTCTTCGCCGCAGCCGATGTAGAACAGTTCACCTTTCTGCACCTGCACGGTGGTGGGCGACACACGGTTTACGGGTTGCCCATGATTCACCACGGGTTGTCCGTCGCAGAGTATGGAAATGTCCTGTGGCAGTTCTGACGGCAACAGCACATAGTAGGGGGTGTCTGCTTTGCGCGCGGAACTGCCGCCCTTCACGATGTTGTCGCGCACGACGCTCACGTCGCGGATGGCACTGAGCAGATGTTCTTCTTCTGCGTCTTGCCATACTGCGGGGTCGAACGAGACACCGCCTCGCGCCATGTCATAGAGATTGTACGACTCAGTGATATAACGCTTGAACGACGAGGTGTCGCAGCGCTCGTAGGGAGTGGCTGTGGCCAGCGTGTCGCCGTCGCCGCGCATCGTAGTGCGGTAGGTCAGATACACATGGATGCTATCTACTTTCTCGCGATGCTCAAAATGGTGGATGCGCACTTCCAGCTGGCTGCTGTCGGTGGCTACCGTAAGCGACTGGCGCATCGAGGGCAGTTGCTCGCGGTTGGCCAAGCGGTAACGGGTACCATCGCCCACATAGAGGGGTTGGTCGGTCATGGCGTAGGTCAGCTCGCAATGGTCGCCGTCGCCATGCAACAGCACCTCGCCACGATACGAGGGGTCATCAAATAGCGAGTTGGCACGGTCGTGCTGGCTGATGAGCTTCTGATCGTTGGCCACATCCACACCACGAAGCGACAAGACATGGTAATCGGAGTTGTTGTACACATCGGTGTCGGGATGCAGATAGTTGTGTGTCACCAATACCGAGGCGGTCATTGTCAGTGCCCATGGCAGCAACAGCGACAGTTTGTTGTCTTTCTTGCGTAGCAGGGTCAGCAATACCATGCTTATGCCGCAAATGATGAAATAGATGGAAAAGGTGAAGGGAAACACCCAGTTGATGATCATCAAAGCAGCTACGATGCACAATATAACAAATGTAGATGACAACAGTTTGATTTGTTGTGGTTTCATATTTAGCCTGTGTCAGATTATAGGATGCCAGCTTGGCTTTGCAAGAATGCCTCGGCCCTGAGCAGGTCGTCGGGAGTGTCGATGCCCACCGTCTCAAACGTCGTCTCGGCCACCTTGATGCGATAGCCGTTCTCCAGCCAGCGCAACTGCTCCAGGCTCTCTGCTTTCTCCAGTGGCGACTGGGGCAGACGTGTCACCTCGGTCAGCACGTCGCGGCGGTAGGCGTAGATGCCCAGGTGCTTCAAATAAGGGTAGTGCTGCAACCATGTGTCAGGCTCTGCACCACGGACGTAAGGGATGACGCTACGGCTGAAATACAGGGCGAAGCCACGGCGGTCAACGGCAATCTTGGGCGAGTTCGGACTCTGCACACTCTCCATGTCGGCAAAGCGCTTGCCCAGTGTGGCAATCTCGGTGTCGGCATCGTCAAAACAGTGGCAGAGCGTCTCTATCTGTGCCGGACGGATAAAGGGCTCGTCGCCCTGTACATTGACGACGACATCGAAGTCGCCGCCAATCTTGCACGCTGCCTCTGCGATACGGTCGGTACCGCTCTGGTGGTCGGAGCGGGTCATCACGGCACGGCCTCCAAAGCCGATGACGGCCTCATAGATACGGCTGTCGTCGGTGGCCACATATACATCGTTGAGCACCTGGCTCACTTGTTCATATACTCGCTCTATCACAGGTTTGCCGCAGAGCATGGCGAGGGGCTTGCCCGGAAAACGGCTCGAGGCGTAGCGAGCCGGGATGATGGATAGAAATCTCATGTGGTGTTGCTTGTTTTTATCTTGCAAAAGTAATGTTTTTATCTTGAGCATACAAAATATAAGGTCGATTATTTGTGTTTTTTCATATTTCAGCGTAAATTTGCATCCAAAACTATCTGCTATGAACATCAAATACTTTTTTGCAGCGTGTGTGTGCGCTGTCGCCATGAACGTACAAGCACAGGATGAGACATGGGGGTATGAATATGAAAACGACATACCGGTCTATTATGAGATGATGCATGCCGACCTCACTTATCCCATGGCATGGGGCAACTCGAAAATAAAAAACTTCAAGAAATGGAAAAAGGCGGCACGAGCCAAGGTGTTCGAGTGCATGCTCACGCCACCGCCACCACCCAAGAGCTATGACGTAGAGGTGCTCGCCGAGGAGCAACGCGACGGCTACCGTGCACAACGCATCGCCTTCAACCTGTCGTCCTACTACCGTGTCAAGGCTTATCTCCTGATACCCGACGGCGAGGGACGGCATCCGGCGGTCAACCTGCTGCACGATCACGGTGCACACCTGTCTATCGGCAAGGAGAAGATGATACGGCCCTTTGCCGTCGATTCGGCGGTCATCAACGATGCTCTCCAATGGGCCGACAACCTCTACGATGGCAGGTTCATGGGCGACGAACTGGCCAAACGGGGCTATGTCGTCATCTCCACCGACGCGCCTCTGTGGGCCGAACGGGGCAGGAAAGAGGGCGTGGCGCGCAATCTTTACGACATCATCGCCGGTAATATGATGATGTTCGGGCGCGACCTCAGCGCTTTTATGACTTATGATGATATCACTGCCACCGACTTCCTGGCTTCGCTGCCCTGTGTAGATGACCAACGCATCGGGTGTGCTGGTTGCTCCATGGGCGGCTACCGCTCGTGGATGCTGGCGGCGCTCAGCGATAAAATCAGCGTAGGGTGCGTCACCTGTTGGATGGTCACCTCAGATGTGCAGCTGTCAACCAAATACGGACGGCGCGAAAACGGTGGCTTCGCCAACTGCATCCCCGGTCTGCGTCTGTATCTCGACTATCCGCATATCGCATCGCTGGCCTGCCCTAAACCCATGCTCTTCATCGCCGGACGCACCGACAAGCTGTTTCCACTGCCAGGGGTGGAGAAAGCTTTCGACATCATGCACCAGGTGTGGAAAAGCCAGGGGGCTGACGACCGGCTGCAGACGGTCGTGCTCGACCATCCCCACGGCTGTCCGCTCATCGACCAGCAGATGATGTTCGACTTTTTCGACAAATATCTCAAAAAATGACATTTTTTCACATTTTTCTTGCAGGTGTCAAGAAATATGTGTTTCTTTGCATAAGAATTAGCAAATCAAATTGTAATGATATGAAAAAATTATTAGTTACCTTGGTGGCGCTGGTGTGTACCGCGCCCATCTTTGCCCAGCGTAATGCGGGCGACTTCTCGTTCAGCGAGGATAAACTCTATTACGGATTCCGTATCGGATTCGCCACATCGCACATCAGCGGCGACGAAGGCATTAAGGCATCATCGTCGAGAACAGGTATCAATTTCGGGGGTATCATCGGACTGCGGCTCTCTGAGACCACTCCCGTTTATCTGGAAAGCGGACTGAGCTATGTGGGGAAAGGCGGCAAACGTGGGGGGACGAAAGTCAGCCTTAACTATCTCGAACTGCCTATCCTCGTCAAATACGGTTTTGATGTGGCCGACAAGGTGGCTGTGCTGCCGTTCTTCGGTCCCTATCTCTCTATGGCCATCAGCGGCAAGGTGAAGGCCGATGGCGACAGCCACAGCTCGTTCAACGACGGCTACTATACACATCCCGACATGGGATTCAAACTCGGGTGCGGCGCAGAGTACAGCAACCTGTATCTGGAACTCGGTTATGAGTTTGGCGTGGCTAACATTGCTGATTCCGGGGGGAAAGATGCACACAACAATTCGTTCTTCATGAACTTCGGTGTCAACTTCTAAGAGACGATAACGAGACTGACAGTTAAAGCAAACCGGGGCGCGTCCACATAGACGCGCCCCGGTTTGTATGAAGTAGATTCTTGATTAGTTGAATATCTTTTCGCTGATGACAGTAGAACCGCCACGTTTGATGGTCACTCTTGTTCCCGAAGGCAGTGTCTTAAAAGTCATCGCCATGATTTGCGACTTAAACTGGTAGAAGGCCGATTTAACCAGGTTGTCGTACTCCTGTTGGGTCTTTGTGCCAGTGAAAGAGAATGTCTGTGCCGTGGCATTCGCAACAACACCATTGCCAGTGCCTGTGGTGGTAATCGCAGCAGCCAATTTGGTGCTCAGTTGGGCTTGTTCTGCCAGGTTGTCCTGTCGCTCGGCTGTGGTGGTTCCGTTGTCAGCATCTTCAATCGTCCAATTGTATTCATACTTCTTTGGGCCGCTGTCGTCTTTGTCGTCATCGCTGCCGCAGCTGGTCATAGCCAATGGCAAGCAGAACAACAACATTGCCATCAGCGCTTTCATGCTAAATTTCATTGTTTTCATAATTATGTGTGTTTAAAGGTGAATGTAATTTGCCGCAAAATTATATACTTTTTTCTTTTTCGCCAAACAAATTGATACGAATTGTATATTTTTCGGGAAAAATGCATTAACTTTAAATAAGCCAGGCTACGCTTCGGATATGCAAAATGAAAATTTTCGGATTTTCATTTTGCATATCGCTCAACTTGCACTAACTTTGCACTAACTATGATACAAGAATTACAGATACGCGTTCTGCCCTGGCAGGCCGCCAACGAACAAAGCATCAAGGCATACGTAGCACAGGAAAAAGGTTTAGACATACGGACCATCTACCATGTGAGAGTGCTCAAACGAAGCATCGACGCACGTCAGCGTACCATCTTCGTCAACCTCACCGTCCGTCTTTATGTCAATGAGATGCCTGCCGACGATGAATATGTGCATACCGATTACCACGACGTTTCGGACCAACAGGCGGTCGTCGTGGTAGGGGCCGGACCGGGCGGACTCTTCGCCTCGCTGCGGCTCATAGAACTGGGGCTGCGACCCGTGCTCATCGAGCGGGGTAAGGATGTGCGTGAACGCAAAAAAGACCTCGCACTCATCACCAAGACACAAAAGGTGGACGACGAAAGCAACTACTGCTTCGGCGAGGGCGGGGCGGGCGCCTATTCCGACGGCAAACTCTACACAAGGTCGAAAAAAAGGGGAAATACAGATAAGATACTTCACGTGCTGTGCCAGCATGGCGCCTCTACAGCCATCCTCGCCGATGCGCACCCGCATATCGGCACCGACCGGCTGCCCCGGGTCATCGAAAATATCCGGCAGACTATATTAAAATGTGGGGGCGAGGTGCATTTCCAAACGAAGATGACGGCTCTCATCCTGCATGGCGACCAAGTGGAGGGCATTGAGGCGGTGTCGTTGCGCGACGGCACGCAACGCCGGTTCATGGGACCCGTCATACTGGCTACGGGACATTCCGCACGCGATGTGTACCGCTATCTCGATGCTTCTGGTATAGAAATCGAACCCAAAGGCATCGCCGTGGGCGTGCGGCTGGAGCATCCTGCCGCATTGATCGACCAGATACAATATCATAGCAAACAGGGTAGGGGGAAGTATCTGCCTGCGGCGGAATATAATTTTGTCACCCAGGTGGACGGACGCGGCGTGTATTCGTTTTGCATGTGCCCCGGTGGGTTCGTCATACCGGCGGCCACAGGCCCCAGGCAAATCGTGGTCAATGGCATGAGCCCTGCCAACCGCGGCACGCAGTGGTCGAATAGCGGAATGGTGGTGGAACTGCACCCCGAGGATGTGACTCCTGTTTTAGGGGGGGCGGTGTCGCCCCATCTCGCTATGCTTGAGTTTCAAGAGCAGTTAGAGGCCAACTGCTGGCAACAAGGCAATATGAGGCAGACGGCACCGGCTCAGCGCATGGCCGACTTCGTGAACGGAAAACTCAGCTATGACCTGCCGGATAGTTCATACGCACCGGGGCTGATCTCTTCGCCGTTGCATTTCTGGATGCCCGACATGATAGCTCGGCGACTGCAAAAGGGATTCCAACGGTTCGGTCAGATGAGCCACGGATTCCTGACCAACGAGGCCGTGGTGATCGCTGTGGAGACGCGCACCTCGTCGCCGGTGAGGATTCTACGCGACCGCGATACGCTGCAACATATCCGTCTGCAAGGGCTGTTCCCTTGTGGCGAAGGTGCCGGCTATGCGGGGGGCATCGTCTCTGCCGCCGTCGATGGCGAGCGGTGTGCAGACAAATGCGTCGCCCACCTTGGCAGGTAAGCGGCGCAGTATATCTCAAAGAATCTGATAGCCTACAGATCAGAGTAATTACCGGTAAACGTGGTGGTATTCATGTTGCCCGTGTCATAGCCGCGTTTCAGCCAGCGCATACGTTGTTCGGCGGTGCCGTGCGTGAACGACTCAGGCTGTGAGTAACCCTGGGCTTGCTTCTGCAAATAGTCGTCGCCGATGTGCTGGGCACAGTTGATGGCCTCGCGCATGTCGGTCTCATCCAACGAACCGAAACGGGCGTCCTCGTAATGGGCCCATACTCCGGCATAATAGTCGGCCAACAACTCCAGACGGACGCTGATTTGATTGGCTTTCGTCTTGTTGGTCTGTTGCATCTGTGCGTGGGCGTTGCCCAAGATACCCAGCAGATTCTCCACATGGTGGCCTACCTCGTGCGCAATCACGTAGGCACGGGCGAAGTCACCGCCCGACTTCAGCTGGTTTTCCATCTGCTTAAAGAAAGAAAGGTCGATGTACAACTTCTGGTCGCCAGAGCAATAGAAAGGTCCTACGGCCGAGGTGGCGCCGCCACAGTTGGTCTGTACCGAACCGCTGAAGACGACCAATGTGGGCGGGGTGTATTTCTTGCCCATCTTCTGGAATACCTGTGACCATACGTCTTCGGTGCTGGCTAATATCTGCTTGCAGAATTTCACCTGCTCGGCTTCTTCTGCGGTCTCTTGGTAGGGTTCAGCCGACTCCGTGGTCTGCGGGGCGCCAATGCCCATGCTGCCCGCATTCTGTAATACCTCAAGGGGATTGCCGCCCATCAACAGGGTGACGATGCCGATGAGAATCAAACTGCCTATGCCCATGCCTGCTTTCGAAGAGCCGCTCATGCCACGGCGATCCTCAAAATTGTCACTTTCTCTTCTTCCGTCAAGTTTCATAATTTATTAGGTTAATTGGTTGATACTGCAAATGTACTGGTTTTTTTTTAATGTACAACCATTTTGTGCTTTTTTTCTAACATATTTCTTTTTTTTCGTACAAGTAGCGATGATTTAACACTGAAAAGTTTGCTAATCTCTAAAGTTTTCGTTAACTTTGCAAACAATCAAGTATAACCTCAACAAATCAATAGCCATGAACCAAAATGAACATTTCGTCATAACAATCAACCGCCAGTTTGGCACCGGCGGACATGAAGTAGGAGCGGAGATCGCCAAAAGACTGGGCGTGAAACTGCTCGACAAGCAGCTGCTCACAGCTGTCGCCAAAGAACTCAGCGCTGATGACACGGCTATACAGCGGTTGCAACTCAGAAACCCGTCATGGTGGGACGATTTCACGCAATTCTACCGCCATTACATGGCCGAGAATGAATACCATATCAGTGACCGTGACTCGCTGTCCAGACAATTTTTCGATGCCCAGGCCGCCATTATCCGGCGCATTGCTGAGCAGGAGTCGTGTGTCATTATCGGACGATGTGCTTTCGATATTTTCAAAGACTATAAAAATGCGCTGAAAATATTCATACACAGCAGAATGGAGACACGCATCCGTCGCATCGTGCAGCGATATGGTGTCAGTGAGAGCGACGCCAAACTGATGATTGTAGATAACGACTACACACGTGAACTTTACACCAAGACGTTTACCGGATCAGAGTGGTACGATGCCCGTAACTACGACCTCTGCCTTGATGTGGGCAAGTTCGGCGTCAACGGCGCTGTCGATTACATCATGAAACTGATTTCCGACGAATAAGGAAAACTGTGCATAAGATAGGGGGTGATGCCCCCTTTTTTTATCTCCCTTTCACCTATTAAGAAAGTTTTTCATGTCTAAATTTTGCCATCTTGCAAAAAATAAGTATTTTTGCACGATTTTTCAGTGAAAACAATTCAATGACATGAACATTTCGTATAAATGGTTGAAAGAATACGTAGATTTCAACCTTTCTGCACAGGAGGTATGCGATGCGCTGACCTCCAGTGGACTTGAGGTGGATGCGCTCGAAGAAGTTCAAAGCATCAAGGGGGGATTAAAAGGGCTTTACGTCGGGCAGGTGCTCACATGCGAGCTGCATCCCAACTCCGACCACCTGCACGTCACTACCGTTGACCTGGGACGTGAGACACCCTCGCAAATCGTTTGCGGTGCCCCTAATGTGGCTGCCGGACAAAAGGTGATTGTGGCCGACCTGGGCTGCGTGCTCTACGATGGCGACAAGGAGTTTGTGATCAAGAAATCGAAACTCCGCGGTGTGGAGTCGTGTGGCATGATTTGCGCCGAGGATGAAATAGGCATAGGCACAGACCATGCCGGCATCATCGTCTTGCCCGAGGATGCGGTTGTGGGCACCCCTGCCGCTGAGTATTATCATCTGGAGAGCGACTGGCTCATCGAGGTGGACATCACGGCCAACCGTGCAGATGCGCTCTCGCATTGGGGCGTGGCTCGCGACCTCTATGCGTGGCTTAAGCAAAACGGCTATGAGACGTCTCTGCACCGTCCCTCGTGCGATGAGTTCGTCGTGGACAACCATGACCTGCCCATCGAGGTGACGATAGAGAATACAGAGGCTTGCAAACGCTATGCCTGCGTCAGCATCACAGACTGTGAGGTGAAAGAGTCGCCCGAATGGCTGAAAAACAAGCTCACCACCGTGGGCCTGCGTCCCATCAATAATATTGTTGACATCACCAACTATGTGATGATGGCCTACGGGCAACCGCTCCACTGCTTTGATGCCGACATGGTCACGGGCAGACATATTATCGTGAAAGATAAGAACGAGGGCAAGAAATTCATCACCCTCGACGGCGAAGAGCATACGCTCGGTGAGCACGATTTGGCTATCTGCAATACAGAGGAGCCGATGTGTATCGCCGGTGTGTTTGGTGGAAAAGGCAGCGGCACGTACGAGAACACACGCCATGTGGTGCTCGAGAGCGCTTATTTCCATCCCACTTGGATTCGCAAGTCGGCACGACGTCATGGGCTCAGCACCGATGCCTCGTTCCGCTTTGAGCGTGGCATAGACCCCAATGGCACTATCTATGCGCTCAAACAGGCTGCCATCCTCTGCAAACAGTTGGCAGGTGGTAAGGTGTCGATGGAGATCAGGGATGAATATCCCAATCCCATTGCCGATTTCCCTGTCAGTCTGAAATACGACTACGTCAACAGTCTCATAGGTAAGGAGATTCCTGCCGAGACGGTCAAAAGTATCGTTTCCTCGCTGGAGATGAAGATTGTCAGCGAGGATGCCAGCGGGTTAGAACTGCTCGTGCCTGCCTATCGTGTGGATGTGCAGCGGCCTTGCGACGTGGTAGAGGATATTCTGCGTATCTATGGATATAATAATGTGGAGATTCCGACACAATTGAAGAGCTCGTTGGTGGTCAAGGGCGATGAAGACGTCAAGCACCGGCTGCATAATCTTGTGTCTGAACAATTGGTAGGCGCAGGCTTTTACGAGATTCTCAATAACTCTCTCACCAAAGCCGCATATTACGAGGGGCTTAATGCGTTTCCTGCTGAGGAGCTCGTGCGCATCATGAACCCGCTCAGCAGCGACCTCAACGTGATGAGGCAAACGTTGCTCTTCGGCGGTCTGGAGAGCATCGCGCACAATGCCAACCGCAAAAATCCTGACCTCAGGTTCTTTGAGTTCGGTAATTGCTATCACTTCGCGCCCGAGCGCAACAATCCTGATGAGCCGATGAAAGCCTATACCGAGGAGCAGTATCTGGGTATATGGGTCACCGGCAAACGGGTAAGCGGCAGCTGGGCTCACCCTGACGAAGAGAGTTCTTACTACGAGTTGAAAGCACACGTGGAGAATATCTTCCGTCGTGTGGGCGCACAGCCTGGTATGTTGGTGATGAAGAAGAGCGAGAACGACATCTTTGCCAAGGCCATCGCCATTGAAAACCGTGGCGGCAAACGGATTGGCGAGATGGGCGTAATCAGTAAAAAACAGCTGAAAGCAGCCGGCATCGACAACCCCGTCTATTATGCGGAAATCAATTGGACGGCACTGATGAAATTAGTGCGCAAAAACAAGGTGCAGTTCACCGAAATCAGCAAGTATCCTGCAGTGAGCCGTGACTTGGCGTTGCTCATTGACAAGAGCGTGGAATTTGAGCAGATTGAGCAGATAGCGCGGCAGACTGAAAAGAAACTGCTGAAGAGCGTCGAACTCTTTGATGTCTATGAGGGCAAAAACCTGCCTGAGGGCAAAAAGAGCTATGCGGTCAACTTCATCTTGCAGGATGAGCAGCGCACACTCAATGACAAGCAGATAGATGCCATCATGCAGAAACTCATCGCCAACCTCAAAAAGCAACTCAATGCCGAACTGAGGTGATTCACAATTCATAATTCATAATTCACAATTCACAATTCACAATTATTTGTTAGGTGTTAGTTGTCATTAGTTGTTATTAGTCGTACACTTAGAACACTAAACATTAAACACTCATCACTCAACACCAAACACTCAACAGTCAACAATATTAAACACAATAATATGGGAAGAGCATTTGAATATCGTAAAGCTACGAAACTGAAAAGATGGGGTCACATGGCCCGCACATTTACGAAAATTGGTAAGCAGATAGCTATCGCCGTCAAGGCTGGCGGACCGGAGCCAGAGAACAACCCCACACTCCGTGCCATCATCGCCAACGCCAAGCGTGAGAACATGCCGAAAGATAATATCGAGCGTGCCATCAAAAACGCATTGGGCAAAGACCAGAGCGAGTACAAAGAGGTGTCGTATGAGGGCTATGGCCCCCATGGCGTGGCTATCTTTGTCGATACACTGACCGACAACACCACACGTACCGTGGCCGACGTGCGCTCAGTGTTCAACAAATACAGCGGCAACCTTGGCACACAGGGTTCGCTCTCGTTCCTCTTCGACCACAAGTGCGTCTTTACATTCAAGAAAAAAGACGACATGGATATGGACGAGATGATTCTCGACCTGATTGACTATGGTGTGGAGGATGAGTTCGACGAGGATGAGGAAGCCGGTGAAATCACCATCTATGGCGACCCGAAGAGCTTCGGCGATATCCAGAAACATCTGGAGAGCGAAGGATTTGAGGTGACGGGAGCTGAGTTTACACGCATACCGAACGACCTGAAAGATGTGACCGACGAACAGCGTGAGACCATTGACAAGATGGTGGAGAAACTCGAGGAGTTTGACGATGTGCAGACGGTCTATACCAACATGAAACCTGCTGAGGAGTAAACGACATGGCTGAGGTGAAGCACATCACATACAAGACACAAGGCACTTGCAGCCAGTTCATCGATCTGGATGTTGATGAGCAAGGTATCATCCAGCAAGTGTTTTTCACGGGTGGATGCAACGGCAACCTCCAAGGCATTTGCTCGCTGGTGCGAGGCATGCACGTGGACCAGGTGAAAGAGAAACTCAACGGCATACGCTGTGGTTACAAAGCTACCTCATGCCCCGACCAATTGGTTCGAGCCATCGAGGAGTTGCAAAAGGCGTGATGTCGTTTTACTCCTTGTACCATCAACAATGGGCATCCTCGTTTTGAGGGTGCCCATTGCTTTTTTTCTGGTGTGTCAAGGTTTTGGGGAAGAGCCTTTACAGACACTCTTGGTTCTTCACGGTATCTACGTACAAGATGTTGCCGGTGCTGGCCGAACGGCTGTGGAAGGCGAAGTGATACCCCTCCTCGATGTATATCTTATAATTCAGGTTGCCCTTCACCTCGCGCACCAAGCCTTCGTGTATCTGCCTGCGCTTTGACTCAAAGATAGCGGCATCGATGTCGGCAGGACCCACCAATTTCTGATGATGGCAGAACGTAAGGGTGTTCTTGTCAAAAGTAAGACTGTCTAAAATGGCATTGTCTCTTGGCGGGGTGGGGCAGTTCTTCTCCGTGAATTCCTGCGCCTCTCTTGCAGCACGGTCTTCCATCTTCTCAAAACAGGCACTCAGCCCCAAAACGGCAAAAGCCAATAATAATCCTTTTTTCATATTGTTAATGCTTAATGTTGTTTTCACACCTAATACGCCAATACATACCACAGGTCGCGCAGACGCTGCTCCGGGTCCCATTGTCCATCAAACGTCCACAGCGCGGTGATCTCATGATAGGCGGGATGGTCGGGAGCGTCTTTCAGGTTGTCGTTGAGCCAGTCGCCGTGACCGCCCTCGCGCGAGCAACTGTTATAATAGGTGCGCTGCCCCCACGGACAGGGGTCCAGCACCTTGTCGGTATAGGCATAGCTGATATTGGTGTCTAATTCCCACTCGTCGTCGGTCAGACGGCGCGACATGTCTATGTTCTTGGGCCAGCCGCCTGTGACACGCTGATACAGGATGACTTGGTCGCCGATGCGCTGGGCCTCTTCCGTCTGGAAAAAGGCCGGGTCGGTCTCGCGCAGGGCGTTACGCCCGCGACTTTGTGCAAAAACGCTTATACCTGTCATAAATATCAGGAGAAGCAGGGTGGGTATCCGTTTCATAAACTGAGTTGGGGGTAAATCATTCTTGGATGCTGCAAAGTTAAGCATTTTTCACCTAAATAAGACCTCTCAGAATATAAAAAATAACCGAAAAGAAAAAACTATTTGCATATTTCGAAAAAAAAATGTAACTTTGCACTTTAAAAGCAAATTGCATCGATGAATCACATCCGTAACTTCTGCATTATCGCACATATCGACCATGGCAAATCGACCATTGCCGACCGACTGCTCGAATATACCAAGACCATACAAATCACTGAAGGGCAGATGCTCGACGACATGGATTTGGAAAAGGAACGCGGCATCACCATCAAGAGCCATGCCATTCAGATGGAATATGAATTAGAGGGGGAGAAATATATCCTCAACTTGATTGATACTCCGGGGCATGTGGATTTCTCATACGAGGTGTCGCGTAGTATCGCGGCGTGCGAGGGGGCTTTGCTAGTGGTGGATGCCACACAGGGCGTGCAGGCGCAGACCATATCCAATCTCTATATGGCCATCGACCATAACCTAGAGATTATACCGGTCATCAACAAGATAGACATGCCTTCGGCCATGCCCGACGAGGTAGAGGATGAGATCATCGACCTCATCGGGTGCGAACGCGAGGATATCATCAGGGCTTCGGGAAAGACGGGCGAAGGTGTGCCCGATATCTTGGAGGCGGTGGTGAGGCGCATACCACATCCCGTGGGTGACCCTCAGGCACCGCTGCAGGCTCTGATCTTCGACTCCGTGTTCAACTCGTTCCGTGGTATTATCGCATACTTCAAAATCCTCAACGGCTCTATTCGCAAAGGCGACAAGGTGAAGTTCTTCAACACGGGCATGGAATATGATGCCGACGAGGTGGGGGTGCTCAAGATGGACATGATACCCCGAAAAGAACTGACTACGGGCGAGGTGGGATATATCATCAGTGGTATTAAAGATGCCAAAGAGGTGAAGGTGGGTGACACCATCACACATATAGCCAGACCGTGCGACAAAGCCATCGAGGGATTCCAAGAGGTGAAGCCCATGGTGTTTGCCGGTGTCTATCCCATTGACCCGACAGATTATGAGAACCTGCGCGCGTCGCTCGAAAAGCTACAACTCAACGATGCTTCGCTATCGTTCACCCCTGAGTCGTCGGTGGCTCTGGGATTCGGATTCCGATGCGGATTCCTGGGGCTGCTACACATGGAAATCATACAAGAGCGGTTGGACCGCGAGTTTGACATGGATGTCATCACGACCGTGCCTAATGTGTCGTATATGGTCTATGACAAGCAGGGCGGAGCCAAAGAGGTGCACAACCCGTCGGGACTACCCGAGCAAACACTCATTGACCATATCGAAGAGCCATATATCAAAGCATCTATCATCACTAATGCCAACTTTATCGGACCCATCATGAAACTGTGTCTGGATAAGCGCGGCGAACTCATCAACCAGGAGTATGTGAGCGGCAATCGCGTGGAACTCAATTTCTACCTGCCACTCGGAGAAATCGTCATCGACTTCTATGATAAGCTGAAGAGTATCTCGAAGGGATATGCTTCGTTTGATTACCATATCTCGGGATTCAGACCGTCACGGCTCGCCAAATTAGACATCCTGCTCAACGGTGAGCCTGTGGATGCCCTTTCCACCCTCACGCACCAAGACAATGCGGTGGCCTTCGGGCGTAGAATGTGTGAGAAACTGAAAGAACTGATACCCCGCCAGCAGTTCGATATAGCCATACAGGCGGCCATCGGAGCCAAAATCGTGGCACGTGAGACGATCAAGTGCGTGCGGAAGGACGTGACTGCCAAATGCTATGGCGGTGATGTGAGCAGAAAACGGAAGCTATTAGAAAAACAGAAAAAAGGAAAGAAACGTATGAAGCAGATCGGGAATGTGGAAGTGCCGCAAAAGGCATTCCTGGCTGTGCTGAAGTTGGACTAACCAAATCAAAAAAAATATTGAAAGAAGGGAGTGACCATGAAAGAGTTACCAAGAACGACCAGAGACGTGGCACGTGAACTGGCCCGTAAATACAGCACCATGACACACGACGAACTGGATGTGTTGGAAAGTGTGCTTGTTCCTATGAAATTCGCCAAGGGCGAAATGATTCTCAAAGAGGGGGAGGTGTGCCGTCATATCTATCATATTGACAGAGGCCTGGTGAGGCAGTTCTATTATAAGGCTGATAAAGAACTCACAGAACATATAGGCACCGACAACTCGATTGTGATGTGCATTGAAAGCCTGTTTCGTGAGGAACCCACAAAACTGCAGATGGAGGCGCTCGAACCGACCGTCATCTACGCCTTGCCCAAGCATAGGCTTGAGGAGGTGGCTCTTCATAACGTCAACATACAAATCCTGTATCGTAAGATATTAGAGGAATCGCTAATCTTGTCGCAGGTGCATGCCGACCTGGTGCGGTTTGAGACGGCTCAAGACAGATACAGGAAGATTTGCAAACTCATGCCACAGGTGGTGCTGAGGGCTCCTTTGGTGTATATTGCCAATTATCTGCAAATGACCCCGGAAACACTCAGCCGGGTGCGCTCTGCCACCTTGCTTGATTAAGATAATAGCGAAATGCCACAATAATTAGATGTCGTGATTATGTTATTACGGCATTACGGCATGACGATATTACGACATTACGATATTACGACATTTCGACATTACGACATGCCGACATATCATAATGAGAGGCAAGAGAAAAACGTTCTCTTGCCTCTCATTATCTCTTTAAAACATACATGCTTTCTGATACAAGAAGCGCTTGATACTCTTCTTGGGAGTTTTCTCAAACTCATTGTCTTGCAGGCGGATGGAGGATATTTTGCTATATGATGGCAGCACCGCGTTCAACTCCTGACGGTTCTGCTCCATGATATTTTTCAAATCCTCGGTGGTGAATCCCATGCTCTTGGCCACGTCGTAGTCGGGATGTACCAAACCCACCAGTTTTTCGCCCTCTTGTATCACCACACACTCGTTAACCATCGTCATCGAGTTCAGTTTGTCTTCTATCTCTTCGGGGTAGATGTTCTGACCGTTGGCTCCAAGCAGCATATTCTTAGAACGTCCTTTGATAAACACGTTGCCGTTGGCATCCATGGTTCCTAAGTCGCCGGTATGGTACCAGCCTTCGGCATCGAGCGTCTCGGCAGTCGCTTCTTCGTTCTTGTAATATCCCAGCATCACATTCAGACCGCGAGCCAGTATCTCGCCGGGGATGTTCTCCGGGTCGCGGCTGTTGATCTTCACTTCCATGTGCAGAGCCGCACGCCCGCACGATCCCTGTCTGAAGGTGGAGTAGTCGCTGTAGCAGATGATGGGAGCACACTCTGTAGCGCCGTAACCCACTGTGTATTTGAAGTTGATGGAGCGCATAAATGATTCTATCTCCTGGTTGAAAGCGGCACCACCGATGATCACTTCATAGAAGTTGCCGCCGAAGGCCTCCGTCACCTGGTTGCAAATCATCTGCTTCACTTTCTTGTTCACCACAGGCATGTTCAGCAGCAGACGCATCTTATTGTTCTGTATCTTGGGAAACACCTTCTTGCGGATAATCTTCTCGATAATCAGCGGCACGGAGATCACGATGGCAGGCTTGATGTCGGCAAAGGCTTGTGCGATGATGGCGGGCGACGGCACGCGTGTCAGGTAGAAGATATGGCAGCCCGTCAGGAACTCAAAGATAAACTCAAAAGCCATGCCGTACATGTGAGCCATGGGCAGGATGCTCAGCACATTGTCGCCGGCTTTCATGAACTTACCCAGCACATTGCAAGCGAAATCGTAATTGCTCCACATGGCCCGGTAGGGTATCATCACACCTTTGGAGAAGCCCGTCGTGCCACTGGTGTAATTGATCAGTGCCAGTTCATCACCATTCTCCTCATGGTAATAATGCACATGCTCGGCACGGAAATATTTCGGGTATTTCTTGCCGAACATCTCGTTGAGATGCTCGCGCGCGTAGGTCAATTTATCACTGCGCGAGAACATCAGCGAGTAGTCGGGGTTGAAGATGATACCCTCGATATGCGGCATCTTCGTCGGGTCGATGCTTTTGGATACCACATCACCTGCAAACAGCAATTTCGCCTCGCTGTGGTTCACGATGTTGTGTATCTGGTCGGGGGTAAACTCATGCAGGATAGGCACGGCCACGGCACCATAGGCCAATGTCGCTAAGAAGGCGGCTGCCCAGGCGGCGCTGTTGCGCCCGCAGATGGCTATCTTGTCGCCACGCTGCACACCGCTGTTCTCAAACAGAATATGCAGTTTTTCTATTTTGCGGGCCACATCCTTGTATTGCAGGGTAACGCCCTTATAATCTGTCAGAGCATCTAAATCCCAGTGGTCGATGATGCTCTTTTCGAATATCGCGTTAAAACTAGGTACTTTTTCCATAGCCTTAAGGTTATATGTTTTGGTATAGATATCTCTTGATGCTTTTCTTAGGTGTCTTGGCAAACTCATCCGGGTGTATGCGGATAGAGGAAATCTTGCAATAGCCGGGCAACTGCGCGTTCAGCTGCTGGCGGTTTTGCTCCATAATCTTTTCAATGTCATCGTCTGTGAATCCCATCGAGTGCGCCTCTTCGTAGTCGGGGTGAACAAGGCCTACAAGGCGGTCGCCATGCTGAATGATCAGACTCTCGGTCACCATCGCCATGGAATTCAGTTTGTCTTCTATCTCCTCGGGATAGACGTTCTGGCCGTTGGATCCCAACAGCATATTTTTCAGGCGCCCGCGGATAAACACATGTCCGTCGGCACTCATCGTACCCAGGTCGCCGGTATGATACCATCCGTCGGCATCCATCACCGACCGGGTCGCCTCTTCATTCTTATAGTAGCCCGTCATCACATTCACACCACGGGTCACAATCTCGCCCGGTATCGTCTCGGGCGAAGAACTGAGTATCTTCACCTCCATCCTATCGACAGGGGTGCCGCAACTGCCGGGCACAAAGTCGTGATAGTCGCTGTATGTGATGAGCGGAGCGCACTCCGTGGTGCCATACCCTACCGTCACTGGGAAGTCGATGCTCTTCAAGAACGACTCAATCTCCTGATTGAGAGACGCACCGCCCACAATCACTTCGTAGGCCTTTCCGCCGAAGGCCTCATGCACTTGCTGGCAAATGCTTTGCTTCACTTTCTTGCTCACGAATGGCATGTTGAGCAAGATACGCATGCGGTTGGTCTGTATCTTGGGGAATACGCGCTTACGGATGATTTTCTCTATGACAAGTGGCACAGAGATAATGATGCCGGGCTTGATGTCGGCAAAGGCTTGCGCGATGATGGCGGGGGAGGGCAGACGGGTCAGGAAGAAGATATGGCAGCCATGGCAGAAACCATAGATGAACTCCATCGACATGCCATACATGTGGGCCATGGGCAGGATGCTCAGCGTATTGCATCCGCGTGGCATGTGAGGACCTAAGTGGTCTTCGCAGAATGCCAGATTGCTCCACAATGTGCGGAAGGGCAACATCACCCCTTTGGAGAAACCGGTCGTGCCGCTGGTATAGTTGATGAGTGCCAAATCCTCAGGGTCGTCTATATAATAATGTACGTCATCCACACGGAAAGCCTCAGGAAATTTCACACCAAACAGTTCGTTGAGATGTTCGCGGGCATAGGTGAGCTGCTCACTGCGTGATTCAACCAGTGAAAAGTCGGGGATGTTGATAATCCCTTCCAATGCTTGCATCTGTGAAGGGTCTATCTGCTTCACCACGTAGTCGCCAACAAACAACAGTCGCGATTCGCTGTGGTTGACGATATTATAGATTTGCTCTGCGTTGAACTCATGTTGAATAGGTACAGCTACGGCACCGTAAGTGAGAGTAGCAAGAAAGACAACTGCCCAGTTTGAACTGTTACGGCCGCAGATGGCAACCTTGTCGCCGCCACTCAAGCCTATTTGCTCAAATATAATGTGCAGTTTCTCTATCTTGCGCGCTACATCCTTGAATTGGAGTGTGACACCTTGATAATCGGTCAAAGCGTCATTATGCCAATTATCTTTGATACTTTTCTCAACACAAGCGTTAAAGCTCGGTATGGTTCTCATTGCACAAATTTTCAAATTTTGTGCAAAGGTAATAAGTAGTTTGCACATTTCAAAAAGTTTTGTGCAATTTTTTTTCTTTCATACCATAAATCGGCGATTTTTTTAATTTTAACCCTATTTTCACAACTTTTTACCACTTACCTCTCACTTCTACTCATACCTCATCGACTTGGCGGGATGGATGTGTGAGATCAGAAAACTGGGTGCTATCAGTACAAACACGTTGACCAAAAGTGTGGCAACGTTTAAAATGACAATCAAAGGGATGTTCAGCTCAACGGGCACAGTGCTCACATAGTAGGTAGATGGGTCTAAACGTACCCAGCCCGTCAATTTTTGCATCACGCAGAGGCCGATGCCAATCAGGTTGCCAATCAGCATGCCACGGCCGATGATAAAGGCTGAAAACCATAAGAACGTGTGGCGGATGGTGCGGTTTTTGGCGCCTAACGCTTTCAGCACACCAATCATGTTCGTTCGTTCCAGGATGATGATGAGCAGACCTGAAATCATCGTGAATCCAGCCACGGCCACCATCAGAAAGAGGATGATCCACACGTTCATGTCGAGCAGGTTGAGCCACGAAAAAATCTGTGGATACTGTTCGCTGATAGTGATGCTGCTATAGGTGGCTCCATATCGGTCGGTGGTGCGGTTCACATGCCGGATAAGCTCTTTGGCCACCTCGTTCACATGGTCGTAGTCGTTGACAGTCAGTTCGGCGCCACTGGCTTGGTCTGCCTCCCAGCCGTTGAGTCTCACGGTGCTATAGAGGTCGGTGAAACAGACCGCTTCATCGAAGTGCTTCAAGTTGGTCTCGTAGATGCCGCAGATGGTGTAACGCCGGGTGCGCACTTCTTCGTCGCCCATGAAATAGGCATACACCTTCTCGCCTGTCTTCAATTGCAGTTTGTTGGCTATCAGGCGCGAGATGACCAGTCGGTTGCTGCTTGTCGTATCACTGAACTGGGGCAGTTCGCCCTCCACCATATTGCTTTTTAGGAATGCAGGGTCGTATTCCGGTCCCACGCCTTTCAGTGTCACTCCCAGAAAGTCGCTGTCTGTCTTCAATATGCCTTGTTTCATGGCAAACCGCTGCACATGCTTCACACCGGGGGTCTGGCGAAGCACGTTCATCATGCTGTCGTCCATGCAAACAGGATAGAACACATTGTCCTGCAATGCGAGAAAATCGCTCACGGTGATATGACAGCCGAAGCCCACGGCTTTGTCGCGGATGCTGTGCTTGAACCCCAGAACCACGCAGATGGAGATGATCATCACAGCCAGACCGATAGCGACGCCTATCGTCGCTATACGTATGGCGGGACGGCTCACTTTCTTGCCGCCACCCTCATCTGCGTGTATCCGCTTCGCTATGAATAAAGGTAAGTTCAATACTCAACGTTCAATGTTCAACGCACAATGTTCAAATGGTCAATCTTCGATCCTCCCCGGATAGGCCTCCAACGCCTTGCGTAGTACCACAAGTGCTCTCGCCAGGTCTTCCTTCTTGAGCACATAAGCGATACGCACCTGGTTGATGCCTGCCCCGGGGGTTGTATAGAAGCCGGCGGCAGGCGCCATCATCACCGTCTCTCCCTCGTAACTGAACGATTCCAGGCACCAGCGGCAGAATCTCTCTGAGTCGTCAACGGGCAGTTTGGCTACGGTATAGAAAGCCCCCATCGGGATGGGTGAATATACGCCGGGGATGCGGTTCAAGCCGTCGATGAGGCACTTGCGTCGCTCTACATATTCATCATACACATCGCGCAGGTAGTCTTCTGGCGCATCCAGCGATGCCTCTGCCACAATCTGGCCGATCAGGGGAGGGGAGAGGCGTGCCTGGCAGAACTTCATCACGGCGGCACGCACCGCTTTGTTCTTCGTTATCAAGGCGCCGATGCGGATACCACATTCCGAATAGCGTTTCGACACGGAGTCGATCAGAATCACGTTTTGCTCGATGCCCTCTAAGTGGCAGGCGCTGATATAGGGCGAACCTGTGTAGATGTATTCGCGATACACTTCATCGGAGAAGAGATACAAATCGTATTTCTTCACCATGTCGCGTATCTGTTTCATCTCACGCCGTGTATAGAGGTAGCCTGTGGGGTTGTTGGGGTTGCAAATCATGATGGCGCGGGTGCGGTCGTTGATCAGCTCCTCGAATTTTTCCACCTTGGGCAGCGAGAAACCTTCCTCGATCGTCGTGGCTATCGTGCGTATCTTGGCGCCGGCCGAGATGGCGAAGGCCATGTAGTTGGCGTAGGCGGGCTCGGGCACGATAATCTCGTCGCCGGGGTTCAGGCATGATAAGAAAGCAAACAGCACTGCCTCGCTGCCGCCAGAGGTGATGATGATATCGTCGGCACTCACATTGATGTCGTATTTCTTGTAATAGCCCACCAACTTCTCACGATAACTCAAATAGCCTTGTGAGGGCGAATATTCCAAAATGTCACGGTCGATATGCTTGAGCGCCTCCAAACCCACAGAGGGTGTGGGCAGGTCGGGCTGACCGATATTCAGGTGATACACCTTAGTGCCGCGCTTCTTGGCCGCAGCTGCCAGCGGAGCCAACTTACGTATCGGCGACTCCGGCATCTCTATTCCTCTAAGTGATATCTCTGGCATGGATATAATGATGATAAAATAATGAAACGGCCGTCAACGTGAACGACTCGTTTCTTTTCGGCTGCAAAGGTAATATTTTTTTTTATTTTATAGACATGATGATGCGATTTTCGTAATTATTTCGTAATTTTGCCACCCGAATTTTAATATCTCTATCTATTATGATGAAATCTAAGACAGCTAAATGGTTTGAAACCAAAGTCCGTTACGAGAAAACAATGGACGATGGCATGCAGAAAAAAGTGACAGAACAATATACCGTGGATGCGTTGAGCTTCACGGAAGCGGAAAACTCGATCATCGAGGAGATGTCTGTGTATATCAGCGGTGAGTTTGAGGTGACCGACATCAAAATGGCGACTTACAAGGAGGTGTTCTTCAGCGACAATGAGAAGGACGACCGTTGGTTCAAGGCTAAGTTGCAGTTTATCACCATCGACGAAAAGACCGAGAAAGAGAAACGCACAAACAACTATTTCCTTGTCCAGGCTGCCACATTGCCACAAGCCGTGAGATATGTGGAAGAGGTGATGGGCAAGACCATGATTGACTATGCCATCGCCAGCATCGCCGAGACGCAGATTATGGACGTGTATGAGCACAAGGTGGAAGGCGAGAAGAAAGACGACAAACCAGAATACGAGGCGCAGTGAGTATGAATATTCCAGCGGCACTGACCAAGGTGCGCGAGGCGATACCCGAGGGTGTGACTCTCGTGGCGGTCAGTAAGTTTCATCCTGAAAGCGACTTGCTGCAGGCCTATGAAGCCGGACAGCGGGTGTTTGGCGAGAGCCATGTGCAGGAGCTCGTCAGAAAACATGACAGTCTGCCTGCTGATATCCAATGGCACTTCATCGGTCATCTGCAGACCAACAAGGTGAAATACATCGCACCCTTCATCTCACTGATTCATGCGGTGGATACACTCAAGCTGCTGCGCGAGATCGACCGGCAGGCGGCCCGGTGCGACCGTGTCATCCCTGTGCTGCTCGAACTGCATATCGCCGAGGAGGAGACCAAATACGGTTGGACGCTTGACGCATGCCGGCAATTCTTGGCAGAGGGTGAGTGGCGCAACATGCAGCATGTGAAAATCTCCGGATTGATGATGATGGCTTCATACGTGGATGATGAGGCGCAGATCAATGCCGAATTTCAGTTGGCATCCGATTTCTTCGACGAGATGAAGAGCCGTTTCTTTGCCGATGACCCTGCCTTTTGCCAGCGCAGCTGGGGCATGAGCCACGACTATCCCTTGGCTATCAGCCATCACTCTACGATGGTGCGCATCGGCACAGCCATCTTTGGCGAGAGGGTATATTAACTATTTTGTAGTTAAGTAGTTAATGTAGTTAAAGTAGTTAAGTAGTTAAGCCAAATGCTTTGTAAGTCTTCATCGACACAACAATGGCTTAACTACTTATTTATTATTTTACTTTTTTACTTTTTAATTTTTTTACTTTTTTTACTTTTTTACTTATTACCGTACAATCACTTTCTTGCCGTCTTTGAGATAGACGCCTTTGTGCAGACGGTTCAGGTCGCGTCCGACGTATCGGCCGTCGAGTGTATAGATGGGGCTGGAGGCAGTCGTTGTGGTGCCTATCTCGCTGATGCAGGTGGGCACTTCGTTCAGGTGTATCACGCCCTCGTCGTCTTCACGGATGTTGGCTATGACATACGCCAGCCGAGAGAGGGCGTCGCCAGTAGTCGAAGGGTTGCTGATGCTGGCTGCGGTGGTCTGGTCGCCCATGACCCAGAGACCTACGTTGGGCATGTCGGCATTCAACTCACGCACGTCGCTCGTGCCGGGGAAGGGGTCGCCGGCCAACTGTGCGTAGAAGTCGGCATTCTTGACCGTTTTACCATCCACGTATTTGTTGCTGAACAGCAGTCCGTCGGCGGGTACCACTGTCATGCGCGGATTGCCTTTCACATTGTTCACCGAATTGCTTGCCAAGGTGAAAGCGCTGGGGTCATAGTTCACATGCGTCACTACCAGCCCATGCCCTTTCATCGACCAGTTGAAACTTACTTTTTGGATATTTTCCACGATATAGTAATCATGGCCGGTGGGGTCGTACTCGTTGCTGATGCGGTAGGCTGTGCCGCCTTGGCTCAGAGGTTTGATGTCTAATGTCAGTGAAGCATCTAATTCGGGTATCTCGGTCCAGCCGAAGCACTCGCGCTCCCATGCCGTATATTCACTTGGCGCCCAACCGTTGTACAGATATTCGCCCAAATCCATCAGACTCCAGTATTCCATGCTCTGGTTATTGTCTTTCGAACTCTTCACTGTGGGGTAGAGGTCGGGCAGTCCCATGCAGTGTGAGAACTCATGACAGAACACACCTATGCCGTTGATGCGACGGAAGGGAGCGGAGGAAAAGGCATTAGGAAAACCGTTCAGCTCGCTGCTCACGCCGTAGCGCGCCACTTTCTTGCCGTCAAACTTATTTGTGACGTTTACCGTTCCGCTTTTGGGCCAGATGCACTGGTTGGAGTTGCCTGTGATACTCTCAGAGAATCCGGCATAGATCACATACACCAGATCGACATTGCCGTCGCCGTCAGCGTCGTATTGCGAGAAGTCGAGGCTGTCATCCATCAGCGTGCAGGCGTCTCTCAGAAGTGCCGACATGTTCTCGCCGGCACCGTCGGCTGCCGTGCCGCCGTATGTCTTCAGCGGGTTGGGCAGGGTGACAGGGCCGTAAACGTCGAACTGTGGTTCAAACTGTCCGCCACTCATGGTTTTGAAGTAATGTCGCACACTCGATGTGTTGAAGTCCTCGCTATTGCCCAGGTCCTTGGGCTCTTCCATGCTATTGAGATACTGGTCGAACGAGGCGCGTGGGTTGGGCAGTGAGAACGTGGTGTCGGCAAACTCGGCCAGGATCACGATGGCCTTCGGACTGCCCGTATGGGGAAACAGCGTGCCTGTCTGTGCGATGGGTTCGCGGCGGGGCGACTTGCGCTGAAGGGTCTCGCCACGGCTCAGGAAACGTTCGTGGTTTTGCGCCAGCACCAACTGCCTCTCAGCGGCGCTGCGCATGGCTGGCTCGTGGGCCAACTGTCGAGTCGCCACTAACCGGCCCCTCTCATCCATACGGCCTACGAAATAGTCGCGGCCTTCTTGCACCAAAAGCACGTTGTCGGTCGTAGTGATGTAGTGGAAGTCCTCGTCGCCGTGGCCGACGATGGTCAACTCAGTGCCGTCACTCTGCACAATGGTCACGGGGAAAGGATATGCCGGTGCCGCCGACAGGCGCACCGATGCGCATAAACATACCAAAAAAAAGAAAAATTTCCTCATCGCAGTATATATTATTATTTGTATTCTCTCACCTCTCACCTCTTACCTCTTACCTCTATAGTATTGTCCTTTTTTCTTGGTGCGGTTGCCATATTCGATGGCATGGCGCGGACAGTGGTGATAACACGCGAAGCAAGTCAGACACTCGCCGTTGTGCATCCACTCCGGCACCCCATCTGCCGACATGCGCATATTCCTTGCAGGACATACCGACACGCATTTGCCGCAATGGATGCAGCGGTCGGCTTCGACATGAAACGGACGGTCGTTGACCAAGTGTTTCACGAAGACACTGCCTATCACCCGGCTGTTGATGCGGGGCCACCGCCCTCGGACGATCCGGTGCTCACCGCCTTGGCGATTAGTGATCTGCCGGGCATACTCATTCAGCAACTCGGCTGACGACTGCAACTTACGTGTTTCATTCTCTTTGCTATCGACATCCATGAAAGGCAGCCCCACATAGCTCTCTGGCATCAGAAGCGAGTAGGTGCTGTCAGCATGCAGTCCTATCCGCGACAAATCGTCGCAGAAGATGTCCATCGCTTCGCCCACCGTGTCGCCAGCGGTGCAGAGTGCCCACACATAATGACCTTCGGCATGCGCAAAGCGTAAGTCTGCCATCCATTCGCGAATCATCTTTGGCGGCCTCCAACCATGTACGGGAAAACAAAAGCCTATCCGCTCGTCTACAGATAGCTCGTATGGCTCTTGCTGTGCCATGACGTCTGGAATAGAGACAAGTCGTTCGCCTGTCGCTTCGCTCAGCATTTCAGCAGCCCAGCGGGTGTTGCCTGTGCATGACAGATAAAATATCATGTTGCAAAAGTAACCTTTTTCCTGAAAACAGCCAAAAAAAAATGACGATTTACAACTTATTGACGCTTTTTATGAGATATTTGTTGTCCACAACGAAAAAAAATGCTAATATTGCACCAACAAATCACAAGGGTAGGGGTTCTGCTCCTTTCCTATTTCAACTATGACGATGAAAAAAACATATTTCCTCCTCCTGTGTTTGATGTCAGGACTGTTGTTGCCGATGCAGGCTCAAAATACGATGAGACGGTTTCTTGAGAGCACGCCAGACAGCGTATTCATGTTCGTGACGAATGACATGTTTGTAAAACTATTAGATTACGAGCGTCTGATGCATAATACGAATCATACGGATTCGTCATTGTCTATCGGGGTGCAGAATCGTTTTGAGGAGAGGTCGGCGCTCGACTCCTTGGCTGCTGATTACGCCTCGCTGACACTTTCCGACGCTTTTCATGTGCAATTGATGGCTCTTCCTGTGGAGGATGCCGACACCATCGTGTGCATGGTGAAGACTTATGATGCACCAGAGCCGGAAAGCACCGTCTCTTTTTATGATTTGAATTGGAGGCAACTGAGCTGCTCGGAGTATTTGACACAACCGAGCGTACAAGAATTATATGCACGCCCTGACTCGATGAGTGAGGAGAGGTTTGCACAGCTGACTCAATTCCTTGATCCGTTGATGGTTCACATCGAGGCTTTCCCGCGCCAAAAAGAACTCGTCTTTTCTTTGTCCACACCTTTGCTCAACAAAGATGAGATTTTGCAAATAAATGCAATTTTATTGCAAAGAAAAGTTAAGTGGAGCGGAAAAACATTTAAAAAGATTTAAAACCGTGCAACTATTGTGCACAAATTGATACAACATATCAAAAAAACGCATAACTTTGCATCGTGTTTTTCATGGTATTAGATTATTAAGGTTAATTAAGATTGGTTGTCGTGAGACAATCAATTTTTTTTATCCTTTTTTTTACTCCCTCCACCGAGTTTGTCTCTCACCGTCTCGGCCCGCTCTCTGATTTCTTCCGCTGTTGTCTCAGGTGAGTCCAGCCATGACTCGGCACCGGTGTTATATCCCATCTCGATGAGATACTGCCGTGCGTCGCTCTCGCCGTTTATGTACCGGGTTCATGATGTCTATCTCCGACTGCCCTCTGCGGGGGGGGGCTAAATGTTAAAATAGTGTTGACTTTTGTCTTTTCCTGCAAAAGTCCATATTTCATTGTTTTCATCATCTATGATTTTGGCTTACATTTGCAGTATAATCGTACCTTTAATTATCTTTATTTATGAAAAAATTATTGTTCTTTTCCGTTCTGTTCATCTTATGTCCTGTGGCATTGTTACAGTGCGTATCTTCGCCTGCACCTAAAAGTGGCAATATGGTAAGCCAGGGAGAAGTGGAGAGCAGTGACAGTGCAACTGCCGCTCGCTCTGGCAACCAGGAAAAAATGTCGTTTACAGTGAAAGGTGTCACGTTTACGATGATTTTAGTCAAAGGTGGCACCTTCAAGATGGGTGCAACTCCCGATCAGGGTAAGGATGGCAAATCCGACGAGAAGCCTGTGCATGAGGTCACGCTGTCTGACTACTATATAGCAGAGACAGAGGTGACACAGGCCTTGTACGAGGCTGTCATGGGTGAGAATCCTGTTGACAGTGCAGATATGGGGCCTGAACTGCCTATTGTGTCAATAGATGCCGGCGACGCTGAGTTCTTCGCTGATAAGCTCAGCAAGCTTACCGGTCGGCAGTTCCGCCTGCCCACAGAGGCAGAATGGGAATATGCGGCACGTGGAGGCAACAAGAGCAAGGGGTATAAATATGCCGGGTCGGATAATCTCTCCGAGGTAGCTTGGTTTGATGATATCAATGCTGGTTTGCGCACGGTGAAGGGCAAGGCTCCCAACGAACTGGGCATCTATGACATGAGTGGCGGCGTGGATGAGTATTGTGCCGATGACTATGTGCCATATACCAAAGAGAGTCAGACCAACCCGATAGCAGAGTCAGACCAGGCCGAAGGCCAAGTAGTGCGTGGGGGCAGCTTCTGTAGCTCAGCCGGAGAGTGCAGGGTATCGGCCCGTGGATATACCATAGGCTATGTGTTTCGTAGCATGGGATTCCGATTGGCGATGACTGTCGATCAATGAACAGGTATCACCTTACCTCATCTAACACCCGCAAAAATAGATTTTTTAACCACAAAACCATATATAAATGATTATGAAGAAGAATTCTTTTTATGCAGTTTTAGCCGTAGTGGCGCTCGCCGTGATGGCTGCTTGTAAGTCGAAACAGGCAGAGCCCGCGGAAGCACAGAAAGCGGAGCAGACAGTGACATCGGAACCCCTGAGACTTGCTCCAGAACATTTGGTGGCACTCATTGATGCCGACTGGGATGCCGTGCCGCAGGACTTGCTCGACAAAATGGGCATGAAAGCCCTCAAGTCGTTCAAGAAAGAGTTTAAGGAAGCCCAGGTCGATAATTTGCAGTATTATTTCGGCAGAGGGGCATCGGTAGAACTCGACAATGAGGGACAGCCCGTCAAGATCACCGCCGAAAACGAAAACGCTGTCGTCCTTTATCTTACAGCCGAGTCTGTGGCATACGGCACTATCGCTTTCCGTAGCGAGGCCGACTACAACGAGTTTATGAAGAAGACCGGGGCAAAGGCCAAAGACAATGCCGAAGAGGAGATCGTAATCGAGTATGAGGGCAAAGGCATGAACACCGCCGGCGATGAGCCAGGCTATGAGAAAGGTAAATGGTTCTTCGTGAGATACATCGCGGATAAATAATTAAAACGACATCAGATATCTATGAAACAGTTGATTATAATGAGTGTCATGTGCTTCATGACTATTGCAGCCGCAGCGCAGACCTATGATAACCCCCGACAAAGTTCGAACTATAAAAAGTTGAAGGTGACAAAAGTGGAACGAACGGCTGATGCTACTATTGTCTATTTGAAATACACCATACCAGAAGGAAAGACAGGCTGGAGCCGTATTGCCGCCTATCCGTCGCTGACCGATGAAGCCACGGGCAAAAAATACCAGGCGACAGATGCTTTAAACTTTGAATGGGGCAAAAAATACACGAAAACAGCCACTTATAAAATAGAATTTCCTCCACTGCCAAAAAACACTTCAGTAGTGACGTTCAGGGAAGCGGCAGCAGAAAAAAATCCTTTTGTCGTCAGCAACATCGCATTGCCCGTAGGCGGTCAGCAGAAAAAAACGCAGAGTAGTCCGACCAAGAAGAAACCGGCGGCTTCGAGCGAATTTTCCAAGACGTACAATACCCCCAAGCAACGCACAACGGCGAAAGGATCAGACCTCGGAGGTATGACGGTGACAAAAGTAATCAGAACGAATGAATACACCGTGGTCCACTTTAGAGTCAATTGCTTCAATGCCATCTTTCGTTTGTCAAATTTGAAACTCATTGATGACGACACAGAAAAGGTTTATACGGCTACGAAGGCATTGAATTTCGAAAGCGGGAAAAAGTACAGTTTAGATGGTACGTTTAAAGTACAGTTTCCACCCCTCTCCAGAAGTGCTTCAACCTTGAGGTTCGTGCATGATGTGATCAATAGTAGTGGCTGGACAATAATACTGCAATTACCCATGTAGCTTAGGTGGTATCGGGCTTGCCTTTGCGGTATTCAGCCACTGACACACCAACAATCTTCTGGAAGATGCGGTAGAAATAGGGACGGTCGTTGAATCCCGTGAGGGTCATCACCTCTGTAATCTTCATCGAGGGCTGGGTGTCGAATAGGCGCCTGGCCTCTTCGATGCGGATACGGTTGCGCCAACTGCGAAAATCTTCACCGATCTGTGTGGTGAAATACAATCGTAGCGTTTTGCTGTCAGTGCCTAAATCGGTCGCTATCTCATCTACCGACTTGTCGGTCTCGGCATACTTACATAGACTTACCCATTTACTGATATTTGACGTAAGTTGCTTTATTTCAGTATGTTGCAGCCCAATCCCCATATCGGCATTGTCCGAATCGTCAGTCGTCTCTCCCTTCTGGTCAGACGGGGTTTCAGGCTGTTCATATGCCCGCAGCACCAGTTGCGCATATTGCTGATAATTGATGAATGAGATGGTGACAAAGATGTAATATGCGGTGAAAACACCTGTGAGCAGCATATTGATGTTGTGATGGTCGATGGTAAGCAATAATGCCGATACACCCACGCCCAATGCCGACCAGAACGTCCATCGCACCCATCTCAGGCGATATAACAATTCCTCTTCCTCATAATAGGACAGTATCTGCTGTTTGAACACCTGATAGTTCTTTAAGAAATAATAGGTATAAGCAGCCAAAAGTATCAAATAACCAATGCACGACAGGTAGTAAACGATGTAGAACACCCGTGTTGGCATCGCAAAACGAGCCACGAAAAGAAGCATGGAGAGGGTGAGGATGACAGCCCCCTGCAAGACGATGTTGCGCATGGTGACCACCGACGGACGGATGAACACATGCACCACCGTGGTAAACATCATCGCATTGATGCTGCCTATGACTAATGTCATCACACCAGTCAGAGCCTCTTCCTTACCATCAGATTCCATGCCGACCTGCATCAGGTTGGCAATACCGAATACAACAAAGGCGGCGCTCAAACACCATCGGGCCGTGCCGTATTTCTGCAATGCCTCGTCGTTACGGATCGACAGACCTATGAGCACCATGGCGAGTACGATCGATGATACTCCACATGCAAAGAGGGTAAGGTGATAATAGAGCGGCATACGGTAATGCTGGATAAACGGTGAATATGTGATTTTGGATGCAAAAGTATCGTTTTTTTCCATATTGCCCAAAAAAAATGAGTTGAAAAAACGGCAGCATCCATTATCTCGACGTATTTCCAACATCAACAAACGTGGATGGTGATGTGGACTTTTATATCATCATCATAAAAATCCACATCATCGCTTGCCATTTTGTCTGGATTATTTCATATTTTTGCATGACGATATGGCTTGTTTCTGCCAGAACGAATATGTATCATTAAATATGTTTGAGTTATGAAAAAAAACATCCGTAAAGCATTGTTTTGTTTGATGGCTTTCGGCATGGCTGCAGTGTCATGCACCAACAAAGCCCCGATGAATGAACAGCAGAGCGAAAAGACTGCCACGCCGGCACCCGACACGGCGCTTGTGGCGGCAGCAGAAAAGAACATCAAGGCACATCAGGAAGACATTGATGCCTTGTGGGGAATGACTGTCGGCGAAGAGAAGAAAATCGCTCACTACGCCTTGGCTGGTGACGATGTCTTCCTCAGTACTGAAGACGGTAAGGAAGGACTGCTCCTCTCGTTCTTCAAGGACATGAAAGACATTGACAATTTTGACGGAGTCCCTGTCTGCGAGGGACAGACGTTGACACTGCAGGGCGAAGCGGTGATTGTCAAAGAACAAGACAAGACAACGTATTACATCAGGGATGAATACGGGGGCTTCAGCGAACTCTTCACCATGACAGAGAAAGACAACAAGAAATCCTTTGTCAACGACCTTGGCGAGGCTTACGATGAGAAAGAAGCACTCGATTTTATCAACAAGCTCAGCAAGACCCCTGCCAAGTCGCTCTCTGATATTATGGTCAAATGGAAATAAGTACTGTTTAATTGAATAATAATAACACATAGAATATGAAGAGAATCGTATTGTTATTGGCTGCCGTGGCTCTGGCGTGTGCCGGCCTGCATGCCCAAAGTATGAAAATGGTGGTGGATGCCAAAGGTGAGGTAGTGGGAAGACTGGTGAAGACCAACGCAGCAACCTATACCGTATCCACGCAAGAGGATGTGGATGTGCCTAAGGACGGGTTGCGAGTGGTGACCTATCGTGCTGAGAACGGACAGGGCATCGTGTACAGGCATCCCGACCGTTCGGGTGATATCAATGTGCGGAAAGGGCCATCGGTAAAAGCGGACGTCATCGCTAAGATTCCAGATTGTGAGGACTTGCCTGAGCCCTATGAGTGTCTGGGCAAAGTAAAAGGATGGTATAAAATCAGCATTGACGGAAAGACGGGGTATGTGCGCGCCGATATGATGCGCTGGGATGGCATTTGCACATTCTGACATGCGCTTTGGTGGGACTCGTCCCCAAGACCTGATGCGCTTTGGTGGGGGAAAAAGAAAAACTCCCCTGGAGTAGAGGAGTTTCAGTGATCTCGTTGGGACTCGAACCCAAGACCTACTGCTTAGAAGGCAGTTGCTCTATCCAGCTGAGCTACGAGACCTCCAAATCGGCTGCAAAATTACATCTTTTTCGCCGTATCACCAAATTTTTTATCCATATTTTGAGATTTTCGTAGTGCACGCATGATCATCTTGCAATGCGATACCGAAAAAACGGACAGGGCGTGATGCCCTGTCCGTTTATCGAATGTGCCATTCACTCACGGAATGATCAATAGCTCCGTGCGATGATGACCCGTTTGGTGGCAGGTTTGCCACTCACCATGTCAATGCCGGGCGTCTGCTCCACGCCGAACGGCACGCAACGGATGGTAGCCTGCGTCTCTTCCTTGATCTTCGCCTCTGTCTCGGCGGTGCCGTCCCAGTGGCAGAGGAAGAAGCCGCCATCCTTCACGCGCTCTTTAAACTCTTCGTAGTTGTCGCACTCATAGATGCGCTCATCGCGCCATTTGCGGGCCTTCTCGAAGATGTTTTGCTGAATCTCTTCAAGCAGCTTCTCCACACGCTCCACAATGCCGTCGATGCTGACGGTCTCTTTCTCCAAGGTGTCGCGGCGCATGATCTCTAAGGTGCCATTCTCTAAATCGCGGCCACCCATGACCAGACGCACGGGCACGCCTTTCAGCTCGTAGTCGGCGAACTTAAATCCGGGACGCTTGTTGTCGGCATCGTCATACTTCACGCTGATGCCTGCGGCACGCAGTTCGTTGATGATCGGTGTCAGGCGCTCGGTGATGGCAGCCAACTGCTCTGCACCTTTTGTGATGGGTATGATGACCACCTGAATCGGAGCCAGGCGCGGAGGCAATACCAGACCGTTGTCGTCGGAGTGCGTCATGATCAGCGCGCCGATCAGGCGTGTGGATACGCCCCATGAGGTAGCCCACACCAATTCGGGCTTGTTCTCTTTATTTAAGAAGGTGACGTCGAAAGCTTTGGCGAAGTTCTGTCCGAGGAAATGACTGGTGCCACTCTGCAGTGCCTTGCCGTCTTGCATCATCGCCTCGATGGTATATGTGTCGAGGGCGCCGGCAAAACGCTCCGTCTCGCTCTTCACACCTTGCACCACAGGCACTGCCATCCATTTCTCAGCGAACTCGGCATATACCTTCAGCATCTTTTGTGCCTCGGCCTCGGCCTCCTCGCGGGTGGCATGGGCGGTGTGGCCCTCCTGCCACAAAAACTCAGATGTGCGGAGGAACGGGCGCGTGCGCATCTCCCAGCGCATCACGTTGCACCATTGGTTGCACATCAGGGGCAGGTCGCGCCATGAGTGTATCCAGTTCTTATACGTGTTCCAGATGATGGTCTCAGAGGTGGGGCGGATAATCAGCTCCTCCTCCAGACGGGCTCCGGGATCGACCTCAACGCCGCTTTTGTCATCTTTGGCGCGCAAGCGGTAATGAGTCACCACGGCGCACTCCTTGGCAAACCCTTCCACGTGCTCGGCTTCGCGTGAGAGGAATGACTTGGGTATCAACAATGGGAAATAGGCGTTCTGCACACCTGTCTCCTTAAACATCTTGTCCAACTGCTGTTGCATCTTCTCCCAGATGGCGTAACCATAGGGCTTAATGACCATACAACCGCGCACAGCCGATTGCTCGGCCATGTCGGCTTTCACCACCAAGTCGTTGTACCACTGACTATAGTTGTCTGCACGCTTGGTCAAATCTTTTAATTCTTTTGCCATTTGATATGTTAGGATTTATTTTTGCCGTGCAAAGGTAGTGCAAGCCGAAGACAAAACAAAATAAAAAACAATTTTTTTTTTGTTGAGGCGCAGCCTACCTTATCGAAAGGTAGTGCAAGCCGAAGACAAAACAAAATAAAAAGAGAAGTTTTTTTATTTTTTTGTTGAGGCGCAGCCAACCTTATTTTATTAAAAGTAGTGCTTTGTTTTGCAGAAAAAGATGCCGTAAATGACAATTTTCAAAAAAATAGTAAAAAAAACATGAAAAATGATGCCATACTAAAAAAAAGAAGTATCTTTGCATCTGAATCTCTGCATTTCTTCAAGCGGAGATAGTATAACAAGCAATTATCGTTGAATTATTAACATTAAATTTTTTAGAAATTATGAAAAAAATGAAATTTGCTACATTGGCTATGTGCCTTACACTTCTGGTGAGCTGTAACTTGAGCAATGCTGTCAAAGGTGGTGGCATCGGAACCATTGCCGGAACACTCGCTGGCGGCGTGATCGGTAAACTGGCAGGAAACACCGCTGTGGGTGCTGCTGTGGGTGCCGCTGTGGGTGGCACGACTGGTGCTCTGATTGGCAAACACATGGATAAGGTGAAGGCTCAGGCTGCTCAGGTTGAGAACGCTAAGGTTGAAGAGTTCACCGATGCTAATAACCTCAAGGCCGTGAAGGTGACATTCGACTCTGGCATCCTCTTCCAGACTGGCAAGGCTGACCTCAACTCTGCCTCTAAGGCCTCTCTTTCAAAGTTCGCTCAGGTGCTGATTGGCGACCCCCAACTCTCTGTCGAGGTGCAAGGCCATACCGATAATACCGGTTCACGCGCTACCAACGAGAGCCTCTCGCAGCGTCGCGCACAGTCGGTGGCCAACTACCTCTCACAGTGTGGCGTGCCCTATTCTCAGATGAAGAACATCGTGGGCTATGCTTACGACTATCCCGTGGCTGACAACAACACAGCTGCCGGTCGTGCCCAGAACCGCCGTGTTGACATCCTCCTCTATGCTTCTGAGGCGATGATCAATGCCGCACAGAATGGTACGCTCCAGTAATCTGTAGCTTGTCATTATCAACGACTTTTTGGGCGGATTTCTCAATCCGCCCATATTTTTTCAAATGAAAGTATTGCGTTTCATCAGGAAAGTACTGAAGTGGGGACTGATTTTCTTTTTTACGTCCACCATTCTCGCTGTCATCATTTACAGGTACGTTCCCGTGTATGTCACCCCTCCGATGGTCATACACGCCGTGGGCAACCTGTTTGATGGCAAGCCGATGGCGTGGCACCATACATGGAAGCCATTAGACAAAATCTCTCCCCATCTGCCGGTGGCTGTCATCTCAAGTGAGGATGGCAATTTCCTCACCCACCATGGGTTTGACTGGAAAGCCATACAAGACGCATACGAAGAAAACCAAAAAAACAAGGAAAAAGGAAAGGGTAGAATACGTGGAGGCAGCACCATCTCGCAACAGGTAGCGAAAAATGTGTTTCTCTGGCACGGACGCACATGGCTGAGAAAAGGGCTGGAAGCCTATTTCACTTTCCTCATCGAGATCTTCTGGAGCAAAGAGCGGATCATGGAGGTCTATCTCAATTCTATCGAGATGGGCCCCGATGTCTATGGCGCAGAGGCCGCCGCCAACAAATATTTCCACAAGTCGGCAGAGTTGCTCACGAAAGAGGAGTGTGCACTGATAGCCACCTGTCTGCCGCAACCACAGAAACGAGATCTCGCACACCCCTCGAAACACATGCGCAAACTACAGAAGACATACCTTAAGCGCATGGCCGCCACGCCCCCATTCCCACCTAAAAAAGAATAATTCAACATTTTTCGGCCACAGACCTTAACAACCCGTCAACACTTAACACACAAACATGGATCTCTTGCAAGAACTCAACGACAGCCAGCGGCAAGCCGTAGAATATATCGACGGTGCCTCGCTCGTCATTGCCGGTGCCGGTTCGGGAAAGACACGCGTGCTTACCTATAAAATCGCTTATCTGCTGCTCAACGGATACAAGCCTTGGAATATCCTTGCCCTCACCTTTACCAATAAGGCTGCCCGTGAGATGAAACAACGTGTGGAAACATTACTGGGCGACCGAAGTGCTAGGTATATCCGCATGGGCACCTTTCACAGTATCTTTGCCAGAATCCTGCGAGCCGAAGCGGAAGCTATCGGTTTCAACAGCAATTTCACCATTTACGACGAGGCCGACTCCCGTTCACTGCTCAAGAACATCATCAAGGAGATGAATCTTGACGATAAAGTCTATAAACCGGCATCCGTACACAATATCATCTCCATGGCTAAAAACCACCTGATCTCTGCCGGGCAATATGCCATCGACGCAGCGGCGAGGTGTCGCGACCAAGAGCATAAGATGCCTGCTATGACAGCCATCTATTCGGCCTATGCAGCCAGGTGCAGAACGGCCAATGCCATGGACTTCGACGACCTGCTCATGCTTACCTTCCAGCTGTTTAATGAGCATGACGACATCAGGAGGAAGTATGCCGAACGATTCCAGTTCGTACTGGTAGATGAGTATCAAGACACCAACTATGCCCAACAGTGCATCGTGCTGCAACTCACACGCGAACACCAGCACGTGTGCGTCGTAGGCGACGATGCGCAGAGCATCTATGCTTTCCGCGGTGCCAACATCGACAACATTCTTAATTTCCAAAAGATATACAGCGATACGCGGCTTTTCAAACTCGAGCAGAATTACCGCTCCACACAACGTATCGTGCAGGCTGCCAACAGTCTGATTAAACACAACCAATGGCAGATTCAGAAGGATGTGTACAGCCGCAACGACCAAGGTGAGAAAATATTATACCGGCCAACCGTCAGCGACAAGGAAGAGGCAGTGCTTGTGTGCCGCGACATCAAACGCATCATGAAGGCCGAGCATTGCGAATACAGCGATTTCGCTATCCTCTATCGCACCAATGCGCAGAGCCGTACGTTTGAGGAGCAGATGCGTGCCGTGAACATCCCCTATCGCATCTATGGCGGACTGAGCTTCTACCAGCGTAAAGAGATCAAGGACATCATCGCATACCTGAGGCTGGTGGCCAACCCTGATGACGAAGAGGCGCTGAGACGCATCATCAACTACCCCGCACGTGGCATCGGTAATACGACGCTCGCAAAATTGATGGACGCGGCGCATCAGGCTGAAGTGAGTGTGTGGACGCTGCTGGATCAACCCGAGCAATATGGACTGCAACTCAAGGGGGCGGCACTTGGAAAAATCATTGACTTCAAAAACATGATGGCGGGGTTCATCAAGCGCTCCACGGAGTGCGATGTGGCTACATTGGCTGATGAGGTGGTGCGGCAGTCGGGCGTGGCCAAGGATATTTTCGGCGACACCACTATCGAGGGGATGGCCCGTCAGGAGAACGTGCGCGAGTTGATGAATGCCATCAATGACTTTGTAGATACACGCAACGAGGAGGATAGGGCAGGGGAGACCGGACTGAATGATTACCTGCAAGAGGTGTCGCTCATCACCGACCTCGACAGCGAGGGTGATGAGGAGACGGCACGTGTCACGCTGATGACCATACACAGCGCCAAGGGATTGGAGTTTCCGACGGTGTTCGTGGTAGGATTAGACGAAAATATCTTCCCCAGCCAGATGTGCACTTCTCCGCGCGAGCTGGAGGAGGAACGACGGCTCTTTTACGTGGCCATCACAAGGGCAGAGAAACATTGCATCCTCACCAGTGCCGAAAACCGATACCGCTATGGCAAACCCGAATATTGCACGCCCAGCCGTTTCATCCGTGAGATAGACCCGGCACTCTTGACTACAGCTGCAGCAGGAGCAGACAGTGGTGTCGGGGAGAGGCCACGGCGACAGTCACGACTGTCGAAGATGTGGGAAGAGGAGAGCCGCTCCTATCCGGTAGCCACACAATTCAAGGCAGACCCGAAACCACGATTCAAACCGTCGTCTCAATCAACCCCTCCATCTTCTTTTCCTTCTCCTTCTCCCTCCCGCAATCTCCGAAGTGTTCGCTCCCTCCAGGCGGGGAAGACCAGCGACGGCGGTTCCGGCTCCGGTGGCGGGCAGGGTGCTGCCGCTGTATCTCCCGGCACGGTCATCTCTCACGACCGTTTTGGCGTCGGCGAGGTGCTGCGTGTGGAAGGTACGGGCGAGAACACTAAAATCACCGTCAACTTCCGCAATATCGGAGTCAAACAGCTGCTCGTAAAATTTGCACGCTTTCAAGTGGTTGGTTAAACGCCTCATCAGCCTATCGCTTCAACGCATCAATTCATCAATAGAGAAAAACAACTCGTCAACTGAATCATATATGGAATCAACTCAAACCATCAAAAAAGAACAAATATTAGTACGCATCACAGGTCAAGACCGTCCCGGACTCACCGCGTCAGTCATGTCTATCCTGGCAAAATATAACGCACAGATACTCGACATCGGACAGGCCGACATCCACAGCACCCTCTCGCTGGGCATCCTCATCCGCATGGATGAGATGCACTCGGGGCAGGTGATGAAGGAACTGCTCTTCAAAGCCACCGAACTGGGGGTGAACATAGGCTTCGCTCCTATAGCCGACGATGAATATGAGAAATGGGTGGGGCAACAGGGTAAAAACCGATATATACTCACCATCATAGGGCGCAGTCTGTCGGCAGTGCAGATTGAGGCGGTCACCAAGGTCATCGCGGCTCATGGACTGAACATCGACTCCATCCTCCGACTGACAGGCCGAATGAGCATCAAGAATCCGGAGCGGAATGTCAGGGCGTGTATAGAATTCTCACTCAGGGGCACGCCGCAAGACCGGCCCGCCATGCAGGCCGAACTGATGCGTCTCTCGGCTACGATGGAAATAGACTTCTCCTTCCAACGCGACGACATGTTCCGGCGCATGCGCCGCCTCATCTGCTTCGACATGGACTCTACGCTCATTCAGACGGAGTGTATCGACGAGCTGGCTATGCGGGCGGGGGTAGGCGACCAGGTCAAGGCGATTACCGAACGTGCCATGCGGGGCGAGATTGACTTCAAGGAGAGTTTCACCCAGCGCGTGGCTTTGCTTAAAGGGTTGGATGTCAGCGTGATGCAAGATATTGCCGACCATCTGCCTATCACCGAGGGGGCCGACCGTCTGATGTCGGTATTGAAGCGCTGTGGATATAAAATCGCTATCCTGAGCGGTGGATTCACGTTCTTCGGCGAATACCTGCAGCGTCGCTACGGCATCGACTATGTCTATGCCAATGAGTTGGAGATTGACGAGGACGGGAAACTGACAGGGCGATATGTGGGCGAGGTCGTGGATGGACACCGCAAGGCGGAACTGCTCAAACTCATTGCGCAGGTGGAGAAGGTGAACCTGGCGCAGACCATCGCCGTCGGCGACGGAGCCAATGACCTGCCCATGATTTCCGAGGCCGGACTCGGTATTGCCTTCCATGCCAAACCGCGTGTCGTGGCCAATGCCAAACAGTCTATCAACACCATCGGCCTCGACGGCGTGCTCTATTTCCTCGGTTTCAAAGACAGTTATCTGGGCGAACAAGGAAAACTGTAGTATTGATCGGGTCTGATGAAAAGTAAAAGATATAAATGGTTATGGGCATTGGCGGCTTTGCTCATGATCGCTGCTATTGCCGTGATGGTGTGGTTGAACCGAGGCCAAAAGCGTTACGCGGAATGGCCGCAGACCGACCTCAAGGCAGGTGAGCCCTTCAGCACGGGCTATCAGGGCGTGGATATCTCGCAATACCAGGGACGCATCTTCTGGGATACGCTCAAAAAACAGAACCCTGAATTGCAGTTCGTATATCTGAGAGCTGTGGGCAAATACAATAAAGATGTCAACTACGTTCATAACCTCAACCAAGCAAGGCAACTGGGCATCAAGGTGGGCAGTTACCATTTCTTCAATATGGCTGTGCCGGTAGCGTGGCAGATGGCAGATTTCAGCCGTATGGTCATCAGTGAACTGCAAGACCTCCGTCCTGTGCTCGATGTGGAGGACCAGAGCCTCTGCGACGGTGATACCACGCATCTGGTTGACAGCGTCAAAAAAATGGCCGTTCTCATGGAACAGCACTATCACTGCAAACCGGTCATCTATACCAATCAGAATTTCTACAACGATTATCTCGCGCCTCATTTCAACGACTACCCCCTGTGGATTGCCAATTATAGCAAAAAGCCCGTCGTCAAAGGCGCCGACCCGATCCTCTGGCAAAAGTCAGAGACGGGACACGTCAGAGGCATCTGGACGGATGTCGATTTAGACCAATTCATCAACGGCGGCACACTGCGTGACTTACAAAGAAAATAACAGGTGTCTTAAATTCAACCCCAAAATTTTGCTGTCAATTTATTTTTTTATAACTTTGCACCCTAATTGATACAAAGTAATAAAAAAAGACAGAAAATGGCTAAGAAATTTGCCGAATACGGCGGGCTCAATCTCACCGCCATCAATGACAGCATACTCAAAGAGTGGATGGAGAAAGACATCTTCCATCGATCTATCAGCGAGCGCGAAGGTTGCCCGCAGTTTATCTTCTTCGAGGGTCCTCCCTCGGCCAACGGACACCCCGGCATTCACCATGTGCTCGCACGAAGCATTAAAGACACGTTCAACCGGTATAAGACGATGCGGGGATTCCAGGTGCATCGCAAGGCCGGCTGGGATACCCATGGACTGCCCGTGGAGCTTGGCGTAGAGAAGGAACTCGGCATCACCAAGGCAGATATCGACAATCATCAGTCGCCCAAATACATCTCTGTGGAGGATTACAACCAGCGGTGCCGTGAGAATGTGATGAAATTCACGGCTGAATGGCGTACACTGACAGAGAAGATGGGCTATTTTGTTGACTTAGACCATCCCTATATCACTTACGACAATAAATACATCGAAACCCTCTGGTGGCTCCTCCGTCAACTCTACGACAAGGGGCTGCTCTACAAGGGTTATACCATCCAGCCATATTCGCCGGGCGCCGGTACTGGACTGTCCAGCCATGAGTTGAACCAGCCGGGATGCTATCGCGATGTCAAGGACACCACGGTCACGGCTCAATTCCGTATTGTGGATCCGAGACCCGAGATGGCGGCCTGGGGCACACCTGTGTTCCTCGCATGGACCACCACGCCGTGGACCTTGCCCTCGAATACGGCTCTCTGCGTCGGTCCCTCTATTGATTATGTGTGTGTGCAGACATACAACCCTTATAATGGCGAGAAAATATCTGCCATCATGGCGGCTGCGCGTTTAGACGCATATCTGAGACCCGAAGGAGAATATGCCGACATGGATGCTTACAAACAAGGCGACAAGGTGGTGCCCTATCGCGTGGTCGGACAATATAAGGGATCTGATCTCGTCGGGATGAAATTCCAGCAACTCATGCCGTGGGTGAAACCCTGCGAACGGCTTGACGACAATGCCGCGGCGTTTGTCAAAGAGGCCGCAGCCCACGACGCGACGAAAATCTTCACTGTAGGTGTTGACTGTTTTGTGGAGATGGCAGATGCCGCCTTCCGTGTCATTCCCGGCGACTATGTGACCACCGAGGACGGTACCGGCATCGTACACATCGCACCGACGTTCGGTGCCGACGATGCCAAGGTGGCCAAAGATGCCGGCGTGCCTTCTCTCTTCCTCATCAACAAGGGTGGCGAGACACGCCCCATGGTCGATCTGCAAGGCAAATATTATGTCATCGACGAACTGGCAGATGAGTTTATCGCTGCTTGCGTGGATGTGGATCAATACAGCCACCATGCCGGCGACTATGTGAAAAATGCTTATGCACCCGAATTTAATGTGGATGGAAAATACGATGAGGAGGCGGCCGCGAAAGCGGAAGACTTGAACATCGTCATCTGCATGGAGATGAAGCAAGAGGGTACTGCCTATAAGATTGAGAAGCATGTGCACAACTATCCTCACTGCTGGCGCACAGACAAACCGGTGCTCTATTACCCCCTCGACTCCTGGTTTATCCGCTCTACCGCCAAAAAAGAGAGGATGTTTGAACTCAATAAGACTATCAACTGGCAGCCCGAGTCAACGGGGACGGGACGTTTCGGCAACTGGTTGGAAAATCTGAATGACTGGAACCTCTCGCGCTCGCGTTTCTGGGGCACACCGCTGCCTATCTGGCGCAATAAAGACACTCGCGAGGAAATCTGTATCGGATCGGTAGAAGAGCTCTACCGCGAGATAGAGAAAGCCGTGACCGCAGGAGTCATGAAAGAAAATCCCCTTAAGGAAAAAGGCTTCGTGCCAGGCGATTTCTCACAGGAGAATTACGACCGTATCGACCTGCACCGCCCCTACGTTGACCAGATTGTGCTGGTAGGAGCATCCGGGCAGCCGTTGCACCGCGAGGCCGACCTCATTGACGTGTGGTTCGACTCCGGCTCGATGCCGTATGCACAGGTCCACTATCCCTTTGAGAACAAAGAGGTCATCGACAAGCACCTCGCATTCCCTGCCGACTTCATCAACGAGGGCGTTGACCAGACGCGTGGATGGTTCTTCACTCTGCATGCTATTGCCACAATGGTGTTCGACAGCGTGGCGTTTAAAAACGTCATCTCTACCGGTCTGGTGCTCGACGCCAAAGGCGAAAAGATGAGCAAACACAAAGGTAATGTGGAAGACCCGTTTGACATGATCGGCACATACGGTGCAGATGCTGTGCGCTTCTATATGATGACCAACTCAGAGCCTTGGGACAATCTGAAATTTGACCGCAATGGCGTGGATGAAGTCAGACGCAAATTATTCGGCACCTTATATAATACATATAGCTTCTTTGCTCTCTACGCCAATGTCGATGGGTTTGAACCGAAAGACGCAAACGAGGTGGAGGTTGCGAAACGGCCGGAAATCGACCGATGGATTCTCTCGTCGCTCAACACGCTCGTCAAAGGTGTCCGCAAAGAGATGGACAACTATGACCCCACTCGCGCAGGACGTCTGATTGATGCCTTTGTCAATAACGACCTCTCCAACTGGTACGTGCGCTTGAACCGTAAACGGTTCTGGGGCAAGGAAATGGACGAAGATAAAAAAGCGGCCTACAGCACGCTTTACACCTGTCTGATGACCGTGGCCAAACTGCTGGCTCCCTTCGCCCCGTTCTATGCCGACCAACTGTATCACGACCTTGGTGGAGCACTTGACAGTATTCATCTGGAGCAGTTCCCCGAGGTAGATGAGGCACTGATTGACCAAGAGCAAGAGGCTCGCATGGAGATGGCACAGAAAATCACGTCGATGGTGCTCGCTCTCAGGCGCAAGGTGAATATCAAGGTGCGCCAGCCACTGCAGCAGATCATGATTCCTGCCGTTGACAGTGCTCAAAAAGCTCATATCGAGGCGGTGGCTGACTTGATTCGCAATGAGGTGAATGTCAAGGAACTCAATTTCGTGGAGGGTGCCGGCATCCTGGTGAAAAAGGTGAAGTGCAACTTCCGTACTATGGGTAAGAAGTTCGGAAAACTGATGAAGGGCGTGGCAGCTCAAGTGGCTCAAATGTCGCAGGAGGATATCGCAAAGCTCGAACAAGAAGGGCGGTTCTCACTGCTCGTCGATGGGCAGCAAGCTGTGGTCGAAGCAGAGGATGTGGAAATCATCAGCGAAGATATTCCCGGGTGGCTCGTGTCAAATGAAGGAAATCTCACCGTAGCGCTTGAGGTGGAACTCACTGACGACCTGCGGCGTGAGGGTATGGCCCGCGAACTCATCAACCGCATCCAGAATTTGCGCAAGGAGAGCGGACTCGAGATCACCGACCGGATACGGCTCACCGTCACCCCCGAAGAGTCTGTCAGACAAGCCGTCGAGGCCTTTGAGGAGTACATCAAGACACAGGTGCTCGCCGACCAGATCACACTGGCTGAAAACGACGGCGCCGAGGTTGACTTCGATCTCTTTAAAGCCAATATTCTCGTGGAAAAGATTTAATCATAGTATCAATCATATCTTTAATCTATCATATCTATTATATCTATTATGTCAGAGAAAACACGTTACAGCGATGAGGAGTTGGAGGAATTCCGCGCCATCATCAATGAGAAACTGACGTTTGCCCGTCGTGATTACAGTCAGATGATGCGGCAACTGATGAATGCCGATGGTAATGATGTGGATGACACTTCACCCACCTATAAAGTGCTGGAAGAGGGAAGTGCGACACAGAGTAAAGAGGAGCTGATACAGTTGGCGTCACGTCAGCAGAAGTTCATACAAGGACTGGAAGCGGCCCTCGTACGCATCAATAACAAGACATACGGTATAGACCGCATCACAGGCGAACTGATCCCCAAAGAGCGTCTGCGTGCCGTACCTCACGCCACATTGAGTGTGGCCTCAAAAATCGCAAGGAAGAAATAAGGAATGAAAGAGTATAGCGTGAGAAAGCGCATCACATGGGTCTGCGTGCTGATTGTGGCTTTGTTGATTATCGACCAGATGATTAAAATCTGGGTGAAGACAACTATGCCATTGCACGACTCCATCCGTATCACCGACTGGTTTTATATCAGCTTCATTGAGAACAACGGCATGGCCTACGGCATGACGTTTGTCAACAAGGTGGTGCTGAGCGTGTTTCGTATCATCGTGTCGGCTGTGGTGGCTGTGTATATCATCAAGCAAATCAAAAGGCACGCGCGGACGCTCTATGTGGTTTTGCTGGCTCTCATCTTTGCTGGTGCTGCCGGAAATATCTTCGACTGTCTCTTTTACGGTCTCTGCTTCTCCGAATCAACACCGTTTCAGGTGGCCCAGTGGGTTCCTTTCGGCGAGGGGTATGCGTCGTTCTTGCAAGGCAGGGTCGTAGATATGTTCTATTTCCCCATTATAGACACGTACTTGCCTGAGTGGCTGCCTATCTGGGGGGGAGAGCACTTCATCTTCTTCAGTCCCGTATTCAATTTCGCCGATGCATGTATCAGTGTAGGAGTCGTGGCGTTGCTGCTGTTCTGCCGTAAGGAACTGGGTACCATCTCCCTTTCTAAATCGAAAGAGGAAGACAACGATGAGAAACGGCAAACAGCGGATGCCGGCAAGGAGTCTGATTCACAAAAGTAATGATGGTGAAAACCAATCGCCTATATATATTGCATGGATGTATGTTTCTCTTCCTGATGGCTTGCTTGGGATGCAAACCGTCAGTGCCGAGCGAATATATACAGCCTGGCGATATGGAGGACTTACTCTATGACTATCATCTGGCTGATGCCATGGCCATGAACCAGGCCTCCGGACTGGATATGTCTTACTACAGAATGCTATATCGGGAAGCGGTCTTGAAGAAATACGGCATCACTCAAGCCGAGCTGGACTCATCTCTCGCATACTATTACCGTAATACAGAGCGGTTGAAGGATATCTATGCGCGCCTGTCGAAACGTTTCTCGGAAGAGGCTGTCGCGCTCGGTGCGTCGGCCAATGATATCAATCTGTATAGTTCAGAGGGCATCAAGGGCGACACGGCTAATGTATGGGTGTCTGGACGTACCACCATTCTATTGCCGCAGGCCCCCGACAATCTCATCTCCTTTGCAGTGCCGGCTGATACAGCATACCATGCTGGCGATAAGATGATGCTTAACTTCGATGCGCAATATGTCATTCAGGATGGCAGCCGTGATGCTGTGGCAATGCTGGCGATACGATTCGGTAATGACAGTGTGGCAAAACAGTTGATGCACATCGCGTCGAATACGCATTACTCGTTGCAACTCACAGACAAAGAACGTCTTGGCATCAAAGAGGTAAGGGGATTCGTAGCATTACCCCCAATGGTCAACAACAAGTCAACGATGAAAGTGCTGTGCTTGTATCAATTGAAATTGGTAAGAATGCACGAGATAGCCAAACCTGAAGACACTGACAGCATCAAGCAAGCCGCTCAGGAGCCGTCACGTCTGCCTCGACAAAAAGAGAAGGATGACTCCGTTAGCGCTGATTCTCCTGCAAGGGTGGACTCCGCTGCTAAAGCCATGAAAAATGTTCCTCCGCGCCCCATCGGTCAGCCGAATACCAACAAAAAATGAGAAAAGTAGCAGCGCATTGGGTCAACACGCCCTCGGCGACATACCGGCAAGCGGTGGTAGTACTTGACGACGGCGTGGTCGTCGATGTGTTCCCCTTCACAGAGGAATTACCTTCTACCGAGTGGTTGGGTGGCACCATCATCGTCAGAGCCGACGACAATGGCATCCTCAGAGCCTATCACCAGGAAATGAAATTATAAAACCTCAAACCTCAAATCTCAAACCTCAATAATATGTTAAGTGTTAATGAATTAGAAGACAGATTGATAGATCTGGCTTTCGCCGAAGATATTGGCGACGGCGACCACACCACATTGTGCTGCATCCCCAGTGATGCCATGGGACGTTCACACCTGCTTATCAAGGAGGATGGTGTTCTCGCCGGAGTGGAAATGGCAAAAAAAGTGTTTGCCCGTTTTGACCCCGAACTGCAGGTGGAAGTGCTGATAGAAGACGGCGCGGAAGTGCATGTGGGCGACATAGCCATGGTCGTTTCCGGAAAGATACAAAGCCTGCTCCAAACCGAGCGCCTGATGCTTAATATCATGCAGCGTATGAGCGGCATCGCCACGATGACACGTAAATACGTAAAACGATTGGAAGGGACGCATACCCATGTGCTCGACACCCGCAAGACAACACCGGGATTGCGTATGCTCGAGAAGCAGGCCGTGAAAATAGGCGGCGGCGTCAATCACCGCATCGGACTCTTTGATATGATATTGCTGAAAGACAATCATGTCGATTTCGCTGGAGGCATCTCAAATGCCATCAATCGTTGCCATGAGTATCTGAAGCAAAAAGGCCTGAATCTGAAAATTGAGATTGAGGTGCGCAATTTTGACGAGTTGCAGCAGGTGCTCGATTGTGGCGGCGTCAACAGAATCATGCTTGACAATTTCTCCGTTGAGAACACGAAGAAAGCCGTGGACATCATCGGGGGTAAGTATGAGACGGAGTCGAGCGGCGGCATCACCATCGATACTATCCGCGACTATGCGGAGTGTGGCGTTGACTATGTGTCGGTGGGAGCCTTAACTCATTCTGTCAAGGGACTGGACATGAGCTTTAAGGCATGTTGATAGCCAATATCCTGCTTGCCGCGCTCACATTTGTTTCCCCTGTCAAGTTTGATGTCTCGTTGGCGGGTAACTTCGGTGAACCCCGTCCCCATCATTTTCATGGCGGATTGGACATCAAAACCCAACGTGAAGAGGGGAAACCTATTCATGCTGTGGGCGATGGGTATGTCTGCCGCGTCACCGTCTCTTCCACGGGTTATGGCAATGCGGTCTATGTGCGTCATCCCGACGGACATACTACCGTCTATGCTCATCTGCAACGGTTTGCGCCCGCCATCGAGGCCAAGGTCAAGAAATGGCAGTATGAGCATCACTCGTGGGCAGCGGATGTGCCTTTCAGAGCTACCGACTGTCCGGTTACTCAAGGTCAGGTGATTGCATTGAGCGGAAACACAGGGTCAAGTATGGGGCCGCATCTTCATCTTGAGTTTCATCAGACTGACACGTGGGATCTTTACGACCCTTTGGAGTTCATCCCTTCGCTGTTGCAAGACAAGAAAGCACCCGAAGTGCATGGGGTGATGGCTTATCCTGTGGCGGGCAGGGGCGTGTTTTGTGGCAAGGTCTCAAAGACGAAGATCAGTCCGTCAGCCTCCGACTCATCCCGTTTAGAGGCATGGGGCGAAGTGGGTTTCGCCATTAATGCCGACGACTATATGGATGGCTCGCCCAACTACTATGGCATCCGGCGTACTGTGCTCTATGTGGATGATCAAGAGGTGTTCAGAAGCGATGTCAATGGCATACCCGTGAATTGTAACCGGATGGTGAACTCTTGGGGCGACTACGATGAATACCGGAAAGAAAAGCACTGGTATATGAAATCATTTGTCGAACCAGGCAATACTCTGCCGGTTCTTCATGCTGACGCCAACCGGGGCATCGTTCATTTCAACCAAGAGCGTGATTATCACATCCGGTACGAACTGAGCGATTTCTTTGGTAATGCGGCCACGTATCGTTTTGTGGTCAAGGGGCGCCGCATGGATATACCGCCCCGTAAACTGGCCGAGGGTGAAAGGCTGTTAAGGCAGGATGAGACGGCGTATGAACAACCAGCCTTGAAGTTGTCGTTGCCCCCTGGCGCGTTGGCAGACGATGTGGTCATCTCTCCGCGCGACTCTACCGGAACCTACGCCAAGGCTTATCGGTTGGCTCGTAAGTCTGTTCCATTGTTGCGGCAGGCTCAGTTGTCAATGCAAGTGAGCAGACAGGTCGATGATGTCAATAAGCTCTTTATCGCGGCCGACGGGCGTAGCATTGGCGGCGAATATCATGACGGATGGATGATAGCCAATATACTTGACATCGGCCAGATGTTTACCGTAGATTACGATGATACACCGCCTCGTGTGGAGCGCCTCGGTGATGCACGAGAGGGAGTCCTTGCCTTTCAAATAGAAGATGAGGCGACAGGCGTGGCTGTTGTTGAGGCCTCTGTTGACGGGCAGTTTGTGCTCTTTGCCCCTGTAGGACATACCACCCGATACACCTGCTCACTCAAAAACACACCCGTCAGGCCCACGGGTCAGATACGGACATTGACCCTGCAAGCCCGTGACAACCGTGGCAATCAAAGTGTTTATACTGCTACTATTAAATACTAATATGATGAGAAAGTATTTTTTATTTCTTTTTTTAATGACTGCGGTTTATGCAGCAGCCTGTACTAATTTCATCGTGGCTAAAGGGGCATCGGCCGACGGGTCGGTCATCTGCTCATACAATGCCGACGACTACGGCATGTTTCAGGACCTGTGCCATTATCCCGCAGGCACTCATGCACCGGGCACGATGCGCAAGGTGTATGACTGGGACACGGGTGAATATCACGGAGAGATTGCCGAGGCTCCCGTCACATACAATGTCATCGGCAACATCAACGAGTATCAGGTGACCATCGGCGAGACGACCTACGGCGGACGCGAGGAGATGGTCGATCCCACGGGCATCCTCGATTACGGGTCGCTCATCTATATCGCCTTGCAGCGGTCACGCACAGCCCGCGAGGCTATTGAGGTGATGACCACACTCGTCAGCACCTACGGTTATAATTCTGAGGGAGAGACATTCACCATCTGCGACCCCAACGAGGCGTGGATCATGGAGATGCAAGGCAAGGGTCCCGGCAACAAAGGGGCTGTGTGGGTGGCCATGCGTATTCCCGACAATGCTATCTGTGCCCATGCCAACCAGAGCCGTATCACTAAGTTCAATATGAAGGACAAGAAAAATGTGCTTTATGCCAAGGACGTGGTGAAATTCGCTCGCGAGAAAGGATGGTTTACCGGCAAGGATGCTGACTTCAGTTGGAACGAGGCTTACGCCAAACCCGACTTCAGCGGGCGCCGCTACTGCGAGGCGCGGGTGTGGAGCTTCTTCAACCATTTCGCCGACAACTTCGACCGCTATCTGCCATACGCCATGGGTAAAGAGAAGGGTGCTGAACCCATGCCCTTGTGGATTGTACCCAACAAAAAGGTAAGTGTGCAGGATGTGGAGGCGTGCATGCGCGACCACTATGAGGGCACGCCCTTCGCCCTCGACCAGGACATCGCACAGGGGATATGGAACTCTCCGTATCGTCCCACGCCGCTCACTTTTGAAATCGACGGGAAGAAGTATTTCAATGAGCGGCCAACCTCTACCCAGCAGACGGGATTCTCGTATGTCAGCCAGATGCGCTCGTGGCTGCCACGGCAGATCGGAGGCATCCTGTGGTTCGGCAACGACGATGGCAACATGGTGGCCTATACGCCTGTCTATTGCGGCATGACCGTAAGGCCTGAGTGTTACAACACTCCGGGGGCAGACGGCGTGACGTTCTCTGACAAAAACGCATTCTGGGTGTGTAACTGGGTCAGCAACATGGTCTATCCGCGCTACTCACAGATGTTTCCGTCGTTAAAGGAAGTGCGCGACTCGCTCGAAGCGTCTTATTTCGAAGCACAACCGCGTATTGAGGCACAAGCGCAGCAGTTGTACCAACAAGACGAGGCGGCCGCCCTGAAATATCTGAACGACTACAGTGTGGAGAAGGCCCAGCAGATGTTGGCACGCTGGCGTCAACTGGCCTACTACCTTATTGTCAAATACAACGACATGGCCGTGAAACCGGAGAAGGACGGACAGTTCCTGCGCACAGCCACGGGCATGCCCGAGCGTGTGCAGCGACCCGGCTATTCCGACTATTTCCGCCGCGAACTGATCCGACAGACGGGCGATAAGTTTGAATATCCTGAGGAATAGGGCGGATTTGGCCTGACTCAGAACGTATCAAATATAAAGATGAAGCCTGCACGCAGTCCGTGCAGGCTTCTTTATGATGACTCATCAAGGGCAGTTGCATTACTTCGTCAACAAGCCCTTATCCGCGATTCATTCAACTACTTATTCACCATCTTCTTGCCGTTCATAATGATGACACCTTTGTAGGAAGCGTCAACACGCTGGCCAGCCAAGTTGTAGCGCACCTGACTTTGCGGCGTCTCTGCCTGGATGCCCTTGACCGATGCATTTGCCGGAACCTTCAGTTCCACTTTCGTCAGTGTGAATCCAAGCCCTTGGAAGCGCAGACCGTTGGCCTTCAAGAACGACAAAACATCAGCCGTACCGATGGTGCCCTCAAAGTGGTTGTCATCCTTCGACTGCTCGGTGATGCCGTCAAGGTCAGCCCATGAGTTGATGTTCTTGAAGATGGGATTGTAGTCGGCCGTCACACCCTTTACCGTACAGTAAATGATGTCGCCCACTTCGGCCACCTCAAAGAATTTAGCTGCCACGGTAGAAGAGACGCTCCATCCGTCAAACACCATTTCACCTTCCCACAGGGTCAGTGAGTTGCCCGGCTCGGGACGAACGGGGACATCGCCGCCGTCGGCCACAAATTCGGCTGCTGTGCCGAAAAAGATTCCTTCCACGGTTACTTCTGCTGCGCCAGACTGACCCTGAATCGTCAGCTGCTGCACATGCTGGGCATAGACGTCACCCTTGCCAACTCCATCCGTCTCGGCGTTGCCGTTGACCATGACCGTGCTCTTGTCGAGCTTGATTCCTACGATGCCAGAGCCGTTCAACTCTGATGTGGTAGATGCGAAGACTGGTCCCCAGTCGGCGTTAGACTTCCATTCGTCGTAAGTGATGCCAAAATTAGGCGAACCTGTGGCGTTAGAGAATTTGATCCATACGTAGTCAAACGAAGACATGTCGCGACCGATGGTAATCGATCCGCCTTTGTAGCCTGAACCCATGGTGATGGTAGAGCCTTCGATTGTGCAATTGTCCCAAGGTGAGAAACCGCTGACGGATATTTCCTCTTTGGCATTGGCACTCAGCGCCATGAAGGCTGCTGCAATGAAAGTAAAGATTTTTTTCATAAAAATTGGATTGAAGTGAATAATATGACAGTTAGTTAAGAAATGATGTTGCAAAGATACAAAATAAACCAAGAAAAAAGGCGTCGTGATCTGTAAATAAACTTTTGAATTTGATACAAATAATATTCAATTAGTTACCCCTTGTCTCCATTGGCCACAAGGGGTAGCAAAAGTCATACATTCGGGATGGTGTCAGTACTTACGCAGCGCACCCAACAGTTCATTGTTTTCATTGCGAGTGCCCACGGTGATGCGCAGGCAATTGCCGCACATGGCCACTCTGTTTCGGTTTCTCACAATGATGCCATTCTCCATCAAGTAGTTGTAAATGGCTTGGGCGTCATTGACTTCCGCCAGAAAGAAATTGGCGTCGGTGGGATAGACTTTTACGCATAGTGGCAACTGCTGGAAAGCCACGATGACACGGTTGCGCTCCTGTATCAGCATGCGCACCCACTGGTGTGTCTGGAAAGGATCTTTCAACAGTTCCAATGCTTTGTTTTGCGTCAGTTGGTTGACATTATATGGATATTTCACCTTATTAAAAATATCAATAATGTCTTTCGAGGCGAAGGCCATGCCCATGCGGATGGCGGCTGCCCCCCAAGCCTTGCTCATCGTGTTGAGGACAATCAGGTTGGGGTAGCGGTTCAGCAGTGTGCGGAATGATGGCTTTTGTGTGAAATCGCCGTATGCCTCGTCAACAACGACAATACCGGGAAAGGTGTCGAGGATGGTCAATATCTCAGCCGAGTTGATGCTATTGCCCGAGGGGTTGTTGGGCGTGCATATCCAGATGAGCTTGGTGTGTTCGTCGCAGGCGTCAAGCATATCAGACGCATTCATCTCGAAGCGCTCATTCATGAGCACGGCGCGGTACTCCACATCGTTGATGTCGGCACATACACGATACATGCCGTAGGTGGGTTCGATGGCCACCACATTGTCCTTGCCGGGCTCGGTGAAGCAACGGTAGCACAGGTCTATGGCTTCGTCGCTGCCATTGCCGAGGAATATCTGCTCGGCAGCCACGTTCTTCACCTTTGCAATCACTTGTTTTAAATCGCGTTGCAACGGATCGGGATAGCGGTTGACCGTTGTGTTGAACGGATTCTCATTCGCATCGAGAAACACGTGCGCCTCATGTCCGGAATATTCGTCGCGCGCACTGCTATAGGGTTTCAAACGCCAGATGTTGGGGCGTACCAATTCTTCTAATTTTTTCATCATAAATAATCAACGCTAAACCTTCAGCCTTCAACTTTCAACCTTAAACCTTCAACCTTAAACCTTAAACCTTCAACCTTAAACCTTTAAAAGCCTTCATCCTCCTCACTGCCATAGCCCTGCAGTGGGCGGCCAGTTCTTCGTCGGTGGCCATTTGCTCCACAGCGGCCCCGATGCTTCTGATGCCCTCAGGACTCAGTTCTTGGAACGTCACCTTGCGGCAGAAACTGTCTAAGTTGACCCCGCTGTAGGCTGTAGCCCAACCGTGTGTGGGCAGGGTGTGATTGGTGCCGCTGGCATAGTCGCCGGCACTTTCGCAAGCCCAGGGACCGAGGAACACGCTGCCGGCATTTACCACCATTTCAGACAGTTGGGCATAGTCCTTGGTGTTGAGAATCAGATGTTCCGGAGCATATACATTGCTGAGGGCGATGGCTTCGCGTGTGTCTCGCACCAAAATGCTCTTGCTGTTGGCAAGCGCTTTCGTAGCGATATCTTTTCGTGGCAAAACAGCCAACTGGCGTTCAATCTCATCCTCTATGCTGTTCATCGTATCCTCGTCGGTGCAAATCAGAATCACTTGTGAGTCGATGCCATGCTCGGCCTGTGACAACAGGTCGGCAGCCACAAACGAGGGTAGGGCGGTGTCGTCGGCTATCACACATACCTCGGAGGGACCGGCAGGCATATCTATCGCCACGCTGTCCTGACTCACTTGCTGTTTGGCCGCCATTACATATTGATTGCCCGGACCGAATATCTTATACACTTTCGGTACACTCTCTGTACCGTATGCCATAGCCCCGATGGCTTGTACGCCACCGGCTTTAAAGATGCGGTTTACGCCGGCTATCTTGGCTGCACAGAGGATGGCGGGGTGTATCTTACCCTCTCGGTTGGGTGGTGAGCACAATACAATGTCTTGGCAGCCGGCTATCTTGGCGGGGGTGGCCAGCATCAAAACAGTGCTGAAGAGCGGTGCGGTGCCACCGGGAATGTATAGTCCCACCTTTTCTATCGCCACGCTCTTCTGCCAGCATGAGACACCAGGCGAAGTCTCGATCTTCACACCCTCAAAGCGTTGCGTCTCATGAAATCGCTTGATGTTGTGGTATGCAAGCGTCAGTGCCTCTTTCAACTCAGGCGAAACGAGTTCTTGCGCCTCAGCGAGCTCCTCGTCGCTGACGGCCAACTCGTTCAGGGCCACGTGGTCGAACCGCTCTTCATAGCGCCGCACCGCTTCGTCGCCGTGATTCCTCACGTCGTCAAGCACTTCGCGTACCGTCTTGCTCAGTGCACTGCTGTCTAAATGAGGCCGCTCGCACAGCGACTGCCATTCTTCTCGTTTGGGGTATCGTATGATGTTCATGTCTTATAAAATCATCTTTTCTATCGGAGTCACCAAAATGCCCTGTGCTCCATATTCTTTCAGTTTGCCGATGATTTCCCAGAAGCGTTTCTGGTCTAATACGGTATGCACCGAGCACCATTGGTCGTCGGCCAACGGGATGATGGTGGGACTCTTCAGACCAGGCAGTACATTGATGATGTCTTGCAGCCGGCTCTTGGGCACATTCATTCTGACGTATTTCTTGTCTTCAGCCTGACGTACAGCCTCGATGCGGAACAGCACTTCACTAAGTATTTTCCGCTTCTCCTCGTCCATGCCTTTATGACCGATCAGCACAGCCTCGCTCTTCATGACCGTCTCCACCTCGCGCAGGTTGTTGCTCACCAGGGTGCTGCCGCTGCTGACGATGTCGAAGATACCGTCTGCCAAACCGATGCCCGGAGAAATCTCCACACTGCCCGTGATGACATGTATCTCGCTCTCAACATGATTCTCGTTCAAATATTGGCGCAGGATATTGGGATACGAGGTGGCAATCTTCTTTCCTTCAAGCCACTCCACACCGGGGTAGCTGATTTCTTTTGGAATGGCGATTGACAGGCGGCATTTGCTGAAGCCTAAACGGTAGATGATCTCTGCGTCCTCGCCGCGCTCCACAAACTCGTTCTCTCCCACGATGCCGATGTCGGCAACACCCGAAGCCACGCTTTGGGGGATGTCGTCATCTCGCAAATAAAGCACTTCCAGAGGGAAATTCTCGGATTGCACCAACAAGGTGCGTTTGCTCTTGCTGATTTTAATGTCTGCTTCACTGAGCAGATTCATCGTGTCGTCGTACAGACGACCTTTTGACTGTACTGCAATTCTTAACATTTGTACTTCTATCTGTGAAAAATCATTGCAAAATTACAGCTTTTTGCCCACATTTGCAAGATTTGTATTACTTTTGTCGCCGAAATGGCGCTTAAACCCCTCAAAAGTGAATAGATTCCTTATATTTATAAGTTTTATGACTCTTCTCTGTGCCTGTACCGGCCAGGAGAAGAAGACAACACCGTGGGGTACGGTCGTCGGTGAACAAAAAGAGGCGAGCGGTACGTTTACCTTGCATGACATCATTGCCAATGGCGAGATGATCATGCTCACGCTTCCCGGTCCGGAGTATTATTACGACTATCATGGGCATGGATTTGGCATGCAATATCTTCTCTGCCAGTTGTTCGCACAGCAGATTGGCGTGACGCTTCGTGTGGAACTATGCAAGGATACCACAGAGATGATAGACCGGTTGCGCAAAGGCGATGCCGATGTGTTGGTCTTCCCTTTGCCCGACGCGTTGTCCGCAGAAAACGATTTGCTGGCTTGCGGAGCAGGTTCCGATTCTCTTGGCGTGCATTGGGCGGTGAGCAGAGACAATCAGTTATTAGCCGACACGCTCACGGCGTGGTATCGTCCGTCGTATGTGCAGCGTATGCGTGATTACGAGGATTATGTGTTTTCTGAGAGAAGCATTCAGCGTCATGTCTATCAACCAGTCATCAGCGAGGCCAAGGGGCTCATCTCCAATTACGACCATCTCTTTCAGCGTTATGCCTCGGTGGCGGGCGTTGACTGGCGGCTGTTGGCTGCACTGGCTTATCAGGAGTCGTGCTTTGACCCCCAGGCCAAATCGTGGGCTGGCGCTTGCGGACTGATGCAACTCATGCCCTCGACGGCAGCCCATTTAGGACTGTCGGGTGGTAGCATCTTCCAGCCCGAGGCCAATGTGTCGGCTTCAGCAAGATATATCCGCGAACTGTTTTCTACGCTGGCAGATGTGTCCGACCGTGAGGAACGCATCAATTTCATGCTTGCCTGTTACAATGGTGGCAACGGCCATGTGCGCGATGCCATGGCGTTGACGCGTAAGTATGGAGGCAATCCGTATCGGTGGGCGGATGTGTCGCAGTTCATTCTGAAACTCAGCGAACCGCGTTTCTACCAAGATCCTGTGGTGAAGTATGGGTATATGCGTGGAACGGAAACGTTCAACTATGTGTCGCTTGTACGCCAGCGTTACATGAAATATTGTGGATTTGCAGGCGGGGCATACACCCCGTCTTCGGGAGGTTCCGCTTCAGGCATGGATCCGGTGCCTCATCCCGCATCCCGTCCGCACCGGTTCACGTTAGATTGAGGGGAGAGGGCGAAGTTACTCTGTCTCGGCATAAAAAACAAAAGGATTTGTTTTGTTCTGCGCTCGACTTTTCGTAACTTTGCAGCACGAAATATAAAGAATATGCATACAAGAGAAGAAAAACTACAGGCATTCGGGCGACTGCTCGATGTGTTGGATCGTCTGCGCAAGGAATGTCCGTGGGACAAAAAGCAGACCAATGAGAGCTTGAGACCCAACACCATCGAAGAGACATTCGAGCTGTGCGACGCCCTGATGAAAGATGACAAGGTTAATATCTGCAAGGAATTGGGCGACGTGCTGATGCACGTATGCTTCTATGCGCTGATTGGCAACGAGACGGAAGATTTTGACATCGCCGATGTGTGTAATCAGCAAGCCGATAAACTAATATTCCGACACCCGCACATCTACGGCGAGGTGAAAGCCGATACCGAAGAGCAGGTGCTCGAAAACTGGGAGCAGATCAAGCTCAAAGAGAAAGACGGCAATAAGAGCGTGCTTTCCGGTGTGCCAGACGCACTGCCCTCGCTCATCAAAGCCTACCGCATACAGGATAAGGCGCGTAATGTGGGCTTTGACTGGCAGGAACGTCGCGACGTATGGAAAAAAGTGCGCGAGGAGTTGGACGAACTGGAGACGGAGCTCAACAAAGAAGACAAAGAACATTCTACGGCAGAGCTTGGCGATTTTATCTTCAGCGTCATCAATGCCGCGCGCCTGTATCATCTGAACCCCGATAATGCGCTCGAACATACCAACCAGAAGTTCATACGGAGGTTTAATTATGTGGAGCAGCACTCTATCAAAGAGGGGAAACCGCTCACCGAGATGACCCTTGAAGAGATGGACCAACTATGGGACGAAGCCAAACAAATAGAAAAACAAACAGAAAATGAACAATAACCGGTATTTGATAGCCTTGGTGTCACTGCTGCTGATGATGGCCGCCTGTGGCGAAAAGAAAGAAGTAAAAGATGTCAAAAAGCAAACTCCTGTCAAAGGAGTCGTAGGCGATTCCACCATTTACGGGAAATGTGTTGATGCAGCCATGCACTCACTGATCATGCTGACAGATAAAGGTGACACCCTTTACTTCTCGTTGGAAGACTTCTCGCACGAAAGGAGAGCAGACGTGCAGGGCGGATTGCTCATCGATGATAAGTTAGCTGTCATCGCTGAGTTGCACGACGACTTGCACTTCCCGTCGAAAGTCATTAACCTGACCACGCTCCAAGGTGAATGGAAGGGGGCAGGGCGAGATTTCGACATCGAAGAGGGCGGCACTGTCAGTACGCATGTGCAATATGAGTCAACCCCCTATACGACATGGAAAATATTTAACGGGCGGTTGGTCCTGGCACCCGACACGTTCGACGTGACCATGCTGACGGGTGACTCTCTGTGCCTGGAAAACGACAAAGGCATCTATGAATATAAGCGTGTGAAATAGTTCGGTGCGGATGGAACCTTTTCGAATACATATATTAGGATGTGGCAGCGCTAAGCCCTCGCCCCGCCACTTAGCATCATCACAACTGGTAGAGATACGTGGTAAACTGATGATGATAGATTGTGCGGAAGGTACGCAACTGCAATTATATAAGACACATCTGGCGTTTACCAAGATCAGCAGCGTGTTTATCTCACACTTGCATGGCGACCATTGCTTAGGGTTGGTCGGCATGATTTCCACATTCGGCATGTTGGGACGTAACGCGCCACTGCATATCTATGCCCCCGAACCCCTTGGGCGTTTGTTGGAGATGCAACTCGATGTGTTCTGCCCCGGGCTCGATTATGAGGTGAAATACCATCCCGTTGACACCACCAGCTTTCAAGTGATCTATGAAGACAGGAGCATGACCGTGAAGAGCATCCCGTTGAACCACCGTGTGCCCTGCTGCGGCTATCTCTTCACTGAAAAACCTACGCAGCCTCATATCAGGCGCGATATGCTCGATTGCTACGAGATACCTTACAGCCAAATCAATAACATTAAAAACGGAGCCGACTGGGTGACCCCTGACGGGGATGTGGTCAGCAATGAAAAACTGGTGCTTCCTCCCGACCCCGTACGCTCGTATGCCTATTGCTCAGACACAGCATACCTTCTACAACTGCATGAGATGATAGAAGGCGTCAGTCTGCTGTATCACGAAAGCACGTATGCCAGCGACAAAGAGCATAAAGCCATACAATATTATCATAGCACAGCGAGGCAGGCTGCTTGTGTGGCGCGCGACGCACATGCCCGGCAACTCATGCTGGGGCACTACAGCGCACGCTATGACAATGAGGACATCCTGTTGGAGGAGGCTCAAGAAGTCTTCCCGAATACCATTCTTTCCAACGAGGGACTGGTGGTTGATATTTGTTAAATAATATTAAATCGTTCGTTTCGTTGTCGCTTTATTTCATCGTTTGAAAAAAAAACACTATTTTTGCAGTGATTAATCAGTATATGCGCGTATGAATAAAGGAATATTTACTCTCATCTTTGCAGCAGCACTTATGTTGGGCATGCCTCAAGAGAGCAATGCCCGTTCGGCTATAGAGATTATTGACAACGATTTTCAGAACATCAGCATATCCGTTTCAGAGTCAGTTCTCCATATTACAGGTGCCAATGGCCTTGTCTTACAGATATTTAACGTGACGGGTGTGAGGGTGATGAGCATCAAAGTGGAAGGCGCTGACAAACGCTATGAATTGAACTTGCCCAAGGGATGCTATATCGTAAAGGTGGGCAAGGTCGTTAGAAAGATTTCCATTAGGTGATTCGAGGCTGCCGCTATTTTCTATTTGTTGTTATTTCCTCCTTCGCATGGTTGGCTCAATCGTGCGTAGAGTCTGCGGGTGATACTTCAACCAGTGTCACTATGGATGATTTTTCTGCCATTGCAGACGGCAAATTGTCCGTTGACCTTCAAACCGTTTACCAGCACTTGAATAAGATGAGCAAATCGGTAGGCGGACAGGAAGAGGCCTCTGTCTTTCTGCGTAAATATTATCAGGATAAGAAGCCGTTGATATGGGTCAGACGGAGTGGTGTGTGCGACAGCAGCCGGCAACTTTTAGAGGTTTTAAAAAAGACAGAAGAAGACGGATTCTCGTCTGGCATCTTCAAGGTAAAACAAATCGAGAAAGACCTCCAGCGGATTGACAGCCTGGACTTCGATGAGCAAAACACCATCAACGAGGTGCTGGCCCGCTTGGAACTGAATCTGTCGAAGGCCTATTTCTGTTATGCCGCCGTCCAGCAATATGGTGCCGTCAATCCAACTGTGGTCCTCAACAAGTCGCAAGTGATTGGTGATGACACCATTAAAGTGACATCCAGGCAGTTTGACATGAAGCTGTACAGGCCAGACGACGGGTTCTTCACATACGCCGCCACAGTGGTGCCGACTGACAGTTTTGTGCCATATCTGGAACATTTGAGACCTCAGTCACCGCTTTACCAACAGTTCAAAGACGAATTGAAAAAAGCCAAGAGCGCCGAGTACCGGAAAAAAGTGCTTGTCAATATGGAAAGAGCCCGTTGGCATTTGAAAGACCCCGTAGAGAAACATGATAAGTATGTGCTTGTCAATGTAGCCTCGCAGACGTTGGTAGCCATGTCAAAAGACTCGACCATGACCATGAAGGTCTGTTGCGGCACGACGGGTAAGAAAACGCCCTTGCTGAACAGCTATATCAAAAAGATGGACATCAATCCGGTATGGAGGATGCCCTATAGCATTGTTAAGACGATAGCAGGCCGAGCCGGCAACGCCGCTTATTTCAGCAGTCGCCGTTATTCTATTTACGACGGGGCGGGGCGAAAGGTGAACCCGGCCAATGTCACCAGCGCGCAGTTGCGCAGTGGCAAGTATTCTGTGGTTCAGGCGGCAGGTAAAGGTAATTCACTCGGCCGTATCATCTTCAGGTTTGATAATAATTTTTCGGTGTATCTGCATGACACCAACAGTCCATGGGTGTTTAAGCAGGCCAACAGGTGTGTGTCGCATGGATGTGTGAGGTTGGAAAGGCCTTTCGATATGGCCGTGTTTCTCTTGGGCAACAAGCAGGCGGATAAAGCTGCCGACGTGAAGTATTCGATGACGCACGACCCCGAGCCCAAGGACTCCATTCGCGATGACAGAATGCTCAAAGAGTGCAAGGTTGACCCGGAAATCCCTGTCTATCTAACTTATTACACGTTGTTTCCCGATCGCAATCAGCACCTCAGAGAATACAATGACGTGTACGGCTACGACAAAATCATCTATCAACACCTTAAGGCGGTTACCCCGTAAAGTATCTTTCCATGATGGATTACGATGAGCAGTTGACATTGAAACGGCTGAGCGACCCACATACCCGGCGAGAGGCTTTTACTGAGGTGGTGAGGCACTTTAGTCAGCCGCTTTATTGGATCATCCGCCAGATTGTGCTCACTCATGAAGACGCTGACGATGTGCTTCAAAATACGTTTTTGAAGGCATGGCTCAACCTGGATGATTTCAAACAGACATCCAAATTGTCAACATGGCTCCACAGGATAGCTGTCAACGAATCTCTTGATTTGCTCAGAAGGAGAAAAACGCGGCAAGACCAGACCGACGTGACCGCTCTTGCTGTATCATCGCAACTGATGGGTGATGACTATTTCGACGGCGACCGGTTGCAGGCATTGCTGCAAGAGGCTGTGGCCTCACTGCCTGATGTGCAACGCACCGTCTTCTGCCTGCGTTATTTTGATGACATGAAGTATGCCGATATCAGCCAGATTTTGAACACTTCAGAGGGAGCATTGAAGGCATCCTATCATATTGCTGCTCAGAAAGTGAAAAATTATCTGACAGCAAGGCAGTAAGAGAGTGTATGCTAACATTTTTTAGTAAGGTGTTTAAACCTTTTGCATAGAAATGCGTCAAATATAAAAATGAAACCAAATATGACAGAAGAGCAATTCCTGAATTTGAGGGGAAAACGATCGTTTCGGGTTCCGGACGGCTATTTTGACCATCTCACGGAGAGGGTGATGGCTCAGATACCAGAAGAGTTGCCCGTAAGGAAGCGCAAGCTGTTCATCTTTAAGCATCCGGTGTGGGCTGCAGCATGTATGGCCGCACTCATCGGCGGGGCCTCACTCTTTTTCATGCGTCATACGCCTGAGACTGCGCAGATCGCCCCAGTCGCCTCCGCCGGCGTGAAAGCGGATGCCATGACGACCGATGAAATACAGGTTGCTGCCGATAACTTGATGATTGACGACGACGAGCTCTATGCCTATATGTCTGAAAGTTATTAAAAATGAAAGCAAAAAGAATCATACTGACCTTGCTGGCATGCCTTTTACTCCATACGGCATACGCCCAGACGAACAAGCCGAAATTCGACCCCGTGAAATTCCGTCATGAATTGGTCGATTTTGTTGTCGGCGAATTAGATTTGTCGTCAGAAGAACGAAAAGCGGTGGTGCCCCTATATGAAGAATTCTTGAAAAAGAAGCAAGAGCTCTTCAAGCAAATGGGAAAATACAGGAGGTTCAACGGTTCAAGTGATAAGGCATACGCCGAAGCCATCGAAGAGATGGACCGCATCTCCATCGAAATGAAAACACTTCAGCAGACCTATCATAGAAAGCTCATGAGGGTGCTTCCCGCCCAAAAAGTGTACGGCCTTATCAAGGCAGAAAAGCTTTTCAATAAGCGGTATTTTCAAAAGGTCACGCACAGAAAATAGCCCAAAAGGCTATTTTTTTTATTCCTACACCTAATAAAGCTTAATTTTTGCCATATTTTCATCGAAAACTTTTTCAATGTCGTTTTTTTGGTGTAATTTAGCACCTTGAAAAAACGATTAAACGGCTTAAAACGAAAATAAACGGCATTTTAGACCGTTTTTGCCTTTTGAGCCTATAACAAATGTAACATGGACGAGAATCAAACTTTCGATCAGGACAGAATTATTAAAATTAACATCGAGGAGGAGATGAAATCCTCCTACATTGACTATTCTATGTCGGTCATTGTAGCGCGTGCGCTACCTGATGTGCGTGACGGCTTTAAGCCCGTTCATCGCCGTATCCTCTTCAGCATGATGGGCATCGGCAACACCAGTGACAAACCTTATAAAAAATGTGCGCGTGTCGTAGGCGAGGTGCTTGGTAAATACCATCCCCATGGCGACAGCTCTGTATATGGCGCATTGGTGCGTATGGCACAGGATTGGAACATGAGATACACGTTGGTGGACGGACAGGGTAACTTCGGTTCCGTTGACGGCGACTCACCTGCAGCCATGCGTTACACAGAGTGCAGACTCTCTAAGATGGGTGAGCACATCATGGACGACTTGGAAAAGGACACCGTGGATATGCAGCCCAACTTCGACGGCTCACTGCAAGAACCCGTCGTCATGCCGACAAAAGTGCCTAACCTGTTGGTCAACGGCGGCAACGGTATCGCCGTGGGTATGGCCACCAATATACCTACACACAACCTGAGAGAGGTCATCGATGGATGTTGTGCCTATATCGACAACCCCGACATCGACACCGACGGACTCATGCAGTATATTCCGGCACCCGATTTCCCCACAGGAGCCTATATCTATGGTATTCAGGGTGTCAGAGACGCTTACGAAACGGGGCGCGGACGCATTGTCATGCGTGCCAAGGCAGAAATAGAAAGTTCGGAGTCGCATGATAAAATCGTTGTGACGGAAATCCCTTATGGCGTCAATAAGCAGCAGCTTATCGAGTACATCGCAGAGTTGGTGAAAGAAGGCCGGTTGGAAGGCATCTCTAACGTGAATGACGAGACCGGTCGCCAAGGTATGCGCATTGTAGTGGATGTCAAGAAGGATGCTAATGCTAATGTGATCTTAAATAAACTGTTTAAGATGACAAATTTACAGAGCTCATTCTCTGTGAATTGCATCGCTTTGGTTAAAGGACGTCCAAGACTCCTGTCTTTGAAAGACTGTGTGAAATATTTTGTGGAACACCGGCATGATGTGACGATCCGCAGGACGCAGTTTGAACTGAAAAAAGCGCAAGAGCGTGCCCACATACTTGAAGGCTTGATTATCGCCTGTGACAATATCGACGAAGTGGTGCACATCATCAGAGCGTCGAAAACACCGACCGACGCACAGCGCAACTTGGAGGCGCGGTTTGAACTGGATGAACTGCAGTCGAAGGCCATCGTCGATATGCGTCTGTCGCAACTCACGGGTCTGCGTATCGAGCAGTTGCACGCTGAATACGAGGAACTGGAGAGACAGATCGCTTACTTGCAGCAAATCCTGGACGACCCGGAGCTTTGCAAGAAAGTGATGAAAGACGAGCTCAATGAGGTGAAAGAGAAATACGGAGACGAGCGTCGTACCGAGATTAAACTGTCATCAGAAGAGTTCAATCCCGAAGACTTCTATCCCAATGACCCCGTGGTGATCACTGTCAGCCATCTGGGATACATCAAACGCACGCCGCTGAGCGAATTTCGTGAACAGGCACGTGGTGGTGTCGGTTCAAAGGGAGCCAGGTCGAGGGAGCAGGATTTCACAGAGTTTATCTATCCTGCCACCATGCACCAGACCATGCTCTTCTTCACGAAGAAAGGGCGTTGCTATTGGCTGAAATGTTATGAGATACCCGAAGGCGACAAGAACTCGAAGGGCAGGGCCATTCAGAACCTGCTCAACATCGAGACCGATGACTCTGTCAATGCTTTCCTGCGCTTGCGAGGCCTGAATGACGCAGAGTTCCTGCGCACCCACTTTGTGGTGTTCGCCACTAAGAAAGGTGTTATCAAAAAGACCTGTCTGCAAGCATATAGCCGTCCCAGAGCCAACGGTGTCATCGCCATCAACATCCTGGAAGGTGATGAGGTGGTGGATGTGCGCCTGACGAATGGCAAGAACGAACTGATTATTGCCAACCGTAATGGCCGTGCCGTGCGCTTCGACGAGAATGCCGTGCGTGTGATGGGTCGTGTCGCTACTGGAGTCAGGGGTATGAGGCTGGATGGCGGCGACGATGAGGTGGTAGGCATGGTCGTTGTCAATCAAGCCGACCAGGAGACCATCATGGTGGTCAGCGAGAATGGCTATGGCAAACGCTCGCAGGTGGAAGACTACCGCAAGACCAACCGTGGCGGCAAGGGCGTCAAGACTCTGAATATCACCGATAAGACAGGGCGGCTGGTGGCCATCAAGAATGTCACTGACGAGAACGACTTGATGATTATCAATAAGAGCGGTATCACCATCCGCCTGGCGGTGGCTGAATGCAGGGTCATGGGCCGCGCGACGCAGGGTGTCAGACTCATCAACCTCACGAAAAAGAATGATGTGATCGCCAGTGTCTGTAAAGTGATGAGCTCAGAACTGGAGGCTACCGTCGAAGAGGAGAGCCGCGCACAGTGGGCGCAAAAGTCGGAGAGCATCCGTAGAGACACCTTGGCAGATGCGCCCGCACCGCTTGCCGATGATGAAATGGCCGACGAAGACTTCGATGACGAAAACGAACTTCTTGAAGAATTTGAAGACGAAAACGAGGTGATAGATGTTGACGATGTCGATGACGAGAGCCTTGACGAGGAAGAACTCGATGAAGAAACCGAAGAAAAGAACGCCTGACATCTTCATTCCTTCACGTCAAAACTTCCGGATTCCCCCAAAATAGACAATTTAATAACATAAACCTTTAATTAACTGAGTATGAAAAAATTGTTGTTCGTGGCTTTGATGGCAGTATCTGCCTCAACAGCCTTCGCTGGCGACAGCGACGCCCTCAAAGCAATTATGAAGGCGAAAACGTATCCCGAAGCAGAAAGTCTGCTTAAGGCAAACCTCAACTCATTGGCCAATGCCGCAGAAAAGGCAAAGGCTTACAACAAACTCACCGACTTGGCTTTTGACAAAGTCAACAAGGAACAGCAGATTCAGATTGGCAATGCTACGGCCGAACAGCTCGGGCAGGGCAAGGTGGAGCCTTACGACACGCTCGGTTTCTACACCGCCCTCCAGCAGGCTTACACTGCCGCTTCGGAGTGTGACAAGTTTGATAATATGCCCAACGAAAAGGGTAAGGTGAAGCCCAAATTCCATAAGGCTAACCAAGACCGTCTTTTCGGCCTCCGCACACACCTGATCAACGGTGGCTCTTACTTCCAGGACAAAGGCGACCAGGCAAGCACCTATAAATGCTGGGCTATGTATGTGGATACAGCCAACGACCCCCTCTTTGCCGAGCAGGACAAGTCAAAGGATGAGTATCTGACCAATATCGCCTACTATGCCGCTCTCATGGCTTACAGCCAGCAGGACTTCGCTGGTGTGGACAAATATGCCGACATCGCACTCGCAGATCCGGAAAAAGCGAAGGACGCCATGAACCTGAAACTTGCTGTGGCACAGCAGAACCTCAAGACACATGCCGACTCGCTCAACTACGTGAGCAAGCTGGAGGAGATTTACGGACGTGACAAGAGCAATGAACTCGTGTTCGGCACACTCGTCGGGATGTATTCAAGCCTGGACCAGAAAGACAAGATGGATAAAGTGCTTGACGAGAAACTGGCTGTTGACCCTGACAACTATACTGTTTGGGCCATCCGCGGTCAGAATGCCATGATTGCCCAGAACCTCGACGAGGCTGTCACCGATTTCAAACATGCGCTTGTGACTCAACCTGATAACACACAGATTCTTACTTATCTTGGCGCCTGCCTGTACGACCGCGCATCTGCAGCCGAAGACAGAGCCGCAGGTAAGACCGGACGTATCGCACCTGCTGCCATGGAGCAAATCATGCCGCTTTATAATGAGTCGAAAGAGTATCTGGAGAAGGCACGTCAACTCGACCCCAGCAACGAATCGAAATGGGCATATCCGCTCTATCGCTGCTACTATAAAATCTATGGTGCTGAAGATGCACGCACCAAAGAAGCTGAAGCACTCACACATTAAATCACACATAGGAATGAAATCTGTTGGGCATAACAGCCCAACAGATTTATATTTAGGATAACAAACGGATGACTCGCTTTTTACTGCTCTTAATGATGATTATTTCTTTTTCCGATAGCGCCTTTTCACAGAAGAAGGTGATAGCACAGGCGCGCACCTATATCAAGAGCGGTAAGGATTTGGAAAAAGCGGAAAAACTCATGGCCGATTTGCTGAAGAAAGACTCAGCCAACCGCCTGAACGAGAAAATATGGCTCACATACTTTGACGCTGTCAAAAAACAGTATGAGCAAGGTAATGAGAAGTTGTATCTCAAACAGAAATATGATACGACAGCTCTGTTTAACATCACAAAAAAAATGTTCATAGTCCTGCAAGGACTCGACACTCTCGATGCCATGCCCGACAAAAAGGGGGTGGTGCATCTGAAGTATAGAGCGCGTCATGCTGAATATCTGGCGTCGCACCGTCCGAATATTTACAACGGGGGGACATTTCATACCAGAAAGGGTGATTACCAGAAAGCGTTCACCTTTTTTGATATGTATCTCGATGCCGATTCGCAGCCTATCTTCACGGGATACGACTTCCTGAAGAATGATACGCTCATGCCCACAGCCGCTTATTGGGCCACCTATTGCGGCTATAGAATGAAAAATGATTCGCTGACGTTGAAATATGCCGGTCTGGCCGAGAAAGACACGGCCAGACTTGAATACATATATCAATATGAGGCTGAAACATATAAGGCGCGAAACGATACGGCAGCTTATGTGTCAACGCTGCGCAAGGGTTTCTATCGCTATCCCAAGTCTTTGTTCTTCTTTCCCCGGCTCATTGACTATTATAACGATGAGAATATAGTCGATTCGGTGTCAACCACCGTCGATTATGCGCTGGCTATCGATAGTACGAGCCAGCTCTTCCGGTTTGCTGAGAGCACACTCTTGCTCAACACGGGCAATTATGACGAATGCATACGGATATGTCAGGAGTTGATCGCTGAAGACGACTCGTTGGCCGATGCGCATTACAATATAGGTGTCGCCTACTTCAATCAGGCCATAGAATTAGACAAAGTCACGCAACGGGCACGTCAAAAACGACGTAAGATACAAGAGTTTTACGAAAAAGCACGGCCTTATATTGAGCGCTATCGCGCTCTGGCTCCCGATGAGAAGGAGAAATGGGTACCTGTGCTCTACACCATCTATCTCAACCTGAATATGGGAAAAGAATTTGACGAGATAGACCGTGTCCGCATGAAAATGAATAGGAAATGATGACTCAACAACAGATATTATCCAAATTGGGCGTTGATGCCCTTAGTGCCATGCAGACTGCGGCCTCTGATGCCATCATGCAGTCGAAGGCCGACGTTATCATCTTGTCACCTACAGGCTCAGGGAAAACTCTGGCTTACCTGCTGCCTGTCGTGCAATTGGTTGACGAGAATGACAGTCAAGTACAGGCTGTTGTCATTGTTCCCAGCCGTGAACTGGCGTTGCAGTCAGAAAAAGTGCTTCTGTCGATGGGTTGCGGCGTGCGCGGGATGGCTGTTTACGGGGGGCGCCCAGCAATGGACGAGCACCGTGAGATGAGAAAGCGTGCCCCGCATATTCTTTTTGCCACCCCGGGGCGCTTAAACGATCATATAGGCAAGGGCAACTTTAGTGCAGACCTCGTTCGGTACCTTGTGATAGATGAGTTTGACAAGTGTCTGAATATGGGTTTCCGCGACGAGATGGAACAAGCGATGAACGCATTGCCAGCAGTGCAGCGGCGTATATTGTTGTCTGCCACCGATGCCAATGAGATACCTCGTTTCGTACATGTGGAAAGTGCCGTCAGGCTCGACTATCTGGACAATGACGAGGCCGATGAAAGGATTAAAGAATATGTGCTCCAGAGCGAGGAAAAAGATAAACTCAACACCTTGTTCCAACTGCTCTGTGCATTGGGCGATGACAGCTCAATCGTATTTCTGAACTATCGCGACAGCGTGCAGCGTGCGGAGTCGTTCTTGCGCCAGTCGGGGTTTGTCACCAGTGCCTATCATGGGGGCATGGATCAGAAACAGCGTGAAGACGCATTGTTCAAATTCCGCAATGGCTCTGCCAACATCTTGATATCTACCGATTTGGCATCTCGTGGTCTTGACATACCCGAAGTGCGTCATATCATCCATTACCATCTGCCTTTGGGAGAAGACGAATATGTGCACAGAATCGGACGTACAGCCCGTTGGAAAGACACGGGCGATTCCTTTTTCATCCTCGGCCCCGAGGAGCAGTTGCCCGTTTTCGTGCCTTCGGATATCGAAGAGTTTACGCTTCCCGGTCAGTTGCCTCAACCTCTCCCCCCGAAGATGGCTACGCTATATATCGGCAAAGGTAAAAAAGATAAACTGAGCAAGGGCGACATTGTGGGCTTCCTCTGCAAGAAGGGAGGATTGAAAAGTTCGGAAATAGGCCGCATAGACATCACTGACCGTTTCACCTACGTAGCAGTCAAATACGACAAGGCGAGGTCGGTCATCAACCAGACGAAAGGTGAAAAAATCAAGGGAATCAAGACTTTGGTTGAGATGGTGAAGTAAATAGTGTTAAATATTTGCTCATGTCAAATAATTAGTGTAATTTCGCACCCAAGTTTTAAATCTTATCATATTAAAAATTAAACAGATGAAGAAGTACAACTTTAATGCTGGTCCCTCGATGCTTCCCCGTGAGGTCATTGAGAACACAGCCAAACAGTGTTTAGACTTCAATGGTTCCGGTCTCTCTCTGATGGAGATCAGCCATCGAGCAAAAGATTTCCAGCCCGTTGTCGATGAGGCCGAGGCGCTGATTAAAGAACTCTTGAATGTACCCGAAGGGTATTCCGTGATTTTCCTCGGCGGCGGTGCGTCGTTGGAGTTCTGTATGGTGCCTTATAACTTCCTGATCAAGAAGGCTGCTTATTTGAACACCGGTACATGGGCTAAAAAAGCCATGAAAGAGGCAAAACTCTTTGGCGAAGTCGTAGAAGTGGCTTCTTCCGCTGACGCTAACTATACTTTCATCCCCAAGGGTTGGACATGCCCCGACGACGTTGACTACCTGCATATCACCACCAATAATACCATTTATGGCACCGAAATCCGTAAAGACCTCGATGTCAATGTGCCTATCATTGCTGATATGTCTTCTGATATCTTCAGCCGTGCGGTGGATGTGTCTAAATACGATTGTATCTATGCCGGTGCACAGAAAAACCTGGCCATGGCTGGCGTTACGGTTATCATCCTGAAAGATGACAAACTGGGCCGTGCTCCCCGCCAGATACCCACCATGCTTGACTATCGCACCCATGTTGAGAAAGGGTCGATGTTTAATACACCTCCTGTAGTGCCCATTTATTCTGCACTCGAGAACCTCAGATGGCTCAAGCGCAACGGCGGTGTGGAGGAGATGGACCGTCGCGCCAACGAGCGTGCAGACATGCTGTATGCCGAAATCGACCGCAACAAGCTCTTCCGCGGCACTGTGGCAGAGGAAGACCGTTCGGTGATGAACATCTGTTTCGTCATGAACGATGAGTACAAAGAGTTGGAGAAACCCTTCTTTGAGTTTGCTACCGAGCGTGGTATGGTCGGTATCAAGGGACACCGTTCGGTAGGAGGCTTCCGTGCTTCTTGCTACAATGCACAGACCGTAGAGGGTGTTCAGGCTCTCATCCAGGCCATGAAAGATTTCGAAGCTCAACACTAGTCACATTTATAAAACATCAGGTAATGAAAGTTTTAGTAGCTACAGAGAAACCTTTTGCCGCTGCTGCTGTAGAGGGAATCAGAAAAGAAGTAGAAAGTGCTGGCCATGAATTGGCGCTGCTTGAGAAATATACTGAGAAAGCGCAACTTCTGGCTGCTGTGGCCGATGCCGACGCACTCATCATCCGTTCGGATAAGGTAGATGCCGAAGTGCTCGATGCTGCGAAGAGCCTGAAGATAGTGGTCAGGGCTGGTGCTGGTTATGACAATATCGATTTGGCAGCAGCTACAGCACACCAAGTGGTGGCAGAGAATACACCCGGACAGAATGCCAACGCTGTGGCAGAACTGGTGTTTGGCCTGCTCGTCTTCGCTGTGCGCAATTTCTACAATGGCAAGAGCGGCACGGAGTTGTTAGGCAAGAAGTTGGGCATCCTCGCTTTTGGTAATGTAGGCCGCAATGTGGCGCGCATCGCTAAAGGATTCGGCATGGATGTTTATGCCTACGACGCATACTGCCCGAAAGAGGTCATCGAGGCAGCCGGTGTGAAAGCCGTTGACAATCAAGACGCTCTCTTTGAGACTTGTGATGTGGTGTCGCTGCATATCCCTGCTACCGCCGAGACCAAGCAAAGCATCAATGCCGCTTTGGTTGGCAAGATGAAGAAAGGTGCCGTCTTGGTGAACACCGCCCGCAAGGAGGTCATCAATGAACCTGAGTTGATAGCATTGATGGCAGAACGCACCGACTTGAAGTTCGTCACCGACATCAAACCCGATGCCGACGAGGAGTTCAGCAAGTTCGAGGGCCGCTACTTCAGCACTCCCAAGAAGATGGGCGCTCAGACAGCCGAGGCTAATGTCAATGCCGGCATTGCTGCCGCCAAGCAGATCAATGCTTTCTTCAAGGATGGTGATACTAAATTCCAAGTGAATAAGTAATTCTATGAAATGCGAATAGGGTAGAGGGATGATTCCCTCTTACCCTATTTTATTTTTTAGGATACGACATAACCTTTATTAACTTTAAATCATGGCAATAGTCAAACCCTTCCGCGGAATACGTCCACCCAAAGAATTGGTGGAGCGTGTAGAATGTCGTCCATACGATGTGTTAGATTCTGATGAGGCACGTGCTGAGGCCGGCGACAACGAGATGAGCTTGTATCGTATCATCAAGCCCGAAATCAATTTCGAGCCTGGAACGAGCGAGTATGACCCGCGTGTATATGAAAAAGCTGCAGAAAACTTCCAACTGTTTCAAGACAAAGGCTGGCTTGTGCAGGATGATCAGGAGATGTATTATATCTACGCGCAGACCATGAACGGTAAAACCCAATATGGACTGGTTGTGGGAGCATACGTCAACGACTATCTGACAGGAGTCATCAAGAAACATGAGTTGACCCGCAGAGACAAGGAGGAAGACCGCATGAAGCATGTGCGTGTGAACAATGCTAACATTGAGCCTGTGTTTTTTGCTTATCCCGACAATGATGTGCTCAATGCGCTCATCATGCGCTATGCAGCCACCCAACCGGAATATGACTTCATCGCGCCGATAGACGGTTTCCGCCACCAGTTCTGGTGCATCAGTGACGAGCAAGACATACAGCTTATCACCAGCGAGTTCGCCAAAATGCCGGCATTATATATTGCCGACGGCCATCATCGTTCGGCAGCAGCTGCATTGGTCGGTGCCGAGAAGCAAAAGCAGAACCCCAACCACCGGGGCGATGAGGAATACAATTACTTTATGGCTGTTTGTTTCCAAGCCAGTCAACTCACCGTCTTGGATTATAACCGTGTGGTCAAAGACCTGAACGGACTGACCTCAGAGCAGTTCTTAGATGCGCTGCGTAAGAATTTCGAAGTGTCAGACCAAGGCACAGAGATTTACAAGCCGGCACAATTGCATGAGTTCTCTCTCTATTTAGACGGTCATTGGTATTCTCTGAAAGCCAAGGAAGGCACATACGATGACCAAGACCCGATAGGCGTGTTGGATGTAGATATTTCCAGCCGACTGATTCTCAACGACATACTCAATATCGGCGACCTTCGCTCCAGTAAACGCATAGACTTTGTCGGAGGTTTGCGTGGACTTGGTGAACTGAAACGCCGGGTGGACAGCGGTGAGATGAGAGCCGCTTTGGCACTCTATCCCGTATCGATGCAGCAAATCATGGATATAGCCGACAGCGGAAAGATTATGCCGCCCAAAGCCACATGGTTTGAGCCGAAACTACGCTCAGGCCTTGTGATACACAAATTGAGTTAAGACTCTTGGGGGGCGTGATTGAACACCCCCCTTTTCTCTCTCCCCTTTTAACTCTTCTTTAGCATCCTTTTCACTTCCCTTTCACTTCCCTTTTCAAACATTCATGGCAGAAGATCTCTTTAAGACCATTGCAAGCGTAGCCGAAGGTTATTATACTGAAAAACGCAGCAAATTTTATGCTTTTGCCCATCCTGTAGAGACTGCTGATGAGGTGAAAGAGATTGTGGCTGGCTATCGTAAGAAGTATTACGATGCCCGCCATGTCTGCTATGCTTATATGTTGGGCGCCGACCGCCAAGATTATAGGGCCAATGACGACGGTGAGCCCTCAAGCACGGCAGGAAAGCCCATATTAGGGCAGATCAATGCCAATGAACTGACCAACATATTGATTGTAGTGATACGCTACTATGGAGGTGTCAATTTAGGTACAGGCGGACTGATTGTAGCCTACCGTACTGCGGCGGCAGACGCCATCGCCAACAGCGTGATGGTGGAACGCCAAGTGGAGGAGCTGGTGACATTCGACTTCCCCTATCTGATGATGAATGACGTGATGAAGGTCATCAAGGAGATGGCTCCCCGTATCGTGTCACAACAATATGACAACACCTGCTCTATCACACTTGCCATCAGGAAGTCGGAAGCCGCACAACTGCGAGGTCGGTTGCAACAATTGTCTTTTGGATGAGCAGATTCTTTTACTTGTTCAATTACTCATCCAAAAAGTTGTCTATCTCAAAATAATTCTCTATCTTTGCACGGTTATTTGACAGTCGTAGCATGGATGACATCGTTTCTAATAAGGTAAGAAATATTTTAACGGACTATCTGGAGCAAAATCATAAGCGGAAAACCCCAGAAAGGTACGCCATCCTTGATACTGTATATAGCATGTCAGGGCATTTCACGCTCGAAGAGCTGAATGAAGAGCTCGAACTGCAAAATTTTCACGTCAGCAAGGCGACACTCTATAATACAATGAATCTTTTGCTGTCTGTCAGGTTGGTGGTACGCCATAATTTGAAAGACGGCACAAAATATGAAGCCAGTTTCAGAAATGTCAATCATTGCCATCAGATATGCACCGTTTGCGGTAAAATCACCGAAATCAATTCGCCTATTATCGTCGATGCAGTCTGTAAGGCAAGGTTGAAAAGGTTTATAAGAGACAGTTTCTCTGTTTATATCTATGGCATGTGCAGTTCGTGCCAGACAAAATTGAACAGACAGAGGGCGAAAAAGGCCAAGGCCAAACAAAAGACAAAACCAAAGAAAAAAACATAGTAATCATTATCAAATGGCAAAAGGTAAAGTTGACGTCCTGTTGGGATTGCAATGGGGCGATGAAGGTAAAGGGAAAGTTGTAGATGTGTTAACACCCAACTACGATGTGGTGGCAAGGTTCCAAGGCGGACCGAATGCCGGCCATACCTTAGAGTTCGAAGGGCAGAAATATGTTCTTAGAAGCATCCCTTCGGGTATCTTCCAAGGTGGCAAGGTGAATATCATCGGCAATGGTGTCGTTTTGGCGCCAGACCTCTTCATGGATGAAGCTAAAGACTTGGAAAAAAGCGGACACAACCTGAGAGACCGTCTGCATATCTCAAAAAAGGCACATCTCATCATGCCCACCCACAGGCTGCTTGATGCTGCGCAAGAAGCAGCAAAAGGAAAGAGCAAGGTGGGTACGACCGGTAAGGGCATTGGTCCCACATATACCGACAAGATTTCACGCAACGGACTGCGTGTGGGTGATATCTTTGACCATTTCGAGGAGAAATATGCAGCCCATAAGGCACGTCATATAGATATGCTCAACGACCTTCACTACACCGACTACGACATCACAGAGGTGGAGAAAAAATGGATGGAGGGCATCGCCTACCTGAAACAGTTTCATATCGTTGACAGTGAGCACGAGATGAACAGACTGCTCAAAGAGGGGAAGACCATCCTTTGTGAAGGCGCGCAAGGTACTATGCTCGACATTGATTTCGGCAGTTATCCTTTTGTCACCTCTTCCAATACGATTTGCGCCGGCGCCTGCACCGGTTTGGGCATCGGCCCCAACAAGATAGGGAATGTCTATGGCATTATGAAAGCCTACTGCACACGCGTGGGGGCAGGACCGTTCCCCACAGAGCTCTTTGATGAGACAGGTGCGCTGATACGCCAGTTGGGCCATGAGTATGGGGCAGTCACTGGGCGTGAGCGTCGATGCGGATGGATAGACCTCGTCGCTCTTCGCTATTCCATCATGGTCAATGGCGTGACTGAACTGATTATGATGAAGAGCGACGTGCTCGACGGCTTCGACACGATCAAAGCGTGCGTGGCATATAAGCAGCATGGTGTGGAAACCCCCGACTTCCCCTACGATATCGAGCAAGGCATTGAGCCCGTTTATGTGGAATTGCCAGGCTGGAAGACAGACATGACGAAGTTTACCTCTGAAGAACAGTTCCCCAAAGAGTTCACCGATTACATACAATTCTTGGAAAAGCAGTTAGACACTCCTATCCGTATCATCTCCATCGGTCCGGACCGTGAGCAGACCATCATTCGTAAATAGAAACAAATGGCACAGAAAACAAGCATACCCAAGGGCACACGCGACTTCGGACCAGAAGAGATGGCTAAGCGCAATTATATCTTCAACACCATTCGCGAGGTATATGCCCTTTATGGATTCCAACAGATAGAGACACCTGCCATGGAAAACCTGTCAACGCTGATGGGCAAATATGGCGAGGAAGGCGACAAACTGTTGTTTAAAATACTCAACTCCGGCGATTTCCTCAGCAAGGTGACAGACGACGAACTGAAAGAAAAAAATGTGCTGCATCTGGCCTCGCGCCTCTGCGAGAAGGGGTTGCGCTATGACCTCACCGTGCCTTTCGCACGCTATGTGGTAATGCACAGAGAAGAACTGCAACTACCCTTCAAACGCTACCAGATACAGCCCGTATGGAGGGCCGACCGGCCGCAGAAAGGGCGTTATCGCGAGTTTTATCAGTGCGATGCTGATGTGGTGGGCAGTGACTCGTTGCTCAATGAGGTAGAACTGATGCAAATCGTCGATACCGTGTTCACCCGCTTTGGCATACGGGTTCAAATCAAAATCAACAACCGTAAAATTTTAACGGGCATCGCAGAGTATATTGGTGCTGCCGATAAGATTGTTGACATCACCGTGGCCATCGACAAACTCGATAAGATTGGCATTGACAAAGTGAACGAAGAACTGGCTGCCGATGGACTGTCTGAAGAGCAGATACAGAAGTTGCAGCCTATCATCGCACTCGCTGGAACTAATGATGAGAAACTCAGTGTCATTGCCGATGTGCTCAAGGATTCCGAGGTGGGACTGAAAGGCGTGGAGGAGACACGTTATATCCTTCATACGCTTGAAAGCTGCCATTTGAATAACGAGATGCAACTCGACCTGACGTTGGCCCGTGGATTGAACTATTACACGGGTGCCATCTTTGAGGTGAAGGCACTTGATACTCCGATGGGCAGTATCACGGGCGGTGGCAGATACGACAACCTGACGGGCATCTTCGGTCTGCCGGGTATTAGCGGCGTGGGCATCTCGTTCGGTGCCGACCGCATCTACGACGTGCTCAATGCGCTCGACCTCTATCCCAAAGAGACGGTGTGCAGTACGCAGGTGCTCTTCGTCAACTTCGGCGAGGCGGAACTGATGTATTCCCTTCCGGCTGTGAGTGCTTGTCGCAAGGCGGGTATCAGAACGGAAATCTTCCCTGACAAGGCTAAGATGAAGAAGCAGATGTCGTATGCCAATGCCAAGCACATCCCCTATGTGGTCATCGTCGGTGAAAACGAGATGAACGAAGGAAAGATGATGCTTAAGAATATGGAGACAGGCGAGCAGTCACTCGTTGATACCGAAGAACTAATCAGCCGTCTGTCATGAACAAAGTACGTTTAGCCTCTGCTGCATTATTGTGCGCACTCTTGGTTTTGATGACCTCATCGTCGAAGCAGGTGATTACCATCTTCATGATAGGCGACTCGACCATGGCTAATAAGAAACTCGACAACAACAATCAGGAACGCGGGTGGGGCATGGCTCTTCAAGGTTACTTCAAGGAGGGCGTGCGCATCGACAACCATGCCGTCAATGGGCGTAGTTCGAAGAGCTTCATTGACGAGGGGCGCTGGGAACGAGTGCTCTCACTCATCAAACCGGGCGATTATGTCTTCATCCAGTTTGGGCATAATGACGAAAAGGCAACTCCCGACCGGCACACAGACCCGGGGAGCACTTTTGATGACAATCTGCGAAAATATGTGCGCGAGACACGCGAGAAAGGCGGCATACCTGTTCTCTTCAATTGTGTGGTGCGTCGCAACTTCCAATCCAAGGAGCAGCGTCCTGCCGACGATGAGGCCTTGCGCGACACGAAGTTTGGCGAGGCGGTCAGAGAGGGCGATGTCCTTGTAGATACACACGGCGACTATCGCATCTCGCCCAAGAACGTGGCAGCCGAGATGAATGTGCCGTTCATTGATGCCAACCGCATCACTCACGACCTGGAGCAGGGATTAGGTGCAGAGGGCTCAAAAAAACTGCACATGTGGTTCCGGCCAGGTGAGAACCCCTCCGTGCCAGATGGCCGCCAAGACAATACGCACTATAATGTCTATGGTGCCCATGTGGTGGCGGGTTTGATGGCCGATGCAGTAGTCAAGGAGGTGCCGGCGTTGAGGAAGTATTTACGCCATTACGACTTCATTGTCGCCTCTGATGGAACTGGTAATTATATGGACTTGCAAAAGGCTGTTGACGATGCGCCAGCCGGCCAAAAGACCAAGATCCTCATCTTGAATGGCGAATGGACGAAGCCAGCCATACCGAAAGGAAAGAAAATCAGATTTGTGTTAGATTCACAAGCGAGGTTTAAATAGTTTATTTTATCATCTAAACAAAAAACATTATGAAAAAAAAGTTTATCTGTACCGTTTGCGGTTACATCTATGAGGGAACCGAGGCTCCCGAGAAGTGCCCCGTTTGTAAGGCTCCTGCTTCTAAATTCACTGAGTTGGAAGATAATAGCGAGTTGACCTTTGCCACTGTTCATCAGTTGGGCGCAGCCCGTAAAGAGGGTGCCGACGAAGAAATGATCAAAGACCTGGTCAACCATTTCAATGGCGAGTGCGGAGAAGTGGGTATGTATCTCGCCATGGCACGTCAGGCCGACCGCGAGGGCTATCCTGAAATTGCTGAAGCGTTCAAGCGTTATGCTTACGAGGAGGCCGACCATGCTTCTCGTTTCGCAGAGCTCTTAGGCGATGTGCTGGGTGACACTAAGTCAAATCTTGAGGCGCGTATCGCTGCTGAGCAGGGCGCTTGCGAGGATAAGTTCCGTATCGCTAAAAACGCCAAGGCTGCCGGCATGGATGCCACACACGACACTGTACATGAGATGGCGAAAGACGAAGCCCGCCACTGTGCTGGTTTCAACGGTCTCTATCAGCGTTATTTTAAGAAATAATCGGCTTATAGCATGACAAAAAAGAGAGGATATGTCAACGATTGACATATCCTCTCTTTTTATTGTTGAGCATCGCCGTCTGGAGACGCTCAAGACCATTGGCTTAACACGCTGAATTATGCCTCAATAGCAGCCACGCCGGGGAGCACTTTGCCCTCGATGGCTTCCAGCAGAGCACCGCCGCCAGTAGAGATGTACGACACTTGGTCGGCCATGCCGAATTTGTTGATACATGCCACAGAGTCGCCACCGCCAATCAGCGAGAAAGCACCCTTGGCTGTAGCCTCTGCGATAGCGTCGGCAATAGCTTTCGAGCCGCCGATGAAGTTGTCGAACTCAAACACGCCGGCAGGACCGTTCCACAGGATGGTCTTGGCATCCTTGATGGCTGCTGCAAAAGCCTTGCGGGTCTCAGGACCGGCATCCAGACCTTCCCAACCCTCGGGGATGGCATTGGCGGGACATACCTGGGTGTTGGCGTCGTTGGCGAAAGCGTCAGCGGCAATGCAGTCTGTGCCTAATACGAGGTTCACACCATTCTCCTTGGCTTTCTTGATCACATCGAGAGCCACATCGAGTTTGTCGTCCTCGCAGATAGAGTTACCAATCTGGCCACCCTGAGCCTTAGCGAAAGTATAGGTCATACCACCACAGAGAATCAGATTGTCAACCTTGCCCAGCAGGTTCTCGATGATGCCGATTTTGGTCGAAACCTTCGAACCACCCATGATAGCGGTGAAGGGGCGTTTGATATTGCCCAGCACATTGTCAACGGCAGTCACCTCTTTCTCCATCAGATAACCCAGCATCTTGTGGTCGGCATCGAAGAACTCGTCAATCACAGCCGTAGAGGCGTGCTTGCGGTGAGCGGTGCCAAAAGCATCCATCACATAGCAGTCGGCATAGCTGGCCAATGTCTTGGCAAACTCTTTCTGGCTGGCTTTCATGGCTTTCTTGGCCTCATCGTATGCGGGGTCGGCCTTGTCGATGCCAACGGGCTTGCCCTCTTCCTCCGGATAGAAGCGGAGGTTCTCCAGCAGCAGCACCTCGCCGGCTTTCAATGCGTCAGCGGCTTCTTTAGCCTTGGCGCAGTCAGGGGCGAACTTCACCTCCACGCCGAGAGCGTCAGACACGGCGTCAACAATCTGGCCGAGAGAGAACTTCGGATTCACTTTGCCTTTGGGCTTGCCCATGTGCGACATGATAATCAGCGCGCCACCATCGGCGAGCACTTTCTTCAGTGTGGGAAGAGCACCGCGGATGCGGGTGTCGTCGGTGATTTTTCCGTTTTCATCCAGGGGAACATTGAAGTCCACGCGTACAATTGCCTTTTTGCCGGCAAAATTGAATTGATCAATTTTCATCGTTGTAAATAATTAAAAATATTTGATAATGTATGGTTGACTTTATAGCAGTGCAAAGTTAGTGATAATTATTGGAAATAAGCTTTGCGAAACCCCTTTTTTTTGTTTTTTTTGCGCTCCAGCCAAACATTTGGCAGGTCAACTTTGCAAAAAACAAAATATTGGCGTATTTTTGCACCATGAAAAAAGATTCTGTATTGATAGCAAGTGGTGGGATGGACAGTACCACCATGCTTTACGACTACCAGGAGCGCATTGCTCTGGCCATATCATTTGACTATGGCAGCAACCACAATGCGAAGGAAATACCGTATGCCAAAATGCACTGCGAGCGACTGGGCATTCCTCACATCGTCATCCGTTTGGATTTCTTCAAACAGTATTTTCAGAGCTCGCTGCTGCAAGGGGCAGATGCGATACCTGAAGGCGATTACAACGATGACAATATGGCATCTACGGTCGTGCCCTTCAGAAATGGCATCATGCTCTCCATTGCTGCCGGTATCGCCGAGAGCCATGAGCTGAAATATGTGATGATGGCTAATCATGGCGGCGACCATGCCATTTATCCTGATTGCCGCTCTGAATTTGTCGATGCGTTCAATCATGCCATACAGGCAGGCACCTACATCGGTGTGAGTCTTTTGGCTCCCTATACCCATTGGACGAAAGCCGACATCGCCCGCCGTGGAGCGGAATTGGGAATCGACTTCGCCGAGACATGGTCTTGCTATAAGGGTGGCGACGTACACTGCGGCAAGTGTGGCACCTGTGTGGAGCGTCGTGAAGCGCTGCGCGAGGCGGGCGTCGCCGACAATACGGTATATGCCTGTGATTAGCCGAACAGTTCCCTGAGCGCTTCCTCTACTTTCCTTACAGGATGCAGTTGGATGCTGTATTTTTTGCTGCTGCCCATCCCTTGCAGGTTATAGCGTGGTATGATGATATGAGAAAAGCCGAGTTTCTCTGCCTCGCCAATGCGCTGCTCGATACGGCTCACGGGGCGTACCTCGCCACTCAACCCCACTTCGCCGGCCATGCACCACCCCTGTTCGATGGGCGTATCGACATTGCTCGACAGCACGGCGGCTATCACGCTCAAATCCATGGCGAGGTCGGTGACCCGCAAACCGCCTGCGATATTGAGAAACACATCTTTCTGCATCAGTTTGAATCCCACACGCTTTTCCAACACGGCAAGCAGCATGTTAAGCCGTCGCTGGTCGAACCCTGTGGCCGAACGCTGTGGGGTGCCGTATGCCGCGCTCGACACCAAGGCTTGCGTCTCGACCAAAAACGGGCGAACGCCCTCAATGGCCGAGGAGATGGCTATGCCAGAGAGTCCCTCATGATCCTGAGTGAGCAGCAATTCTGAAGGATTGCTCACTTGGCTCAGTCCGTTTTGCTGCATCTCGTATATGCCCAGTTCGCTGGTACTGCCAAATCTGTTTTTAATAGAGCGCAGTATGCGGTACATATAGTGCTGGTCGCCCTCAAACTGTATTACCGTATCGACAATATGCTCTAAGATCTTGGGGCCAGCCAGCGTGCCCTCTTTGTTGATATGTCCAATCAGGATGACGGGGATGGTGCTTGTTTTGGCGAAGCGGAGCAGGGCAGAGGCACACTCACGCACCTGCGACACACTGCCGGGGCTGCTCTCCACATCCTCTGTGGCTATGGTCTGTATGGAGTCGATGATCACCACGTCGGGTTTCACCTCTTTGATGTGAGCGAATATGTTTTCGAGCGATGTCTCGCAAAGAATCATCACATCATCGCTTTCGGGATGTTCGATACGCTCAGAGCGCATCTTCAACTGGTGGGCGCTTTCCTCACCGCTCACATAGAGTATTTTCTTTCCTGTCATGCGCAGCACGGTCTGCAGGGTGAGGGTGCTTTTGCCTATGCCAGGTTCGCCACCCAGCAGGATGATACTGCCTGGTACCAGTCCGCCGCCGAGTACGCGGTTCAATTCGCTATCGCCTGTGTCGATGCGTGGCTCGTCTTTCGATGAAATGTCACGAAGCCTCATGGGGCGGTTCTTGTCTTGGGCCTGCCGCAACGTCATTCCGGCCGATTTGGCTGCATTCGTGCCCGTATCATTGCTTACGCGGATTTCCTTGAACGTGTTCCATTGTCCGCAGGCGGGGCATTTGCCAATCCATTTCGATGATTCCTGCCCGCAGTTGCTGCAAACGTATGCTATTTTGTCTTTTGCCATGATGTCAGTGATGAATTTGTTGGCAAAATTAGATAAAATTTTGCAATTATCAGCTTGTCGAGCCAAGAATTTGTGTTTTAATAAAAAACTCGCCTTAGTGCAGACTAAAGCGAGTGAGATGATATAAGAAACGGTGCCCGGTGTAGTCTGTGACTATTGGACAGGTTCCCACTTACAACGGACGGGCGACACGATGGCACCCTCCTTTTTCAGTTCGGCAAAAGCCTTATCTACTTCTTTGCGGTCAGCTCCTAGAGCTTTTGTCACTTCGCCGGCTGAGACTGGTTTTCCAGCTTCGCGCATGGCTTGCAATACTTGTTCTTTCATATCTTTATTGAGGTTAAATTTGAGTGAATAGCCAATTCTGCACACCAATCTTGTCGATCAGTTCCAATGCCCCCTGACTCCAATAAAGGTCTTCCTCCTCGTCGGCCAGATACGCTTTCATTATGTCGTAAGTGGTTGGGTCTGCGGTCAGAGTCTCCATGCACTTGTACAGCAGGTCAACGCCGGCTTTCTGGATGTCAAGGTCGGCCTTGAGATATGCGACGGGGTCGCAGCACAGTTCACGAGCCTTGGCGCCCTCAAATTTGATGTCGCCACCTAAGTCGATTACGCGTTCTACGAACTTCTCCACCCATTCCATCTCCTCGTTAAAGTGGTCGATGTACTTTTGTCCGAGTTTGTTTAAGCCCTGCGACTTAAAGATTTGACCTTGCAACTTGTGCACCAATGCGCCTTCGGTCAGTCCTGTTGCGAAAAACTGCAAGGCCTCGATAGATTTCTTTGCGTCCATAATATGATGATTTAAGATAAAATGAAAAATTGTGGAGGCAAAGTTATGGCAAGAATGCCTATCTGCCAAACTTAATACGATACAAAATTTGTCTGAAACGATACATTTCAGATTTTTCTTCGTAACTTTGTGCCCGTTATGTACACATTACGAGAAGCATGGATAAAAATGCACGGCAAAGAGCCTGTGTCGCAGTGGGACGGACGCATCTACTGCAATCAAACTGATGCTGTCATCACATTCCGCGCCAATGAGACGCATGGCTATATGGCGGCATATACCTTTACATTGGTGTTGAAGGGATGGCTGACCATCGTTTATAACAAACAAGAAATGACATTGCATCCCGACGACCTCTATGTCTATTCGCCGGGCATGCCTGTGTCCATACTTGCCGCTTCTGCCGACTATCAGGGTATTTGCCTTTTGGCCGACGAGCATACGACTCTGGATGCCCCGTCTGTTCGCGACCTCGTACATATCGCGTATTTGCCCATTGTGCAATTACACCAGCCCATGTTGACACTGCAACATCATGACGCAGTGCGCCTGGCTGACCGGATGCGTGATATTATTGGTTATCTTCATTCCAACCATCTCTACAAGGCAGCCATTCTGCGGATGCTATACGCCGTCTTCTTGCTTGACTTGCAAAGCGTTCAAGACCGGGCTATCGCACATCGTATTGTATCGCAACGTATTGAAGAGATTTTCATCTGTTTTATCCGCTTATTGCCGCTCCATTTCGCCGAGCATCACGACATCGCTTATTATGCCTCGCAGCTACATGTTTCCACAGTTTATCTATCCCGTGTCGTCAGGCAAGTGTCTGGACGCACGGTCGTGGATTATGTCAATCAGTTTCTGATCATGGAGGCCTCTTTCCTGCTTCGCACTACACAACTGACAATTGGACAGATAGCCGACCGTCTGCACTTTGCCGATACGGCCTCGTTCAGCAAATTCTTTTTGCGTAAGAAAGGCGTGTCTCCAAAAGCATATCGTGAAGGAAATACGGACGGAAGTGAAACTTGATGTTTCATTTTGGCACTCGGAAGTGAAAGGAAAAGCTGCTTTTCTTTTGCACTTCTTTCGTTTTTTCGTAACTTTAGATAAGTTACTCTAACTCGGCATAAAAAAGAAACAAGTTTCTTTTGTTCTGCTCTCGTTTTTTCGTAACTTTGCCACGTTGTGGCGAAGTTACTCCGTCTCGGCATAAAAAACAAAAGGATTTGTTTTGTTCTGCGCTCGACTTTTCGTAACTTTGCCGAAAATTTAAACCGAACAGATGAAATCACAAAGGCGTTATCACTTCGTCATATTATTTATGGTGCTTCTTGTTTTCGCCTCATGCCATAGCCGGGAACAAAGTGAAGGCGAAAAGGGTGACGGCACCAATAGTGCTGCTGATGACAAGACGCTGACCGTTGGCGTGCTGCCGACACTTGATTGTGTGCCTTTTTATGTAGCTGAATCTCTGCACCTGTTTGACCAGCAAGAGGCGGATGTCAAACTGAGGAGATATCAGGCGCATTTGGATTGCGACCAGTCGCTTGTGCAGAAAGATTTAGACGGAGCCATCTCAGACCTTGTCCGTGCCGAACGTTTGCAGGCAAAGGGAGTCGCCCTGGACTATCTTATCGCCACCGACACATATTGGTTGCTGATTACAAACCGGCTGGCACGTGTCAACGAATTGAAGCAGTTGGGCGATAAGATGATTGCCATTACCCGCTATTCTGCCACCGATTATCTTGGCAATCTGGCCGTTGACAGCGCGAAACCGCAAAATACAGTGTTCCGCGTGCAGGTAAACGATGTGGATGTGAGACTGAAAATGCTTCAAACCAATGCGATGGATGCCGTGTTGCTGACCGAGCCACAAGCCACCGCTGCCAAAAAAGGTCGCCATCCAGTATTGATGGACTCCCGAGAAAAAGGGGTACATTTCGGGGTGTTTGCCTTTAGAAAAGCGTCCACCGGTTCTGCCGCTAAGAAACAAACCGTGGAGGGTATGCTACGTGCTTATAATCAAGCGTGCGACTCAATCAACACTTACGGGTTGGCTCATTATGCCGACATCGTCAAACGTGAATGTCATATAGATGACAGCGTGTTGGTGGCTCTCCCTCGTATCCCATACCAACATGCTGCTCCACCAAAAGACAAAGACGTGCAGACTGCAAGGAGCGTCAAGTGGAAAGAATAAAAAGAGAAAGACATGAACCAACAAGATTTTCAACAGATAAGAAAACATCTATATAGAGGTGAGTTGGCTGTGGCCTTACGCCAAATGCAACCTTTGCTCGATGCGCTGAGAAACCCAAAGCTCCACGAACGTCAACAGCAACTCTTGCATGATTACCAACTCATCATCGACTATCTGCGCCAGGGGGTGAACGACCCTCAGCGCGACGAGCTGTACGCTCGGCTGCTTCGTAAGTGTGACGCTCTTGTCTATAATATCGAGACCCATACCGCTATCCGCGATTTGCGGTCGTTTGCCGATGCTTATTCACGGCTGGGGAATCATCCCATTGACATGGAGCAGATCAAACCAAAGCTCGAGCAGTTCGTCGGCAATGTGGCGTTGCTTGACTTCGAATCTGAAGAAAATCATGATAAGTTGAGCGCACAAATCTATCAAGAGCATCATGAATGGATTTCGACCGTCTTTGATGCGATATGGATTTCTGAGACGTGGGGCAAGGGCGATGAGGATTACTGTTCGGAGTTGATATTATCGCCCACCATCGACATCAACGATGCGCTTCTGCTCACCAGTGCCATCACGCTGTCTTTGTTCTTCCATTTCGATCTCAGAAAATCCGAGACGCTGCTGCGCGTTTGCCAAGAGACGACCGACGTGGCTCTCCGGCAACGTGCTTTCGTGGGGTGGGCGTTGACACTGCCTGCTAACAGCCAGCTCTACCCGCAGGTGAAATCGATGGTCAGCACGTTCTGCGAGAATGTACAACATGTCAGCGAGTTGATAGAACTGCAGATGCAGATATACCTTTGTATGAATGCAGAAAACGACCATGCCGAAATACAGCGCGACATCATGCCGAATATCATCAATCATTCCAACCTGAAAATCACACGTTTCGGTATTGAAGAGAAGGATGATGACCCGCTGGAGGATATTTTGCATCCAGAGGCCGCCGACCATGCCATGGAAGCCGTGGAGCAAAGCTTTCAGAAAATGCTTGATATGCAAAAGGCCGGTGCAGACATCTATTTCGGCGGTTTTTCACAAATGAAGAGGTTCCCGTTTTTCTATCGCACGTCCAATTGGTTTGAGCCCTTCTATGTCAATCATCCTGAATTGCGATCAAGTGTGGAAAAGCTCAAAGGGAGCCAGCTGATGCGCCACATCTTCGAGTCGGGTCCATTCTGCGACTCAGATAAATATTCGTTTGTGTTGGCCATGAAGAGTGTTATCGACCGGATTCCGGACAATATGCGCGAGATGATCAATAGCGAGGACATGCTGGGTGCCGTGATGACGCCTGAAGAGATGCTCACGCCTGTATATAAGAGAAGGATGTATCTGCAAGATCTGTATCGCTTCTTCAGATTGTCTGATGCCAAGGCAGGGTTGAGAAATCCCTTTTCCTCGCCTGATGATGAAAACAAGAACGGGGTGGGGGAGCTCTTCCTCGCCAACAAGCTGTTTCTTCACACCGCCGTTGGCAGTCAGCTCGTCACTTTGTGCTCATTTCTTGCCAAGCGCAAATTGTTCCAGCCACTCCAGCGTTTGCTGGATGCCTATCAAGACGTTGACGATATTCATCTGCTCTATTATCGCGGTTTCGCGGCCCATCAATCACAAGACTATCCACTGGCAAAAAAATTTTATCAACAGATTTTACAGCAGCAACCAGAACATAAGAAAGCACTACAAGGATTTGCCAAAGCATGCTATTTCGATGGCGATTATGCAGAAGCGGCCGACGCATACGAACAATTACTTGCCATTGCCCCTGACCATATCCCGACGCAAAAGAAATATTGCATCTGCCTCATCAATACGGGTCGAACAGAAGAAGCAGCCAAGCGACTCTATCAATTAGACTTTGAAAAGCCAGGCGACTGGGATGTGGTGCGTATTCTGGCGTGGACTCTGCTTGTAGGTGGTAAGCAGGCGCAAGCACAAACGGAATACAGACGTTTGCTGGCCAGCGGCAAAAAAAGAGCTGAAGATGTGTTGAATGCCGCGCTCTGTGTATGGGCAGGCGGCAATATCGCCGAGGCGGTGACAATGCTTAGCGAATACCAAAAGAGCAGCACTACCGGGAAAAAACTTTTGGCTGAATTGCTCAAAGAGAAAGAAATGCTCAGCACATACGGCATCTCCGTTTATCAAATAATCATGATGGCGGACGCCATTGGCAGCTGATTTGTTAAATTCGGTTAATCTGACGTATTTTTTAAATCAATAATAGGATTATGTGGTGGAAAAAAACTAATTTTGCACCACATTTCCAAAATGTATAGGATTTTCGGCCTGGAAAGTCCGTTGTTTTATCAAAAATTCATATTTACTTTTTATGTTTAGTAAAGACGATTTATTATCGAAGGATGTCAATGAATTGGTTGGCATTGCTGAAAGTTTAGGAGCGTCATTCAAATCATCCGATAGCCAAGAGACACTAATATATGCTATTTTAGACAAGCAGGCGGAATTGGAGAGCAGTAAAACGCCATTGCCTGTGAAGAAAAAGCGTACCAGAATCGCTAAGTCTGACAAAGTATATTCTGTCAATGGAAAAGAGGGTGAAAATTTTGACCTGAAGAAGTCGAAGAAAGTGCAAGAGCCACTCCCGCTTTTTAAAGACGAATTGCTGGAGCAGCCCGTAGAGGCGGCCACCGCAGAGGTCAATCAGGAACCCGAAAATAAACCTGAAGCAGAAAAACCTGCTCCTAAAAAACGTGGCAGAAAGTCGAAGGCTGAATTGCAGGCGATTGCCATGCTCGAGGAACAAAAGAAACAGGATGAGGCGAAGGAGCAGGAAACAATGCAAGAGCCTGTCAATCAAGCGTCAGAAGAAGATATTACACCCTCTTCCACGGAGGATCAACCTGCTGGAGAAGAGCAAACGTTCACCGTGCCTGAAGAGCAGTTTGCTACTGCCGCACAGGACCAAGATGAAGAGGCCGCCGACTTGATAGCACAGTTGCAGGCAAAAGTGAACAGTCAGCAAGAGGCTGCTGCCGCAGAAGATGAAGAAGGGCAGAATCAGGTAGATACCGTTTGGGCAGACGATCCGGGCGACGGCACTGATTACATCACTGTTGTTGACCTGCCCATCGAAGACCAAGGCGCACTGCCTGATTATGACATCTTCGACAATCCTACCACTCGCACAGCTCCGCAAACCACATTCCAACAGCCGCAGGCAGCTGCCAGCCCAAGCAAGCAAGACTTTGATTTCAATGACCTGATCAAAGCCAACGGCGTGATGGAAATCATGCCCGACGGATATGGCTTTATGCGCTCCAGCGACTATAATTATCTGTCTTCGCCAGATGATGTGTACGTCTCTGCCAATCAAATCAAGCAGTATGGACTGAAAACGGGCGATGTGGTGCAGGCACGAGTGCGTCCGCCTCATGAGGGAGAGAAATATTTCCCTCTCACCAGTGTTGAACTGATCAATGGAAAGGCTCCTCAAGAGGTGCGCGACAGAATCTCGTTCGAGCATCTTACACCTCTTTTCCCAGAGGAGAAATTCACGCTGTGCGGCGACCCCAAGACCACCAATTTGTCAACCCGTATAGTCGATTTGTTTTCACCCATCGGCAAAGGCCAGCGTGCGCTTATCGTGGCACAGCCTAAAACGGGTAAGACCATTTTGATGAAAGACATAGCCAATGCCATCGCCGCCAACCATCCCGAAGCATATCTGATGATGCTTTTGATAGACGAGCGTCCGGAGGAAGTGACAGACATGGCACGTACTGTCAATGCCGAGGTTATCGCATCTACTTTCGACGAGCCCGCTGAGCGCCACGTGAAGATTGCCGGCATCGTATTGGAGAAGGCTAAGCGAATGGTTGAATGCGGACATGATGTGGTGATCTTCCTTGACTCTATCACTCGTCTGGCTCGCGCCTATAACACGGTGTCGCCCGCCAGCGGAAAGGTGCTGACAGGCGGTGTCGATGCCAATGCCCTGCAGAAGCCCAAGCGTTTCTTCGGTGCGGCACGTAATATCGAAGGCGGCGGTTCGCTCACCATCATCGCAACAGCACTGATAGACACCGGTTCAAAGATGGACGAGGTGATTTTCGAAGAGTTCAAAGGCACTGGAAACATGGAACTGCAGCTCGACCGTGCACTCTCTAACAAGCGTATCTTCCCGTCTGTCAACTTGGTGGCATCAAGTACCCGCCGCGACGATCTGTTGCAAGACAAGACCACGCTCGACCGCATGTGGATACTTCGCAAGCACATCGCCGACATGAATGCCGTAGAAGCCATGAACACGATACATGGCAGAATGGAGAAGACAAAAGACAACAGCGAATTTTTAATGACAATGAATTCATAAGCGAACATCATAAAAGGCACTCTTCGGGGTGCCTTTTATTGTGTCCTTTTGTCCGTAAAAGTCCATCGAATATCTGAAGCAAAATATTGTGATACTGTTATTCGCAAAAATTGACAAATATTTGGATAAAAGCTTGCTTGTGTGGATACTTTTTCATAACTTTGCCAAATCTAAGAAATTTGCACTTAGACAAGTTCTTAGGTCTAAAGCTTCACCTATCACAACCATTAACCAGCCTTATTACTAATAATCAATATATATACTATGAAGAAATCCATTCTATCCGTTGTTGCTGCATTGCTGTTTGTAGGCTGTAGCAACCAAACCCCTGTTTTGAACACCATCAATCATGAAGAAGTGATGGCTAAGATGTCGCTCGAGGACAAGGCCCACTTTGTTATTGGTACCGGCATGGCTGGTTTCTCTGGCAATGACGCCGTAATCGGTGCCACTCGAAATCTTGTGCCAGGTGCCGCAGGCACTACCTATCCTCTCGATTCTCTTGGCATCCCAGCCATAGTATTGGCCGACGGTCCTGCCGGACTCCGTATCGATGCTACCCGTGAGGGAGATACCGCTACTTACTACTGCACTCACTTTCCCATCGGCACACTGCTCGCTTCTACTTGGAACACCCAACTCATCGAGGAAGTGGGACAGGCCATTGGCGAGGAGGTGAAGGAATATGGTGCCGATGTTTTGCTGGCTCCTGCCCTGAACATCATGCGCAACCCGCTGTGCGGACGTAACTTTGAGTATTACTCTGAGGATCCCGTGGTTGCAGGTAAGACAGCTTCTGCCTATATCACAGGTGTTCAGAAAAACGACGTGGGTACGAGTATCAAACATTTCGCCGCCAACAATCAGGAGACGAACCGTATGAACAACGATGCCCGCATCTCGCAGCGTGCACTCCGCGAAATCTACCTCAAGGGTTTCGAGATTGCCATCAAGGAGAGCAAACCATGGACTGTAATGACCTCTTATAACTATATTAACGGTGTTTACTCTTCTGAAAGCAAAGACCTTGTGCAGACAATCCTGCGCGATGAGTGGGGGTATGAGGGAACTGTGATGACCGATTGGTTTGGCGGCAAGGATGGTGCCATCCAAATGTGGGCGGGCAACGACATGCTCCAGCCAGGTAAGGCCGAGCAGTTCGACAGTATTGTAGCTGGTGTGAAGAGTGGTAAACTGGCAGAGGCCGATTTGGACCGTAATGTGCAGCGTATTCTAAAACTTGTGGAGCGGAGCCCGCGCTATCAGGGTTATCAGTATTCCAACCAGCCCGACCTTAAGGCTCATGCGGCCGTTACCCGCCAGTCGGCAGCTGAGGGAATGGTACTCATGAAAAACGACAAAACGCTTCCTTTTGCCAAGTCGATTAAGAATATCGCCCTCTATGGTAACACCTCTTACGATTTCATTGCAGGCGGCACAGGTTCTGGTAATGTCAATCATGCCTACGTCGTTTCATTGCTCGACGGCATGAAGAATGGAGGTTATACCGTTTCGGAAGAGCTGAAGAATGCCTACGACACCTATCTTGCTGATGCTAAGAAGAAGGCTGAGGCTGAGTTCGAAGCCAAAGCCAAGAAAGACCCCAATACTGCAGCTCTTGCCAAATTCCTGCCCCAGCCGCTGCCAGAAGAGAAAATCTTCTCGGTTGACGAACTGACCGCCCAGGCCCAACAGGCCGATATCGCGGTCATCACATTAGGTCGTCTCTCTGGAGAATTCCTTGACCGTAATGTAGCTAACTTCAACCTCAGCAGTTCCGAGCGCCAACTCATTGAGCAGGTATGCGATGTCTATCATAAGGCAGGCAAACAGGTCGTCGTCCTCCTTAATATCGGTGGAGTTATCGAGACTTCCTCGTGGAACACTCTTCCCGATGCTATTCTCTGCGCATGGCAAGCTGGACAGGAGGGTGGCAACAGCGTCGTCGATGTGCTCAGTGGCAAACAGTCGCCTTCAGGTAAGTTTACCATGACATGGCCTGTTAAGTTCACTGACGCCTATTCATCGAAGAATTTCCCCATCGACCAGGATCCTCGTATCGATATGATGAATCAGGGCCAGAAGGGTAATGTGAAGAATGTGGACTATACAGCATACGAAGAGGACGTATATGTCGGTTATCGTTACTTTGATTCGTTCGATGTGCCCGTTAGTTATCCTTTCGGCTTCGGTCTCAGCTATACTACCTTTGAATATAGCAATGCCAAGATTGCTGAGAAGGGAGACTCTTACGAGATTACAGTAACCGTCAAGAACACGGGCAGTTTCGAGGGCAAAGAGGTGGTAGAACTCTATATCTCTGCCCCTGATAATAAAGCAGCCAACAAACCTGCCAAGGAACTGAAGGCGTATGCCAAAACAAAAACTCTGAAAGCTGGCGAGAGCGAAACCGTAACGCTCACCGTACGTGCTGCAGACCTTGCCTCGTTCGACGAAGAAGCCTCTGCATGGGTCGTAGCCGAAGGTGAGTACCAATTCCTTGTTGGTGCCTCATCTCAGGATATCAAAGCCACGCTCACAGCCAAGGCTAAGGCACAGCAGACGAAGGTGAACAATGTCTTGAAGCCTGAAAGCAAGATGAATCTGCTTAAGCGATAACCAAAAAAGATTATGAAAAGAAACGTTAATAGTGTATGAATAAAGTAATCATGACTTTGGCCCTTGCAGTGATGTGCTGCTTGAGTGCCTCGGCACAAGAGAAACTTTTCAATAGTGCCAATGTTCAATCGCCTGTCGTCAATAATGACGGTACTGTGACATTCAATGTTTTTGCCCCGAAGGCCGTGAAGGTGGAAGTGACAGGTGATTTCCTGCCCACTCAGACCGTAGAGGTTGAGGGATTCGGGAAATATGACGCTCCTGGTGTGGCGGAATTGAATGAGGGTAAGAATGGTGTGTGGAGTTACACCACGGAGAAGCTGGCTCCCGAGATGTACAGTTATACCTTCAACATCGATGGTATGACAGGTGTAAAAGATCCTGCCAACATCTATGTCAACCGCGACATTGTATCTTTCTCCAATATTTTCATTGTGAGTAATGCCAAGGGCGACAAGGGCGACCTCTACCGAGTAAACGAGGTGCCTCACGGAAATCTGAGCAAGGTTTGGTACAACAGTCCCACATTGAAGATGCAGCGCAGAATGACGGTTTATACTCCTGCCGGCTATGACAAAGGCGGCAAGTATCCTGTGCTATATCTGCTTCATGGTGCCGGCGGTGACGAGAACGCTTGGAGCGAGCTCGGACGTGCTGCGCAAATACTCGACAATCTCATCGCTACAGGTAAGGCCAAACCTATGATTGTTGTCATGCCCAACGGCAACCCCAATTGTCAGGCTGCTCCCGGCGAATGGTCATGGGGCATGTACTCCCCGGGGTTCGGCAACAGTGGCACGGGTCCTACAGAGCCTGCCGCTGCCACTATCCCCGCCAGTTTCATGGACATCGTGAATTATATCGACGCTAATTATCGTACGATTAAGACACGAGCCGGACGTGCTGTTTGCGGTCTCTCCATGGGCGGCGGTCACACCTTTGGTATCAGCCTGTTATATCCTACGATGTTCGACTATTACGGGCTTTTCTCTGCGGGTCTGCATCTCGGCAAGGACTTTAACATGAACCAACCGTTTGCAGAGCAGATTAAGAGTGACCCGGACTTCGCACAACAGTCAGCCCGTCTCTTTGGCAGCAAGCCCAAACTCTATTGGATGGGCATGGGTAAGACCGACTTCCTATATCAGAGCACGGTTGACCTCCGTGCTTATTGGGATTCAAAAGGGTATCCCTATGAGTATGTAGAGACCGACGGCGGTCACATCTGGCGTAACTGGCGTATTTATCTTACCATGTTCGCTCAGAAGATTTTCAAATAAGTTCTCGGTTTTCTCAATGTACGCTCCTTAATGAATGGTTTCAAACCCGTTCATCAAGGAGCGTTTATGATATTCGGTGAGTCGATGTCGGTGCCGTTGTATCATCGATGCACGTTTCACCTGTTGGTACAAAATCACACTTCTCCATCACACGACCTGAGGCAGGGTTGTCAACAAAGTGGCCGCTGATGAGAGATTTGATATCAGTCGTTTGTCGGATATGGTCTAACATCAGCAGCAGAGCCTCAGTGCAAATGCCCTGATTCCAGTAAGGCTTAGCCATCCAATAGCCGATAAGTGGCTCACCTTCGCGGGCAGGCAGGTCACAATCACACGACGAGCCATACCCCATAGCACCAATCGCTTCACCTGTTTCTTTGAGTTCGATAGCCCACGTATTGGTCGCATCATTGAATACGGTACGGATAATCTCCAGACTATCCTCCACGCTCTTATGCGGTGGCCATCCCGCACGAGGCCCAACATCCGGATCGGATGCATATTTAAATAGAGTCTCGGCATCACTCTCGCGCCAAGGACGCAATAAAATCCTTTTAGTTTCCATCATTTCCTCCATCTTTTCAGCATCGGGAAGAAACCCCGCATCATCTGCTTGTACTCTTCTATGGTCATGGGCTTAGGCATGTTTTTATTCACCTCGTCGATGAACTGCGAACAATGTTCAATCATCTCGTCCATCGTACATTTCTGCAAGAATCTCCCGTCCTTGTAGCAATACTGACAATAATCATAATTGGTGCTGCCATCGGCGTTTGTGCCACAATCTTCAATGCGCATTAATGGCATCCCGCAACTCTGACAGAACTGAGGCAGTTGACCCTCTTGGAATGCTTTCTTCTTCTGTGGGAAGGTGGCTTCGTAGGCATCGAAGTCCTCTGGACTCTCGTCGGCCACGAAATAGCCCTTGGGCGGACAATAGGTCCCCTCGCGTTCCCCCCAATAACCAGGTATCAGTTCCTGGGCAAGGAAATAAGGCACTTCTGCCTCTCTCGGTTCTGCATGATAGTGGATGTTCAGCTTGCTGGCCATGTCGAAGCCTGCATGACGGTAGAACCCGATATTCCCCTCCATCTGTAGGAGGCCGATGCCCATTTCCTTGGCCTTCTCTAAGGCATAATTCAATAGTTTCAAGCCATAGCCTTTGCGTTTATAGTCGGGGTGGATGCTGATGGGACCAAATGTCCATGAAGGGAAGATTGTTCCATCGTCCAATGTAATTTCGGCCATCGAGAACATCAAGTGGCCGATAATCTTTTCGCCGTCTTCCATCACCAAATCGAGCTCAGGTATGAAGTCGGGATTCGCTCGATATTGATTGAGCACGTAATGCTCTGTGCATCCTGGACGGTAAACATTCCAAAATGCTTCTCGCGTAAGGTTCTCTACCTCACGATAATCTTGAGGTTGTTCCAATCTGATAATCATAGCCTTCATATCTTTTCGCATTTTGTTTTATCATTTGACTTTGCAAAGTTATGAATTGTTGCAGGAACGACCAAATATGTTACTATATTTCTCATATTGTATGATTTGATTCTACTCTCGCTAAAACGCAACCCTTCTTGTATGGTGGCAAACGTAGCGATGATTGACTTTCCACTTCTATTCTCATCTCGCAATCTGTTCCGCCACGCAAGATGGAATGGCAAAGCGTCACTGTGAAGTGTTTCTCTTTCCACAGACATTGCAGCGAATAAATCACACTTTGGCGTGAACACTCGCAGAGCAATGGAGTGGTGACATATCCTTTTTTGCACAACTTACAGGTGCATTCCAAGAAAACAAGGCGATAAACTCGTCCTTTCTCAACGACCCCTCCTCTTACACCTGGCAGTTCATTAGCCATCTGAAAGAAGGTGTCCATGTCGCCTTGGGCACGCTCATGGAGCTGTTGGTAAACAGACAGCGTACCGCCATTCACACAGTTCCTTCCGCATTCCGAAAGGAAGGCCGACCGTTGCTCTGGAGAGAGCCGCTCCAGACCTTTCTCGAAACCCTTGAACCAATTTCCTATTTCCATTTTCTCGTCATTGCACTGTGATACCAATCATTTTTGTCATGCCGTCTGTATTATTCCAACAGGAATGCGGGATGCGGCCTTCAACAAGGAAGGCTTCATCCTTATGAATGATGACCGTTTCATCGCCTAACTGGATGCGGGCCTCGCCCTCGGTGACGATGAAGAGGTGGTTGTGCTCGTGAGTGTGTAACTCCGTCGGACCACCGCCATTGAGTTCGATGTAAGCGACGGAACCGTCAACGATGCGTCCCATCTCTCCAAACAGTTTCTTGGCACGGAAATTCACATGCTTCGGGGGTGTCATGAAATCTTGCATAATTCGTATATTTATTCGTTAAACGACCCTATCTCTATCAGATTTCCGTCCGGATCGGCTACATAGCAGGTGCGCTGGCCCCAAGGCTCTGTGGTGGGAGGAAGAACGGAGGCGGCACCATTCGCGAGGGCATGCTGATATTCCTTGTCAACATCGGCATACGAAGGAACATCGAATGCCAATTCTGCGGTGCCATTCAGCCCCATTGGATATTGGAACTTATACGATACCATCTGTTCGAAATCGCTACGAGGATAGAGGATGATACGCATGTCGCCCAGCATCATCTCCACATTGGGTTGAATGCCGTCCCAATCGGTGGAAAAGCCAAAGGTTTTCGTGTAGAAATCAACAGTAGCCTTATTGTTGCTGGTAAAAAGACCAATGGTGTTGAATTTGAATCGAGGACGTGGTGAGTACAACTTTACCAGTCCGTCGCTCATAAACGTGTACCAGCCGTTAATCATTTCTGGTGTATCGTTCTCAAGCAGTTTCAGCAACTCGCGTGTAAACTCAAGATATCCTGAACCATTGGCAGTAACGATACG
>CAMVAT010000001.1 GCA_947165505.1 uncultured Prevotellaceae bacterium | reverse complement strand
AGGGCGCAGGTGTAAAGACGGCGACGTCAAAGCCGAGCGCTACTAATTGCCCGAACGCTTTCGCACCGTGCCGTGCCTTCGGCTGTATCCGGTGTCTTTGTTGAAAAAAATCAGTTATCGCGTGTCGTAGATGTCAACCCCCTTATCAGGTGGTTATTGCGGCGGGGTCCCACCTCTTCCCATCCCGAACAGAGAAGTTAAGCCCGCCTGCGCCGATGGTACTGCAATGCAATGTGGGAGAGTAGGTGGCCGCCTTTTTTTCAAAAAAGACACGCTTTCTAAGGCGTGTCTTTTTTTTGTGGTTAGAGGTAAGAGGTGAGAGGTAAGAGAATAGCTTAGAGCCTGCCATTATTGGCGTGGTATTCTCTCACCTCTCACCTCTTACCTCTCACCTCTATATTTCTGCCCCTAGCCCTAAAATACAATAATTAAAGCCTTTCTGCGTTTAATAGTCATGCAGTGGACTGACAGAATACGACAGGTGAAAATCGTCTTGGTGATTGCCGCTATCTTGATAGCGGTAGCATCGCTTGTCGTGTCGCATGCACTGGTGCATGACCTGTCGATCGAGGAGCGCAACAAGATGGGAGTGTGGGCCGAGGCCATACGTTCGTTTAATGCGGCCGACGAGAATACAGACCTGGGCTTGGTGCTGAAGGTGCTCGACGAGAATAATACCATACCTGTGGTCGTGCTCAACGCAGACCACCAAGCACAGGATTTCAGAAATGTCACGCTAAATGGAGGCTCTTACGAAGACACGCTTCGGCAAGTGGCTTATCTGGGCGGGAAATGGCTCAAGGAGGGGCAGTTCATAAAAATTGATGTGGGCGACGAGCAGCACTCCGACTATCAATATGTCTGCTACGATGACTCGGTGATGATCAAACGCCTCTCGATGTGGCCTTACGTGCAACTGGGCATCGTGATGATTTTCGTGGTCATCGCCATTTTCGCCTTGCTCACATCCAAGCGAGCTGAACAGAATAAAGTGTGGGTGGGACTCTCTAAAGAGACGGCTCATCAGTTGGGCACACCCATCTCATCGCTCATGGCGTGGACAGAGATGCTGAAAGAGAACTATCCTGAAGATGACCTGCTGCCGGAGATGGACAAGGATGTGAAACGGCTTCAACTTATTGCCGACCGCTTCTCGAAAATCGGCTCTCTGCCCGAACCCGTGCCGTCGAGCCTCAACGAGGTGATGGAGCATGTCATCGACTACATGGACCGGCGCACGTCTAACAAGGTGAAGATGGTGAAGGACTTTCCCGACCATGATGTGGTGGTGAGCATTAATGCCTCGCTCTTTGAATGGGTGATAGAGAACCTCTCAAAGAATGCCGTCGATGCGATGGGTGCCGACGGAGGCACCATCACGTTGCATGTAGAGGATACAGAGCATCAAGCAGTCATCGAGGTGGCCGATACGGGCAAAGGCATCCGGAAGAAAGACATCCGAAATGTGTTCCGCCCCGGCTTCACCACCAAAAAGCGCGGTTGGGGACTCGGCCTCTCGCTTGCCAAGCGTATCGTAGAGGAATATCACCACGGCAAAATATTCGTGAAAAGTTCTGAGGTGGGGAAAGGGACTACCTTCCGCATCGAACTCGATAAATGAACTGCTGTGTGAGGCAAGACCGTTGAGCGCCTGCCACACGCACGAAACAAAGGATGTGGACGTTTTTTTGCAAAAAAAACGTGATAATTTGCTCATTATGAAAATTATTCGTAACTTTGCAGCCCGTTATGTGCAGTTTGGAGAAATATCATATCAATTTGTTGGGCTTAAAGGCTGATACAGAAACCTTTGAGCTGCATCTTGATGATGATTTCTTCGCAGCCGTCGAAGGGCGCGATGTGCAACATGGCGACGTGAACGCCACTGTGAGGGTGACCAAAGTCGGGAACGACTTCAGGCTGGAGATGGGGGTGCAAGGACGAGTGGTCGTGCCTTGCGACCTGTGTCTGGACGATATGGAGCAGCCCGTAGAGGCCACCAACAACCTGGCGGTGAAATTAGGTAACGAATACGCTGAAGAGGACGACACGGTGACCGTGGATGAGCGCGAAGGCATCATCGACACATCGTGGTTCCTCTATGAGATGATAGTGCTGGCCATACCCATCAAGCATGTGCATGAACCTGGGAAATGCAACCCTGCGATGATGAAGGTCCTTGAGAGGCATTCCGCTGCCCGAAGCAGTGGTGGTGAGCAGCCGGACGATCCGCGTTGGAGTGAACTTGAAAAATTAAAAACAATATTAAACGATTAACAACAATGGCACATCCTAAAAGAAGACAGTCAAAGACTCGTACCGCGAAAAGAAGAACGCACGATAAGGCAGTTGTACCCACATTGGCAGTATGCCCCAACTGCGGTGCGTATTATGTGTATCACACCGTATGCCCCACCTGTGGCTATTACAGAGGCAAGGTAGCAATCGTTAAGGAAGAAGTAGCTGAATAATGGGTAAGCGTAGAGCGGTCATCACTGGCGTGGGTGGCTATGTGCCCGACTATATCCTCAACAATGAGGAGCTGTCGCGCATGGTCGAGACCAACGACGAGTGGATTATGACTCGCGTGGGCATCAAGGAGCGGCGCATCCTCACCGAAGAGGGGCTGGGCACATCATACTTGGCACGTAAGGCCGCCAAGCAGCTGATGCAGAAGACGGGTGTCGATCCAGACAGCATCGACGCTCTCATCCTGACCACCTCGACAGCCGACTACCAGTTCCCCTCCACGGCATCGATCGTCCTGGGCAAGCTCGGACTCAAGAATGCGCATGCCTTCGACTTCTGGGCCGCCTGCTGCGGATTCCTCTATACGCTCGATACCGTGGCGTGCATGATCGAGTCCGGACGATACAACAAGGTCATCATCATCGGTGCCGATAAAATGTCGTCGGTGGTCGATTACAAGGACAGGGCCACATGCCCGCTGTTCGGCGATGGCGCTGGCGCTGTGCTCGTAGAAGCGACAGAAGACGAGGAGGTGGGATACCAAGACTCCTATTTCCGTACCGACGGCAAAGGGCTGCCCTTCCTGCACCTCAAGGCAGGCGGGTCGGTATGCCCCGCATCGCACTTCACCGTCGATCATCGGTTGCACTACCTCTATCAAGAGGGGCGCACCGTGTTCCGCTATGCCGTGACCAACATGAGCAACGATTGTGCCATCATAGCCGAGCGCAACGGACTGAATAAGGACAATATCCAATGGGTGGTGCCTCATCAGGCTAATATGCGTATCATCGAGGCGGTGGCCAAACGGCTGGAACTGCCCATGGAGCAGGTGATGGTCAATATCGAGCATTTCGGAAACACCTCGGCTGGCACGATACCATTGGCTCTCTGGGAGTATGAGTCGAAGCTCAGGAAGGGCGACAACCTGATACTCACAGCCTTCGGAGCGGGATTCGTACATGGCGCTTCCTACTTGAAATGGGGGTATGACGGCGCGGCTGTCAATACTCCGGTGAAATAAACGTAATCAACAATATCAAACGCATCCTTCCTCTTATGAAAGAATGCGTTTTTTTGGCACAACAGTATCGTATGCATAAGGCAGGTTTCGTAAATATCGTGGGCAACCCCAATGTGGGTAAATCAACGCTGATGAACCAATTGGTGGGCGAGCGCATCTCTATCGCCACCTTCAAGGCTCAGACCACAAGGCATCGCATCATGGGTATCGTCAATACCGACGATATGCAAATCGTGTTCTCTGATACCCCAGGGGTGCTCAAGCCCAACTATAAGTTGCAGGAGTCGATGCTCGCATTCTCTGAGTCGGCACTCGCCGACGCCGATGTGCTGCTCTATGTGACCGACGTGGTGGAGAACCCGGAGAAGAACATGGACTTCCTGGAGAAGGTACAGAAAATGACCATACCGGTGCTCTTGCTCATCAACAAAATAGACCAGAGCGACCAAAAGGCGTTGGGCGACCTGGTCGAGAAATGGCACTCCTTGCTGCCAAAAGCAGAGATATTGCCGATCTCCGCCCTCAATAAGTTCGGCACTGACATGCTCCTCAAACGTATTCAGGAGCTGCTGCCCGACTCGCCGCCTTATTTCGAGAAAGACCAGTTGACCGACAAACCCGCGCGTTTCTTTGTGTCGGAAATCATACGCGAGAAGATACTGCTCTATTACGACAAGGAAATACCCTATTCGGTGGAGGTGACCGTAGAGTCGTTTAAGGAGAGTGACAAACGTATCGACATACGTGCCGTCATCTACGTGGAGCGCGAGAGCCAGAAGGGCATCATCATCGGGCATCAGGGCTATGCCCTGAAAAAGGTGGGGACAGAGAGCAGAAAGGCGTTGGAAAGGTTTTTCGGGAAGCCCATCTTCCTGGAGACTTATGTCAAGGTAGATAAAGACTGGCGCAGTTCACAACGTGAACTTGACGCCTTCGGGTATAATCCGGAGTGAGGGCTTTAGGTTTAAAGTTTTAGGTTTAAAGTTTAGGGTTGAGGGTTTAGGGATGAGGGTTTAGGGTTGAGTGTTCTTACACGGGTTGGTGTTCGGGAGCATATCTCCTGCCCCTTGCCCCCTGCCCCTTGCCCCCTGCAAACCTCTCACCTCTAAAAAAATGATTAGGAAATGGGAAATTTAGTAGCGATAGTAGGTCGGCCCAACGTGGGCAAATCTACACTCTTTAACCGCCTGACGCAATCCAGGCGTGCCATCGTAAGCAGCGAGGCGGGCACCACACGCGACCGCCAATATGGCAAATGCGAGTGGAACGGAAGGGAATTCTCCGTCGTTGATACCGGAGGATGGGTGGTTAATTCAGACGATATCTTCGAAGAGGAGATACGCAAACAGGTGATTGTGGCCACCGAAGAGGCCGACCTGGTGCTCTTCTTGGTGGATGTGATGAACGGACTGACCGATTGGGACGAGGACGTGGCGATGATTTTGCGCCGCTCTAAACTGCCTGTCATCCTCGTGGCCAACAAATCAGACAATTATGCCGCATATAGCGACGCCGCTGAGTTTTATAAACTGGGACTGGGCGACCCTCACTGCATCAGTGCTGCCACTGGCAGCGGCACGGGCGACTTGCTCGACCTGGTGCTGGAGAAACTCACAGGCGACGGGGCCGACCTCATTGAGGAGGGCATACCCCGGTTTGCCGTCGTGGGGCGCCCCAACGTGGGCAAGAGCAGCATCATCAACGCCTTTATCGGTGAAGACAGGCATATCGTGACTGAGATAGCGGGCACCACGCGCGACAGCATCTACACGCGGTATGATAAGTTCGGCTTCGACTTCTATCTCGTTGACACCGCTGGCATACGGCGCAAGAACAAGGTGACAGAAGACTTGGAGTTCTACTCGGTGATGCGCAGCATACGGGCCATCGAGAATTCGGATGTGTGCATCCTGATGATCGATGCCACGCGCGGTATCGAGGCGCAAGACATGAACATCTTCCAACTGATACAGAAGAACAATAAGTCGTTGGTGGTCGTGGTCAATAAATGGGACTTGGTGGAAGATAAGAGCCAGTTGGTCATCAAAACCTTCGAATCGGCCATCCGCAACCGTATGGCTCCCTTCACCGACTTCCCCATCATCTTCGCGTCGGCGATGACCAAGCAGAGGATATTCAAAGTGCTCGAGACTGCCAAGGAGGTGTATCAAAACAGAACGGCCAAGGTGGGCACCTCAAAACTCAACGAGGTGATGCTCCCGCTGATAGAGGCCTTCCCGCCACCATCGGTCAAGGGTAAGTACATCAAAATCAAGTATTGCATGCAATTGCCCAATACGCAGATACCCTCGTTTGTGTTTTATGCCAACCTGCCTCAGTATGTGAAAGAGCCGTATCGCCGGTTCTTGGAGAATAAGATACGTGAGAACTGGCGCATGACGGGATGTCCCATCAATATCTTTATCCGACAGAAGTAAAGAGGGGGTATGCGATACGTAGCGTTCATCGGTCTGCTGTGTGCTGTGTGCGCCGCTTGCTCGTCTGATATCAAGACCGACGAGCAGGCGGCGAATACGGCACGCCTCTATTACGACTATCTGCTGCAAGGTCAGTATGATGACTATGTGGCAGGCATCGACGGCTATGACGAGATGCCTGAGTCATATCGCCGGCAGCTCACCGACAATGCGCGTATGTTTATGGAGCAGCAGAACAGGGAGCATGGGGGCATTGAGCGCTTGCGCATCATGCGTGCGGATATCGACACCGAGACGCAGACGGCGCAGGTGTTTCTCGTCATCTCGTACCAAGACGGCAGCAATGAGCAGATCATGGTGCCCATGGTGCGGAATGGTTCTTTATGGATGATGAGATAAGTGTAGATAGGTTTGTAGCGGAAGTCATGCCTTATAAGCCATGCTCTTCTGCTTGTTTCACTTTCTTAAACAGGTCTGAGGCAAACACCAGGTCGTTCAGCCGCTCATTGTTCGACGAGATGACCATGTCTTTGTTGCCCTCCCATTCTTTCTTACCCTGGTAAATAAAAATGATATGCTCGCCGATACCCATCACCGAGTTCATGTCGTGGGTGTTGATGATGGTGGTGGTGTTATATTCCTTGGTGATGCCGCTGAGCAGTTCGTCGATGACCAATGATGTCTTAGGGTCGAGACCGGAGTTGGGCTCGTCGCAAAACAGATATTGCGGGTTGAGCACGATGGCGCGGGCGATGGCCACTCGTTTCTGCATGCCGCCGGAGATCTCACCGGGGTATTTTGACTGTGCCTCGGTCAGATTGACCCTGTCTAGGCATTCCTGCGCCCGGCGCACTCGTTCGCGGTAGTTCATGTTGGAAAACATGTCGAGCGGGAACATCACATTTTCCAACACCGACAGGGAGTCGAACAAGGCCGCACCTTGGAATATCATGCCCATTTCACGGCGCAGATGAATCTTCTCGCTTTTGCTCATCGCCGTGAAGTCACGCCCGTCGTAAAGCACCTCGCCGCTGGTGGGGGAGAGCAGGCCCACCAGGTTTTTCATCAGCACGGTCTTGCCCGAGCCGCTCTGACCGATAATCAGGTTGGTCTGGCCGTTTTCGAAGCGGGCACTGATGTCGTGCAGCACTTCCTTGTCGTCGAATGTCTTGTATAAGTGGTTGACTTCTATCATTTTTTGGGGAGAGTAGGAGTTTGGGAGTGTAGGGTTACGACAGCAGTTGGGTGAGGAACACGTCGCTGAAGAGGATGAGCACACTGCTAGACACCACCGCGCTGGTGCTCGCCTTGCCCACCTCTACCGAGCCGCCATTGACATTGTAGCCGAAATAAGACGATACGCTCGATATGATGAAGGCGAAGACGGAACTCTTGATGATGCTCATCCAGATGAACCATGGGTTGAAGTCGTGCTGCAAACCCACCGTCAGGTCTTCAGGACTGAGCACATGTCCCACGATGGCAGTGGCGTATGCGCCGAGAATGCCCGTGGCCGCGCTGAAGATGACCAGGAAAGGCATGATGGTGATCATGCCGAGTATCTTGGGGAGTATCAGATAGCATGCCGAATTGACACCCATGATTTCCAAAGCGTCTATCTGCTGTGTCACACGCATCGTGCCTAATTCCGAGGCGATGTTGCTGCCCACCTTACCGGCTAATATCAAGCACATGATAGACGACGAAAACTCCAGCAGCATGATCTCGCGCGTGGTGTAGCCGGTGACAAACCGAGGCATCCAGGGGCTTTGAATGTTCAGTTTCATCTGGATGCAGATCACGGCTCCGATGAAGAAGGAGATGAGCAGCACGATGCCGATGGAATCGACCCCCAGCGCCGACATCTCTTTCACATATTTCTTAAGAAACATCCGCATGCGCTCCGGGCGGCTGAACACGCGCCCCATCAGCAACAAGTATTCACCGAATGTGTGCAGTTTTTTTATCATGGTGCAAAAGTAACCAAAAATATAAATATCTCGCGCACTGAAAAGAAATTATTTTTTATTTCATTCGCAGAATCGATATTTTTCAGTAATTTTGCAGTAATTTTAAATAAATTACGCTTCACCTCAACAATACAAAATAAAAACTCTCGTTTTCATTTTGTATTGTCTTCGGTTTGCGGTAATTTTGCAGCATACAATCACAGCAGGCTTTTTCTAAACATTGTAATAACAGCGAATATGGGCGAAACAGATATGGTGCTCCGCACCGAGGGACTCGTGAAACGCTACGGCAAGCGCACCGTGGTGAATGATGTGTCGATCAACGTCAGACAGGGCGAGATCGTAGGACTGCTCGGTCCCAATGGCGCCGGCAAGACCACGTCGTTTTATATGACCACCGGACTCATTATCCCCAATGCCGGGCGTATCTTCATCAACGACCAAGACATCACCGACTACCCCGTGTATAAACGGGCGCGGGCCGGTATCGGCTACCTGCCGCAAGAGGCCAGCGTATTTCGAAAGATGAGCGTCGAAGACAATATCCTCGCGGTGCTCGAGATGACCAAGCTCTCGCGTAAGGAACAGAAAGAGAAACTGGAGAGCCTGCTTGCTGAGTTCCGCCTGAACAAGGTGCGCAAAAACAAGGGCGACCAACTCTCCGGAGGCGAGCGCCGCCGCACCGAGATTGCCCGTTGTCTGGCCATCGACCCGAAGTTTATCATGCTCGATGAGCCTTTCGCCGGCGTTGACCCTATCGCCGTGGAGGATATCCAGCATATCGTGTGGCGGTTGAAGTACCGCAACATCGGCATCCTCATCACCGACCATAATGTGCAGGAGACGCTCACCATCACCGACCGCGCCTATCTGCTTTTCGAGGGGCGCATCCTCTTCCAGGGCAAGCCCGAGGAACTGGCAGCCAACAAGGTGGTGCGCGAGAAATACCTCAGCACCAGTTTCGTGCTCCGCAAGAAAGACTTCCAGACCATCGACGAGGAGCGCCGCGCACGCGAGGAGAGCGAGGACGAGGAGGAATAACGTTGTAGATATCGTTGTGCCCGCCCGCACGAGCGATGTGCCATGTCGTAGGGGCGGGTCATTGTGCCCGCCCTCACGAGCGACAGCGAGTTCAGATGATTACGCAAAGCGTTCTGAATCATTTGAATCGAATTTGAATCATTTGAACCGAATTTTGAAAATTTCCACGCGTAGCGTGCTAAAGATGTCGCCGCCTGCGGCGGGAAATTTTACAAATTGCTTTCAACTTTCTCAAATTCAACGGCCCTACGGTCCGTGCGGGCGGGCACGGTGACCCGCCCCTACAGCGTGGCGAGGCAAATGGCGTTAAGGTTGAACATCCTTACTGTTACGCGTCGCCGTATGCGCCACCGTCACCAAGTAGGGACAGGGCGTGCCCTGTCCGTCAGCACGAATGGCGACATGAATCATTCGGACAGGGCACGATGATAAGACTGTGCAAAACCAGAAGCAAAAGATAAAAAGTTCAACTTTCGCAAACTCCGCTTGCTCTTTGGAGTTTGGGAGTTTAGACAATAGCCGTAGCGCACCTGTTTTTGCATCAAACTAACGTCTAAACTCCAGCGGCTGAAAGCCGCGAAAACTCCTAAACTCCTTAAACATGCGTAACTTGAATAAAATGTAGAAGTATCATATCTTCACGGGCCGGACAGCCGCCTTCCCCCCTCATTCTTGGTTAAAAAAACTAATTTTTATGTTTATAATTAGGTGATTAGGGCAATTATTCGTAATTTTGCACCCCAAAACTGAATTTAACAAAATTATTAAGTACATAAAATGAAAATTTCATTCGAGAACCCCGAGAAAGTGAACGGTCTGTTGACCCTCACCGTGGAAGAGGCTGACTACGCTGACAAAGTAAGGAAAAAACTGAACGAATATGCCCGTAAGGCCAATGTGCCCGGATTCCGCCCCGGACATGTGCCCATGTCGCTCATCAAACGGCAGTTTGGCGCTTCGGTCAAGGTGGACGAAATCAATAAGCTCCTCGGCGAGGAACTGTATAAATATATCCGCGAAAACAATATTCAGATGCTCGGCGAGCCCCTGCCCTCAGAGAAACAAGTGCCTCAAGACCTGGAGGGTGCCGGACCCTACGAGTTCATCTTCGACATCGCCGTGGCTCCCGAATTCAAGATTGAACTGACCGGTAAAGATACCATCCCCTATTATGAAATACAGGTGGACGACAAACTCATCGACCAGCAGGTGAGCATGTTCGCCTCGCGCAACGGACATTACGACAAGGCCGACGAATACGACGCCGACAAGCATGACCGCCTCGTGGGCGACCTGCGCGAGCTCGACGAAGAAGGCAACACCAAAGAGGGCGGCATCACCGTGAGTGGTGCCTCGATCATGCCGCAGTATATGAAAGAGGACGCACAGAAGTTCCTCTTCGACGGAGCAAAGCCTGGCGACATCATCACTTTCAACCCCAAGAAGGCTTATCCCGACAACGATGCCGAGGTGGCTGCACTGCTCAAACTCAAAAAAGAAGAGGTGGCCGACCTGACCGCCGACTTCAGCTACCAGGTGACGGAGATCTCACGCTATGTGAGTGCCCCCGTTGACCAGAAACTCTTCGACAACGTCTTCGGCGAAGGCAACGTGAAGAGCGAGGAGGAGTTCCGCGCACGCATCGCCGAAGGGCTCAAGGCTCAGCTGGCTGCCGACTCGGAGTACCGCTTCCTGCTCGACGTGCGTAAGTATGCCGAGGAGAAAGTGGGCGAGCTCACCTTCCCCGAGGCTCTGCTCAAGCGTGTGATGATCAGCAACAACAAAGACAAGGGCGAGGAGTATGTGGAGAAGAACTTCGAGGGAAGCATCCGCGAACTCAAATGGCACCTCATCAAGGAGCAGCTGGTCACCGCCAATGGCATCAAGATCGACGACAGCGATGTGAAGAACGTGGCCGTAGAGGCTGCCCGTGCACAGTTTGCCCAGTATGGCATGAACGATGTGCCCGATGAGTACCTGCAGAACTACGCCGACGAGATGATCAAGAAACGTGAGAACGTGGATGGACTCGTTGACCGCGCCATCGACCGCAAACTCACCGCAGCGCTCAAAAATGTGGTGAAAATGGACGTCAAGAGCATCAGTATCGACGATTTTAATAAGTTGATGAGCGAATAAACCCTAAATTTGAATTTTTTTTTCAAAAAAAAACATAAGAAGAGCGTTTTTCTGTTTTTTTTGATTATCTTTGCATAACATAGACGCGAAAGGGCCCAAAAAATGGTGACCGGGCGTCTGCAAATAGTTAATCAAGAGCAGAAAAACGCTCTTCTGTTATATATATTTTTATGTGGAACGATTTTAGAAAATACGCTACTAAGCATTTGGGCATCAACAGCATGGTGCTCGACGATGTCGCTGGCGCACAAGCGCAGTATCTCAATCCTTATATCCTTGAGGAAAGACAGTTGAACGTGACACAGATGGATGTGTTCTCACGACTGATGATGGACCGCATCATCTTCCTCGGCACACCTATCGACGACTATACCGCCAATACACTGCAGGCGCAGTTGCTATACCTCGACTCCGTAGATAGCGGAAAAGACATCTCTATTTACATCAACTCGCCGGGCGGAAGCGTCACCGCCGGACTCGGCATATACGACACCATGCAGTTTATCACATCCGACGTGGCTACCATCTGCACCGGCATGGCCGCATCGATGGCTGCCGTGCTGCTCGTGGCCGGCACCGAGGGCAAACGCTCGGCGCTGCCCCACAGCCGCGTGATGATACACCAGCCGCTCGGCGGCGTGCAGGGACAGGCATCCGACATCGAGATCGAAGCACGCGAAATACAGAAGTACAAGAAATTGTTATATACCATCATCTCCGAGCACTCGCATACCCCGTACGACAAGGTGTGGCAAGACTCTGACCGCAACTATTGGATGGACGCCGACGAGGCCAAGGCTTACGGAATGATTGACAATGTGTTGACACGCAAGAAATAAGAATGAAAAAGAAAACTTGCAACTTCTGCGGCAGGAACGAAAATGAGGTGAAACTGCTCATCACGGGCGTCAACGGGTTTATATGCGAGGACTGCGCACAGCAGGCTTACGATATCGTAAAATCGGCAGGACTGGCCGAAGGCGGGGCCAGAGGCTTCAACGGGGCGCCACCGGCCCCCATCGACCTGAAAAAGGTGCCGAAGCCTAAAGAGATCAAGGAATACCTCGACCAGTATGTCATCGGGCAGGATGAGGCCAAACGCTTTCTCTCCGTGGCTGTCTATAACCACTACAAACGGTTGCAGCAGCCCGAGAGCAACGACGGCGTGGAAATCGAGAAAAGCAATATCATCATGGTGGGCGCCACCGGCACGGGCAAGACTCTGCTGGCGCGCACCATCGCCAAACTGCTCAAGGTGCCCTTCACCATCGTCGATGCCACCGTCTTCACCGAGGCTGGTTACGTGGGCGAGGATGTGGAGAGCATCCTCTCGCGACTGCTACAGGTGGCCGACTACGATGTGCCCTCAGCCGAGAGGGGCATCGTCTTCATCGACGAGATAGACAAGATCGCACGCAAGAGCGACAACCCCTCCATCACCCGCGACGTCAGTGGCGAGGGCGTGCAGCAGGGACTGCTCAAACTCCTAGAGGGCACCATGGTCAATGTGCCGCCGCAGGGCGGGCGCAAGCACCCCGACCAGGAGTATATCCATGTCAACACGCGAAATATCCTGTTTATCTGCGGCGGTGCCTTCGACGGCATCGAGCGCAAGATAGCACAGCGCCTCAACACCCATGTGGTGGGATACAACTCGGTGCAAAACGTGCGCAACATCGACAAGGAGGACATGATGAAATACATCCTGCCGCAAGATCTCAAGTCGTTCGGGCTCATTCCCGAAATCATCGGGCGTCTGCCTGTGCTCACTTACCTCAACCCGCTCGACCGCGAGGCGCTCAGCAAAATACTGGTGGAGCCTAAGAACTCTATCGTCAAACAGTATATCAAACTGTTTGAGATGGATGGCATCAGCCTCACCTTTGACAAAGACGCGCTCGAGACCATCGTGGATAAGGCCATGGAGTACAAACTCGGAGCACGCGGACTGCGAAGCATCGTGGAGAGCGTGATGATGGACGCCATGTTTGAGAAACCATCGCAGCGCGCCAAGAAATTCAATGTGACCAAAGAGTATGTAGAACAGCAACTCGATAAAGCACATCTCGCCAAATTAGATAACCGCTAATTGACATCTATGACCGACAACCTTAATCTAACCCAGAAACTGAAGCAGTATTTCGGCTTCGATAAGTTCAAAGGCGACCAGGAAGCCATCATCAAGAATGTGCTTGCTGGCAACGATACCTTTGTGCTCATGCCTACCGGCGGTGGCAAGTCGCTGTGCTACCAACTGCCCTCGCTCATCATGGAGGGCACAGCCATCGTGATCTCGCCGCTGATAGCTCTCATGAAAAACCAAGTAGATGTGATCAATGGCATGAGCGAAGAGGAGGGGGTGGCTCACTACCTCAACTCGTCGCTCAATAAGGCGGCTATCGACCAGGTCAAGGCCGATATCGTGGAGGGGAAGACAAAACTGCTCTATGTGGCTCCCGAGTCGTTGAATAAGGACGACAACGTGGATTTCCTCAAAACGGTCAAAATATCTTTTTACGCGATCGACGAGGCGCATTGTATCTCGGAGTGGGGACATGACTTCCGCCCGGAATACCGCAATATCCGCCCCACGATACAGCGCATAGGCGAGGCCCCGGTCATCGCTCTCACCGCCACGGCTACCGACAAGGTGCGCACCGACATCAAGAAGAGCTTGGGCATCGCCGACGCGCTGGAGTTTAAAAGCTCGTTCAACAGGCCTAACCTCTATTACGAAGTGCGCCCGAAAACGCAGGAGATAGACAAGCAGATCATACGTTTTATCAAGCAAAACCCCGGGAAGAGCGGCATCATCTATTGCCTGTCGAGAAAGAAAGTGGAAGAACTCTCTGCCATCCTCTGCGCCAACGAGATCAAGGCGGCGGCCTATCATGCCGGACTCGACTCGGCCACACGCAGCGACACGCAAGACGACTTCCTCATGGAGAAAATAGATGTCATCGTGGCTACCATCGCCTTCGGTATGGGTATCGACAAGCCCGATGTGCGCTTCGTGATACACTACGACATACCCAAGAGTCTGGAGGGATACTATCAGGAGACGGGACGGGCCGGCAGAGACGGCGGCGAGGGCAAGTGCATCACCTTCTATGCCTACAAAGACCTTCAAAAACTGGAGAAATTCATGGAGGGGAAACCCGTGGCTGAACAGGATATCGGACGGCAACTGCTACAGGAGACCGCGGCCTACGCCGAGTCGTCGGTGTGCAGACGCAAAATGCTGCTGCACTATTTCGGCGAGGAATATACCAAGGAGAATTGCGGCAACTGCGACAACTGCCTGCATCCCAAGACCAAGATCGAGGCGACCAATGCGCTGCTCATCGTGCTCCATGCCATCAGTGCCATTAAGGAGAATTTCCGCAGCGACTATGTCATCGACTTCGTGAAAGGACGGGGCACCGACGACATCGTGTCGCACCGCCACAATGAGCTCGAAGAGTTCGGCAGCGGCGAGGATGAAAACCAGAAACTATGGAATCCCGTGATACGGCAGGCTCTGATTGCCGGATATATCAAGAAGGATGTGGAAAACTACGGACTGCTGAAACTCACGGCGGCGGGCAAGCGCTTTATGAAACATCCGCAGACGTTTATGATTGTCGAGGACGCTGAGTTTAAGGAAGAGGAGGGCGACGAGCATGTAGATGGCGCCGCCAACGCCTTAGACCCGGAACTCTATGCCATGCTGAAAGATCTGCGGAAGAAAATGTCAAAGAAATTGAATATTCCGCCATACGTCATTTTCCAAGACCCCTCGCTCGAGCAGATGGCTACGATGTATCCCGTCACATTGCAGGAACTGCAAAACATACAGGGGGTAGGAGCTGGCAAAGCCAAGCGGTATGGACAGGAGTTCTGCGATCTCATCAAGCGGCATTGCGAAGAGAATGAGATAGAAAGGCCCGAGGAGTTGAGGGTGCGCACGGTGGCCAAAAAATCAATGCTAAAAGTAAAGATTATTCAAAGCATTGACCGCAAAGTGGCACTCGACGACATCGCCGAGGCACTCGGACTGGAGTTCGGCGAACTGCTCTCTGAGATAGAGGCCATCGTATATAGCGGCACCAAACTCAACATCGACTATTTCCTCGACGAAGTGATGGACGACGACCTGGTGGACGACATCTACGACTATTTCAGCGAGAGCGAGACCGACCGCCTGAGCGTGGCGATGGAAGAACTGGGCGGCGAGGCCGAAGAAGACCAAGTGAGGCTGGTACGCATCAAGTTCCTCTCTGAGATGGCTAATTAAAGGAGTTTGGGAGTTTAGGAGTTTGGGAGTTTAGGAGTGAAGACGATACTCCATTTACAGAGTAATCTCTTACCTCTCACCTCTTACCTCTCACCTCTTACCTCTCACCTCAAAGTTAAATACAATTAAAACAAAGAGAAAAGAGGGCAGACGCTATCCTTGTTTAGAAATTTATTGCTAATTTTGCACGCAATAAATTTTTAAACTACATTATGTCATCATTTGTTGCAGATAAAATTGTAATGGATGGACTCACTTTTGATGATGTCCTTTTAATCCCCGCCTATTCTGAGGTACTACCCAAGACGGTAGAGTTGAAAACGCGTTTCTCAAGGCACATTGAGTTGAATGTTCCTTTTGTGACGGCTGCAATGGACACCGTCACTGAATCGGCCATGGCCATTGCCATCGCACGCGAAGGCGGCATTGGCGTGATTCACAAAAATATGTCAATCGAGGAGCAGGCCAGACAGGTGGCCATCGTCAAAAGAGCTGAAAACGGTATGATTTACGACCCCGTGACCATCCGGCAGGGGCGCACCGTGCAGGATGCCCTTGATATGATGGCCGAATATCATATCGGTGGCATCCCGGTGGTTGATGAGCAAAACCATCTGGTGGGCATCGTCACCAACCGCGACTTGCGATTTGAGCGCCGCCTCGACAAGATGATCGACGAAGTGATGACGAAAGACCATCTGGTGACGACACACCAGCAGACCGACCTGAGCGATGCCGCACAGATCCTTCAGCAAAACAAGATTGAGAAACTGCCCGTTGTTGACCGCGAGAACCATCTCATCGGTCTCATCACCTATAAAGACATCACCAAGGCCAAAGACAAACCCATGGCCTGCAAGGACGACAAAGGCCGACTGCGCGTGGCTGCCGGCGTGGGCGTCACGGCCGACACCATCGACCGCATGCGGGCACTTGTGGAGGCGGGCGCTGATGCCATCGTCATCGACACGGCGCACGGTCACTCGAAGTCGGTCATCGAGAAACTCGTCGAGGCCAAGCGCGAATTCCCCGGCGTGGATATCGTCGTGGGCAACGTGGCTACCGGCGAGGCCGCCAAGATGCTCGTGGATAACGGCGCCGACGCCGTCAAGGTGGGCATCGGACCGGGCTCTATCTGCACCACTCGCGTGGTGGCGGGCGTGGGCGTGCCACAGTTGAGCGCCGTCTATGACGTGTATAGCGCGCTCAAAGGCACCGATGTGCCCCTCATCGCTGATGGTGGACTGCGCTATTCGGGCGATGTGGTCAAGGCTATCGCAGCCGGCGGCAGCAGCGTGATGATCGGTTCGCTGGTGGCCGGCACCGAGGAGAGCCCGGGCGACACCATCATCTTCAATGGCAGAAAATTCAAGAGCTACAGAGGCATGGGCTCGCTTGAGGCCATGGAGAACGGCTCGAAAGACAGGTATTTCCAGTCGGGCACCAAGGATGTGAAAAAACTGGTGCCAGAGGGTATCGCAGGACGCGTGCCCTATAAAGGCACGGTGCAAGAGGTCATCTATCAGCTCGTGGGCGGGTTGCGCTCGGGCATGGGATATTGCGGAGCGGCAGATATCGAACATCTGCACCAGGCTAAGTTCACGCGCATCACGGGGGCTGGCGTCATGGAGAGCCATCCGCACGATATCACCATTACTTCCGAAGCTCCCAACTACAGCCGCCCGGAATGAACTGGGAATGAACTGGGAATGAACAGAAAATGAACAGGGAATGTCAAGGTAATGTCTAAACTCCCAAACTCCCAAATTCCCAAACTTCCAAACTCCTAAACTCCTAAACTTCCAATACAACAGGAAATATGAAACTGAAGTCTATCGTGGCGGCTCTGCTGTTGATGACAACGGCCGCTCAGGCGCAAAACGACCCGGTGATTATGACCATCAACGGACAACCCGTGACAAGGTCAGAGTTCGAATATTCGTACAACAAAAATAATTCCGACGGGGTCATTGACAAAAAAAGCGTCGATGAGTATGTGGATCTTTTCATCAATTATAAGTTGAAAGTGGCGGCGGCACTTGATGCACGCATCGACACGACGACGGCCTTTAAAAACGAGTTCGCACAATACCGCGACCAGCAGATACGGCCCTTCGTCATCAACGACCAGGATGTGGCTGACGAGGCACGCCGTATTTACGACCGCACCCAGCATCAGGTCGATTCGCTCGGCGGACTGATCAAACCGTCGCACATCCTCATACAACTCAGCCAGAACGCTACGGCAGAACAGCAGAGCAAGGCTAAGAATCGTATCGACTCGATCTACAGAGCTTTGCAGGGAGGGGCTGACTTCGCTACACTCGCACGCCAATGCTCCGACGATAAGGGGACGGCGGTCAACGGGGGTGAACTGCCTTGGATACAACCCGGACAGACCGTACGCGAGTTTGAACAGACGGCATACGCCCTGCGCAAGGGTGAGCTGTCGCAGCCGGTGCTCTCGCCCTTCGGCTACCATGTCATCTACATGAACGACAAGTCGAATTTCTTCCCCTTTGACTCGCTGAAAAACGATATCATCCGGTTTATCGACCAACGGGGCATCCGCGAGAGCATCATCGACCGCAAACTGAAAGCGATGGCCGAGGAGCAAAACACCACTACGGCGGCTCTGCTCGAAGCCAAGGCCGACGAGATGAAGGCCGATGACCCTGAACTGGCCAACCTCATCCGTGAGTATCACGACGGACTGCTGCTCTACGAGATCAGTAACCAGCACGTGTGGGAAAAGGCGGCCAACGACGAGGCCGGACTGGCTGCTTACTTCAAGAAAAACAAGAAGAAATACGCTTGGGACCAGCCCCGTTTCAAGGGCATCGCTTATCATGTGAAAGTGAAGAGCGACGTGAAGGCTGTGAAAAAATGCGTGAAGAATGTTCCCTTCGATGAGTGGAACGAACGGTTGCGCACTACCTTCAATGCCGACTCCGTGATACGCATACGCGTGGAGAAAGGATTATTCAAACCCGGCGACAGCAAACTGGTTGACCGCGACGTGTTTAAGAAAAACGTCACGGTGGAACCCACAAAAGACTATCCCATCGATGCCACATACGGCAAGGTGCTCAAGGCGCCTAAAGACTATACCGACGTGAGAGGGCTCGTGGTGGCCGACTACCAAGACCAGCTGGAAAAAGAGTGGGTAGCCCAGTTGCGCAAACGCTATACGGTGGTGGTCAATAAAGAGGTGGTGGCCACGGTCAATAAACATTAGAAAAGACGTGCAGATGAAGAAAATCTTTCAGTTGGCTGCGTGCTTGGCGGCCACCGTACTGACGGTGCAGGCCACGGGTTTACCCGGGAGCGCCTCGACAGGTCCTGCACACGCCAATGACAGCGTTCCGAAAAAGTCATCCCAGCATCATGTGGTCGATGAGGTGGTGTGGGTGGTGGGCGATGAGCCCATCCTTCGCTCTGATATCGAGATGATGAGACTGCAAGGCGAAGCTGAAGGGATGAAATGGAACGGAAACCCCGACTGTGCGATACCTGAGCAGTTGGCCGTGCAGAAACTGTTTCTGCACCAGGCTGCCATCGACAGTATCGAGGTGTCGGAAGCGGAAATCACACAGAGCATAGAGGAGCAGATCAACTATTGGATACAGATGATTGGCTCGCGCGAGAAATTGGAGGAATATCGTAAACAGTCAATCACTCAGATGAGGCAAGAGATGCACGATGACTTCAAAAACCGTGAACTCGTGCAGAAGATGAAGCAAAAGCTGGTGAGCGATATCTCTGTGTCGCCGGCTGAGGTGAGGGCTTATTTCAAGGATATGCCAGAAGACAGTCTGCCCCTCATCCCCACTACGGTAGAGGTGCAGATCATCACCAAAGAGCCGAAAGTGACCGATGAGGAGGTGAACAGGGTGAAAAACCAATTGAGAGAGTTCACTGACAGGGTCAACAACGGCGAGACGACCTTTGCTACGCTGGCAAGACTCTATTCCGAAGACGGGTCGGCCAGACAGGGCGGTGAGTTAGGATACGAACCGCGGGCACGCCTCGACCCCGCGTTTGCCGCTGTGGCGTTCAATCTGACCGACCCTCATAAGATATCCAAAATCGTAGAGTCGGAGTTCGGGTTTCATATCATACAGCTCATCGACCGTCGCGGCGACCGCATCAATGTGCGGCATATCCTGCTCAAGCCACAGATCAGCAGTGAGGCCGTAGAAGAGATGAAGCTGCGCCTCGACTCCATCGCCAACGACATCAGGGCAGAGAAATTCCCCTTCGACGAGGCGGCCACCTATCTCAGCGACGACAAAGATACTCGCTCGAATCATGGACTGATGGCCAACGTGGATGAGACGAACATGATGCGCACGTCGAAGTTCCGGATGCAGGACCTGCCCACCGAGGTGGCCAGAGAGGTGGAAAAACTGAAACCAGGCGAAATATCACCCGCTTTCACGATGATCAACAACCGTGGCAAAACGGTATGCGCCATCATACGGCTGAAAAACAGAACGGAAAGCCATCGGGCCACCATCACTGAAGACTTCCAGGATATGCGCAACATCGTATTGGCCAAGCGGCGTGAGCAGATGCTGCAAGACTGGGTGAAGCAGAAACTCAAAAACACGTACGTGCGCATGGATGAAAAGTATCGCGACTGCGACTTCGAATACGACGGTTGGATAAGATGACTACGGCGTGCTTGACATATCGACAACATCTTGGGCATAGAATCCTTTTCCTGATTCTATGCCTCTTTGTCGTCTGCCTGTCGGCCACGGCACAACGCAGACAGGCCAACGACCAAAAGGTGTATCTTGACCATGCCGACCAATTGATGTACGACCAGTATAAGAAACCTAATATACAGATAGTCAAGGGCAATGTCGCTTTCAGACACGCGGGCACCACGCTGAGGTGCGACAGCGCTTATTTCAATGAGCGCGACAATACCTTCGAGGCGTTCGGGCATGTGCGCATGAACCAAAGCGACACGCTCACACTCACCTCCGACTATGCTTGGTATGACGGACGCCCCGAACGGGAGATGGTCTTCGCCCGGAAAAACGTGGTGGTGACTCATCGCAAGACATCGGTGCTCAAAACCGACAGCCTCAACTACGACCGTAAGTTCAATTACGTGTTCTATGCCGAGGGAGGACACTATCACGACTCGAAGAAAAATGTCGATCTGGTGAGCGACTGGGGCAGGTATAACCTCGACACACGTGAGGCTTCAGCCTATTTCAACGTCACGCTCAAAAGTCCTGATTACGAGATACGCACCGATACGCTCTATTACGACGACCGGCTCGGACGGGCGCAGGTAGTGAGTCCCTCGACCATCTACTCCAATAAAGACGGATATCAGATCATCTCGTCCAACGGCTATTACTTCATGGATGGCGACCGCACCGAGATGTTCGACCGCTCACGGATAGAGAATGCGGCGCGGTCGGTGGTGGGCGACAGCCTCTACTACGACAGCGCCACGAAGATCAGCCGCGGCTATGGCAATGTGGTGTACGTGGATAAACGGAATAAAAACGAGCTGCACGCCGATTTCTTCACGTACGATGAAAAGACGGGGGCGGGCGTGGCCACACAAAATGCCATGTTCATCGACTATTCGCAGAAAGACACGCTCTATCTGCATGCCGACACGATGCGGGTGAAAACATTTCATATCGACACCGACTCTGTCTATCGCGAGGTGTATTGTTATAATAAGGTTCGCGCGTATAGGCGCGATGTGCAGGCGGTATGCGACTCGATGGTCATCTGCTCGCGCGACTCGTCGCTCACCATGTATGTCGATCCTATCATGTGGAACGGCGGACGGCAACTGCTGGGCAACCAGATACTGGTGTATATGAACGACTCGACGGTGCGCGAGGCGCATGTCATGGGCAACGCCCTGTCTGTAGAACTGATGAGCGACAGCAAACACTATAATCAGGTGGCATCTAAAATCATGCACTCTTTCTTCGACGACGGGGGACACCTGCGGCGCAACGAGGCTGAGGGCAACGTGATGGTGGTGTATTACCCCATGGACGACAGCGACAGCACACTCATCGGACTCAACTATACCGAGACGGACACCATGCGCATGTATATCTCGCCAGAGAGGAAACTGGAAAAGATATGGATGGCGAAGGCCGAGGGCACCCTATATCCGATGACGCAGATACCACCCGGACAGCAACACCTGCCGCAGTTCGCCTGGTACGACGACATCCGCCCTGTCAGCAAGGACGACATCTTCGTATGGCGTGGCAAAAACAGCTCAAAAGGAGCTAAAGCCGCTAAGTGAAGATAGAAACCGAATTTCATCATCGTCTTGTCAACTAAGAAACAACTCGTCAACTCAACAACTATGTCAGACATCATACAGCTATTACCCGACTCCGTAGCCAACCAGATAGCGGCTGGCGAGGTGATACAACGGCCCGCTTCCGTCATCAAGGAGCTGGTCGAGAATGCCGTGGATGCTGAGGCACGGCACATCACCGTCATCGTGGTGGATGCCGGGCGCACCTCCATACAGGTCATCGACGATGGCGTGGGGATGTCGGACACTGACGCGCGATTGGCCTTCGAACGGCATGCCACATCGAAGATACGTAAGGCCGACGACCTTTTCGCCCTGACCACCATGGGATTTCGGGGCGAGGCACTGCCGTCGGTGGCGGCTGTGGCGCAGGTGACGCTCAAGACACGGCGACGGGGCGATGATGTGGGCACGATGGTCAATATCGCAGGCTCAAAATTCCGCGGACAAGAGACGGTGGCTTGCCCAGAAGGGGCTAACTTCTTGGTCGAGAACCTCTTTTATAATGTGCCGGCAAGGAGAAAATTCCTCAAGTCGAACACTACCGAACTCAATAATATCCTCATCGCATTCGAGCGTATCGCCCTGGTCAACCCGCAGGTGGCTTTCAAACTCGTCAGCAATGGGGCGGAATTGCTGAACCTGCATCAGACGGGGCTCAGGCAGCGCATCATTGACGTGTTTGGCAAACGACTCAATCAAGACCTCATACCAGTAGGGGTGGAGACCGTCATGTGCCGCATCTACGGGTTTGTGGGCAAACCTGAGGCGGCACGCAAAAAAGGGGCACAACAGTATTTCTTCGTCAACGGCCGGTACATGAAGCACCCCTATTTCCACCGTGCCGTGCAAAACGCCTACGAACGGGTGGTGCCTCAGGGCGAACAGGTGCCCTATTTCATCTATTTCGACGTGGAGCCTGGCGACATAGATGTCAATATACACCCCACCAAGACGGAGATTAAGTTCGAGAATGAACAGGCCATCTGGCAGGTGCTCTCTGCCGCTGTCAAGGATGCTATCGGGAAGTTCGACTTGGTGCCTACCATCGACTTCGATACCGAGGGCAAGCCCGATATTCCGGTGTTTGACCCCACAGCCACGGCGCAGGCGCCGAAAGTGAATTACAATCCGCAATACAACCCCTTCAAGGGAGGCGGGCAGTCACCGCGCAAGCGTGTGGACGAACAGTGGGAGACACTCTTCCCCGAGATGTCGCAGACCGTAACGCAGCCGTCGCAGGAACCTGACCTCTTCGACACGTCCGACACACCTGCCGATGTGTTGGCCGAGAAGTCGCCCGCACACTATCAGTATAAGGGACGGTATATCATGACGGCGGTGAAGTCGGGGCTGATGATTATCGACCAGTACCGCGCGCATGTGCGCATCCTCTACGAGGATTTTCTCAACAAGACTGCCTCACACACATGGGCAGCGCAGCGGTTGCTCTTCCCCGAAATGCTCACGCTCGCTCCCGCCGAGGCCGTGGCGCTCCGTGCGCTACTTCCCACGCTCGAGACCATGGGCTTCGATGTGTCTGACCTGGGCGGTGGCAGTTTCGCCGTCAACGGCATCCCCACCGAGATGGACGGGGTGGGGGGCGAACGGCTCCTTCGCGACTTCGTGCAGCAGGCCTTGGAGGAGACGCATGAGGCGTCGCAGGCACAGAGCGAGCGTCTGGCACTGACCATGGCACGCGCCGCCGCCATCCCATACGGGCAGGTGCTCACCAACGACGAGATGGACATGGTGGTCAACCGCCTTTTCGGCTGCCGTGATGTCAACCGCACCCCCGACGGCCACCCTATTCAAAGAATCTTACAACAGAAAGAAATCGAACAAATGTTGGCGTAAAAGCAGCGTTTTTTGCTCGTTTTTCCTATTTTGTGCATTTTTTTTAACCAAAAAATGAAAAAATATGAAGAAAAATTGATAAGTTTTAAAAAATATGATTATCTTTGCCCACGAATTCGCATTGAAGCTTCTTAAAAAGATATATTTTTTTGATTGTTTAATTAATAAAGGTTATGAAAAAATTATTCATGGTGCTGGCTTTTGCCGGCGTTTCTGTCGCCTCTATGGCACAGAATGACGTTGTGAATAAATACAGCGTCGCTACGAATTCCTTCTGGAGCAACTGGTTCATCCAGGTTGGCGCCAATTGGAACTGGTTCATCGGCTCGCAGGAGCATGAGCAAGGAATTGACAATACCGATATGTTCGACGGCTTCCCCACAGCCGGTGAGCGTTCGCACGGTGGTTTCTCCGTCGCTATCGGTAAGTGGTTCACACCGGGTATCGGTGTCCGCGTGAAAGGTATGGGCCTCTGGGGTCAGGCAATGTATCCCGACCACTATGCTCGCACTTCTCAGGACAAAGAGCACTCTCACCACTACAAATTCTTCTCGATTGATCCTGCCGTGATGTTCAACCTGAGCAACATGCTGTGCGGCTACAACCCCAACCGTGTGTGGAACTTCATCCCCTTCGCTGGTGCTGATTTCACCCGCAACTGGAGTGACAACCGCAGCTCTATCGGTGTGACCGCCGGTTTGCTCAACGAGTTCAACATCACCAAGAAGTTCGCCATCAACCTCGAGCTCGGTTGGAAGTACAACGAGGCCGACAAAGATGGTATTGACGATGTGGCAAGAAATCCTTACAAGAGAGGCTGGAAAGCTCACGACATGACTCTCTATGCTGAGGTCGGTATCACCTACAACCTCGGTCGCGCTTCTTGGGACGCTGTTCCCGATGTGGACGCTATCAAGGCTATGTATCAGGCTCAGATCGACGCTCTCAACTCACAGCTCAACGATGCTAACGCTGAGATCGCCCGCCTGAACAACCTCATCAAGAACCACAAGTGCCCCACCAACCCGGGCATGAAGGAGTTCGTGAACACTCCCGTTTCTGTGTTCTTCAACTGCAACCGTACCGAGATCGCTTCTCAGAAAGACCTCGTGAACGTTCGCGCTCTTGCTAAGTATGCTGTTGACAACAAGACTGGTGTGCTCGTGACAGGTTATGCTGATAGCGCTACCGGTAATGCAGAGCACAACCAGTGGCTGTCTGAGCAGCGTGCTGAGACCGTCGCCGGTGAGCTGGAAGACATGGGCGTGAGCCGCTCGAAGATCCAGACCGTTGGTCAGGGTGGTGTTGACACTCTGTCGCCCATCGAGTTCAACCGTCGCGCTACTGTGCAGATCACCGAGTAATCTGACACTGCTAAGAAACATGCTTCCCGCTTTCGGGCGGGAAGCTTTTTTCAGGGCGTTTAGCTCAGTTGGTTTAGAGCATCTGCCTTACAAGCAGAGGGTCGGCGGTTCGAATCCGTCAACGCCCACTGGGGTGATTCTCCGCCGTTCTTTCGGGAATGGTGGAGTTTTTTTGTTTTTTTTCTTTCGATTTGATGCCTATGTCATTTTTTTTGTGTAAGTTTGCACAAAAATAGGCTACTGGCTTCGGTCGCGCCTGCAATATCATGTATAACCATCATTTTTAACATTATGTTTGCAAAACAATTGTCCGTCTTCCTGGAGAATAAGTCCGGACGACTCACCGAGGTGACCGAAGTGCTGGCCGCCGAGAATATCAACCTCTCAGCCATGAGCATCGCCGATAATTCCGACTTCGGCATCCTGCGCTGCATCGTAAGTGACCCCGACCACGCCTATCAGGTGCTCAAACGCGAGCATTTCGCTGTCAAGGTGACCGACGTGGTGGGCTTCACATGTCCCAACGTGCCCGGTTCGCTGGCGAAAATATTGCGCGGACTCTCCGACCAAGGCGTGTTTATCGAGTATATGTATTCCTTCAATTTCGGTGACCATGCCAACATCATCGTGCGTCCGTCCGACCTCGAAGAGTGCGCACGTATCCTCGAAGACATGCAAGTGGGCAAGCTCGATAAGGAGCAGATGGGCCTGTAAGTGAAAAAAATACCAAGAATGTTTGGCTATCTCAAAAAAAGCTGTTACCTTTGCACAGCTTTTTATGAGAGGGGCGTTTAGCTCAGTTGGTTTAGAGCATCTGCCTTACAAGCAGAGGGTCGGCGGTTCGAATCCGTCAACGCCCACGAGTGTAGTGATACAGCTCTATTGTCTTGATTTTTCAGACATATTTCATCTTTATTTCAGTAGGTACTACCTAAATTATCAATTTCCTATGGGTCTTGACATGTTGACAGCCATTTCGCCTGTGGATGGCCGCTATCGGGGTAAAACAGAACGTTTAGCAGATTTTTTTTCTGAGTTTGCACTCATCAGGTATCGTGTGCGTGTTGAGATAGAGTATTTCATTGCTCTATGCGAATTGCCATTGCCGCAGCTCGCAGGGTTCGATGCGCAGCTCAAACCGCAGTTGAGAGCTGTCTATGAGCAGTTTACAGAGGATGATGCCGCACGCGTCAAAGAGATAGAGCGCACCACCAATCACGATGTGAAGGCCGTGGAGTACTTCATTAAAGAGAAACTCGACGCCATCGGAGGATTCGAGGCGTACAAGGAGTTTGTGCACTTCGGGCTCACCTCGCAGGACATCAACAACACCTCGGTGCCGCTGTCGGTGAAAGAGGCGTTGCAACAGGTGTTCTGTCCGATGGTCGAGGAACTGGTCGGCCAGTTGCGTCAATACGCGGAGGAGTGGGCCGATGTGTCGATGTTGGCCAAGACCCACGGACAGCCTGCCTCGCCCACACGTTTGGGAAAAGAGGTGATGGTCTTCGTATATCGGCTCGAAGAACAGCTCAACAGCCTGCGCCAGATTCCCGTCAAGGCCAAGTTCGGCGGTGCCACGGGCAATTTCAATGCGCATCACGTAGCTTACCCGCAGTACGACTGGCGCGATTTCGCCAATCGTTTTGTGGCTGAGAAACTGGGCTTGCAGCGCGAGCAATACACCACTCAAATCAGCAATTACGACGACCTCGGCGCCATCTTCGACGCGGTGCGCCGTATCAATACCATCGTCATTGACCTCGACCGCGACTTCTGGATGTATATCTCTATGGAGTATTTCAAGCAGAAGATCAAAGCGGGCGAAGTGGGCTCGTCGGCGATGCCGCATAAGGTCAACCCCATTGATTTTGAGAACAGCGAGGGAAATATGGGCATAGCCAATGCCGTACTGCAATTCTTGGCACAGAAATTGCCGGTGAGCAGATTGCAGCGCGACCTCACCGACTCTACGGTACTGCGCAACGTGGGCGTGCCACTCGGACATGCGGTCATCGCACTGCAAAGCACACTGAAGGGACTCCGCAAACTCATCCTCAACCGCGAGCGCATCGATGCCGACCTCGACAATACGTGGGCGGTGGTGGCCGAGGCCATTCAGACCATACTCCGACGCGAGGCCTATCCCCATCCCTACGAGGCGCTTAAAGCCCTTACGCGTACCAATGAGAAGATGACCGAGCAGACCATCCATGCGTTTATACAGGGATTGGATGTGAATGAGGACGTGAAAGCCGAACTGATGGCTATCACCCCTCGCAACTATACGGGAATATAAAGATACAGGAATTATAACGAATGCCGTGAGGCGATAAAAACATTTACATTATGGAAGACAATGAGATGAAAAACGAAGGAATGTCGGCTGGACAGAACGAAAGTGGCCGTGAGGGCTATCAGTCGGCGAACGAATCTGGCAACTATTCAAGAGAGCAACGTGGTGGACAGCGGCAGCAGCGTCCGCGCATCCATGCGCAGCGTGCCTACTCTTCCGACCGCAACAGTCAGGATGAGGGCGGCTTCCGTCCCGAGGGCTTCGGCTCCAGTCTGCAGACAGACGGGCCGCGTCAGTATCGCCCCCGTTACAATGGTGGCGGTGGTTATCAGCAACGTCAGGGCGGCTACCAGCGGCAAGGCGGTTATCAACCCCGCCAGCAGGGTGGCTACCGTCCCAGATATGAGAATGTGGAGGGAGAGCAGCAGGGCGGCTATCAGCCCCGTCAGCAAGAAGGCTATCAGCCCCGTCAGCAAGAGGGGTACCAGCCCCGCCAGGGTGGTTACCAGCAGCGCGGCGGTTACCAGCAGCGCGGCGGTTACCAGCAGCGCGGCGGCTATCAACAGCGTGGCGGTGGTTACCAGCAGCGTGGCGGTTACCAGCAGCGCGGCGGCGGTTACCAGCAGCGTGGCGGCGGTTATCAGCAGCGTGGCGGCTATGGCTATCGCCAGCACACACCCGGCTACGACCCCAACGCGAAATACAGTCTGAAGAAACGCATCGAATACAGCGAAGCGCACATCGACCCCAATGAACCCGTGCGACTGAATAAATTCCTGGCCAATGCCGGCGTATGCAGCCGTCGCGAGGCTGATGAGTTTATCGCAGCCGGCGTGGTCACCGTCAATGGCAATGTGGTGACCGAACTGGGTACCAAGGTGCTGCGCAGCGACGAGGTGCGCTTCCACGACCAGCCCGTATCACTTGAGAAGAAAGTGTATGTGCTGCTCAATAAACCCAAGGACTATGTCACTACGAGCGACGACCCGCAGCAGCGCAAGACGGTGATGGATCTGGTGAAGAACGCCTGCCCCGAGCGCATCTACCCCGTAGGGCGCCTCGACCGTAATACCACCGGCGTGCTTCTGCTCACCAACGACGGCGACCTGGCCAGCAAACTCACCCATCCTAAGTTCTTGAAGAAAAAAGTGTACCACGTGTTCCTCGACAAGAATGTCACGGCGCACGACATGCAGCAGATACTGGATGGCATTGAACTCTCCGACGGAGAGATACATGCCGACGCCATCGAGTATGCCTCGGATACCGACAAGAGCCAGGTGGGCATCGAGATACACAGCGGCAAGAACCGCATCGTGCGTCGTATCTTCGAGCACCTCGGCTACCGTGTCGTCAAGCTCGACCGCTCGCAGTTTGCAGGACTCACCAAGAAGAACCTGCGCCGCGGCGACTGGCGCTTCCTCACCGAGAAAGAGGTGGAGATGCTGCGCATGGGCGCTTTCGAGTAACCTAATTCATTTTCAGAAATGACACAACAGACAAAGATAGAGTCTGCCACCGGTGCGGCACCGCGCCGCACCAAGGTGGTTGACGTGCTACAGCGCACCGACTACGGTGCCATGGTATGCGTGAAAGGGTGGGTGAGAACCCACCGCAGTGGTAAGGCGGTCGATTTCATCGCACTCAACGATGGCTCGTCCATCAAGAATGTGCAGATAGTGGTCAACCCGGCCGACTTCGATGCCGAGCTGCTCAAGAAAATCACTACCGGGTCGTGTATCTGTGCGGTGGGTGAACTGGTTGAGAGCCAGGGTGCCGGACAGACTTCAGAGATACAGTGCAAAGAATTGGAGGTCTATGGCCTCTGCGGCAACGACTACCCGATGCAGAAAAAGGGCCAGAGCTTTGAGTTCATGCGGCAGCATGCACACATGCGCCTGCGTACCAATACGTTCGGGGCTGTGATGCGCATCCGCCACAATATGGCCATGGCCATACATACCTACTTCCACGAGCATGGTTTCTTCTATTTCCATACGCCGCTGATCACTGCGTCCGACTGCGAGGGAGCCGGAAATATGTTTCAGGTGACTACCAAAAACCTCTACGACCTGAAGAAGGACGAAGAGGGGAAAATCATCTACGACGACGACTTCTTCGGCGAGCAGACATCGCTCACCGTGAGTGGACAGCTCGAGGGCGAACTGGGTGCAACGGCGCTCGGCGCTATCTATACCTTCGGACCTACGTTCCGTGCGGAGAACTCCAACACACCGCGCCACCTGGCCGAATTCTGGATGGTGGAGCCCGAGGTGGCATTCATCGACCAGGAAGAGCTGATGGACTTCGAAGAGGACTTCATCAAGTATTGCGTGCGCTGGGCGCTCGACCATTGCAAGGACGACCTCGAGTTCCTCAACAAGATGATCGACAAGGGTCTCATCGAACGGCTCAACTCTGTCTTGGCCGACGAATTTGTGCGGCTTCCTTATACCGAGGGCATCCGCATCTTGCAGGAGGCCATCAAGGGTGGCAAGAAGTTTGAGTTTCCCTGCAACTGGGGCGACGACCTGGCCTCTGAGCATGAGCGCTACCTGGTGGAGGAGCACTTCAAGAAACCGGTCATTATGACCGACTACCCGAGGGCGTTTAAGTCGTTCTATATGAAGCAGAACGAAGAGACGACCGATGGCGGTTCGATCGGTTATAAGGGGTCTGTGGCACCCGGTCCCACCATGCAGGGCACCGATGTGCTGTTCCCGCAGATTGGCGAGATCATCGGCGGGTCGGTGCGTGAAGAGAGTTACGATAAACTGATGAATGAGATAGAGCGGCGCCAGATGGACCAGACCCACCTGTGGTGGTATATCGACACGCGTCGTTTCGGCACTTGCCCCCATGGCGGTTTCGGCCTTGGTTTCGAGCGCCTCATCCTCTTCGTCACAGGCATGCAGAACATACGCGACGTCATACCGTTCCCGCGCACGCCTAAGTCAGCAGAATTTTAATTTCCTAGATTTCCTATTGGATTTTTTCCGGCGACACAGACAGCTGTTCCTTGCGAATTAGATTGTCTGTGTCTTTTTTTTGTTTTTTTGCTATTTTCGCAAGAATAGATTGCGTTATTTAAATTTTTTTTTGTATGTTTGCACCGTAAAATGTCAATATGTATATGGCCAGATTTATCAATCCGTTCACAGACGTGGGGTTTAAGCGTATCTTCGGACAGGAAATGTCTAAGCCCTTGCTCATCAACTTCCTCAACAATCTCTTGGTGGGGGAGAGAGTCATTGTCGATTTGTCTTTTTTAGACAAGGAACAACCCGCGGTCTATGAAGGAGACAGGTCGTTGATTTATGATATCTATTGTGAGACGGATAGCAGTTCTCCGACCGCCTGAGGTTGATATATCTTCAGTTGCCGATGTTCAGAAAAGAGCCTGACGAGTGTAAGAATGATTTTGAACGTTGGATATATGTGCTAAAAAATATGGAAACATTAAGCAGATTACCATGGGCAGCACAGAATGCTGTCTTTAAGCGCCTTTCCGAGATTTCAGAAGTGAGTGCGATGTCAAAAGAGGAGCGGCACGCTTACGACGAGGGATTGCGTAAATATCGTGACTCTTTGAATGCCATGCTTGGAGCTGTCGAAGAAGGCTTGGAACAAGGGCGTGCTCAAGGTCATGCACAGGGCTTGGCCGAGGGGCGTGCCGAGGGTCGTGTACAGGGCTTGGCCGAGGGTCGTGTACAGGGCTTGGCCGAGGGTCGTGTACAGGGCTTGGCCGAGGGTCGTGTACAGGGTTTGGCCGAGGGCCGTGCCGAGGGTTTGGCCGAGGGTTTGGCCGAGGGCCGTGCCGAGAGGGACAAGGAGATAGCCCGGAAGATGAGGGAAATGGGGATGAGCAATGAACAAATCGTTTTGGCTACGGGATTGACCGAGGAGCAGATAGCCGCTCTGTAACTTTCGTGACATGATTTGATCATTGGCAGGCATTAGAGTGAAAAAATGTTAACAAATCGGGCTTAAATGCTGAATATTTGTTACTTACGTTTCTTTTGCTTATCTTTGCACCTCTATCAGACAATATCATTAACAATCTAATAAACTAAAACAAAATGAAAAAGATTTTTACGTTATTGGCGTTGCTCGTGGCAGTCGTCACGGGGGCGCAAGCGCAGGAAAGTTTGTTGTCCTATACAATGGACAATGAAAATTATGCTGTTGGAAAGGAACTTGAAGCCGGAAACGGTATCATTGTTTTTGGTGCAGACAAACGTGAGACCTCAACTGTCGCTGCATGTGGCTATGGATTTAAAAGTGATGGCGACACCGGAAGTACCAAATATGTTATCCTGACTCCTTCGAGAGCCTTTGCTGCCGGCGACATCATCACAGTGAAGTGTTATAACACATCAAGCAACAAAGGTGGTGTCTATTTCTATGATGACCGTGCAGGAACGACACTGCTGGCTTCTTACAATATTCCGGAAGGCAACAAGAATGTCGAGGTGACGTACGAATACACCATCGAAGCAGGTGATCCTATTGTTGGCAAGGAGGAAGTTTATCTCTTCAGAAAGCCAAGTGAATCCACCTATTTCACAGAATTTGAGATTACTGGCGGTGTGAGCCCTGACGATCCTTTCATCAGTGTTGCTGACGATATTGTGTTTGAAGTTACAGAGAAAGATTTGGAATACACTGTGGTGACTGAAGTAATAGGTACCAATCTCACCGGGTCAAAACTTACTGCAGAGCTTTCGCCCGCAGTTGACGGAATGTCGGTAGAACTCTCTTCTTCTGAGATTACCAATGGCAGCATCGAGACCTCCGTCACTGTCATTTATTCTTCCAACGTGAATGTGGACTTGTCAACGACCACACTGATTCTTTCCGACGGTACGACGACTACTTCGGTTCCCGTTGACTACTCTGCTCTTGTTGAACCTTGGGAACAGGAGAGCATCAGCGATGCCACCACATGGGACTTTGCCGATGTTACGGGAACAGTACAATATGGTAGAGAAGGCCAAGAACCTAAGGAGGAGCGTCTCTATGCCAATGTTACCGAACTGACCTATAAATCGACCTTCAACGCCAAGGCATTGACTTTCGAGGGTGAATATGCAGCCCGTGGCGGTTATGCCCAGAACGGTACGCTCCGTTTCAACACCACCGTGCCTGGAACCGTTAAGGTGACCTTCTCGAACACGGGTGGTAGCAATAGTGATCGTTACTGCCAGGTCAACGGTGTAACAGGTTCGGTGGAGGCTGTCGGCACAGCAAAACAGACTGAGGAATTTGAGGTTGCTGCTGGCGATGTTGTAATTACTGGCGTTGCGGGCACTGAGGGTGGTAACACCGCACTCCGTTTCTTCAAGATAGAGTTCACACCGAGCGAGGAACCGATAGGAGTTACCGCTGAAGTCACCTTCAACAAATACGGACTGGGCACATTCTACTACAGCGACAATGCATTCGTTATTCCTGAGGGCGTGATAGCAGCCACCTATGCCCTCAACGCAGATAATACGAAGGTGCAGCCGAATATGACCATCGAAGCTGGAGGTATGATTGCAGCCGGTGTGCCGGTGGTTATCAAGGGCGAACCCAACACAACGTACTACTTCAACGAGGCCCTCGATGCAGCTAATGCCATTCAGGACCCTGACAATATCCTTATCGGTCAGGAAAATGCAGGTTCCATTGAAGCAAATCCCACTGCAGAGTTCTACTACTACACCCTCGGTGCCAAGAGCGGTGTGTGTGGATTCTATTGGGGCGCTGTCGATGGTGGCGTGTTCGAACTGGGCGCTCACAAAGCCTATCTCGCCCTCGCTGCTGATGTGGCCTCCAACGCTTCCTTCGTGATGTTCGACGGGACCGTGACCGCTATCAATGCCATCCAGAATAATGAGGCTGTTGCCAAAGGCGCCATCTACAACCTCAACGGACAGAAGGTGAACGCTCAGTATAAGGGCGTGGTCATCGTGAATGGTAAAAAGCAAATCCGCAAGTAAACAATTAAAACATATACAACCATGAAGAAATATATCAAACCTGCGGTAAAACGCATCGAGATGGGACAACTCTGCGACGACGGCATGCCCGAAATCTCTATCTACAACCAACAGGGCGACGAGGGCGGCTTCGCCAACGAAGACGGTCTCTTCGAAGAGGAAACCGATGCCTACTACAAAAACCTCCGGCACCTCAACGTCTGGGAAAAATAACGATTCGATAGGGTCTCATATATAATAAGGTGGTTGCACGTCCAAGTGCAGCCACCTTATTGCGTGGATAGGGTGGGGGAAGAATACATAAAATCAAAGTTAAAAAGTGTGCAGTGAGTTATAAAATGTTAATTTTGCGATATGGCCGAAAAATATTAGATAAAGCAATGGTGTTATTTGTAGAAAAGTTTGTAATTTTGCACCCCAAAATGGTGTGTTGCGAGCATACCTGATTATCAGACAATAACATAAACAACAATATAAACAAAAAAATCAATTTAAAATGCCTACTATTTCACAATTAGTAAGAAAAGGCAGAAAGGACTTGGTTGACAAGAGCAAGTCACCCGCGTTGGACTCATGTCCCCAGCGTCGCGGCGTGTGCGTGCGTGTCTATACCACCACTCCTAAAAAGCCTAACTCGGCAATGCGTAAAGTTGCCCGTGTCCGTCTGACCAATCAGAAGGAAGTGAACTCATACATCCCCGGAGAGGGACACAACCTGCAGGAGCACTCCATCGTGCTCGTGCGCGGCGGTCGTGTCAAAGACCTTCCCGGTGTGCGCTATCACATCGTGCGTGGCACCCTCGATACCGCAGGCGTGGCCAACCGCACACAGCGCCGCTCGAAGTACGGTGCTAAACGGCCGAAGCAGAAGAAATAATCTGACTGAGACCATCCAACCTGGGGCCTTTAAGCGTTGAGACGGTGGTTGGTAAGCTTGTGGTGACACATAACTTCGGAACTATACCCCAACAGCTTAAAACCCCCAGGTTTACAAAACAAAAAACACTTTTATTTATCGTTTTGCTGGAGATTTGTTTAAACAAGGTTGAGTAAATACTCAGGAGTGAGTGTTGAAGACAGCGTAAAGACAGCCCCCAAGCAGAAATAATCTTTTTAATAAAAAAATGAGAAAAGCAAAACCAAAGAAGCGCGTGATCCTGCCCGATCCCGTGTACAACGACACGAAGGTGTCTAAGTTCGTCAACCATCTCATGTATAGTGGCAAAAAGTCCATCTCATACGAGATTTTCTACAATGCTCTTAATCTGGTGCAGACCAAATTGGCCAAAGAGGAGAAACCCGCCCTCGAGATTTGGAAACAGGCACTCGACAACATCACCCCGCAAGTGGAGGTGAAGAGCCGTCGTATCGGTGGCGCTACCTTCCAGGTGCCTACTGAGATTCGTCCCGACCGCAAAGAGAGCGTCTCGATGAAGAATATGATCAACTTCGCACGCAAACGCGGTGGTAAGAGCATGGCCGAGAAACTGGCTGCCGAGATCATCGACGCATACAATAACCAAGGTGGTGCCTTCAAACGTAAGGAGGACATGCACCGTATGGCCGAGGCTAACCGTGCATTCGCTCACTTCAGATTCTAAGGATAACATTGTTTTAAGGTAAAAAGACGAAAGAAAGAAAATGGCTAAGCAAAATTTAAAGCTGACACGTAATATCGGTATCATGGCTCATATCGACGCCGGAAAAACCACTACATCCGAGCGTATCCTGTTCTATACAGGTAAAACGCACAAAATCGGTGAGGTGCACGACGGCGCCGCTACCATGGACTGGATGGCTCAGGAACAGGAGCGAGGCATCACCATCACTTCGGCTGCTACTACCTGCTACTGGGAGTGGAACAGCGATAAGTATAAAATCAACCTGATCGACACTCCGGGACACGTTGACTTCACCGCCGAGGTGGAGCGCTCATTGCGCGTGCTCGATGGTGCCGTGGCTACCTATTCCGCTGCCGACGGCGTACAGCCGCAGTCGGAGACGGTGTGGCGCCAGGCTGATAAATACAATGTGCCCCGTATCGGTTATGTCAACAAGATGGACCGCTCTGGCGCCGACTTCTTCGAGACGGTGCAGCAGATGCGCGACATCCTCGGCGCTAACCCCTGCCCTGTGCAGATTCCTATCGGCGCTGAAGAGAACTTCAAGGGCGTGGTCGATCTCATCAAGATGAAGGCCATCCTTTGGCACGATGAGTCGATGGGCGCTGAATACGATGTGGAAGACATTCCCGCCGAACTCGCTGACGAAGCTGAGGAGTGGCGCGGAAAGATGCTCGAGTGCGCCGCCGATTTCGACGACGACCTCATGGAGAAATTCCTCGAGGGCGAGGAGATTCCCGAAGAGCAGATCATCGCCGCCATCCGCAAGGGCACGGTGAGCATGCAGATTACACCGATGGTGTGCGGCTCGTCGTATAAGAACAAAGGTGTGCAGCCCCTGCTCGACTATGTGTGCGCATTCCTCCCCTCACCCCTCGACACCGAGGCTATCGTGGGCGTCAACCCCGAAAACGATGAGGAAGAGAGCCGCAAACCCTCTGAGGAGGAGCCCACTGCAGCACTGGCATTCAAGATTGCCACCGACCCCTATATGGGCCGTTTGGTGTTCTTCCGTGTCTATTCGGGCAAGGTGCAGGCTGGTTCGTATGTGTATAACCCCCGCTCGGGCAAGAAAGAGCGCATCAGCCGTCTGTTCCAGATGAACTCCAACAAGGAGATTCCCATGGAGAGCATCGACGCCGGCGATATCGGCGCAGGCGTGGGATTCAAGGATATCCATACCGGCGACACGCTGTGCGATGAGGGTCATCCCATCGTGCTCGAGTCGATGTCGTTCCCCGATCCCGTGATCGGTATCGCCGTGGAGCCTAAGTCGCAGGCCGACGTGGATAAATTGGGTATCGGACTGGCCAAACTGGCTGAAGAGGATCCCACCTTCACCGTGCGCACCGATGAGCAGAGCGGCCAGACCATCATCTCGGGTATGGGCGAGCTGCACCTCGATATCATCATCGACCGCCTGAAGCGTGAGTTCAAGGTGGAGTGCAACCAAGGCAAACCGCAGGTGAACTACAAGGAAGCAATCACCAAGACCGTCACCAACCTGCGCGAGGTATATAAGAAGCAGAGCGGTGGACGCGGTAAGTTCGCTGACATCATCGTCAACGTCGGTCCCGTGGATCCCGACTTCAAAGAGGGCGGACTGCAGTTCGTCAACGAGGTCAAGGGCGGTAATATCCCCAAGGAGTTTATTCCCTCGGTGCAGAAGGGCTTCGAGTCGGCCATGAAGAACGGCGTGCTCGCCGGCTACCCCATGGACTCGCTCAAGGTGACGCTGCTCGATGGTTCGTTCCACCCTGTCGATTCAGACCAGCTGTCGTTCGAGATCGCTGCCATCCAGGCATACAAGAACGCTTGCGTGAAGGCTGGACCGGTGCTCATGGAGCCTATCATGAAACTCGAGGTGGTGACACCCGAGGAGAGCATGGGCGACGTGATCGGCGACCTCAACAAGCGCCGCGGACAGGTGCAGGGCATGGACGAGGCCCGCTCGGGCGGACGTATCGTCAAGGCGCTCGTGCCGCTGGCAGAGACCTTCGGATATGTTACCGCACTGCGTACCATCACCTCTGGCCGTGCTACCAGTTCGATGGAGTACGACCACCACGCACCCCTCTCAAGCACGCTCGCTAAGGCGGTGCTCGAAGAGGTTAAGGGACGTACCGACCTGGTTTAAGGATTTATTTAAGAGGTAAGAGGTAAGGAGTGAGAGGTAAGAGAATACCGTTTCTATAGATGGTGTTTCTATACTGAAAATCTCAAACCTCAAATCTCAACTCTCAAATCTCAAACCTCAAATCTCAACTCTCAAATCTCAAACCTCAAAGTAAACTTAGGAGTATCCGGCTGAGCGAATGACTCTTTAGCCGGACTCCATATTCAATCATTTTTAACCAATCAATTTCACTACAATGAGTCAGAAAATCAGAATCAAGCTGAAATCCTACGACCACAAGTTGGTGGACAAGTCAGCAGAGAAAATCGTGAAGGCAGTGAAATCTACGGGTGCCACCGTAAGCGGTCCCATCCCCCTGCCCACACACAAGCGTATCTACACGGTCAACCGCTCTACCTTCGTTAACAAGAAGGCCCGCGAGCAGTTCCAGCTCTCAGACTACAAACGTCTGATCGACATCTACAGCTCTACCGCCAACACGGTGGAGGCTCTGATGAAGCTCGAACTCCCCAGCGGCGTTGAGGTTGAAATCAAGGTATAGTATGGTGTCTGCACATAGCAGAACCTGACCATCATCAGCGGTTGACGGCTTTTGTCGTCAGCCGCTTTTTTGTGTAAGTCGCAATGGGCTCCAATGCTTTTTCCCTTGCATTTGGTCTGGCTCATTGACTATCTAATCATTCGTTTAAGTTAAATAATCTTAAATCTTTGTTTCTATCACCTCTCGGTGTTGCGTGTGTCATATAATATGTGTACCTTTGCACCCGCTAAAGTGCGTATTGCGCTGGCTATAGGCTAACAATACCTTGATAAAGAGCGACTTACCTTCAACAGTGAAGAAGTGGACGTTTCTTTTTAAGTGTGGTTGTGGCCCAAACGGCAAAGGTAGCACTTAAAAAGAAACAAAATATATTCAAACTTTTATTTTAATTTTTAACTGAAATGCCAGGATTAATTGGAAAGAAAATCGGAATGACATCCGTTTTCAGTGCCGACGGTAAAAATGTGCCGTGCACTGTCATCGAAGCTGGTCCTTGTGTTGTCACACAAGTAAAAACCGTCGAGAAAGACGGTTACAAGGCCCTCCAGTTGGCGTTCGGCGAGGCTAAGGAGAAAAACACCACCAAAGCCATGCTGGGCATCTACAAAAAGGCCGGGACAACACCCAAAAAGCATTTGGCCGAGTTTAAATTCGAAGAGGAACACAACCTCGGCGATGTCATCACAGTTGACATCTTCAACGGAGAGGCCTTCGTTGATGTCGTAGGCACCTCGAAAGGTAAAGGATTCCAGGGAGTCATGAAGCGTCACGGATTCGGTGGCGTAGGACAGTCAACGCACGGACAGGACGACCGCGCACGCAAACCGGGATCAATCGGCGCCTGCTCGTATCCCGCTAAAGTGTTCAAAGGCCTCCGCATGGGCGGCCACATGGGTGGCGACCGCGTCACGACCCAGAATCTGAGAGTGTTAAAAGTCATACCCGAGCACAACCTCATCCTCGTGAAGGGGTCTATCGCCGGGTGCAAAGGTTCAACCGTCTTAATTCAGAAATAATGGAAATTAACGTTTTAAATATCAATGGTCAGGAGACCGGAAGAAAGGTTACGTTAAACGAAGAGATCTTCGGTATTGAACCTAACGACCACGTGCTGTATCTCGACGTGAAGCAATATCTGGCTAACCAGCGCCAGGGTACCGCTAAGGCCAAAGAGCGTAGCGAGCATCAGGGCTCTACACGCAAACTCGGTCGCCAGAAGGGCGGCGGCGGCGCACGTCATGGCGATATCAACTCACCCCTGCTGCGTGGCGGCGGCCGCGTGTTCGGTCCCAGACCCCGCGACTATCGCTTCAAGCTCAACAAAAAGGTGAAAGCCCTCGCTCGTAAAAGCGCACTCTCTTACAAGGCTCAGGAAAATGCCATCATCATCGTCGAAGATTTCAATCTTGATGCACCCAAGACTAAAGATTTCATAAAAATCATTAAAAATCTGAAAGTCGAAGGTAAGAAGCAACTCTTCCTTTTGCCAGAATCTCAGAAAAACGTATATTTGTCGGCTCGTAACTTACAGCGCACCGAGGTCATGCTGGCAAATCTGCTCAACGCCTACAAAGTGTTGAACGCAGACGTGCTCGTCATGACTGAGAAATCGCTGGAGGCTATTGACGCTATCTTAACTAAATAAGCAAGGAGATTGAACACATGGCAATAATCATCAAACCCCTGGTCACTGAGAAGATGACCCAGATAACAGAAAAGATGCCTAACCGCTTCGGATTTATTGTTCGCCCCGATGCCAACAAACTCCAGATTAAAAGCGAAGTCGAGAGCCTCTACAATGTCACCGTGACCGATGTGCGGACCATGCGCTATATGGGCAAACGCTCGCAGCGCTACACCAAGGCCGGACTCATCCGCGGACACAAGAGCGCTTTCAAAAAGGCCATCGTCACCCTCAAAGAGGGAGAAACAATTGATTTTTACAGCAATATTTAAATAAGAAATGGCAGTACGTAAATTAAAACCGGTCACTCCGGGACAAAGACACAAAATTATTGGTACGTTCGAGGATATTACTGCATCCGTACCAGAGAAGTCTCTCGTTTTCGGTAAATACTCTACCGGCGGTCGAAACAACACCGGAAAAATGACCACCCGCTACCTTGGCGGAGGTCATAAGAGAAAATACCGCTTCATCGACTTTAAACGTGAGAAAGATGGTGTTCCAGCTGTAGTGAAGACTATCGAATACGATCCTAACCGTTCGGCTCGTATCGCTCTGCTCTTCTATGCTGATGGTGAAAAACGTTACATTATTGCTCCTAACGGACTGCAGGTCGGACAGCAGCTCCTCTCAGGACCCGATGCCGCTCCTGAGGTGGGTAACGCACTTCCTCTTGCCAACATACCCGTGGGTACGGTGATTCACAACATTGAACTCCGTCCCGGACAGGGTGCTCTGCTCGTTCGTTCGGCTGGTAACTTTGCTCAGTTGACTTCTCGTGAAGGCAGTTACTGTGTGATTAAACTCCCTTCTGGCGAGACTCGTAAGATCCTCTCTGCTTGTAAGGCTACTGTGGGTAGCGTGGGCAACTCAGACCATGCGCTCGAGCAGTCGGGTAAGGCCGGACGCTCACGCTGGCTCGGACGCCGCCCGCACAACCGTGGTGTGGTGATGAACCCGCACGATCACCCGATGGGTGGTGGTGAAGGACGCCAGTCCGGAGGACATCCGCGCTCACGCAATGGCTTGTATGCTAAGGGACTCAAGACCAGAGCTCCTAAGAAGCATTCTAACAAGTATATCATCGAAAGAGCTAATAAGAAGTAAACCAAGTTAACAAGAGCAAATTATGAGTCGTTCACTTAAAAAAGGTCCATACATCAACGTGGCTCTGGAGAAAAAAATCATTGCCATGAATGAAAGCGGCAAGAAAACTGTCGTCAAAACTTGGGCAAGAGCATCAATGATCTCACCCGACTTCGTGGGACACACTGTTGCAGTTCATAACGGAAACAAATTTATACCTGTCTATATCACTGAGAACATGGTAGGACACAAACTCGGCGAGTTCTCACCCACACGCCGGTTCGGTGGACATGCCGGTAACAAACGATAAGAACAGGGCAACCATCAGAATTAAAAAAATCTAACAGTATAATGGGAGCAAGAAAAAGAATTGCGGCTGAAAAAAGAAAAGAAGCCAAAAAGACACAGTACTTTGCCAAACTCAAAGGCTGTCCCTCTTCACCCCGGAAAATGCGATATGTCGTCGATATGATTCGCGGCATGGAGGTCAACCGCGCACTCGGCGTGCTCAAATTCTCCAATAAAGCAGCATCCGAAAACGTGGAGAAATTGCTTCGCTCGGCTATCGCCAACTGGGAAGCAAAGAATGAGCGTAAAGCTGAAGACGGCGAACTCTACATCACTTCCGTCTTCGTTGACGAGGGAGTGACCATGAAGCGCATGCGCCCCGCACCGCAGGGACGCGGATACAGAATCCGCAAACGCAGCAACCACGTGACACTCTTCGTAGATACAAGAAACAATGACGAAAAATAATTAGCAGAATGGGACAGAAAGTTAATCCAATAAGCAACCGCCTCGGTATCATCAGAGGATGGGATTCAAACTGGTTCGGCGGCAAAAACTTCGGCGACAATCTGGTGGAAGACCAGAAAATCCGTAAGTACCTCAACAAACGCCTCGAAAATGCCAATATCTCTAAAATCGTCATTGAGCGTACTCTCAAACTCGTCACCATCACCATCTGCACCTCCAGACCCGGCGTGGTCATCGGCAAGGGCGGCGAACTGGTGGATAACCTGATGAAGGAGATGAAGAAAGTCTTCAAGAAAGAGATTCAGGTCAATATCTTTGAGGTGAAGAGACCAGACCTCGACGCAACCATCGTGGCCAACAACATCGCTCGCCAGGTGGAAGGCAAGATGGCTTACAGACGCGCTATCAAACAGGCCATTCAAAACACCATGCGCGCCGGTGCCGAGGGTATCAAAGTACAGATTTCCGGACGACTCAACGGAGCCGAGATCGCACGCAGCGAGATGTACAAGGAAGGACGCACACCGCTGCACACCTTCCGCGCTGATGTCGATTACTGCCCCGCTGAGGCACTCACCAAAGTAGGACTGCTCGGTATCAAAGTGTGGATCTGCCGCGGCGAAATCTACGGAGCCGTCGATCTCACGCCCAACTTCACACAGGAGAAACAGTCGGGACGTGGCAATGGTGGCGGACGCTCTGGCCGGGGAAATCGCAAGAGAAACAATAACCGTTAAAAGTAAGAAGCTATCATGTTACAGCCAAAAAGAGTAAGATATAGAAGACCTCAAGACGGACGAGGCAATAAAGGCAACGCCCACAGAGGCACACAGCTGGCTTTCGGCTCGTTCGGCATCAAAACGCTTGAGGCAAAATGGATTGACGCACGACAGATCGAGGCTGCCCGTGTGGCCGTCAACAGACGCATGAACCGTGAGGGACAGGTCTGGATCAGAATCTTCCCCGACAAACCCATCACTCGCAAACCTGCCGACGTACGTATGGGTAAAGGTAAGGGTGACCCCGCAGGATGGGTCGCACCCGTCACCCCAGGGCGTATCCTCTTCGAAGTAGAAGGTGTCAGTTTTGAAGTGGCCAAGGAGGCTCTCCGCCTCGGAGCACAGAAGCTGCCCGTGAAAACCAAATTTGTAGTACGTCGTGATTACGACAAAAACGCATAAACCAGTATGAAGATTAACGAGATAAGAGAACTCGAAACCAACGACTTGGTGGAGAGACTGGAAAGCGAAGAGGCTAGACTTCATCAGCTGAGGCTCAACCACGCCATCACTCCCCTGGAGAACCCGATGCAGATCAGAGCCATCAAAAAGGACATCGCGCGCATGAAGACCATCCTCCGACAGAGAGAACTTAACAAATAACAAGGGGCTACATGGAAACAAGAAATTTAAGAAAGACAAGACAGGGTGTCGTCATCAGCAACAAAATGGAGAAGACCATTGTTATTGCAGCTAAGTTCAAAGAGAAACACCCGATTTATGGTAAGTTCGTCCAGAAAACGAAGAAATACCATGCTCACGACGAGAAAAACGAAGCCAACATCGGCGACACCGTACTCATCATGGAGACTCGCCCCCTGAGCAAAACAAAGAGATGGAGATTAGTTCAAATCATTGAAAAAGCGAAGTAATTATGATACAGGCAGAATCAAGACTTACAGTTTGCGATAACAGTGGAGCTCGTGAGGCTCTCTGTATCAGAGTACTCGGCGGTACTCGCCGCCGCTACGCCAGCGTGGGCGACATCATCGTGGTGGCTGTGAAAAACGTCATCCCCTCAAGCGACATGAAAAAGGGCACTGTCTCTAAGGCGCTCATCGTGCGCACCAAGAAAGAGGTGCGTCGCGCCGACGGTTCGTATATCCGCTTCGACGACAACGCCTGTGTGCTCCTCAATAATGCCGGCGAACTGCGCGGAAGCCGTATCTTCGGACCCGTGGCCAGAGAACTGCGTGCCGTCAACATGAAGGTGGTGTCTCTCGCACCCGAGGTACTTTAATTTATATAAACGATTACAGTAATGAATAAGTTACATATCAAGAAAAACGATACAGTGATTGTCATCGCCGGTGAGGATAAAGGCAAGACTGGCAAAGTGCTGAAGGTCATCGCTGACAAACAGCGCGCCATCGTCGAAGGCGTCAACATCGTCACAAAGAGCGCTAAACCCTCTGCCAAAAACCCGCAGGGTGGCATCACTAAGGTGGAAGCTCCTATTCATGTCTCTAATTTGAGCCTCATCGACCCGAAAAGCGGAAAAGCTACACGCATCAGCATGAAGGTCGGCGCTGACGGAAAGAAAGTACGTATCGCTAAAAAATCAGGGGAGGAGATCAAATAATGAATACAGCACAGTTAAAGACAATCTATGCCGAGCAGATCGCTCCGGCACTCATGAAGCAGTTCAACTATTCTTCTGCCATGCAGATTCCTGTCCTGAAGAAAATCGTCGTCAACCAAGGTCTCGGCGACGCTACACAGGACAAGAAAATCATCGATGTGGCTATCAACGAGCTCTCTGCCATCACCGGTCAGAAAGCCGTGGCCACCTATTCGAAGAAGGATATCGCCAACTTCAAGTTGCGTAAGAAGATGCCCATCGGTGTCATGGTGACCCTGCGCAGAGAGCGCATGTATGAGTTCCTCGAGAAACTCGTGCGCATCGCTCTGCCCCGTATCCGCGACTTCAAGGGTATCGAGAGCAAGCTCGACGGACGTGGCAACTACACGCTCGGCATCGAAGAGCAGATCATCTTCCCGGAAATCAATATCGACGCGATAGACCGTATCCAGGGCATGAACATCACCTTCGTGACATCGGCTCAGACCGACGAAGAGGGATATGCACTGCTCAAGGCTTTCGGACTTCCGTTTAAGAACGCTAAAAAAGATTAACTGACATGGCAAAAGAATCAATGAAAGCCCGCGAGGTGAAAAGAGCTCGTCTGGTGGCACGCTACGCTGCAAAAAGAGCAGCCCTGAAGAAAGTCATCGCTACAACGGATGATCCGGCAGAGGCATACGAGGCAGCACGCAAACTGCAGAGCATCCCCCGCAACGCGAATCCTATCCGTCTGCACAACCGCTGCAAAATCACCGGCCGTCCCAAAGGGTACATCCGCCAGTTCGGCATCTCGCGTATCCAATTCCGCGAAATGGCTTCGGCAGGCCTCATCCCCGGCGTGAAAAAGGCCAGCTGGTAAACAAGTAACAGTTTCTTTATTATTTAATATTGTCGGGGTAGTCCCGATTAATTAAACATTTTTTTTATGACAGATCCAATAGCAGATTATCTGACGAGGCTCAGAAACGCCATCATGGCTCATCACCGTGTGGTAGAGGTTCCCGCCTCAAACTTGAAGAAAGAGATCACCAAGATCCTCTTCGACAAGGGCTACATCCTCAATTACAAGTTTGTTGAGGACGGTCCGCAGGGTACTATCAAAATGGCTTTGAAGTACGACCCTGTCACAAAGACCAATGCCATCAAAAAACTGACCAGAGTGTCTAAACCCGGTTTGCGTAAATACACCGGATACAAAGACATGCCGAGAGTTATTAACGGATTAGGTATCGCTATCTTATCTACATCCCAAGGTGTAATGACAGACAAAGAGGCCAGTCAGCTGCGTATCGGCGGCGAGGTGCTCTGCTATGTCTACTAAACGAATGGAGGAATAGACTATGTCAAGAATAGGTAAATTGCCCATCGTGATTCCTGCTGGCGTTACAGTAGAACAGAAAGACGGCGTCGTGACCGTCAAAGGACCCAAGGGAGAACTCTCGCAAAAGGTGGACTCGTCGATCATCATGAAAATCGAGGACGGACACATCACATTCACCATCGATGAGAAGAGCGCCGTCAATATCAAACAGAAACAGGCGTTCCACGGACTCTACCGCGCACTCATCAATAACATGGTCGTGGGCGTGAGCCAGGGATTCAAAAAGGAAATGGAGCTCATCGGTGTCGGTTACCGCGTGTCCAACCAGGGCAACCTGCTCGAGTTCGCACTCGGATATACTCACCCCATCTTCCTCCAGCTCCCCCCCGAGGTGAAAGTGGAGACCAAGTCTGAGAGAAACCAGAACCCGCAAATCGTCCTCGAGTCGTGCGACAAACAGTTGCTCGGTCTCATCTGTGCTAAAATCCGTTCTTTCCGTATGCCGGAGCCTTATAAGGGCAAGGGTGTGCTCTTCAAGGGCGAAGTCATCCGCAGAAAGTCTGGTAAGTCAGCTTCAGCTAAGTAACTTTAATTCTTTACGACTATGACAACAAAGAAAGTAGAAAGACGGATCAAAATCAAATACAGAATTCGCAAACGCGTAAACGGCACGGCTGAGCGCCCCCGCATGTCGGTGTTCCGCTCCAACAAGCAGATTTACGTACAGATTATTAACGATTTGACAGGTAATACCCTCGCCGCTGCTTCTTCGCTCGGCATGGAGGCCATGCCCAAAAAGGAGCAGGCTGCCAAGGTGGGCGAGCTCGTGGCTAAGAAAGCCATCGAGGCGGGCATCGAACAGGTGGTCTTCGACCGCAACGGCTATCTCTATCATGGCCGTGTGAAGGAACTGGCAGACGCAGCACGTAAAGGAGGACTTAAATTCTAAGCGATTATGGCAACAAATAAAGTGAAAATAAACAGTGACGTTGAGTTAAAAGACCGCCTCGTGGCCATCAACCGTGTCACGAAAGTGACCAAGGGTGGTCGTACATTCACATTCGCAGCCATCGTGGTCGTCGGCGACGGCAACGGTGTCATCGGATGGGGCCTCGGTAAGGCTGGCGAAGTGACAGCTGCCATCGCTAAAGGCACTGAGGCTGCTAAGAAGAACCTCGTGAAGGTGCCGGTGCTCAAAGGTACCATACCTCACGAGAAAGAAGTGGCCTACGGTGGCGCACGAGTATTCCTCAAACCCGCCGCTGCCGGTACCGGCATGGTGGCTGGTGGCGCTATGCGCGCCGTGCTCGAGAGCGCCGGCATCAATGATGTGCTCGCCAAGTCGAAAGGCTCTTCCAACCCTCACAACCTCGTGAAAGCCACCATCAAGGCTCTCTCTGAGATGCGCGACGCATATACTGTGGCTCACGACCGCGGTATCAGTATGGACAAAGTATTTAGAGGATAAGGAGACGCAAACATGGCAACTATCAAAATCAAGCAGATTAAGAGCAAAATCGGTTACCCTAAAGACCAGAAGGCCACGCTCAAGGCTCTCGGACTCCGTAAAATAGGACAGACCGTCGAAGTGGAAGACACTCCCTCGCTCATGGGCATGGTGCGCAAGGTGCATCATCTGGTAACTGTGGTAGAATAATTAAATCATTATCATTAAACTGTAACAGGAATTATGAAATTACATACTTTAAAACCTGCTGAGGGCTCTACCCACTCTCGCCGCCGCATAGGCCGCGGACCGGGCTCGGGTCTCGGAGGCACTTCTACACGTGGTCACAAAGGTGCCAAGGCACGTTCGGGCTACAAGAGAAAGATTGGTTTCGAAGGTGGTCAGATGCCGCTTCAGCGCCGCGTGCCGAAGGCTGGGTTCAAAAACATCAACCATAAGGAGTATTTCGCAGTCAACCTCTCTACTCTGCAGCGTATCGCTGAGAGCAAAAACCTCAACAAAATCGGTATCGCCGAACTCGTAGAGGCTGGCCTGACTAATGGCAAGGAACTGGTGAAGATTCTCGGCAATGGCGAACTCACGCTGAAACTCGAGGTAGAGGCTCATGCCTTTTCTAAGACCGCTGAAGAGGCGATCAAAGCAGCAGGTGGTATCACAACTATAATCTAAGTAAATGAAAAAGTTTATTGAGACACTGAAGAACATCTGGAAGGTGGAGGATCTGCGTCAGCGGATTCTCATCACCCTCCTTTTTATCGCGATATACCGTTTCGGTTCGTTTGTCACACTGCCGGGTATCGACCATGCCGGACTGAAGGCTATGACCGAGCAGACAGAAAACGGACTGATGGCCCTTCTCGATATGTTCTCCGGTGGTGCATTCTCCCATGCGTCGATCTTCGCACTGGGTATCATGCCGTACATCTCGGCATCTATCGTCATGCAGCTGCTGGCTGTCGCTGTGCCTTATTTCCAGAAGATGCAGCGTGAGGGCGAGAGTGGAAGAAAGAAGATCAGCTGGTACACCCGTATCCTTACGGTGGCCATCCTGCTCTTCCAGGCTCCCTCTTACCTCATCAACCTGAAGATGCAGTCGGGTGGGGCGCTTGCCGCCGGACTCGACTGGACCACCTTCATGGTGCCCGCCACCATCATCTTGGCTGCTGGTAGTATGTTTATCCTGTGGCTCGGCGAGCGTATCACCGACAAGGGCGTGGGCAACGGTATCTCGCTCATCATCATGATCGGTATCATCGCACGCCTGCCCGAGGCGTTCCTCAAGGAGTTCAACGCTCGCGTGTCGCACTCCGAGGGCGGAGGTCTGGTGATGTTCATCATCGAGATACTCGTACTCTTTGCCGTGGTCTGCGCTGCTATCCTGCTCGTGCAGGCAGTGCGCAAGGTGCCCGTGCAGTACGCACGTCGCGTGCAGGGCAACAAGACATACGGCGGGGCACGTCAGTACATACCTCTGAAGCTGTTCGCTGCCAACGTGATGCCTATCATCTTCGCACAGGCTTTGATGTTCATCCCGCTGGCCATCGTGCAGTATTCTGCTGGTGGCTCCGGATTCCTCAGCCAGCTGATGGACCATACGAGCCTGCCGTATAATATCGTGTTCGCGATTCTCATCATCGCCTTCACATATTTCTATACGGCTATCACGCTCAACCCCACACAGATGGCTGAAGACATGAAGCGCAACAACGGATTCATTCCGGGTGTGAAACCCGGCAAACCGACTGCCGACTACATCGACACGGTGATGTCGCGCATCACACTGCCCGGTTCGCTCTTCATCGCTTTCATCGCCATCATGCCGGCCATCGTGTCGCTCTTCAATGTGGATCAGAGCTTCGCACAGTTCTTCGGTGGCACTTCGCTCCTCATCCTCGTGGGCGTGGTCATCGATACGCTGCAGCAGATACAAAACCACTTGATGATGCGTCACTACGACGGTTTGCTCAAGGCTGGACATACACGCGGCAACGGCGTGTCGGCTTACTAATTCCTTTCACTTCATGAGTATCTATCTCAAGACTGAAGATGAAATCGACCTGATGAGGCAGGCGAACCGACTCGTCGGTGCTACGCTTGCCGAATTAGGTAAACATATTCAACCGGGCGTCACCACGCTCCAACTCGACCGCATCGCCGACGAGTTCATTCGCGACCACGGAGCCATTCCCACCTTCAAGGATTTCCCCAACCCATACGGGAAACCGTTTCCGGCGGCCATCTGCACCTCTGTCAACGACGTGGTGGTGCATGGCATACCATCCGACAAGGTGGTGCTCCGTGAGGGCGATATCATATCCATCGACTGCGGTACGCTGCTCAACGGCTTCAATGGCGACTCTGCCTATACCTTTTGTGTGGGCGAGGTGTCAGATGAGGTGAAGCAGCTTTTGCGTGTCACGAAAGAGTCGCTCTACAAGGGTATCGAGAATGCCGTGGCTGGTAAGCATATCGGCGACATCGGTGCCGCGGTGCAAGACTATTGCGAGGGCTACGGCTATGGAGTGGTGCGCGAGCTCACAGGACATGGCATCGGACGGCAGATGCACGAAGAACCCCAAGTGCCCAACTACGGCAGGGCCGGCAACGGCAAGATGCTCAAGGCGGGCATGTGCATCGCTATCGAGCCGATGATCACCATGGGCGACAAGGCTGTTTATCTCGACGACGACCGGTGGAGCATACGCACCCGCGACGGCAAGCCGGCAGCTCATTTCGAGCATACCATGGCGGTCAGGCGCGGAAAGGCAGAGATTTTATCAACATTCGAAGAAATAGAAAACTAAAGCAACAAGGACATTTATGGCAAAACAATCCGCTATCGAAGTGGACGGGACAATCATCGAGGCGCTCTCTAACGCAATGTTCCGTGTGGAGTTGGAAAACGAAGTGCAGATCACTGCACACATCTCTGGGAAAATGAGAATGCACTACATCAAAATACTGCCCGGCGACAAGGTGAAAGTAGAGATGAGCCCCTACGACCTCACCAAGGGCAGAATCGTTTTCAGATACAAATAAACTATTGAATAAGATATGAAGACAAGAGCATCGTTAAAAAAGCGTACCCCCGACTGCAAAATCGTGCGTCGCAAGGGCAGGCTGTATGTGATTAACAAGAAAAACCCGAAGTATAAACTGCGTCAGGGCTAAGATTCTAAGTACAAACTAATTATTTTTTTTCAAACACAAAATGGCAATAAGAATTGTTGGAGTAGATTTGCCCCAGAACAAGCGTGGCGAAATCGCATTGACTTATATCTACGGTATAGGTCGAAGTAGTTCAGCAAAGATATTGGACAAGGCTGGCGTAAGCCGTGACCTGAAAGTCAACGAATGGACTGATGACCAGGCAGCTAAAATCCGCGAAATTATCGGCGCTGAGTTTAAAGTTGAAGGTGATCTCCGTTCTGAGATTCAGATGAACATCAAGCGACTCATGGATATCGGTTGCTATCGTGGTGTGCGTCATCGTAATGGTCTTCCCGTGCGCGGCCAGAGTACCAAAAACAATGCCCGTACCCGTAAGGGAAAGAAGAAGACTGTTGCTAATAAGAAAAAGGCTACCAAGTAATTAAGAAGTAAAAGATTACAACATTTAAATGCTTTAATTATCATGGCAAAGAAAACAGTCACTTCTAAAAAAAGAAACGTAAAGGTTGATGCTCTCGGACAGTTGCATGTCCACAGCTCTTTCAACAATATTATCGTGTCGCTGGCCAACAGCGAGGGACAAGTCATTTCATGGTCGTCTGCAGGTAAGATGGGCTTCCGTGGCTCGAAGAAGAATACTCCGTACGCTGCCCAGATGGCTGCCGAGGATTGCGCCAAGGTGGCTTACGACCTGGGACTGCGCAAGGTGAAGGCATACGTCAAAGGCCCCGGAAACGGACGCGAGTCGGCTATCCGTGCCATCCATGGCGCCGGCATCGAAGTCACTGAGATCGTTGATGTCACACCGCTGCCGCACAATGGCTGCCGCCCCCCCAAACGCCGCCGCGTATAATATTCAAGCACCCAATCAACAACAATAAATAACACATTAAAACGATTAAGAAATTAGAAGTTAAAAACAGCGCGACAACATAACGTCAGGACATTCTTAAATCCTTTAATTTTTTAATTTTTTAATCTTTTAATATATCAACAGTTATGGCAAGATATATAGGACCGAAATCAAAGATTGCACGCCGTTTTGGAGAACCCATCTTCGGCGCTGACAAAGTTTTGTCCCGGAGAAACTTCCCTCCCGGACAGCATGGCAACAACCGTCGCCGCAAACAGTCGGAGTATGCTGTCATGTTGGCAGAGAAGCAAAAAGCCAAGTACACCTACGGAGTGCTTGAGCGCCAGTTCCGTAATATGTTTGAGAAGGCTGCCAAGGCCGACGGTATCACCGGCGAGGTGCTCCTCCAGAACCTGGAGAGCCGCCTCGACAACGTCGTCTTCCGTCTGGGTATCGCTCCCACACGCGCGGCAGCACGTCAACTCGTTGGTCATCGCCACATCGTGGTCGATGGTCAAGTGGTTAACATTCCTTCTTATTCTGTCAAACCGGGACAGGTCATCGGCGTCCGCGAAAAGTCAAAGTCGCTTGAGGTGATAGATGCAGCACTCGCTGGTTTCAACCACAGCAAGTACCCCTGGATCGAGTGGGATGAGAACACGAAGAGCGGCAAATTCCTCCACAAACCGGAGCGTGCCGACATCCCCGAGAATATTAAGGAACAGTTAATCGTTGAGTTGTACTCTAAATAATCATTAAATCAATGGCGATATTAGCATTTCAAAAACCTGACAAAGTTGTAATGTTGGAAGCTGACGACCAATTCGGCAAGTTCGAATTTCGTCCGTTAGAGCCTGGTTTCGGTGTCACCATCGGAAACTCGCTCCGCCGCATTCTCCTGTCGTCGCTCGAGGGCTATGCCATCAACACCATCAAAATAGGTGGTGTGGAGCATGAGTTCTCATCCGTACCCGGCGTCAAAGAGGATGTCACCAACATTATTTTGAATCTCAAACAAGTTCGATTCAAGCAAGTAGTAGAAGAATTCGAGAACGAGAAAGTTAGTATCACCGTAGAGAATTCCACCGAATTCAAAGCAGGTGATATAGGTAAGTATCTGACTGGATTTGAAGTGTTAAACCCTGATTTGGTGATTTGTCATTTAGATGCCAAAGCGTCGATGCAGATTGATATTACTATCAACAAAGGCCGCGGCTATGTGCCCGCCGATGAGAATCGTGAGTTCTGCACCGATGTCAACGTAATTCCAATCGATTCTATCTACACCCCTATCCGCAACGTCAAATATACCGTTGAGCCCTACCGTGTCGAGCAGAAGACTGACTACGACAAACTGGTGCTCGAGGTGACGACGGATGGTTCCATTCACCCGAAAGACGCGCTCAAAGAGGCCGCCAAGACACTCATCTATCACTTCATGCTCTTCAGCGACGAGAAGATCACACTCGAGAATCCCGACGTCGAGGGCAATCAGGAGTTTGATGAGGAGGTGCTCCACATGCGTCAGCTGCTCAAGACCCGTCTCGTTGATATGAACCTCTCTGTGCGCGCGCTCAACTGCCTCAAGGCGGCTGATGTCGAGACGCTCGGCGACTTGGTGCAATACAACAAGACCGACCTCTTGAAGTTCCGCAACTTCGGTAAGAAATCGCTTTCAGAGCTTGATGATTTGCTCGAGAGTCTGAATCTGTCGTTTGGAACCGACATTACAAAATACAAATTAAATCAAGAGTAATTCACAATGAGACATAATAAGAAATTCAACCATCTGAGTCGTACTGCAGACCACCGTCAGGCGATGCTCGCGAACATGGCCATCTCGCTGATCATGCACAAAAGAATCACTACGACTCTCGCCAAGGCGAAGGCGCTCAAAATGTATGTTGAGCCGCTCATCACCCGTTCGAAGGAAGACACCACCAATTCGCGTCGTGTGGTGTTCAGCTACCTGCAGAACAAGTATGCCGTCACCGAGCTGTTTAAAAACGTGGCCGAGAAAGTGGGCGACCGCCCCGGTGGCTACACCCGCATCATCAAGCTCGGCACCCGCAAGGGCGACGGCGCTTCTGTCTGCTTCATCGAACTGGTTGACTTCGACGAGAACATGCTGAAGGCTCCCAAGTCGGCAGCTAAGAAGACCCGCCGTAGCCGCAAGTCTTCTGCCAAGGCAGAAGCCCCCGTTGAGGCAGCCGCCGAGGCTCCCGCAGCAGAGGAGAAGGCTGAGTAAGATACTAAAAGAAATGCGAACCTTTCGGTTCGCATTTCTTTTTTCGTTTAGTGTTGAGTGTTTAGTGTTCTATTTGGGAGTTTGGGAGTTTGGGAGTTAAGGAGTTTAGGAGTTTGGACATTAGTTCGGTAATCATAAAGTTCAAAGTTCAAAATGAGCGTCCCTCACCAGGTTCTCAGCCATCTTTATTCCCCCTCTAAGTTAGAGGGGGGTAGGGGGCGTGTGTCTGATCCGTTTGGTCGTCGGGTCGTTTAGTGCACGTCGTTGGGTCGGCTCACTGTGCCCTGTCCCCTGCCCCGAAAAACTTGCCATTCTTTAAAATCTCGTCTTTTATTTGCAGGATAGTGGAATAATGATTATCTTTGCCCGATAATCGTCTCACCACATGGTTGCCTGACCGCTGCTTTCCGCGAGAGCGACCTGTCAGTAGAAGAGCCAGAATGCAACCGCCTAAACCATGCCTGAAGAATCTGTCATAACGCCTCATGATGCCACCGCCCAGCCGCACGACTCTTTTTTGGCGAGCGGGGGGATGTGTACGTGTACGCTGGTCCGACAGCGTGGACGCTTGGTGGTGCGCAAGCAACTGCTTCCCGAATATGCGGCCGATGAGCGATACCTTCAGGCATTGGAAAAGGAGTTTGAGCTGGGCTGTGTTTTGCAGCATCCCAATATTCCACGTTATCTGGAGTGGCACGACGATTATTTCCTCATGGACTATGTCGATGGGGTCACGCTCAACGAATGGGAGTCGCTCCATCCCGGCTATTTCGCACGGAAAGACCATGCACGGCAGTTGATCGACGAACTGTTGTCTGCCGTAGCATACCTTCATCAGCATGGGGTGCTTCATTTAGACCTCAAGCCCGACAACATCTTGATGACGCGCATAGGTGGTCACGTCAAGCTCATCGACTTGGGGTATGCCTATCAAGACAGCTACCCCTTCACCACAGGCGGCACGCCGCACTACACGGCCCCTGACCCGGTGAAGACCCCCGCCAGTGACATTTATTCTTTAGGTGTCATTTTTGATGAGCTGGGTATCGCCAGAAAGTCGGTGACTGCCCGTTGTCGTCGTGCCGATGCAGCGGAGAGGTATCAGAGCATCGACCAGCTGTCTGCGGCTCTGCTAAAACCACGTCGGTGGTGGCCCCTGGCAGCCGCAATGCTCCTCCTGTTGCTGGGAGGTTGGGCATGGTGGGCATGGAGCGGCAAATCCCCGGCGGTAGAAGAGCAGGCCTTACCGCCACCATCAGGCATGGCTGTCAACGATACGGCGGTTGAGCGCAGTGTCGCTCTGTCTGGTGCAGTTGGCGAAGTCGCATCAGATGCGGACACAGGGTCCCCTGTCACCAATGATGCTGCCCCTCAGCCCGTCGTCACCACCGAAGCATCCCCTCACCCCGTCATCTCTATCGACGATGCCACAGCCACAACGTTCGACACCATCGACCCTCATGTCATACCCAAGACAGGTTTCCGCGCCCGTCAGATGCGTGAGTTGGCCTTGTTCCAACCCACTACCGACTCGATATTGACCAAACTCATACAGTTTGTGTCTGATGCGCAGAAACCTTTTCAACTAGGAGGCATAGAGGCATACCGTGCGGCCTATGAGCCTATGAAAAACGCTGCATTGGACTATGGCAGGAGAAAAGCCCCATTCTGGATGCGCATCCATTGGATGAACTACACAGGCAACCCCAAGCCCTACAACCCGTGCGACAATTATCTCTACCAACAGATGAGGCGTATTGATTCGCTCTTTCAAGCAAATATCGACCATTACCGACTCAATCAGAAACATAACGACCATATCGTGCAACCATGACACTTTCACCCTATATCCAAAAACTCATCCGTGAGCGCATCGGGTGCGACCTCTCGCGCCCCTCACAGTTCGACGCTCTCGCCTTAGACATCGAACAGCGGACGGGCGAGCGTATCGGCGTGAACACCCTCAAGCGGCTGTTCGGCCTCCTGTCCGAGGTAAAGCCCACTGAGTCCACACTTCAGGTCGTCGCCCGCTACTTAGGCTATGGCAGTTGGCGCCTGCTCTGCCGTTGCACCGAAGACAGCAACTCGGTCATTGATGCCGAGAACAGTGCCGTCTTTCCCGTTGATTTGCCCGTTGGCACCGTCGTCACCGTCAGCTATCCGCCCCGGCGGCGTGTGGTGATGCGTGTGTCCGACGATGGCCGTTGCCGTGTCGAATCCGTCAGTGGCGGTAAGTTGCTCGTGTCCGACTTGCTCGAAGTGCCCATGGTGTTGGTTGGTCAACCCTTCATCGCCAAGCGTCTGATACGCGACGGCCACGACATCGGCTCCTACACCGGTGGCATCGAGGGAGGTGTCAGTGAAGTATCCGTCGGCGGATGACACCGTCCATCTCATCCATCTTTGTCGTTTTTTCAGTTGATTTCTTGCATTGTCCGTCATTTTCCGTTATTTTTGCACCAACACACGCGCGCTAAGAGATAATCATCTGTGCTGTGTGCGCCAACAACAATAATAACGAAAAAAATCAGCTCACAATGAAGTCATTTTCAGAAAAAACTCTTATCTTTGCACAGTCGTCTTGAATAAAGACGGCCGACATCGAGAAGAGCTATAAGCTTGAACCCATCCGAGAATCTGGAAAATTCACTAAGAAAGGGGTAAAAGTCTGAACGCTGCTTCTCCTGTAGCGTGTATATATTGTGCTGTCATGCCAAGTCATGGCCAACTCGCATATATATCCCTACAGGTGTGAGCTGATTTTCATTCTTTCTTTCACGGTATTTCCAGAACCTTCGGATAAGGAATGTCTGAAGGCTCACACCTCTGTTGTTGTGTGTGGGGCGAGATAAGAACATCTCATTAAATAAGCCCACCTTAGTATGCAATTCTCGTTGTCATGAAGCGAATAGAAAGCCGAATCGATTCAACCATTGGTGTCCGTACTCGGGGCTAACAAAAAAGGACGTAGGCATAATGTTAGTTTTATTACGTATGTATTTTTACAAAGTTACAGTCGAGTTAACAGAAAGAGGAAAAGCTCCTCGTTCTTTGGAAATTCTTGTGGCGATGGAAGGGTCTTCCGACCCAAGTATCGTTGCGCTTAGATATTTGGGGGAAATAAGTGGGGTTAAAGAAATAATAAAAACAGAATGTATTACCGAATCTGAATTCGTACCTCTTTTCGAAAAACAATCAAATGAGTTTTATTCTTTTAAAATAGGACAGAAGGAGTAGCGACGCCATTCCTCAATCTTTAAACTACCAGTAAAAAACATTAACAATAAAAGATATGTATATAAGACAATCGAAGAATACTTTCATTAGAAATACAGAACGTTATGGTTATGTAACAAATCAGCTTACCCAGTTTGATCGCGTGTACAATTCTACTGGTGCAGATTTTTTGCGAGAAATAGGTAGAGAAGCAAAAGATGTGGAAGTTATAATCAATCATCTTTTAACCGTTTTTGAAGGGGTGTCAAGAGATGAGCTTGAGAAAGACTTTATTGATTTTATCAAAGATCTCGAAAAACATCGTTTTGTGATTATAGGTGAAACTATCCAAGAAATAGATGAAAAAGATTTAGATTTTTCTTACAAAAAGAATAATCCTAAAACACTTACGAGTATGTATTTCCAGGAGACATCACAAAAAATAGGAATGAGTACACAGGATTTCTTTTTAGAAGAGATACAAGGTAGTCCAAAAATTTCATCACTACAATTTGAGCTGTCAAGCAAATGTAATGAACGATGTATTCACTGTTACATTCCTAATGAAAAAAAGAATAATGGTTTCGATATGCCCAAACAAAAAGTATTTAGTCTTATCGATGAGTTTGCCCGGATGGGTGGAATTCATATTACTTTAAGTGGTGGAGAAGCATTTATGCACAAAGACTTAATGGAAATAATAAAGTATTGTAGAATAAAAGATTTACGAATAAGTGTCTTGTCTAATCTGATTTCTTTGAAAGACGAGCATATTCCAATCCTAAAAGCCGCTAATTTGTCTATTGTGCAAACATCTCTTTATTCTATTGAACCTGCAGTACACGATAAAATAACAACAGTAAGCGGTTCTTGTGAGAAAACAAAAATGGCCATAGATAAACTGATTAAAGCAGACATTCCAGTTCAGATTTCTTGTCCTATAATGAAGACAAATAAAGATTCATATTTAGGAGTTATAGAGTATGCTAGAAAGCGCGATATTAGAGTACAAACAGATTATATAATGATGGCACGTTCTGATTTTTCCACCGACAATCTAGAACAACGTCTTTCAATTGAGGAAACGGAAGCCTTGTTGAGAAGCATTATTGAATATGATGTTGATTATCGAAATGGCACATTAAAACAGATTCCTAAGTCAGAGGAAATGCTTTTAGATTTTGAGGCGTTTAAGAATCAGCCTCTATGTGGGGTCGGATATGATAATTGTTGTATTACCGCAAATGGAGATGTGTATCCTTGTGCTGGTTGGCAAGGATATATCTTAGGTAATGTTTATAAGCAATCCCTTAAGGAGATATGGGAAAACAGTGAAAAGATAAAAGAATTAAGAAAGATAAAAGAATCATCATTCCCACAATGTTTAGAGTGTGAGGCATTTGATTTTTGTTCTCGTTGCCTTGTAAGAAATTTTAATGAGAATGATGGAAACATGTTCAAAATAAGTAAAGCATTTTGTGATGAAGCATTCCTTTTAAAGAGTCTTGTTGAAGAGTATCATTCTAAAGGCTTATTGAAATCTCTTTATTTTGAAGATAATACCAATAAATAGAAAATGCCGATTCGCTAAAAAGGAGGTAGGCTAAATTTATATTTTTATAACCAATGAAAAAGTACAAAAAAGTGGAATTGGTCGCAAAAAACCAAGTAGCTGGTTCTTATGCCGCAGGATGCCCTACTAAGAATCGTGGAAAACAATGTGCAATTTTCGCTAACCATGGTGAAGATGGATGCAGTGTTTGTGAAAGAAGCCAGTAAGCTATGTTGACGGTTTAAGGTTAAATGGTGTTAGATTTCCATCCTTTACCATTCTTTGATCTACGCCAGTTAAATAAGACTGGCGTAGAATTACTAACGTTTAGAACGCTTTCTTATAAACGAAACCTGTACAGCACATTGCAAAAAGAAAAATGATGAAATGGCATTTTTTTATACAGATTTAAAAGAAATTTACTTTTATGGCACAAATTATACAAATTAAGTTACATGACTACAAAACGGGAAGGACAATATTAGTTCCAAATTCTGTAGAATGGGGTTTTCAAGACGAAGATACTCCAGCATTATTGCATTGGAAAGGTAATGAAGAAGTTATAACTGTCCGCGTAAAAGAAACAATTTCTCAAATTAAAAAAATAATAAATGATAAAAACAGTGAGATGATTTAGCTTCTGTATATTCATGGGGGTTATTCCATTCGGGAAATTGATAGCGTTATCTTCCTTTTATTTTTACTAGTACGTGTAAAATGATTATAGACAATCATGTACATGTTGGATGGTTTACTGATGGATACCACTCTCCAAGGGAAGTGTGGTATTCAGAGATGGCAGCAGGTGTCGATGGAATTGTTGTTTCCTCCACCTCAACTTGCGCCGAACTCTACAAAGTGGTGGTTCGCGAAATGCGAGAACTCATCGGAATCGGAGGAAATCGAATATGCCCCATCTTGTGGCTTACCCCCAAAATGATGAAGAGAAGATACGCTCTGCCTTTTATGCTGCGCAGCAAAGTCAGATGGAGGGGGATAAAAATGCATTGGGGGGCTCATCCAGAGTGGGCGCATAATGAAAAATTGGTGGAGCGTGGTTTGGGCGTTGCTAAAAAGCTGAAAGTTCCTGTCCTATTGCATACAGGAAATTTTGAAAATTGCCATGCAGGAAAGTTTGCAGAAATTATTCAGAATAATAATGACTTGACATTTGTGCTGGCTCATGGCCGGCCTGTAGATGAAGCCATTGAAATAATGAATAAATGTTCAAATGCTTTCGTTGACACCGCGTTTATGCCAATGTGCGATTTACATAAAATTTTGAATGGAGGTCTAATGGAAAAAGTTTTATTTGGAACAGATGCACCCATAAACCGAGTTTATTACAAGGACATGGACACTATCTCATACATAAAGAATCAAATTGATAATGTTCGTTCTTTAGGTGGTTGTAATGCCAATCTTATCTTTAATCATTGTGTCTATCAGACACCAAATAGCATTGACCTTTAAAACAAATAATAAGCAATAGACATGCCCTGTAAGCCAAGGTGAGAAAAGTGCAAATTGCGTACAATCCATGTCGTTCACCGCAGCTCAGTGATACAGTATGCGAAAGATTAGTGGGCCGCTATTAGCTATTCGCGGAAATCATATTTTTATGAAAAAACAGAGAAAACCTTGTTCTATAACGATATTATTCAACTTTTTGAAGTAGTTAAGTTGTCTGTAGTTATGTAGTTAAACTAAATGTCTGGTGGCAGACAACAGACTATAGGATGCAGCCTATAGAAGTAATGGCTTCACTACTGTCCGAAGGACGAGCGGAGCGATAACTACTTAGCTACTTTAACTGCGAAGACATAGAGCACTTGCGAAAGTTGGATTAGAAATTCTTAATCGGCCATAAGACGAAAAACTGGTCGTAAACCTGACGAGTCTCACTCTAAAAACAGGTCGTTCATCGTAACCACAGATTGCACGATGTCTGAATACTCGTTCTGTTTCAGTCCGTATGTGGTAATAAGTATAGCCTGCACTGCCTTTCGGGTCTTTGTCTCTTCTGCCAGTCGGGGCATCCTGTTGATTAGCAATGCAAAGACAACAAAAAACATCCTTATATTCGGCTAAAACTTGCAATATTTAACACAAAAAGCCGAATATAATATAGATTTGCCATTCGTTGGACATCTTTTTATTTGGCTATTTCATCATGTGATACATGGTTTTAGCCAAATAAGAGAACAAAATTTGGTTCATCCGACATTTCAATTGATAAAAAATGGATTGTTGTTTGTATAGTGTAGCAAAAACCAATTATGATGAAATGATGAAAAAAACAGCGGAAAGTTTGCTTTATAATAAGATTATAATTATCTTTGCATAATTCAAACTGAACAACCTTTTTGCTGTTATGACTATTACCAATCCGTTCGTCACCAGTGGCTATCTGTCACCGCATTACTTCTGCGACCGCGTGGAAGAAACCAACGTGTTGACCACTGCCCTTACCAACGGCAATCATGTGGCTCTTATAATACAATAAGAGCGCCGAGGAGGCCACCGACCAGATCATCGCCAAGGACTATGCCGTGCGCTTCGCCGCCGATACGCGCCCCGTCTATGCCGTGGGCATGAACATTAGTGCCGACCGCCGCACCATCGACCGGGCAAAAATCGTCAGGGTGAAGTGATATTTGCTGCCTGACCGCCCATCCTGAAAAAAACGTGCTAAAAAAGTGCGCCGCAACTCTCAGCGAGCTGTGGCGCACGAGCCTATGTTTAACTAAAAATCCTTTTCAAAAATCAATGAAAACCTCACGGCCTCCATTGTTGTCCAATTAAACAATCTTAATTTAATTACCTTAAACCTAATAACTAAAAACCTAAATCTATTACTACTAACCTAAACAATCTATTAACCTTTTGACACTGCAAAGGTACAACGAAAACGAGCCCTTTGCAATACTTTTTACCTCATTTTTCGTAAAAATACGCTCATTCTTGATTTAAATCAAGCGTTGTGTGCGCAAACAGCGATTTTTTTTGCGATTTTTTTTGTGCAAACAGCATTTTTCCGTATCTTTGTCGTATTGAAAAAATCGAAATTATGAGAGTTCTGATTGTTAATACCAGTGAGCGGACAGGCGGAGCCGCATTGGCTGCCAACCGACTGATGGAAGCGCTCAATAATAACGGGGTGAAAGCGAAGATGTTGGTGCGCGACAAAGACACCGACCAAATCACCGTAGTAGGACTGGGCAAAGGCCTGGTCGGAAGTCTGAAATTCCTTTGGGAGCGGTGGACGGTCTATTGGAACCTGCATCTCTCGCGCAACCGCCTTTTTGAAATCGACATCGCCAATACGGGTTACGACATCACCAACCTGCGTGAATTTAAAGAGGCTGATATCATACACCTCAACTGGATCAATCAGGGGATGCTCTCCATCGCGGGCATCAGAAAAATCTTAGAGTCGGGCAAACCCGTGGTGTGGACCATGCACGACGCATGGCCCGCCACCGCCATCTGCCATTATACGCAGGGGTGCAAGGCCTACACCTCTACATGCCGCAACTGTAAGATGCTGCCCGACAAAGGCGGTCCGAAAGACTTGGCTTACCGCGTGTGGAAGAAAAAGGAGGCTATGCTCGACGGACAGCATATCTCGTTCGTCACGTGCAGCCGGTGGCTCGAAGGACTCGCCAAAAAGAGCGCTCTGCTCACAGGACAGCAGGTCACGGCCATACCTAACCCCATCGACACCCGGGTCTTCTGCAAGAAAGACCAGCAGGAGGCACGCAAACGCGCCGGACTGCCTCTCGATAAGCGCATCATCCTCTTCGTGTCGCAACGGGTCAACGACAGGCGCAAGGGCATGGACTTCATGATCGAGGCTATCGACAAACTCACCGCTGAGCATCCCGAGATGAAAGAAGATACGGCTGTGGCTATCCTCGGAGGGCACTCTGAAGACTTCACCGGACATCTGCGGCTGCCCGCTTATCCGCTCGGCTATGTGAGCGACGAGAAGAAAATCGTCGATGTATATAATTCTGCTGATGTGTTTGTGCTGCCATCCTTGGAAGACAACCTGCCCAACACCGTCATGGAGGCCATGGCGTGCGGCGTGCCCTGCGTGGGATTCAAAGTGGGCGGCATCACCGAGGAGATAGACCATGAGAAGAATGGCTATGTGGCAGACTACCGCGACTCGTCTGACCTGGCTAAGGGTATCTACTGGGTGATGAAAGAGGCCGACCGCGAGGCGCTGAGCGATAGCGCCATCAAGAAGGTGGCTACATCCTATTCGCAGCATACCGTGGCCTTGAAATATATCGAGGTGTACAACCACGCGCTGGCTTTCAAAAACTACAAGATATGATCACCATCACGGTGGTCACCGTCACGTGGCAGGCGGCACAGGTGCTGCAGCCCACGCTCGACAGCGTGGCCCGGCAGACGTACGAGGCTGTGGAGCACCTCATCATCGACGGTGCCTCGACCGACGGCACGCTGGCTATCGCCGAGCGTTATCGTGACGATTGCGCCCACGCCGGCTCCCCGCATCAGGTGGTGATCTGCTCGGAATCTGACAAGGGGCTCTATGATGCGATGAACAAAGGGCTGGCCAAAGCCACGGGCCACTATGTCGTCTTCCTGAATGCGGGCGACCGGTTCGCAGGCGACGATACGCTCGAACGGGTGGCGGCCACGGCCATGGCGGCCGGCGACGGACAACTGCCCGCGGTCATCTATGGCGACACACACCTGATTGACAGCGAGGGGCATGACCTCGGACCACGGCGGCTCCGACCGCCCCGGCAACTCTCCTGGCGCTCGTTCCGCCACGGCATGCTGGTGTGCCATCAGGCGTTCTTCGCGCGCACCGACATCGCACGCCATATACGCTACGACACCCGCTACCGCTACTCTGCCGACGTTGACTGGTGCATACGGGTGATGAAAGAGGCGCAACGCACGAATGCCGCGCTCACGCCCGTGGGCGATGTGACGGCCCTCTTCCTCGAGGGCGGACAGACCACGGCACACCACCGCGACTCGCTCAAAGAGCGGTTTCAGGTCATGCGGCGGCACTACGGACTATGTACCACCGTGCTGATGCACGGATGGTTTGTGATACGACAATTGTTCAACCATTAAAAACCAATCTGAAAATGAAAAAAGTGATGATGATGGCCGCCCTCGTGGCTGGTATGTTGTGTTTCTCCACTCAGGTGAGTGCGCAGGAGCGTGTACAGACCAATACGAAAGTGAAAAAGCCGACAGATGCCGACCGGGTGACTACTGGCGAGATGAAGAAGGTTGATGGCACCATGGCACCGGCTCGTACTGTGACACCGGCTCGCACCGTGACACCGGCTCGCACCGTGACGCCCGCACAGCGCCCCGACCGCCGACGTGTGCAGCGCCCCGAGGGTCAGGCGAGAAAGGTGGAGGCTCCCGCTCAGAAGAAGATGGAGGCACCCACGCAGAAAACGGCCATGCCCGCCAAACCGCTGGAATAGGGGTCTCTTGGCTGGCAGCCCCCAGTGAGTAGCATTTCTCCTACTCCCAGCCCCTTGCCCCCTTGACGAAAAAACAAGTGCCAGGCCTCACGGAGAGGTCTGGCACTCTTTTTTGATGTGTTCTTTGAAATATGGGTTATGAGTTATGAGTATTTCAACAATTGTCCGGGACGGATGCGCAGATCCTTACCCAGATGGTTCATCTCAGCCAGTTTCTCGACAGAGATATTGTACTTGCGGGCGATAGAGTAAGCCGTCTCGCCGGCTTGCACCTTATGGAACCGGGCGGCGCCGCTGCTGCGCTGCTGGCTCTGCTGGGCTGTGCTGCTGGCACGGCCGGTGACATCCTCCTGGCGATAGCCGCCACCGTCGTTCTTGCCGCGCAGACGCGTGGCCTGAGCCGACTCGCGGTCGATGGTGCTCTTGCGGAAGGTATAGAAGTCGCCCGTCACGTCTTGTGCCTTGAAGTCGAAGAAGAGGGCGGGGTTGAGGGCTACGCCGCAGAGGCGTGTCTCGAAGTGCAGGTGCGAACCGGTGCTGCGGCCGGTGTTGCCGCCCAGACCGATGGGATCGCCTGCGCGAACCACTTGGTTCTCACGCACCAGTTGTTTCGACATGTGCCCGTAGATGGTCTCCAGACCGTTGTGGTGGCGTATCACCACATAGTTGCCATAGCCCTTGGCCTCATATTTCACCACACGCACTTTGCCGGAGAAGGCGGCGCGGATGGTGTCGCCAATATACACCTTGATGTCAAGGCCCTTGTGCATGCGGCCCCAGCGTGCTCCGAAATTGGAGGTGATCACACGGCTCGGTGTGGGCATGCAGAAGTCGCGCAGGTCGATGCGGTACGTCTCAGGCAGTTCGGTGGCTTTGTGTGCATAGCGATTATCCCAATCTTGATAGAGGGAAGCAGCAGGAGAGGCAGCCTCTTCGCGCTCCATGATGCTTTGGAGTGCCAAGGTGTCAACGGCTCTAACTTTCTTGTCAACTGGGGCCTGACGTGCTAAGAGGTCTTGACCCATTACTGGTGTTGCCGCCAATAATACGATTGACGACAATGCGAGTGTTTTTATTTTTTTTGTTAAATGCATAGCCTGTTGTTTAATTGCTTAGAGTGACTTCCAAAGGGTTTATCTCTCGAAAATACTCGGGCGAAAAAAAGACAAACACCGATTATTTCCATGAGAAAATCGTCACTATCTCACGTTTCTGCGTGCAAAGGTATAGCATAATCATATAAAAAAAGCACGATTAACAGACTTTAGTGTCGCTTTAACACACATTTAGATTTTTAGTCGTTTGGTTGTTGGGTCGTTTAGTGACCCGCCCCTACAACTGGCGAACACATCTCCTGCCCCTTGCCCCTTGCCCCCTGCCCCCAAACTATTCTCTCACCTCTTACCTCTTACCTCTCACCTCTTAATTATGAGATAGCTCCCCAGTTGATGTTGGTCTTGCGCAGTTCTGTCAGGCGCTGCCAGAGCATCGCATACTCAGGGCGCTCGCAGGTGGGGTCGCGGTCGATGATCTGCTGGGCCTCGTCGCGGGCCATCTGCACAATCTGGCCGTCGCGTGCGATGTCGGCTATCTTCAGGTCGAAGGCCATGCCGCTCTGTTGGGTGCCCTCCAAGTCGCCCGGACCGCGTAGCTTCAGGTCGGCCTCGGCTATCTGAAATCCGTCGTTGGTGTCGCACATGATGTCGATGCGGCGGCGCGTCTCCTTGCTCAGTTGGTAGGGTGTGACGAGGATGCAGTACGACTGGTCGGCGCCACGGCCCACGCGGCCGCGCAACTGGTGCAACTGCGACAGTCCGAAGCGCTGTGCGTCGAGGATGACCATCACCGAGGCATTGGGCACATTCACGCCCACTTCTATCACTGTGGTGGCCACGAGTATCTGCGTCTCGCCCTTCACAAAACGCGTCATCTCCTCTTCCTTGTCCTTGGCTTTCATCTTGCCGTGAACCTTGCTCAGGCGAAATTCGGCAAACACCTCCTGAAGGGCCTCAAAACCCTCTTCCAGGTTCTTCAAGTCCATCTTCTCGCTCTCCTTAATGAGGGGGAAGACGATGTAAATCTGCCGGCCCATGCGCACCTGCCGGCGGATGCTCTCGTAGAGCGACGTGATCTGGTTGTCGTAGCGGTGCTCCGTCTGTATGGGCTTGCGCCCGGGTGGCAGTTCGTCGATCACGCTCACGTCCAGGTCGCCGTAGATGGTCATGGCCAGGGTGCGGGGGATGGGGGTGGCTGTCATCACGAGCACATGAGGCGGGTTGTCGCTCTTGGCCCACAGTTTGGCGCGCTGGGCCACGCCGAAGCGGTGCTGCTCATCTACCACGGCGAAGCCGAGCTGGAGAAATTGCACGGGGTCTTCGATGATGGCATGGGTGCCCACAAGTATCTGCACGCTGCCGTCGGCCAGGCCGTCGAGCACTTCCTGCCGTCGCTTGCCTTTGACGATGCCTGTGAGCAGTTCCACACGGATGGGCATGTCGCCCAGAAAGGCACGGATGGTCTGCAGATGCTGCTCCGCCAAAATCTCTGTGGGGGCCATGATGCACGCCTGGTAGCCGTTGTCGAGCGCGATGAGCATCGACATGAGTGCCACGAGCGTCTTGCCCGACCCCACATCACCTTGCAACAGACGGTTCATCTGCCGGCCGCTGCCCATGTCGCGCCGTATCTCGCGGATGACGCGCTTCTGGGCGTTGGTGAGCGTGAAGGGCAGGTGGTCGCTGAAAAACGTGTTGAAGAGTTGTCCCACACGGGCGAACACATAGCCGCGGTATTTGCGGCGCTGGTCGGCAGCGTAGCGCAGGATGTTGAGCTGCACGTAAAACAGCTCCTCGAACTTCAGTCTGAGCCGTGCGCGCTGCATCTCGTCGGTGTCGTGGGGGTAGTGCACGTGGCGCAGTGCCTCGTCGCGCGACACCAAGTGCAGGCGGGCGGTGATAAACGGCGGCAGCGTCTCGTCGATAGGCGCAGGGATGCGCTCGAGCATGTTCTTCACCACACGCTCGATGCTGCGCGAGGTCAGGCCGCTGTTCTTCATCTTCTCCGTCGTGTTGTAGTAGGGCTGCATTCCCATGGTTGAGAGCTGCAGCTCTCCGGCCTCTTCCACTTCGGGGTGAGCGATTTGGAAACGGCTGTTGAAGACGGTGGGCTTGCCGAAGATGATATACTCGGTGTTGACCTTGTAGCTTTTTGTGATGTATTGCGCGCGTGTGAACCATACCAAATCGACCACCCGTCCGCCGTCGTAGAAATGGGCGATGACGCGTTTCTTGCGCGGGCCCATGTCAAACTCCTCAAAACTGAGGATCTTACCCTTCAGTTGCACAAACGGCATGTCGGGCGACAGCTCATCCGAGCGGTAGATGCGGCTACGGTCCACATACTTATAGGGGTAGTATTCTATCAGGTCGCCAAAGGTATTGATATTCAGCTCTTTGCTTAATATCTCTTTCTTTCTGGGCCCCACGCCGGGCACATACATGACATCCTGATCGAAAATACCGGCCATTCCGCTATTTCTTCTCCATCAGTTTGTTAAACATCATCTGCTCGGCTACGGTGTTGGCCACCTCTTCGCCCTTGAGCGCTTTCAGCACAGCCAGCGAGAAGGGCAGGGCGGCGGCGGGGCCGTTGCCCGTGATGATGTTGTCGTCAACGGTGCATACCTCGTCTGTGCAACGGGCTCCGATGAGGTAATGCTCGAATCCGGGATAGCAGGTGGCCCGGCGTCTGCCGCGCAGCACGCCCACGCCGCCTAAGATCATGGGAGCCGCGCAGATGGCACCCACCAGTTTGCCGCTCTCCACATGGCGCTGCACCACGTCGCACAGCTCGCGGAAGGCCCACAGGTTAGAGGTGCCGGGCATGCCGCCGGGCAGCAGCAGCATATCGGCGTCAGAGAAGTCTATCTCTTCCCACACACGGTCGGCCTTGACGGTGATGGCGTGCGCACCCATCACTTTCTCTTCGTCGGTGATGCTCACGGTGAGCACGTCTTGCTTGCCGCGGCGCAGCACATCTACCATGGTCAGGGCCTCTATCTCCTCAAAGCCTTCGGCGAGGAATAAATATACATTTGCCATTTTACTTGTTGTTGATGGTTAGTTGGTTCCGATTCTTTGAGGCAAAGATACGAACAAATGGAGAGAAATCCAAATGAAACGCTTTTTTTTTGCCGTTTCGTGTGTTTTGCCGTTCTGTATCAGCTGTTTTACATTGCTAAACACGAAAAAAATGACCCTGTAGGCCTGTCATCTTGTTTTTTTTCTCTAATTTTGCACCGTGAATAGATTATCCACCTACAAATATAGAATGAAGCCAGATCAACCACTCCGATTTGCCATCTTCGGCAATATCTACCAGCCGAAAAAGTCGATGGCGATACAGAAAATCCTCGCGTTCCTTTCGGAGCGGGGGGCTAAGGTGTATATGGAAGAGGCATATCACCGATTTCTCACCGACGACCAGCAGATTACGGTACATGCCGACGATGTGTTCAGCGGCAGCCAGTTCGAGGCCGACTACGTCATCTCGATGGGGGGCGACGGCACTTTCCTCAGTGCCGCCAGCCGTGTGGCACGCAAGTGTACACCGATCATCGGTGTCAACATGGGGCGGCTGGGCTTCCTCGCATCCATCGCGCCCGACACTGTCGAGGAGGCGCTGCGCGACATCTTCGACGGCTGCTACCGCATCGACGAGCTGCGCACCATACAGGTCGAGGCCGACGGCCAACTGCTCGGCCACAGTCCGTATGCGCTCAACGACATCGCGGTGCTCAAACGCGACAACGCGTCGATGATCAGCATACGGGCATACGTCGGAGGCGAGTATCTGGTGACCTATCAGGCCGACGGACTGGTGGTGAGCACGCCCACCGGCAGCACCGCCTACTCGCTGTCGAACGGCGGACCCATCATCGTGCCGCAGGCAGGGGTGCTATGCCTCACTCCCGTGGCACCGCACAGCCTCAATGTGCGACCGCTGGTCATTCCCGACGATGCGGAGATATCGCTCACGGTAGAGAGCCGGAGCCATCAGTTTCTCGTGGCCATCGACGGGCGGTCGGAGAAGTGCGCCGAGGGCACCGTGCTCTCGATACGTAAGACCGACTTCCCCGTGCGCGTGGTGAAACGACACGACCACACCTATTTCCACACCCTCCGCGACAAAATGATGTGGGGGCGGAGTTACATTGAAAGAATATAGGGGCAGAGGTAAGAGTGTGCTTTTCTCATTTATCATTTCTCATTTATCATTTCTCATTTAGCGTAAGCGTCCAACTCGCATGTTTCGTCAAATCAAGAATTATCTGCACGCCCCCGATAGCAAATACACCGTCAAGCAAACCGTCAAATGGTTGTGGCGGGCATGGAAGGGCAACCGGCTGCAGGCGGCATTGAACGCCACGCTCGGACTCATCGGCGTGGCTGTCAGCCTGGCGTCGGTATGGGCGGTGAAGCATGCCATCGATGTGGCTTCGGGCACCGTCAGCGGCTCTATCTATTGGTCGGTGGCACTCATGGCCGCGCTGGTGCTGTGCGATTTCGGCATCAGCATCGCCGGTGTGTGGGTGCGCAATATCCTCGGCATTCGTGCGCAAAACCGCATGCAGCAGCGCATGCTCGACCGCATACTGCGCTCTGAGTGGCACGGGCGGGAGTCGCACCACAGCGGCGACGTGCTCAACCGACTTGAGTTTGATGTCGGTAGCGTGGTGGGGTTCCTCACCGAGACGGTGCCCAGCACTCTGTCGGTGCTGGCGATGTTCTTCGGCGCTTTCTTCTACCTCTTCTCCATGGATAAGATGCTGGCGTGCATCATCGTCGTGATGATTCCCCTCTTTGCCATCGTCAGCAAAATATATATACGCAAGATGAGGCAGCTCACACGTCAGGTGCGCGACAGCGACAGTAAGGTGCAGAGCGTGCTGCAAGAGACCATCCAAAACCGTATGCTCATCAAGACACTGGAGAGCGACACGGCCATGGTCGATAAACTGGAGAACACACAGAGCGAACTGCGGCATCATGTGGTGAAGCGCACGGCCTTCTCTGTCTTTTCCAACCTGATCTTGAATTTCGGCTTCGCACTCGGCTATCTGGTGGCCTTCCTCTGGAGCGCATTGCGGCTGGCCGACCATACGCTCACCTTCGGCGGCATGACGGCCTTCCTGCAACTGGTCAACAAGGTGCAAGGACCCGCACGCAGCCTGACGAAGTTGATACCGGCCTTCGTATCGGTCTTCACCGCGGCCGAACGACTGATGGAACTGGAGGAGAACCCGCTCGAGGAGCAGGGCGACCCGATCGCGTTTGATCCGCCCTGCGGCGTACGGCTGACGGATGTGTCGTATGCCTACAGCGACAAAGAGGGGGATGTGATTCACCAGATGTCGTTCGACTTCCCGCCGGGCAGTTGTACGGCCATCCTGGGCGAGACAGGAGCCGGCAAGACCACACTGGTGCGTTTGCTGCTGGCGCTGCTACGTCCGCAGCAGGGCAAGGTGGAACTGTACAACGGCGAACGGGCCGAGGAACTGTCGCCGCGCATGCGGTGCAATTTCGTCTATGTGCCGCAAGGCAACACGCTCATGAGCGGCACCATACGCGACAATCTGCGACTGGGCAAGCTCGACGCTACCGACGAGGAGATGCGCGAGGCGCTGCACGTGAGCTGCGCCGACTTCGTCTTCGACCTGCCCGACGGGTTGGATGCCAGTTGCGCGGAGTCGGGTGGCGGACTGAGCGAGGGACAGGCTCAGCGCATATCAATAGCGCGCGCACTGCTGCGCAACCGTAATATACTCTTGTTCGACGAGGCCACAAGCGCCCTCGACCCCGACACCGAACGGCAACTGCTGCATAATATACTCGCCACACACGACAAAACGGTCATCTTCATCACACACCGGCCCGCCGTCGTGGAGTATTGCGACCAGACATGCCATATCACTAAACAAATCAAATAAATATTTTACGACAATGAAACGATTTACTCAACTGTTGCTGCTCATAGCAATGGCGACCGTCGGCGGCTCTGCCGCGATGGCGCAAACCATCAGCTTCTCGCTCGAGGCTGAAATGGCCGACAAAAACACACCTGAGGGATGGAAAGAGGTCGATCTGCCTAAAAACCTGCCCGCATTCACGGCCGACAACACCTTCTACATCAACGACGCGCAGTTTGGCGCTTCCACCTCCTCGGCCGACAATACGAAGGCTATTCAGGCAGCACTCGACAAGGCGGCCGCCGCGGGCGGCGGCATGGTGGTCATTCCTGCCGGCGAGTGGCTGAGCAATACCATCCAAGTGGGTTCCAAGACGGTGCTGCACCTCTGCGCCGGAGCCACGCTGAAATGGCTGGCATACGGCGACCGCAGCACCACCGCCGGCAATAACTTCATCAAGCACAAAGGCACACCCTACGATGTGGTCGTCGAGGGCGAAGGACCTACTTCCGTGCTCGACGGACAGGGCGGACCGTGGTGGGCCAACTATAAGGCGTCGGGCGTGAAGCGCGGGGCTATGATACGCTTCGAGAACGGCGGCCGTTTCCTCTTCCGCAACTTCCGCATACAGAATGCGCCCGGCACCAACCTCACCGTGGGGCAGTCGGGACGCGGGGCACATGTTACCGTGCACGACCTGGAGATCGTCAACCCCTCATCCTCGGCGAGCACGCCCTCGCACAATACCGACGGCATTCCCGTGTGGACGCAATATGTCAATATCTATCGTTGCACCATCGACACAGGCGACGACAATGTGGTGACCGACAGCAATGCGCAGTATGTGCACGTGTGGAACTGCCAGTTCAAAGCCGGGCACGGTGCCTCGCTGGGCAGCTACACCACCAATATGCACCACATCATCTACGAAGACATCACCTTCGACGGCACCGACTGCGGATTCCGCTTGAAGTCGAACACGGACCGCAGCGGCGATGTGCACGACATCATCTTCCGCAACTGCACCATGACGAATGTGGAGTGCCCCATCAGCATGACGGCATGGTATGACAACACGCCCGACCTCACGGCCGAGGCGCAGACGAAGACCGCGACCACTCCAGAGTTTCATAACATCCTGATACAGAATGTCACGGCATCGGGATATAAGGGAAACAAAAACAGCAATGACAAGAAATATAATGGCATACAAATCGCCGGCCGCCCCGAGAGCTATGTCTATGACGTGACGTTCGACAATGTGCAGATATCGCACCGCAACGGCGTCAGGCTGTTCTTCTGCCGTGACATTAAGTTCATCAACGGCTGCACCTTCACTCGCACCAAGGACAACACCACGGTGCTGGCTACCGACGAAGACCTCAGCGCCGTGATGGAGCATATCCATGAGGCTGAATACACGTGGAACAAGGAGACGTCGGCCATCACCACCCCCAAAGCCTCTGACTCGGATTCCGCACCTGCCTACAACCTTCAAGGCATGCGTGTCAACCACCCCGCCAAGGGCATCTATATCCAAAACGGCCGCAAGGTAATCGTCAGGGAATAGAGACAACGGATTTCACGGATTTCACGGATGATACGGATTTACAATTTGCTGATAATCAGCAATAACAAGAATCCGTATCATCCGTGAAATCCGTTGTTGAATAGGGAGGACAAGTGAAATCCGTTTATTTCACCATTTTCTTTTTGCCGATGATGTAGATGCCGTGGGGCAGGGCGGTAGCGTCGGTGCCCAGACGGCGGCCGTCGAGGGTATAGACGGCCTGAGGCTGTGTGCCGGCCTCGGTGCCTAACTCTGTGACGTGGGCCTGCTCGCCGAGAAATTCCTTCAGGGTGTAGAGGGCAGGCTCGGCCCGGCCCGTCTGGTTGTCGAACAGTCCTGCGTTGTACCAGTCGTGGGTCACGCGGTGGGTGTTCCAGTTCAGGCCGTATTCATTGGCTTCCATAAACCACCAGAACAGTCCCGTCACCCGCTCGTGCTTGTTGAGCATGTCGATGAGCGCCTGGGTGAATTTTTTCTGTCCCTCGCCGTTGATGGGGTAGGTGGCCGAGAGGTCGTTCTCGCTCGAGATGTCTTCGGGCTGCCAGTCGTGGTAATAGCCTGTCTCTACGATCATGATGTCTTTGTCGTAGCGTCCCTCGAGGATGGTGAGCACGCTGTTGAGTGTGGCCAGCTTGCCGTGGTAGTAGGGATAGTAGCTCAGTCCGATGATGTCGTAATCCACGCCAAACGTGGCCATCTTGTCGTAGAAGGCGGTGAGCACGGCCACGCGCGCCACACGCTCGGTATGAATCACAATCTTGGCCTCGGGGCACTCCTCGCGGCAGGCTTGTCCGGCGCGTTTCAGCAGTGTGGTGAAGCGTTCCCAGTTGGCGTCCTGGTCGGTCCAGCATTTCTTCAGCGACGATGCCGAGGCGTTTCTCGCTCCCCACAGCATGCCGTAGCTGATCTCGTTGCCCGTCTGGATGAAGTCGGGCGTGGCGCCGGCGGCTTTCATCTGCTGAAGCACGTCTTTGGTGTATTCATAGATCTGGGTGTAGAGCTCGTCGTCGGTCATGTTCTTCCAGGCGTCGGGCGTAAACTGCTTCACGGGGTCGGCCCATGAGTCGGAGTAGTGGAAGTCGAGCATCAGCTGCATGCCTGCGTCCTTGATCTGTTTGCCCAGGGCCTTCACGTATTCCAGGTCTTGGCGCACACCCTGTTCTTTCTCGTCGGCGGGTGCTTTTGTCGGATCGACGAACAGGCGCACGCGCATGGCGTTCATGCCCTGTGCCTTGAAGTAGGGCAGCATGCCGCCCGTGATGGCGTTGCCGTTCTGGTCTTTATACTGTGCGCCGTTGGCTTCATACGAGGGCAGCAGCGAGATGTCGCCTCCCACGTATTTCGTCTGTGCGTGGGTGGCGAGGGGCATGGTCAGACACCATGTCAGCAATAGCGTAAAGAGGTGTTTCATGTAGTCTGTATTTTTTAAGTGTGCTGCAAAATTACTTCTTTTTGTTGACTGTGGCAAATGTAATGGCATAAAAAGAGGGCACTTCATATTAAACCGTCAACAGATTTCACGGATTTCGCGGATTTTTATTGTTGCTGAGTCAGCAAATTGTAAATCCGTGAAATCCGTGAAATCCGTTGTTAAAGAGAAATCCAAGTGTTTTGACTCACTTGCTGTGTGTATGGCTGTTTGTCACTTCACCACGAATTTCTTTCCGTCGCGGATATAGATGCCGTGAGTGGGGTGACTTACTCGGCGTCCTTGCAGGTTGTAGATGATGCCTTGGGCTGCGGGCTTGCGCTCGGTCTGCACCTCGGCAATGCCGGTGTTCACTACGTTGACCAGGTTCTTGCCGCCCTCGGTGGCCGACGATACCTCAAAGTAGGTGGTCTCCTTGATGTCGTTGATGTCAACGGTCTGCGGACTGCCGGTGCCGGTGCTGAACACGAAGTTGATGCAGTCGTCGGGGGCGTTGATGGTGAAGGTCTTCTTATACCAGTTTTTGCCGTCGATGCTCACCGTGGTGCTCACCTTGTCGCCCGGCCATGAGCTGTTCTTCGGACTGTGCGACCCGTCGCCGCCCCATGTCCAGAAGTTGACGTTGCTCCAGCCCACCTGGTCGGTGTTCACATAGATGTCGATGTCGAAGGGCTGGAAGTCGATGATGGTGTATGTCTGGCTCACGATGCCCGTCACGGTGCCGCCGATGAGCAGTCCGGCGGTCAGTGTGGTGGTGCCTGTGGGTATGGTCACTGTGGCGCCCGACGCTGCCTTGGTGCTGGCGGCGGTGGGTGTGGTGCCGTCGGTGGTATAGACTATCTGTGCGTCGTCGCGTGTCACGGCGGTCAGCGTGGCGGTCTGTGCGCCCATGTAGGTGCCTGATGCCAGACTGATCCAGGCGGTGTTGGCGGTGTTGGGCAGGTAGTAGCGGTAGTGGTAGCCGTCGGCCACGGCTATCCAGCGGCTGGTGGGTGTGTATTTCGTCACGTCGCCCACCACGCACAGCATTTCGCAGTTGGCACCACGGGTCATGACGGCGTAGTGTGTGGCGTCGCCGCTGTATTTGGTGTAGGTGCTCTGGTTGTGGATGCCGGCAAACTGGCGCACGTTGATCATCGCGGCGATGTCGCTCTTACAGTCTTTCCAGTGTTTGTAGAAGACGCAGGGCGTGCCCGGCATGGCCAGCAGGTAGGCGTTGGCGGCCAGCGTGTCGCGGCGGATGGGGTCTTGGTCGGCGTTGGAGCGCTTCTCGGTGTCGTGGTTCTCAACGAAGGTCACGGCATAGCGGCGGTAGTCGGTGTCGGCCATCACCGAGGTGTTGTCGAGCTTGGCCCAGTTGGGCTGACTGCTGCCCGCATTGACGGCATCGCGCACGGTGTAGCGGAAGGGGAAGTCGAAGGCGGCGCTCTGGATGGCTCCGTCCACCTTGGTGGCGTTGATCCAGTTTTCCACGGCAGTCTTGTTGCCGTCCCAGTATTCGCCCACGCTGTAGGTGGGGCCGGCGGTGTGGTTGTATTGTCCCACATACGTACCTTTGAATCCCTTCACCATGTCGTAGCGGAATCCGGTGTAGCCCAGGTCGTGGAGCAGGAAGTCGAGGTAGGCCTTCACGCAGGTCTGCACGTTGGTGCTTTCGTGGTCCAGGTCGCGCATGCCGTCCCAGCCCTCGCCCGAGTCGTTGTTGGGGCTCAGGCTGTAGCCGTTGGCCTCGGCCCATGTCTTGGTCTTGCCGCCGTCGTCGTTGGCGCAGATGTCGGTCGAGAGCATCTGATAGGTCACGCCCTTGTAGGTCTCTGCGGGGAAGGTGACCCAGCCGTCGGTGTTACGGTGGTTGACCACCACGTCGGCGATGGTGCCGATGCCCTTGGCCTTGAAGGTGGAGATGAGCGAGCGCAACTGTGCTTCGGTGCCGAAGGTTGAGTTCTGGTCAAACCAGTAGTAGTCGTCGTAGCCCATTGAGTTCCATCCGTTGTCATTGCATTTGCCGCTCTGCGGTATCCACACGAGTGTGAAGTATTGCGACAGCTCGTCGGCTTGTGCTTCCAGGTTGGTCCATTTCGAGTCGGCGAACGAGTCCCAGTAGAATCCTTGCAGCATCACGCCCTGATAGTTGGAGGGCCATCCCTGTGCCATCACCGCAGTGGTGAGCACGAGTGCAAACAGTGTAGCGTAAATTTTCTTCATAATCGTCAGTATGTTTGATTTTTGTGCGAAGATACACATTATTATAAATGGGTGTATCGCTTGGCTCCTTTGTTTTGTCTAAATCGTTGTGCAAACGGTTGCATAGCTAGCCAAAAAGAAAAGACCACCCGTTTTAGGGTGGTCTTTTCTTTTTCCCGGCGCGAGGCTATTTTTCGCTGTCGCTCAACAACTCGTCTCTTACCTCTCACCTCTTACCTCTTACCACTTATTTCTTCTTCATCACACAGTGGCTGCCGCCGCTGTACGAGGGGAAGAGGTAGATGTCGTAGGTGCCGGCAGTGACGGGGATGTCGCCACCGCCAATCCACAGCTCATTGGGTGAGCCGCCCAGGTCGAGGTCGCCGTTCCAGTTGTCGTTGCCGCGGAACTTGATCTTACCGTCGGTCAGTTGCAGGTTCTCCACATACCAGTATTTGCCTTCGGCGTTCCACGTCATATCCTGGTCGCTGTTCCAACCGTCGGCGGTGGCGTCGCCAATTACGCCCACGGTGGCGATCTGTGTCAGCGTGTAGGTCATGTCGTTGGTGTTGAGCACCACCTTGTAGAAGGCAGGATCAGGACCCGGCATGTTGGTGCCGCCGTTGTCGGCCACCTTGCCAGTAACACCCTCGGCTTCGCCGTCATACTCCAGGTCATTATCCCAGTTGTCCATATTAGGTCTGAACTTGAACTCGCCGTCGAGGTAGTAGTAGCCGATATACACATCATCCTTGAGCGACAGGGCGTGCGCGGTTTGCCATCCGCTCTCGTTGCCGATCTCGAAGAACAGGTCGCCGCCCTTGATGGCGCGGTAGCCCCATTCCAGCGTCTCGAGGTTGAACCACACATCGTAGGCGATGGCATCGAGTTGATGCTCGATGACGATGTCGCCGCCGGCGTTGTTGGCCGACAGTTTTCCTGCCTCGCCCGTGACAGATGCGGTGAAGTCGCTGTCCCAGCTGCCGATGCCCGACTCGGGGCAGAGCTTGAACGCGATGTTGCTGCCGGTGGCTGCCAGACGTGTCTTAAACACGGGGTCGATATTGGTCGGGGCACCGCTGTTATAGACAGGTACTGAGGTGTCGTTCTCGTTCCAGCCCTGCATCGTGCCGATCATGTAATACACATCCTCGATGCCATAGACAGGCTTGTAGCTCCACACCTCGTCGAGCATGTTGAACGTCAGGTCGAAAGCCACGGCGTTGGGGTCGGCGGGGATGACGAGGTTGCCACCCTTGTTGTTGGTGACGAACGTGCCCTCTTCCGCACCTGCACCCAGGCAGAGCGACCAGTCTGCGGGGCCGCCCACTGGGTTCAGCTTGAACTGCACGTCACTGCCGTCGGCCGTGTTGGGGATGCGCCCGGTGAACACAGGGTTCTCATAGGGGTCAGCACCGCCGTTGGTCAGGGGCAGACCGGTGTAGCTGATGTTCCACAGCTCTTCGCCTGCGCTGGCCACCACGTTGCCCACCACATAATAGGTGTCGTAGATGATGGGGGCGTTCGGCGTGATGGTGGCGGTGGTGCTGCCCGCAGCCTTGAAGGTCATGGTGCCCACGTTCACATAGCCCACCACGTCGATGGGTATCAGGCGCGCTTCGGGGCGCTTGCCATAGAGGGATTCTACAGCCTCTTTCACAGCGGCTGCCGGGGCATAGCCGTTGGCATCGGTGGTCACGGTCACGCTCTCCGTCTTGTCGGCGTTCCACAGCGTCACCTCGTATGTGGTCTCGTTCTCATCCACCACGGCCAGTTCAGGCACAAAGAGTTGCACGGTGGCTTCGTCCACATTCTCGATGGTGGCAAGGTCGATGGCCGGAGCCTCTGTCACGGCCAGCGCGACGGTCTTGGCGTCCTCGGGACCGTTGGCCAGCGGATTGGCCCAGTCGGTATAGTCGTCGGAGCAGCTGGCGAAGCTGAGCACAAGTCCGACTAAATATATTAACTTTTTCATTGCTTTGGTTTTATAATGTTACGCATTACTGTGCAGTGATGACCACACGGTTGTTTCCTTCATAACTGAGATAGAGTTGGAACTTGTAGGTGCCGGCGGCCACGGGGATGTTGGCACCGCTATTCTGCGTCAGGTCGTTCAGGTCGGGATTGCCCGCGTCGCGCAGACCCCAGCTCACGGCCCAGTCGTGGTTCATGCGGAACTTCAGTCCGCCGTCGGTCACGGTCGTCGTGGCTTCCCAGCAGCCTTCGCTCACGTTGTATTCCATATCCACATCACCGCCCCAGCCGTTGAAGTCGCCGATGATGCTGACGCTCTCTACCTTGGTCACGCTCCAGGTCAGATCCACGGTGTTGACATCCACCTGGAAGAATCCGGCTTCGAACACGTTGTCGGGGAACGAGCCTTCGGCCTTGTTACAGTCTTCCTCGCCGTCAACGACCAGTGTGCCGTAGGCTCCGGCAGGATCCTGACCCCAGTCGCCTTCCCAGTCGCCTTCGTTCGGACGGAACTTGAATGCGCCGTCGAGGTAGATGTAGGCCTGGTAGGTGCCTTCGCCGTTAAGTGCCAACGGGTGCACGGTGCTCCAGCCGCTCTCGTTACCGATTTCGTAGATGAACTCAGGATAAGTGGCAACCACCTCCATGGTGGGCGACACGTTGACGGTCACCACGTTGGAGTAGATGACGGGTGCCCCCTTGGTGGTGGCGCTGGCGCGCACATACACCGTGGTGCTCTCGGGAGCGGGGTTGTCTTCGTTCCAGCCGTTCATCTGGTTGAGGGCGTTGTTCAGCGCCACAGGGTCGATAGCGCCTTCGGGCGTGTTGTAATAGGCGGCCAGGGAGATGAAGTTGGCGTCGGTCTGATGCTCTTCATCCACGTCTTTCAGGTTGACGGTGAAGTTGCCGTCCTTCGAGGCCTCCAGTTGGTATTCGGCCTCCACGGGGAACCCGTATGCGGGCTGCGACCATGTGAAGGGGATGCCGGTGGCACGAGACAGGTCGATGAGCGCCGAGGAGTAGGCCGGTGTGTTCAGCGTGAACGTGGTGGGCTGCAGCAGGGTGGGGTTGGAGTCGTTGTCCGTCTCGCATGCCGTAAACAGCACCACGCCGCATAATAGCAGCAATGCTGACTTGATGATCTTTTTCATTGTCGTATGCTAATTTCGTTTGTTGTCAACATAATGGTTAGTATCCGGGATTCTGCACCAGATTGCTGTTGGCAGTCAGGTCGGTCGTCGGGATGGCGAAGAGGTTGCGGGTGGCAGAGAAGTCACGGCCCTCGTAGGTGCCGCCTTTCCATGACCACTGGTAGTCGGTGGTGCCGCCGTATTTGTTGAAGCGGATCAGGCAGGTGCGGCGCAGGCCCTCGAAGAAGGTCTCGCGGCTCCACTCGTCGAGGATGTCGTTGAGCGTGTAGCTCGATTTGCCCGAGGCATGGGCGCGCAGGCGCAACTGGTTGAGGGCATCGACACCGGCCGAGGTGGCGTTGCCGCCGTTCTGGCGTGCCGTGGCCTCGGCATAGATGAGGTAGGCCTCGGCCTTACGCATCATCGGGCAGTCCATGTCGGGATGGGTCGAGCCGTGTCCGGCCGAACCGTCGGTCTTGAAGTTGGTGAACTTGGTCACTGAGAAACCGCTGGTGAACACACCCAGTTCGGCGTTCTCCAATGTGCGGCCGCCCACGCTGGTGAACAGGGCACGGTCGTCGCCGGCCTCCTGTGTCATCTCATAGCCGTGCAGGCCGAGCGGTGCGTTGCCGTCGGGGAAGAATTTCAGCACCAGTTCCTTGCGGGCGCGGTTGCCTTTCCAGGCGGCGTCGGTGCCGTTGGTGGCATTCTCGTCGAGCGGGTTCTCATACATGTCTTCCTGCCACGGACCGGCGATGAGGAAGAGCGAGGTGCCCCACGAGGTGGTGCGCAGACCGTCTTGCAAGAGGGGCCAGACCATTTCGTAGGCGGCGTCGGTCTCGCCGTTGTCGCCCATGAACAGCATCTGGTAGGCGCTCCACACGCCCGAGCCGTTGGTATTGAGCTTATAGTCGGAGTCCATCACCTTCTTGGCATACTCGGCGGCCTTGTCCCACTGGGCGGTGCCGGTATAGACCTCGGCGTTCAGGTACAGGCGGGCCAGCAGCATCCAGCAGGCGGCCTTATCCACGCGGCCGTAGTTGGCGTCGGTCGATTTCTTGGCCTTGGCATCGCTCAGGCTCGGCTCGATGGCGAGCAGTTCGGATTCGATAAACTGGAAGATCTCGGCACGCGAACGCTGCTCGGGCGCTGCGCTGCTGATCTCCGTAGCGAAGGGCACGTTGCCCCAGCCGTCCATCAACTGGAAGTAGTGGAAGGCGCGCAGGAAACGGATCTCGGCGGTCATCGTGGCATCATGCTCGGCATACTGGTCCAGATACTGGTTGCAGAACGTGATGGCGGTATAAAGGCGGTAGTAGTAGCCGCGGAGCATCGGGTGAGAGGCATCGTAGGAGTTGTCCACGAAGTTGGAGATACCCTCGTCGCCCCATCCGCAGATGGCCTCGTCGGTGGTCAGGTCCTGGGCGTTCCACATCTGGCGGTAGTAGCCCGAGGTACCACCGTCGATACCGTCCACGTCGCTGTCGCCGTCGGCGCCGCCGTTGCCGGCTGCGGCTATCGTGGCATAGCACTTGGTGAACAACTGCTCGGCCGAGGGCTCCACAAAGTTGGGGTCGATCGGCTCCACATCAAGGTCACTGGTGCAGGCTGTCGTTCCGAATGTCAGCGCCAGGGCCAACGCAGGAACAAATGTCTTGATATATCTTTTCATGACTTTTATTCTTTATTATATTAGAAGTTCAGATTCAGACCGAGTTGGAATGTGATAGGACGCGGATAGACACCGTTGTCGATACCACCAAACACCTCGGGGTCGATGCCCTTGTATTTGGTGATGCAGAACACGTTGGAGGCAGAGGCATACACACGGCCGCTCAGACCATGGTAGCCGCCAGTCTTGAACAGGTCGGCGAAGCTGTAGCCCAGGGTGATGTTGTCGCACTTAAGGAACGAGGCGTTCTGCACCCAGCGGTCGGAGTGTGTGGCTTCGACATCGTAGGTCTGCCAGCCGAAGGGCACCACTTCCGTGGGACGGTTCTGCAGGTATCCGCTGTAGTAGATGATATTAGGAGCCGTGGCACTGTTGCCGGCCATGAAGTCGTTGAACACGTAGTTGCCGATGCTGGCGCGCAGAGCAAAGCCGAAGTCCCAGTTCTTATACTCCAGGCGCGAGGAGAAGCCCATGGTCACAGGGGCCATCGGGTTCTTGTAGAAATACTGGTCGGCCTCGCTGATCATACCGTCGCCGTTGCGATCTACCACCTGACCCTCGATGGGATTGCCTGCTTCGTCGTAGGCCTGCTGATACACAAGGAACGAGCGGGCGGGCATACCCACGGCGTGGGCCTGGATGGTGCCGCCAGTGCCGGCAGAGATGCCGCCCGTGAGCACTTTGTAGTCAGGATCGTCGCCGCCACCCAGCTTGGTGATCTTGTTCTTGTTGTAGGTGAAGTTGTAGTCGAGGGTCCAGTACCAGTCTTTGGTCTGAAGGGCTTTCCAGCTCAGGGCTACCTCGACACCACTGTTGTACATCGAACCGATGTTGGTGGTCACGATATTGCGGAAGTTAGAACCTGCGGCCACATAGGCGGCGTTGAGCAGGTCGGTGGTCTTGCGGTAGTACCAGTCGATGCTACCGGTGAGGCGCTGGTCGAAGATGCCCCAGTCCAAACCGATATTATAGGTGGTGGTCGTCTCCCACTTCAGGTTGGGGTCGTAGGCTTGCGGGCGTACGAACGTACCGTCGCCGATGATGTCATAGTATGAGCCGGCGGCACCCGTGTTGATTTGATAGACGGGGAAGTAGTTGTAGTCGCCGATGCCCTCCTGCTGACCGGTCATACCCCAGTCAAGACGCAGCTTGAGGTCGGAGAGCCAAGAGATTTCGCGGAATTTGTTCTCGTCGCCGATTTTCCATGCGAAGGCCACGGCGGGGAACACCGACCAGTGGTCCTTGAAGCGTGACGAACCGTCGTCGCGCACGGTCACCGTCAGGTAGTAGCGGTCCATCAGGCTCCAGTTGGCACGGCCGAAGAACGACACGAGGTAGTTCTCTGTCTTGTAGTCGTAGAAGCTCTCGTTGCGCTTGGTGCCTGCGAGGCTCTTGTCGTTCTGGCTGTCGGGATAGAGGCCCCACCAGTTGTTGTGCTGGGTGCGCCAGTAGTGTGCCCACTCATAACCGGCCATGATGTCGAAATGGTTCTTGGCGGCATCGTTGAAGTCGTGGTAGTACTGGGCGTAGGTCGAGAGCGTCAGGTTGCGCTTCATGATGGTCTCCCATCCGTGCGAACCGTAGTAGATGGCCAGGGCGTTGCGCGGATCCACGTCGGTCCACTGCTTACCCTTCGATATGTCGGCACCCAGGGTGGCATGCAGGCGCAGGTCTTCGAAACCGTGGATCTTGTAGTCGAACTCGGCACTGCCGATGAACGAGCGGCTGATGGCGCGGTCGTTTTTCAGTTCGAGGATGGCTACGGGGTTCTTCGTGGCCAGGTTGTTGTAGGTGTAGGGCCAGCTGCCGTCGTTGAGCGAAGCACCTGAACCGCGCCACTGGAAGTAGCCGCCGAAGTTGGTCGCACTCTCGTCATAGACGCTCTGAGAGGGGTCGAAGGCTACGGCCGAGTTGATGGCCGCGCCGTCGGCATACTGCGATTTAGCCCACAGGCCCTTGGCGTTGAGGGTGATGTTGAGGTGGTTGTCGAAGAGCGAGGGACTCAGCGTCAGCGCAGCGGTGTAACGCTGGAAGTCAGATGTCTTGAGGATACCCTGCTGGTCGGTATAGCCCAGCGACACGCGGTAGGGCAGGGTGCCCACGGCTCCGGCTACGGTCACGTTATGGTCGTGGCTCACTGCCGTGCGGTAGATCTCTTCTTGCCAGTCAGTGTTGGCGGTGCCCAGGGCTGCCACGGCTTCGTCGTGGTTGGAGGCGCCTTGGAAGATACGGTCAACAAACGAACGGAACTCGTCGCCGGTCATCACGTCGATGGTCTTCTTCTTCATACCGATGTTCACGTTGCCGGCATACGACACGCTGGGGGCCGCACCCTGGCGTCCCTTCTTGGTGGTGATGATGATGACACCGTTAGAACCGCGGCTACCGTAGATGGCGGTGGCAGAGGCACTCTTCAGCACGTTGAACGACTCGATATCCTGAGGGTTGACCATGGCCAGAGGGTTGGCCAGACCCTTCACACCGTTGTTGTCCATCGGCACACCGTCGATGACGATCAGCGGGTTGTTTGAGGCACTCAGCGACGAACCGCCACGGATGCGGATGGTCGAGCTGCCGCCCGGCGTACCGCCGTCGCTGGTCACGTTCACACCGGCTATCTTACCGGCCATCATTTCTTGTGGAGTCACCACCAGACCCTTGTTCTTCGAGTCGGGCTTGAGTGCTGCCACCGCACCGGTCAGGTCGCTCTTCTTCACCGTACCATAACCGATGACTACTACTTCGTTGAGCACTTCAGCATCCTCGTGCAGTGTCACGACGACATCCGAGGAGGCCGACACAGTTGCCGTCTGGTATCCGATGTAAGATACCTCGAGCGTGGCGCCTTGGTTGGCGTTCAGCGTAAAGTTACCGTCAAAGTCGGTCACTGTGCCGGTGGATGTGCCCACCACACGCACAGTGGCTCCAATGACAGGCTCGCCGGTGGCGTCCACCACATGGCCCTTGACAGCTATCTGCTGCGCAAAGGCTCCCATTGATAGGAACAGACCCATGAAAAGGGCCAGAATCCTGACAGGAATTCTGTTTTTTGCCTGCTTCATCACTTTAGTTATTAAGTTAGTAAATAATATTGAGTATAATAGTTTTGCTTCTTAGGCAGCAGTTGTCCGCTGTATTTCAATGTGCAAAGTTAACAACCGTCAATTTACATTGTATTTTTTTTGCACAAAATTTGCGATTCTTGCCGTGCAATCGATTGCATTGAGAAATATGTTTAAAACCACCCCATTTAATAACAAGGTAAAAGGCTTTTGCATAAATTTGCAGACGAATCAACGCATGGTATTGACAGCCAGCAACGTACTGATCGATGAACAACAGCACACCCATCACGATGAAAGACATAGCACAGGCACTCGGAGTGTCGGTGGCTACGGTGTCGAGGGCTCTCAAAGACAGTCCCCGCATCAGTGCTGAGCGAAGAGAACTCATCAAGGCTTACGCGCGCGAACATAATTTCTATCCTAACATGATAGCCGAGTCGCTGCGCAACACACGCCTGAAGCCCCTGCACGTCATCGGGGTCATCGTGCCGCAGTTCACGCACTTCTACTTCATGTCTATCCTCAGCGGCATAGAGCAGGAGGCGGCCACGCACGGATACAGGCTCATGGTGGCGCAGAGCGACGAGCAGTATCAGCGCGAGGTGGCCATCTGTCAGTCGTTCTTTGAAAACAAGGTGTGCGGCATCATCGTGTCGCAGGCCAAGGATACCAGCCGCTACGAGCATTTCCAGCGGCTTATCGACTGCGGCGTGCCTCTGGTGTTCTACGACCGCATCTGCACGGGCGTGGATGCCAGCCGCGTGGTGGTCGATGACTACCTGGGGGCCTACAATGCAGTGAAGCACTTGATCGAGACGGGATGCAAGCGCATCGCGTTCTATGGCGCCTCGATGAAACTGGAGATATCGAAAAACCGGTACAACGGATACCGCGATGCGCTGCTCAAACACGGGCTCACACCCGACGACCGATATGTGCGCTATTGCGACAACCGAGCCGATGCCGAGCTCATCACTCCCGAGCTGTTGCGCATGGACGACCGCCCCGACGCTTTCTTCGCCGTCAACGACGATACGGCCATCGGCATCATGTACACCGCCAAGCGCATGGGACTGCACGTGCCCGACGATGTGTCGGTGTGCGGATTCACCAACGGACAGCGTGCCGTGTCGTGCGACCCGATGCTCACCACCGTGGAGCAGCGCGGACATGTGGTGGGCGAAGAGGCCGCCAACATCCTCATCAATAAGGTCGAAGGTGTCATCCCCATCGACAAGGTCGAGAAGCGCGTGGTGCGCACACGCCTCATCATCCGGGGGAGTACGAGGTGAGAGGTAAGAGATATACTCGTCGCGCATGTAGGGACAGGGCGTGCCCTGTCCGCCATTTTATTAAGTGTGTAAAAACTATAAAAAATCTATCAATCAATCAGCTATGATACAAAAACCCGATTTATCCTTTTGGAAACTGTGGAACCTGAGTTTCGGCTTCTTCGGTGTGCAGATAGCGTATGCGCTGCAGAGTGCTAATATCTCGCGTATTTTCCGTACGCTTGGGGCCGACCCGCACGACCTGAGTTTCTTCTGGATCCTGCCGCCGCTCATGGGTATCCTCGTGCAACCTGTCGTGGGCACACTCTCCGACAAGACATGGTGCCGTTTCGGCCGGCGCATACCCTACCTCTTCGTGGGTGCCGCCGTGGCAGTGGCGGTGATGTGTCTGCTGCCGAATGCCGGGTCGCTCGGACTGGCCCTGTCGGCCGTCATGATTTTCGGCCTGCTCATGCTCATGCTGCTCGACACAAGCATCAACATGGCCATGCAACCCTTCAAGATGCTGGTGGGCGATATGGTCAATGAGAAGCAGAAGGCCAAGGCCTACTCCATACAGTCGTTCCTCTGCAACGCCGGCAGCGTGGTGGGATTCCTCTTCCCCTTCGTGTTCACGTGGGTAGGACTGCAGAACACGGCTCCCGAGGGTGTGGTGCCCCCGTCGGTGGTGTGGTCGTTCTATATCGGTGCGCTGATCCTCATCGTCTGCGTGCTCTACACCACCTTCAAGGTCAAGGAGTGGAACCCGCAGGAATATCGGATGTATAACCCCGTGAGCGAGGAGAAGGAAACCAAGGCCAACTGGTTCGTACTGCTCAAAAACGCTCCCTCTACCTTCTGGAAGGTCGGACTGGTGCAGTTCTTCTGCTGGTCGGCATTCCTCTACATGTGGACCTATGTGGTCGATGCCGTATCGCTCACCGTGTGGGGTACGGCCGATGCCAAGACGGAAGCCTATCAAGCGGCCGGCAACTGGACCGGCGTGCTCTATGCCATCCAGGCTTTGGGCAGTGTGGTGTGGGCTGCCATCCTGCCGCAGTTCAAGAACACGAAACTGGCCTATTCTGCCAGTCTGGTGCTGGGCGGCATCGGTTTCGCGCTCATCCCGTTCTGTCCTGGCCAGTACTTGCAGATTCTGCCCTTCCTGCTCATCGGCTGCGCTTGGGCCGCCATGCTGGCCATGCCCTTCACCTTCGTGACCAATGCCCTGCAAGGCTACGGACACATGGGGGCTTATCTGGGTTTGTTCAATGGCACCATCTGTCTGCCGCAGATCGTCGCTGCACTGCTCGGAGGCGTCATCCTCCACTTGGTGGGCGGCGTGCAGAGCAATATGATGATTGTGGCCGGTGTGCTGCTGGTGTGCGGTGCCTGCGCCGTGACCCTCATCAAGGATAAGTGATCATTGATCGTCTGATGATGTCGTCATCACGAAATGACGTTATGTCGAAATAACGATATGTCGAAATAACGTTATGTCGAAATCACGCCATAGTAAAACAGTAATATCTGCCTGATATTTGTCTGTTTGCAGAATAATCCTTATATTTGCAGCTATGAAAAGGACAATACTTTTGATAGCTGCATTTTTCATGGCCTTTTCGTGGGGCGCCTACGCTCAAGACAAGGCCTACCACGGCGACGGACCCGACGATGTGCTGCAATACGTGCCCTACGCCTCGCTCTTCGTGCTCAAGGCAGTAGGGGTGGAGAGCGCCAGTTCGTGGAAACGCTTGGCTGTCAATGCCGCCGCGTCGTATGTGTTCACAGCCGGCACGGCATGGGTGCTCAAGCATAGCATCCATGAGACGCGCCCCGACGGCACCGACCGGCGCAGTTTCCCCTCAGCGCATAGTGCCATCGCCTTTGCCGGCGCCCATGCCCTGCACAAGGAGTATGGCCGCATCAGTCCCTGGGTCAGTGTGGCGGGCTATGGCGTGGCGGCCTTCACGGCCATCGACCGCGTGTGCCGCAACCGCCACCACTGGTATGACGTGGCCGTCGGGGCCGCCATCGGCATCGGCACCACCGAACTGGGTTATTGGCTCGGCGACAAAATCACGGGCGAGCACAGTAAGTATCAGGTGAGCATGACCCCCACGGCGCTGTCTATGAGAATCGCTTTTTAGTGATACCAGCCTGGCTGGTCTTACTAGTGTTACTAGTCATGCTAGTCATACTATCTCCTATGCAATCGTTTGCATAGATATTTCAGAAAAGAATCGCTTTTTTTTCACCTTGGTATTCAGATTCTTAGTAATTTTACACCATAATTACTAACTAAACTGCTATGAACTTAGAATTTCATTTGGAATACCAGACCACGTTCGGTGAAGAACTGGTGCTGAATCACGTGTCTGCAGGTGCAGACGGTGAACAGGAGCTGACTGCCTATCGCATGACGACACTCGATGGCCTGCATTGGTCGTGCCATCTGAACGGCGTGATGAAAATAGGCGCTGCCATCGATTATTACTATAGCTTGGTGCGCGGAGAGCAAGAACTGCGGCGCGAATGGACCCTGGAAGGCCATCGCCTGGAACTGGCGGCGGCCAAAGCACAAAACTACATGGTCTATGACCATTGGATAGACATTCCCGACAATGCCTATCTCTATAGCTCGGCAATGACCGACTGCGTCAACAGACGCGAGCGGACACACGTGGCCAAACATAACTTCCTGCGCACCGCCAGACTGAAAGTGCGCGCCCCCCAACTCCGGCGCGAGGAGCGGCTGGCCGTGGTAGGCGAGGGGAAGGCTCTCGGCGGATGGGCCATGCTCAACGCCCTCTCGATGAACGAGCACAACTACAACGAGTGGATCATCGACCTCGATGCCTCGCAGATCGACAACCGCCGGCTGGAGTTTAAGTTCGTCGTGCTCGACGAGGATGTCGATGTGACCCCGCTGTGGGAGACGTGCGACAACCGTGTGGTCGAACTGCCCGAACTCAACGACGGCGACGTGGTGGTCTATGAGCTGGCCGAGGCGCATTTCCCCATCTACGACATCAAGTGCGCCGGCACGCTCGTGCCCGTCTTCTCGCTGCGCTCAGAGACCAGCTTCGGCGTGGGCGACTTCGGCGACCTGCGCAAAATGGTTGATTGGGTGGCACATACACAACAACGGGTGCTCCAAATACTGCCTATCAACGACACCACCATCACACACACTTGGACCGACTCCTATCCCTACAGCTGCATCAGCATCTTCGCACTGCACCCGCAGTATGCCGACCTGACGGCGCTGCCCCCTCTCGCCGACGCCGCCGACCGCGAGCGTTTCGAGCACCTGCGGCAGGAACTGAACGCCCTGACGCAGATTGACTATGAGCGGGTGAACAATGCCAAGACCGAATACCTGCAACTGCTCTTCGTGCAAGAGGGCAAGAAGATGATGGCCTCGGCTGCCTACAAACGGTTCTTCGAGGAGGCGAAAAACTGGCTGGTGCCCTATGCGCAATATTGCATGCTGCGCGAGAAATACGGCACGGCCGACTTCAGCCAATGGCCCGACCACAACACGTGGAACGAAGACGACCGCGCCGCCCTCTCCTCGGCACGCAACAAAGCATATAAAGAGGTGGCCTTCTACTATTTCGTGCAGTTCATACTCAACGAGCAGATGCAGGCCGTACACCAGTATGCACGCGAGCGCGGCGTTATCCTCAAAGGCGATATCCCCATCGGCGTGAACCGCCACGGATGCGACGTGTGGCAGGAGCCACGCTACTTCAACCTCAACGGACAGGCCGGGGCTCCGCCCGACGACTTCTCCGTCAACGGCCAAAACTGGGGCTTCCCCACCTACAACTGGGACGAGATGGTGGCCGACGGCTGTGCTTGGTGGGTGCGCAGGTTCGCTAACATGGCCAAATTCTTCGACGCCTATCGCATCGACCATGTGCTCGGCTTCTTCCGTATCTGGGAGATTCCCATTGATGCCGTACACGGTCTCTTAGGACAGTTCTCACCCGCTCTCGCCATGACGCGCGAGGAGATTGAGGCCTACGGACTACACTTCCAGGAGGAACTGTTCACCACGCCCTTCATCACCGACTGGGTGCTCGACACCATCTTCAAGGAGCGTGCACAAGAGGTGCGAGAGAAATATGTGGAGCACAAAACAGACGAGCTCTATCGCATGCGACCCGAATACGACACGCAGCGCAAGGTGGAGGCGGCCTTCGCCGACGCACAGACCGACGAGGAGCGGTGGATGCGCGACGGACTGTATGCCCTCATCAGCGACGTGCTCTTCGTGCGCGACCATAAAAACCCCGAGCTGTTCCACCCGCGCATCTCGGTGCAGTACGACTTCATCTACAAAACGCTCATCGACAAGGATAAGTTCGTATTCAACCGCCTCTACAACGACTATTTCTACCGCCGCAACAACCAATACTGGTATCGCGAGGCCATGAAGAAACTGCCCAAACTGGTGCAGGCCACCCGCATGTTGGTGTGCGCCGAAGACCTCGGCATGGTGCCCGACTGCGTGCCATGGGTGATGAACGAACTGCGTATCCTCAGCCTCGAACTGCAGTCGATGCCCAAAGACCCGCAAGTGCGCTTCGGACACCTCTCGCGCAACCCCTACCGCTCGGTGTGCACCATCTCGTCGCACGACATGCCCACACTGCGCCAGTGGTGGGACGAAGACGAGGCCCGCACGCAGGAGTATTACAGCACCATGCTCTACCGCGGCGACCAGGCTCCGCACCCGCTGCCCGGATGGCTGGCACGCGACATCATTTCGCGGCACCTCACCTCGCCGTCGATGCTGTGCATCCTCTCCATTCAAGACTGGCTCGCCATCGACGAGCGTCTGCGGCTGCCCGACGCCAATGCCGAGCGCATCAACATTCCCGCCAATCCCAAGCATTATTGGCGCTACCGCATGCACCTCACCATCGAGGCGCTCATGGCCAACGAGAAATACAACGATAACATCCGTGAATTGATCACTCAGAGTGGGAGAAAATAGAAACGCCTATACCGATAATTATTAATAACTACCCCCCGAACTAACCACGCCCTCCCCCTCCGGGGAGGGAAGGGGAGGGGGCTTTGAGCTTGAAGATTATGAGAAAGCTATTGATTGCATTATTGTTAACGCCACTGACGGCCATGGCGCAGATGACGGTGGTGTCGCCCAACGAGCAGGTGGCACTGAAGTTCTGGCTCTCTGACAAAGGACGGCCCATGTATAGCATGACGTATAAAGACAAGCCGGTGATCAACCCCTCGGGACTGGGATTGGAACTGGCCAAGGACAAACACGCCTCGGCAGGCGAGAACGAGACAGACCTGATGGAGGACTTCCGCATCGTCGATCAGCAGTTCTCTGACTTCGACGAGACATGGCGCCCCGTGTGGGGAGAGACCAGCACCATACGCAACCACTATAACGAAATGGCTGTCACGCTGGAACGCGCCGATGAGCGGCCCATGTATTATGGTGGCGGCGGGGGACGGCCCGGCGTGGGACTGGAGATGCAGGAGCGGCGCATGATCATCCGCTTCCGCGTCTATGACGACGGCATCGGTCTGCGATACGAGTTTCCGCAACAGCCGCACCTCAATTACTTCCTCATCAAGGAGGAGCACACCGAGTTTGCCATGACTGGCGACCATATCGCATGGTGGCTGCCCGGCGATTACGACACGCAGGAGCAGGTGACGCAGCAGACACGCCTGTCGGAGATACGCTCACGCTTCCGCCAGGCCGTCAACTGGGGCAACTCCTCCGTGGCGGTATTCTCCGAGACGGGCGTGCAGACAGCTCTGCAGATGAAGACCGACGACGGACTCTATATCAATATCCACGAGGCGGCCTGCCTGGACTATGCCACCATGCACCTCGAACTGGTCGATGCACAGACCAAGAGTCTCAGCACACAGCTTGGCGGCGGCAGCAATGCCTATACGCCCAACCCCAAACCGTCGCCATACCCGCTGCCCAAACCCTTCACCTTCGTGAGCCACCTCACACCCGATGCCACGGGACTCAAAGGGGCCATGCAGACGCCCTGCCACACGCCTTGGCGCACGGTCATGGTGAGCGACGACGCACGCGACATGCTCTCCAGCAACCTCATCCTCAACCTCAATGAGCCCTGCGCCCTCGACGACACTTCGTGGATTCACCCCGTGAAATACTGCGGCGTGTGGTGGGAGATGATCGTGGGCAAGAGCAGCTGGAACTACACCGATGAGTTTCCGAGCATCCACCTCGACAACATCGACTGGTCGAAGGCGAAGCCCAACGGACGCCATGCCGCCAACAACGACAAGGTGAAACGGTACATCGACTTCGCTGCCAAGAACGGACTCGACGAGGTGCTCGTAGAGGGATGGAACGTAGGATGGGAAGACTGGGCCAACATGTGGAAACGTGATGTGTTCGACTTCGTCACGCCCTATCCCGACTTCGACATCAAGATGCTCAACGAATACGCGCACTCCAAGGGGGTGAAGATTCTGATGCACCACGAGACGAGCAGTTCCACGCAAAACTACGAGCGGCATATCAAGGAAGCCTTCGAACTGATGAACCATTACGGCTACGATGCCGTGAAGACAGGCTATGTGGGCGATATAATCCCCCGCGGCGACCACCATTACTCGCAGTCGATGAACAACCACTACCTCTATGTCATCAAAGAGGCGGCCAAACATCATATCATGGTCAACAGCCATGAGGCCACACGGCCCACAGGACTCTGCCGCACCTATCCCAACCTAGTGGGCGGCGAGAGCGCGCGAGGCACTGAGTACGAAGCCTTCGGAGGCAGCAACCCCGACCATACCTGCATACTGCCCTTCACACGGCTGCAAGGCGGTCCGATGGACTACACCCCGGGCATCTTCGAGACTAAACTGTCTAATTGGAGCAACAACACTTCGTGGGCGCGCATCACCATCGCCGGTTCGCTGGCTCTCTACCTCACCATGTACTCGCCCCTGCAGATGGCGGCCGACCTGCCCGAAAACTACGAGAAATACGATGACGCCTTCCAGTTTATCCGCGACGTGGCGGTGGACTGGGACGACTCGCGATACCTCGAGGCCGAACCGGGCGACTACATCACCGTGGCACGCAAGGCCAAAGGCACCAACAACTGGTTCATCGGCGGCAAGTGCGATGAGAACGGACACCAGAGCACCATCAAACTCGACTTCCTCGACAAGGGGCGTAAATACGAGTGCACCATCTACGCCGATGCCAAAGACGCTCACTACGAGACCAACCCGCAAGCCTACACCATCACCAAGCGAACGGTCAAGAAGGGCGACACGCTCAAACTGACCGAGGCGCCCGGCGGCGGCTTCGCTGTCTCGATCATGGTAAAGTAGCCAAGTAGTTAAGTAGTAATACAGATATGAAAAAAATCATTTTAACAGCCTTACTTATGATGGCAACCGTGGCCATACAGGCGCAGACTGCTGACTTTGATTTCAACGAGGTGATTTACACCCCGGAGCAGACCACCTTCCAATTGTTTGCACCAGCCGATGCCAAACGCGTGGTGGTGGAGTGGGGCAAGATGCCCGCTCCCAACGGCAAGATGCGGCGCATGACACCCAAGCGGCAGACGACCAAGATGACGCTGGGCAAGGGCGGCATCTGGCAGGCGGTGGTCAAGGGCGACCTCATAGGCTGCCACTACCGCTTCGTGGTCGATGGGCGTGAGACGCCGGGCGTCTTCGCCAAGGCAGTGGGCGTGAACGGGCAAGAGGGCTTTATTCTCAACCTCGACGATACCGACCCCGAGGGGTGGGCAGCCGACAAGAGACCCGAGGTGAAGTCGCCCGCCGACCTGGTCATCTACGAGATGCACCACCGCGACTTCTCTATCGACCCCTCGTCGGGCATCACGCCCGCACATCGCGGCAAATACCTCGCGCTGACAGAGCCGCGTGCCATCGAGCACCTGAAGACGCTGGGTGTGAATGCCATCCATATCCTGCCTTCCTACGACTACGGGTCGGTGGATGAGACACGGCTCGACCAACCCCAGTACAACTGGGGCTACGACCCTGTCAACTACAATGTGCCGGAGGGCAGCTACTCGACCAACCCCTACGACCCCTCCTGTCGCATACGCGAGTTCAAACAGATGGTACAGGCGCTGCACCGCGCCGGCATCCGTGTCATCCTCGACGTGGTCTATAACCACACCTACGACATCGAGCACAGCAACTTCCAACGCACCTATCCTGACTATTATTATAGAGGTGAGAGGGGAGAGGTGAGAGGTGAGAGAAATGCTCTTTCTCCTCAAACCGCAGACTATTCTCTTACCTCTTACCTCTCACCTCTCACCTCTTACAGCAACGGCTCCGGCTGTGGCAACGAGACGGCTTCGGAACAGCCCATGATGCGGCGGTTCATGATCGAGTCGGTGAAATACTGGATCAATGAGTATCATATCGACGGCTTCCGCTTCGACCTGATGGGCGTGCACGACATCGAGACGATGAATGCCATCCGACAGGCGGTCGATGAGATAGACCCCTCCATCTTCATTTACGGTGAGGGGTGGAGCGCAGGGGCCTGCGCCCTGCCTGCCGAGCGGTTGGCCACGAAAGCTCATATCCCGCAGATGCCACGCATTGCAGCCTTCTCTGATGAACTGCGCGACGCACTGCGCGGTCCCTTCAGCGACGACACCAAGGGGGCGTTCCTGGCGGGGCTGGCCGGTGAGGAGGAGAGCCTGAAGGCGGGCATCGCTGGCATGATTGCTCACCCGCAGGTGGATTACTCACAGGTGAACTACGCCGACGAGCCGTGGGCCCTGCAACCCACGCAGATGATCAGTTATGTGAGTTGTCACGACGATATGTGTCTCACCGACCGGCTCCGCGCCAGCATACCCGGCATACAGACCGACGAACTGATACGCCTCGACCTGTTGGCCCAGACCGCCGTGATGCTCTCGCAGGGCGTGCCCTTTATGTTGGCCGGCGAGGAGATGCTGCGCGACAAGAAAGGGGTGCACAACAGCTTCGAGTCGCCCGACTCGGTCAACCACCTCGACTGGGACAACCTGAAACGCTATCCGCAGGTGTTCGAATACTATAAGAGGCTCATCGCCATGCGCAAGAACCATCCCGCCTTCCGGCTGGGCGACGCCGAACAGGTGCGCCGGCATCTGGAGTTCTTCGTGGCTCCCAAGGGGGTGGTCACCTATCACTTGGGCAATCATGCCGGCGGCGATGCCTGGGCTGATATCATCGTCATCCTCAACAGCAACAGAGAGCCCACCAAGGTGGATATCCTCGAAGAGCCTTACACCATCGTATGCCGCGACGGCGTCATCGACGAGCGTGGACTCGGCCAGGTGTGCGCCGAACAGGTGGAAGTGCCCGCACAGTCGGCCATGGTGCTCGTACGGTAAGAGGTAAGAGGTAAGAGGTGAGAGGTAAGAGGTTTGTCTGGGGGCAAGGGGCAGGAGAATCCTCCGCCACTTACAAACACGATTACTAATGCCCAAAACTCCCCCCCAATATAACCTTCTACCTCCGACCTTCAACCTTCAACTTTTAACTTTAATATATTCCTTATGATACAAACATCTCAACACACAGTTCCCTCTTCTTCCCCCATTAGAGTCCCCCTCCTTCGGAGGGGGTACGGGGGAGGCCTGCGTTTTTTCCTAACCCTTTTCCTTTTCGTTAGTATGACTACACTGATGAGCGCCGCCCCGAAGGTGGACCGCATCGAACCGGCCAACTGGTTTGTCGGAATGAAAAACCCCTCGTTGCAGTTGATGGTGTATGGCACCGGCATCCGCAATGCCGAGGTGACCACCGACTATGCGGGCGTCAGCATCGACAGTCTGGTGCGGCTCGACTCGCCCGACTACCTGCTCGTCTATCTCAATCTCAAAGGGGCGCAGCCCGGCACCATGACACTCCAGTTTAAGGTGGGCAAGAAAACCCAAAAAGTGAGTTACCCCCTTTTGCAGCGCGAGATGAATGGCGATGAGCGCATGGGATTCACCAATGCCGACGTGCTCTACATGCTCATGCCCGACCGCTTCGCCAGCGGGCGCGACAACGACCCCGTCAAGGGCATGCGCAACTACCGCGTTGACCGCTCGCAACCCTCGCTGCGACACGGCGGCGACCTGGAGGGCATACGACAGCACCTCGACTATTTCAATGAGTTGGGTGTCACGGCACTGTGGTTCACCCCCGTGCTCGAAAACGACTCGCCCGACAACGAGGCAGGCTACAGCACCTATCACGGCTATGCCACGACCGACTATTACCGCGTTGACCCGCGGTTCGGCACCAACGACGAGTACCGGCAGCTCATACGCGAGGCACACCAGCACGGACTCAAGGTGGTGATGGACATGATTTTCAACCACTGCGGATTTGAGCATCCCTGGGTGGCAAATATGCCGTCGAAAGACTGGTTCAACCTGCCCGAATGGCTCGAAGGCAATCCCGAGGGCAAGACCAATGAGCGATTCCAACAGACGTCGTATAAGCTCACGCCCGTGATGGACCCCTATGCCTCGAAGATCGACATGCGCGAGACCGTTGAGGGGTGGTTCGTGCCCACCATGCCCGACCTCAACCAGAAGAACCCGCATGTGATGACCTATCTCATCCAAAACAGCAAGTGGTGGATAGAGACAGTGGGCATCGACGGCATACGCATGGACACCTATCCCTATGCCGACCGCGAAGGCATGGCACGGTGGATGCAGGAACTGGATGCCGAATATCCCAACTTCAATACCGTGGGCGAGACATGGGTCACCGAACCCGCCTATACCGCGGCATGGCAGAAAGGGTCGCGGCTATCCACAGCGAACAGTTATCTGAAGACGGTCATGGACTTCAGCTTCTTCGACAAACTGAGTCAGGCGAAAAACGAGGAGACCGACCCCTGGTGGAAAGGCTACAACCGCATCTACAACAGTCTGGTGTATGACTACCTCTACGAGAACCCCTCCAACGTGATGGCTTTCATCGAGAACCACGACACCGACCGCTTCTTGGGCAACGGCAAGGACTCGCTGGCTCTGAAACAGGCGCTGGCCCTGCTGCTCACCATCAACCGCACGCCACAGCTCTATTATGGCACGGAGATACTGATGAACGGCACCAAGGAGGTGACCGACGGACATGTGCGCAAGGACTTCCCCGGCGGATTCCCGGGCGATAAGAAGAACGCGTTCACCCCCGAGGGGCGCACACAGGCCGAGCAGGCGATGTTCTCGTGGCTCAGCCGGCTGCTCCACTGGCGTCAGGGCAATGAGGTCATCATCCGCGGCAGCCAGACGCAGTTCATCCCCTATCAGGGTGTCTATGTCATCGCACGCCAGCATGGTGGCCGCACCGTGCTCACCATTCTCAACGGCACCTCACAGCCCGCCGTCATGTCGGTGGCACGCTATGCCGAGGTCATCGGCACTACGTCTGTGGCCACCGATGTCATCACCGGCCGCCACGTCAGGTTGGATAAAGACGTCAACCTGCGTCCGCGACAGACGCTCATCGTTGAGTTCTAAAGGGGCAGGGAGCAAGGGGCAGGAGGCAGGAGATAACCTCACCGACCGTTTACCCCGCTGACCGTTTATCTCGCCACGCTGTAGGGGCGGGTCACTGTGCCCGCCCGCACGAGCGAAGCGAGTTCGGCATTCACTTTGATCATTTGGCTTATCGAAAATAATGCCTGCTCATTGCTCGTTCACTAAAATACCCCGGGCCATCAGAGGTCCGGGGTGATTATTCGTGTTCGCTGCGCTCACCGTGCAGCGGACAGGGCACGCCCTGTCCCTACTTGCTGCTTGTGCTCGTCTAAAACACAAACCCGAGGTTGATGTAATAATAAAATTTCTTTGTGAGGTTGCTATAACCGATGGAACCGCCCATCGGACCGAACATCGTCTTGAAGTAGTAACTGAGCGAACCGCCAATCATGGTTTTCGACTTCAGGATGTCTTCCAAATCCTGCGCGTCCTGACCCACCCCGAGGCGCATCAATATCACATGATTATTAGTGGGCTTGTATTGGGCTTGCAGTTGGGCGGCCAGCATCTTGTCCCATGCCAGTTGCAGATGGCCCACACCGGCAAACGGCAGTTGCTGTTCGAAATAGTGGCCATGCCACTCGCCGCCCATGACATTGCTCAGCACGAAGGGCACATCGTCGGTGAAGACGAGCCGGCCATACAGCATCGGCTGGATGAAGAATTTGTGACTGAGGGGGAACGTCATGCGCCACATGGCACCCAACTCCCGGATACCCACCTTGCCGTCGAGGGTGAGGAAGTTGTCGGTATGATACGCGTATTTGGCCAGGAAGCGGGCACCGCGGGTGGGGAAGTGCCAGTCGTCTTCACTGTCGTACCACACCTTGCCTTCATAGCTGATCATCCCCTTGTCTTCGGTGGCGCTGTCGGCGATGTGCTCCGGCTCCCGGTCTATCAGCATCGAGTGATAGTCGTAATAATCCCAGTTGGCACCAATGCTGACATTGAAATTGAGCATGTTGAAGTTGAACAGCGTCAGCTTCACGGTGTGTTGGTTATAGCTCATGCTGTACGCCTTGCGGCCGTAGTCGTAGAAGTCGATGTCGTTGTTGCGGAAGATGTACGACAGGGTGGGGCGGAAGAAACTCAACGGGTGTATCGACCAGTCGGCACGGGCCATCAGCCGTTTGCCCAGCCTCACGGTCAGCTCCATGTCCATCGGCACCTTCGTGTAGAAGGGCACTTCGGCGTTGGCTTGCATGGCCACGGCCTCTTCATTGTCGAAGCGCACGCCGATGTTGAGCCGTTTGCCACGACGCGGACCGGCTGTGAACGACACCTTCGCCGAGCCGTTGTCGGCATGGGGCTGGATGCGGAAACGGGCCGACCGGTAGTAGGTGTCTTGCCGGATGGCGGTGGCGATGATGTCGGCACGGTCCATGTCGATGCTGTCGCCTCTGTTCAGACGGAATTTCTTGCGGATATACGACTCGTCGCTCTTCGTCATGTTCTTAAATTCCAACTCGCGTATCGCGTAGCGGGTGTTCGTGAGCGGGGGCGTGTACTTGGTCGGCTGCGAGGTGGTGTCGGGCGGAGCGATGCCCAGACGGTCGCGCAGGGCGATGATCTCGTCCCAGTGTTTCATGGCGGCCTCCTCGCCCCTGCGGATGAGCGTGTCAACGGCATTGGCCGAGAAGCTGGCCGACGAATAGCCCTTGGTGTTGACACGGATATACAGGTCGGTCATCTTCAGGTTCTCTTCATATTTGCGCTTGCAGTTATGGTCGATGACTTGCAGCAGGATGCTCGACGTGGAGTTGAGCTCGCTGGCTTTCTTGAGTTCCGATTGCACATCCACGCCGATGATGTAGTCGGCTCCCATCTCCTTGGCGACGTCGGTAGGGAAGTTGTTGACCAGGCCGCCGTCCACCAGCACCATGCTGTCAACCCTCACGGGTGCGAAGGCGGCGGGTATCGACATGCTGGCACGCATCGCATGGCTGAGCACACCGCTGTGATACACTTTTTCAGAGTAGTCAACCACGTCGGTGGCCACGCAGGCAAAGGGGATGGGCAGGGTGTTGAAGTCGATGGAGTCGTTGTAAGGGGTTGTATAGGCATCGAAGAGTGCGGCGATGTTCTTGCCGAGGATGATGCCGCCGCCCTCGCCGCTCCGTTTCTTGCTGAACGTCAGTCCCGAGGCGTAGGCGTAGGTGTTTTGCTTCTCGCGCTCACGCAGGCTCTGGTGGCTCAGGTCTTCACGGTCTGACAGCACAAACGACCAGTCTTGAGCACGCACCACCGAGTCGAGCTCATGTGCATGGTGACCGCACGAGTACATGCCGCCGATGATGCTGCCCATGCTTGTGCCGGTGATGATGTCGATGGGGATGCCGGCGCGTTCCAGCACCTTCAGCACACCGATGTGTGCCATGCCCTTGGCACCGCCGCCACTGAGCACCAAGGCCACCTTGACGGGTTTCGCTGCCGGGGCCGTGGTGGGACCGTTCTCTTCCTGGTTCTGCCCCGCCGCAGTGTGTGCAAGGCACAAAAATGTCAATAATAGGTGTAATATGCGTTTCATGCGTGCAAATGTATAAAAAAGTACGAATTATTCTGTCATAAATGAAGAAAATTTGTATTTTTGCACCGGTAAGTCTTTCGCCTTTATGGTTCGGCAGGTCTTCGTCAGGATAGAAACAAATGCACCGACGGCGCATCTCCTTTCCTCCTCATCTCCGTAGAGAAATACGGTCATCGCAGAAGGCTCCACAGTATAATTGAAATTCAAACTACAATGAAACAACTGCTTCAAACTAATCTGCTGGTGTGCCTGTTGGCGGCCTGTTCGTTTGTGAATACGGCATCGGCACAAAATGTGTCGTTGGATGCGGCCCATCCCATCGTGCTCCATGACCAGTCGTTCGACTACGACGGGAAAAGTATCTCTCTTGGCGAACGCTCCGTATTGGTTAACGGAAATGCCAAGGCAGCACAGCCGTACGTGTTTAGCGACTTCCAGACGGCCATCGACCATGTGCAGCGGTTGGAGGGCAGTGCCTCTGTCACGGTCTATATCGCCCCATACGTCTATTGGGTGGACAACCCCGATGAGCCGGCCGTGGTCACTGGCAAGGACGGGCGCGAACCGTTTGGCATGACGGTGCGTTATCACAACCTGCACCTCGTAGGGCTCAGTCCCGATGCACGCCACGTGGTGCTCGCCTCGCAACGCGGACAGATGCAGGGTGCCGTGGGCAATTTCACGATGTTCAACTTCCAGGGAGACAGTCTGTGGGTGAGCCATCTCACCATGGGCAACTACTGCAATGTCAATCTCGAATACCCCCTGCTGCCCTCGCTCGGCCGGCAGCGGCGCAGCGAGGCCATCACACAGGCTCATGTGGGCTATGTGCGGGGGGCGTATATGTCGGCCAGTGACGTGCGCTTCATCAGCCGGCTCAACCTCAACCCGCTCAATGGCGCGGCACGGTCGGAGTATGACCACTGCCATTTCGAGTGCACCGACGACGCGATGAACGGCACGGCCGTCTATCGCCATTGCGACATCGACCTCTATGGTCAGAAACCCTTCTGGAGCACCTTCCGGCAGGGAGCCACTTTCATCGACTGCGACTTCTACGTCAAGAGCGACAACCGCGAGATGTATTTCTGCAAGCAGGGCGGACCGCTCACGCTCATCCGTTGCCGCTATCATGCGCCTGAGGGCACCTATCTGGGGTGGACGGCCTATCCCCAGCCGTGGTTGCGATGCTATCAACAAGACTTCACCCTCAACGGACAGCCCTATATCATCGGACAGCATCATCCGCACAACACGGTGGTGATGGATGGCATGCGCGACATCGACGGGGCGCAATACCTTGACATCAGCCAGCACGAGGCGGTGATGGTCACGGGCGAGGCTCCGCTGACACTGCGTGCCGGCAATGCCGACGAACAGATCCGCTGGCAGGTGCCCGCTGAGTATGCCCGGTATGTGCAATTATCCACAGATGAGGGGGCGGCTACCCTGGTGACGGCTGCCAACCATACCAACGACGATGCGGCTTTCTGCATCACCGCCCATGCCGACGACGGACGGCAGGCGGCGTGCCTGCTGACGGTGAAACCCTCGGTGCTGCCCGTGCCCGCCTGCATCGGACAGCCCCAAATACGGTTGCGCGAGGGGCGCGCATGGCTCGACTACCAACTCGACCTGCAGGGGGCTGCCGACTGCTCTACGGTGGTGTGGTATGCCGACGGCATGCCGGTGGCTGTGGGCAATGGCATCCAGCTCCACGAAGGACTCGTGGGGCGTGAACTCTCGGCGACGCTCTGCCCTCGCTCCAACCGAAGCGGCGAAGGCAGTCCCGTGGCGGCGAAAGGAAAGCGGAAGGTGAAGTCGAAGATGGTGGCGCAGCGGGGGCGCATAGACACAGACTTCAGTCATTTCTATTGCGGTTGGCAGCCTGAGGTGGCCGATGGACTGTGGACTGTGGATGGTTTCAAGCCTGCCGACACCGAGGAGTTTCCGTGGAGCTTTGACCGTACGAAACCCATGTGGACGTATGGCGAGGGCTTCAACGGGGCCGTGGGGCAGGGACTGTTGCAGGCGCAGCGGGGCGCACGTATCATGTACACTCCCGTACCCGGTACCTACGCCGACATGGCTCTGACCCTTCAGGTAGATCCAACCAAGACGGCAGGACAGGGCTTCGGGTCGGCCACCGGTCAGTATATGGATGTGTGTCTGAAGTTCGATACCCGCACGCTCACGGGCTATGGCTTGCGCATCATACGCACCACGAAGCATGCCAAGGCGGTGGATTTCTACCTCGTGGCTTACGACCACGGGCAGGTGCGGGCCCTCACCGATGCTGTGTCGGCCACCTGCTACCGCACGGGTTGCACCATCCGCGTGCAGATGTCGGGCGGCCGTCTCACGGCCGATGTATCGACCACCACTCCCCAACCGTCGGATTCCAGTCTGCCTCACGAGGTGCATCTGGCCGCTCCCGTCGCATCCAATCCCTTCGGCGGCGTAGCCATCCAGCATACTGGCTCGTGTGGCGAAAGCACCACCATGCTCCACCGCCTGCAAGTGGAGTGGTGAGAGACCCACCCCCTGCCTGCTATCTCTTCCACGCGTTCACCACTTCACCGATATACATGGAGTGAATGCCGGCGGGGAAGTGGCTGTACATGTTTCGGGGCACATCGCTCTTAAATCCTTCGGGGGCGAAAGGCGCGGCATACATGATTTTGCACTCTATCACCATCGTGGCCTCGGTGTAGTAGGGGGTGCCGTTCTCCGTGTAGGCGGTATGCAGTCCGAGAGCCTGGGCTTTGTCGCCGTCTCTGCCACTTTTTGAGCCCATGTACCGCAGCACTTCATCGTTCTTCTCGTCAAAGGCCATGACGGTGAAATAGTCGGAATGGTCCATGAATTCTTTCGTGTAACGTTTCTCTGCCACATACACGGTCAGTGCAGTACGCTGCCATAGGGTGCCGATGCCGCCCCAGCCGATGGCCATGGCATTGCTTTTCGTGCGGTCGCCAGCAGCGAGCAACAACGCATTGCGGAACCACTGAAAACCATTGTCGGTGAAATCCTCCACCACATTCATTGGCTTAAAACCGTTTTCTTCCTGTGCCATGACAGGTGCTGTAGCGACCATGATGAATGCCGCCAGCAGATGTATCATTTTTCTCATTGTATGGTTGAATGTTGAGTGTTTAGCGTTGAGTGCTCGTGGCATATCTCCTGCTCCCTGCCCCCTGCTCCCTGCCCCCCAATTATCACCTCACCACTTGTGTGAATTCGGGCTGGGCACCGGGTTGTTTGCTTACGGTCACATAGATGGTCGAGACCGCCTCTTTCCCGTCGAAACCGCGGCTTTTGACGGAGAATTGATAGTCGAAACTCTCTCTGGTCTCACGTTTGCCTACCGAGAAAGGGGTGCCCAGAGGCATCTGATAACCAGAGCAGGCGGCGTCGAAGATGGCTTTGTCGTCGTCGGTCACGGGCTTTTGAGCGGAGTAGTCGGGCCATGCCTCGACAGCGCCGTCTATAAAACGATTCTCTTTGAGGAAACGGTCCAACTCCTTCTCCGCAGCAGCCACACGGGCGGTCCGCACGCCGTAACCATCCTTGATGATGGCCTTGGGCAGCGCTTTCTTCAGCGCTTCAGTCGAGGTGTTGAGGCCGCCGCTGCCGAAGGTGCAGAACGGCACGATGGTCTTGCCGGCGAAGTCGTATTCCTTCACCAGCGTGGCGATAGGCATGGCGTAAGTGCCGAACCAGATGGGATAGCCGAGGAAGATGACATCATAGTCGGCAATGGTTGATTTCAAAGGCTTGAGGGCGGGTGTCTCTCCGCTCTGCATCTCACGCTGTCCGCGCTGGATGGTCTTTTGGAAATCGCCCGTATAGGGCTCTACCGGCTCGATGCTTTCAATGTCGGCATGAAGCGGGCGCTGCAACAGCTCCGCCACGGTCTTGGTCGTTCCTGTCTCAGAATAATACAGCACCAGCGTCTTCTGTGCGAAACCTGTAGCGAATGTCGCGATGGCAGTCATGGTCAGTAAGAATTTTTTCATAATGAGTAATGTGTCAGTAATGATAAGAATATAGTGAATAATCGCTGCAAAGGTACAAATAAACGAGCGGAAAGCAAAAGAAAAAAGATTGATTATCCACGAAATCATCAAAAGTTTCAAAATTATTGATTACTTTTGCAGCTATCAATAATTAGCAATTCACAATTAGCAATTCACAATTCACAATTAGCAATTCACAATTCAACATTCGAAAATGTATTACATCACTGCCCCGCTCATCGGCGGTGTCATCGGATATATCACCAATTACATCGCCATCAAGATGCTCTTCAGGCCCCATACGGCGAAGTATGTGCTCGGCATGAAGGTGCCGTTCACCCCCGGCATCATACCCAAAGAGAAAGGAAGGATAGCTGAGGCCATCGGGGGCGCCATCAGCCAGAACCTGATGAACCACGAGGTGCTCAACAGATACTTGCTTTCCGACGACATGACGGCCAAGGTGAGGCATGCCGTGCAGTCGCTGATTGACAAACAGAAGCAAAACCCCGAGACCGTGGCCGAATTTCTCCGGCACTATATCTCTGAAGAGGAACTGCGCACCATCACCGGCAGCGTCAATGCCGAACTGACCAGTCAGATGCACAGTAAACTGGCCGACTCCGAGCTGGGGAAAAATGTGGCACACCTCGTCGTGAGCCATACAGTGGAGAAGATGAAACGCATGAACCCCATTGACGTGCTCGGCGGACTGACCTTCGGCCTCAGCGGACTGAAAGCCGTGGCGGCGAAGATTGCCGGTGCCAGCCTGTGGGACAGGTTCTTCACCTTGCTGCAAACTCCCGCCGAGAACCTGCTCGCGCGTCACATCAACGGGATGCTCCAAAAAAACGGCCCCGAAATCGTGTCGAAGATGGTGGGCAATGAGGTGGAGACGTTTATCAATACCCCTGTGCGACAACTGCTGGCAGGCAAGGACGAGCAACTCAGCCAGGTGGTGAAAACCATCGAGACGGTCTATCGCACTGTCATCTCCGACCATCTGCCCCGCATCCTCGAGTCTATCGACATCTCGAAAATCGTCAGAGACCGCATCAATGAGATGAGCATGGACGAAACCGAGAAAATCATCTTTGAGGTGATGGACAAAGAACTGAAAGCCATCGTCTGGCTCGGGGCACTCCTCGGACTGCTCATGGGCTGCCTCAACCTGCTCATCAGGTAGTGCGGGCGCAGGACTATAATAGCCGTAAATCACAATATCGAAATCAATAAAATAATTATGAAAAGAATCATTTTCTTATCACTGATGGCTGTCGCGATGGCTGTGTCCAATGCTCAGACGGCAGTCTGGCAAGGCAATGGCGGCACGGCGGCTGCCGTAACCGCAACCACCCAGAAGGGCGAACCTTACAAAGGTTTCGTCTATGTGAAAAGTCTCATCCCCGACCTCATCGAGGAACTGCGCTATTTCACCACCAACAACTTCATGGGTGAAAAGGCCGACGGCTACGAGGCCAACACCGTCATCCTCTCCAAAGAGGCGGCCGAGGCGCTGGCACGGGCGGCCAATGAACTGCGCGAGAAGGGCTACGTCATCAAAATCTTCGATGCCTACCGTCCGCAGATGGCGGTTGACCATTTCGTCAGATGGTCGAAGAGCAGCGATCAGCGTAACAAGCAGGACTACTATCCCAACTTAGAGAAAAAACGCCTCTTCCCGCAATATATCGCGACGAAGTCGGGACACAGCCGGGGCAGCACCATCGACATGACCATCTGCGACAAGAATACGGGCGAAGAGGTGGACATGGGCGGACATTTCGATTATTTCGGACTGCCGTCGCACCCGTCGTTCACAGGCAAGTACCCCGGCGGCCAGGTCACGAAAGAGCATCGGAAGCGTCGCATGATGCTGCGCCAGGTGATGGTGCGCCACGGCTTCAAACCCTACGACAGCGAGTGGTGGCATTTCACCCTGAAAAACGAACCGTACCCCACCACCTACTTCACGTTCCCCGTCAAGTAAACCGTGCTCCGCGTGGGCGGGTCACCGTGCCCACCCGTTGCCACGCCGTAGGGGCGGGTCACCGTGCCCGCCCGCATCCATCCTTCCTTTTCAAAACCTTTTATAGCATGAGATCCAAGATCTGCGGCAATCTGAGAAATATAATTGCGAAGATAGGGTTCGCAACCGTTGCGTATCTTTGCAAAAAATAAGAATATGCCAACAAACAAAAACGCATACATCAGATATAAGTGCTTGGACAAACTGCTGTCCGACCGCCATCACTACTACGACAGGAAAGCCCTGACGGAGAAGGTAAACGATATGTTGTATGAACTCGGGTATAAGCCTGTAGGAAAATGGCTATATTCCGGAAAATGGCAGGCCGAAACACTTTAAATATGACAGCTTCCGATGTGGCAGCTTCTATTCGTCCCTCTCACCCGTATATCTTCCCGGCCCATAGCTCTTACTCCGTATTTTGCATGCAGATATACGTATCCATGGTCAAATACGCAAAGGATTTTCCGCTTCTTCCAAAAGAATGGCTTAGAAAAAAGTCCCTGTCATTTTGCGGTTTGTCAAAAAAAATGCTATCTTTGCACACATTAGTAAAAATAACCGTATCAACTGTTCAAAAAAACCTAAACAAAGATGAAAGCAATCAGAAACATTGCGGTGATTGCCACCGCCAGCCTTGCCACCCTTTGTGCTTGCACCAAAAAAGAGGAGGTGACCCTTCAGGTGAAAACACAGTATGGCGTACTGGAAGGCTTCGAAGAAGACGGAGTGAAGAAATTCTTAGGCGTTCCTTTCGCGCAGCCTCCCGTGGGCGAACTGCGCTGGAAAGCCCCGCAGGCCGTACAGCCGTGGGAGGGGGTGCGCCAGGCCAAACAGTTTGGCAACGACCCCATGCAGCCCGATATCTTCGGCGACATGTCGTTTCGCGGACCTCAACGCAGCGAAGACTGCCTCTACCTGAACATCTGGACTACGGCTGCCACCACCGACGAGGCTCTGCCCGTGCTGATCTATTTCAACGGAGGCGGACTGATGGCCGGCTCGGGCAGTGAACCCCGCTACGACGGTGCCGCCATCGCCAAGGAGGGCGTGATAGGAGTGACGGCCAACTACCGCGAGGGGGTGTTCGGCTTCTTCGCTCATCCCCAGCTCACTGCCGCCTCCGACTACAAGGGTAGCGGCAATTACGGGTTCCTCGACCAGGTGGCTGCCATCAAGTGGGTGAAGGAGAATATCGCGGCCTTCGGCGGCAACCCCGACCGCATCACCATCGTGGGCGAGTCGGCCGGCTCGTTCTCCGTGTCGCTGCTCATGTGCTCGCCACTCTCTAAAAACCTGATTGCCGGCGCCATGCTCTCGTCGGGTGCCGAGATGATTCCCCGCAAGCCTTCGACACAGGCCGAAGCCGATGCAGCCGGCGAGGCCCTTCTCAAACAGGCGGGGATAGCCAGCCTGGCCGATGCCCTGGCCATGAACGCCGATTCGCTACAGACGCTCCTCCCGCCACGGGGCATGGCCGGAGCGGTGCTCGACGGTTATTTCATGACCGAGAGCGCTGACGAGGTCTTCGAGAAAGGACAGCAGGCACGGGTGCCGCTACTGGCCGGGTGGAACTCGCTCGAGGCTCATCCCGCACAGATGCTGCAAGGGAAGGAGCCCACGCTACAGAACTTCAAGAATGCCATGCGACCCGTCTTTGGCGACATGACCGACGAGATATTCACGGCCTATGGTATCACAGCCGACGAAGACGTGCTGAGCCAGAAAGGACTCGACCTCGCCTCCGACCTCTTCACCGGCTTCCCCACGTGGAAGGCCTGCGACTACCACGCCAAGACCTCGGGACAGCCCGTCTATCGATACCACTACATGCACCCGCGCCCGCAGGTGTCTGAAAAGATGGGCGACAAGGTGGGCGCCTTGGCCGGTGGCGTGCGCGAAAAAACCGAGGCCGAGAAGAAGGCTGACAGCCAGCAGAATGAGATCGCACCGGGGGCCGTCCATTCGGCCGATATCGAGTATGCCATGGGCAACCTCGATACCAACGAGTTTTATGCTTGGCAGAAAGAAGACCACGACATCTCACGGCTGTTCCTTTCCTACTATGCCAACTTCTGCAAGACAGGCAATCCCAACGGCGAAGGATTACCGCAGTGGACGGCCATCACCAAGGACAACATAGACCAGGCGCCCGTCATGCAAATCGACGTGGAGTCGAAAGAGGTGGCTTCGCCCGAAAAAGAGAAGGCATACCGCACGCTGGAGAAATTCTACAGAAGCCGCAAGTGACAAGCAATGATTAGAACACACCTAAATACTTACATCATGAAAAAGTTTTTATTATTCGTGGCCGTCATTGCCACAGCCATGTGGATGATGCCGGCTTGCAACAGCAAGGCCGAGAAGGAGACGACTGGCGAAGTGAACAATTTCCGCATCCGTCGAGGCACTAACCTGAGCCATTGGCTATCGCAGTCGGAGGAGCGCGGCGAAGCTCGACAGCAGCACATTCAGGAGGACGACTTTGAGCGGTTGGAGCAGTTAGGCTTCGATTTCGTGCGTATCCCCATCGACGAAGAACAGTTCTGGGATGAGCAGGGCAACAAACTGCCCGAGGCATGGGACCTGCTGACCAATGCGCTGAGGCTGGCCGGCAAACACCATCTGCGCGCAATCGTTGACCTGCATATCATTCGTTCGCATTATTTCAATGCCGTCAATGAGGGGGGCGACACCAACACGCTGTTTACATCTGAAGAGGCACAGAACCAACTCATCAATATGTGGTATCAGCTGTCGGATGTGCTGAAAGGATTCAGCAACGATTCCGTGGCTTACGAGTTCATGAATGAGCCGGTGGCTAAAGAGCATGAGCAGTGGAACCAACTGGTGGCTAAGGTGCACAAGGCCCTGCGTGAGCGGGAGCCGCAGCGCACGCTCGTCGTGGGGTCAAACATGTGGCAGTCGTACGAGACATTGAAATACCTGAAAGTGCCCGAGGGCGATAAAAACCTCGTTCTCTCATTCCACTATTACAACCCCATGATCTTGACGCACTACGGAGCATGGTGGACACCAATTGGCAAGTACAAGGGCAAGGTCAACTACCCGGGAGTGCTTGTATCGAAAGAAGACTATGAGGCTGCACCCGACTCGCTGAAGAAGGAGCTGGAGCCTTATACCACTCAGGTGTGGAACGCCGATAAGATCCGTGAGGATTTCAAGGATGCTATCGAAGCAGCCAAGAAATATGGATTGCAACTCTTCTGCGGTGAATGGGGCGTGTATGAGCCGGTGGACAGAGAACTGGCCTATAAATGGACGAAGGACATGCTGAGCGTGTTTGATGAGTATGACATAGCATGGACCACATGGTGTTACGATGCCGACTTTGGATTCTGGGACCAGAAGAAAAACGACTATAAGGATAAACCGCTCGTTGACTTGCTCATGGCGGCTGAAGGTTTGGAGAAAGAGAAATAACTGCTCAAACACTGCCATGCAGACAATAGGGGCGGGTCGCCGGACCCGCCCCTACACGTTAAACGCAGCGTGATATAGAAGCCGTCAGGCCTTGAGGGCGTAGGCTGGGGAGTCAGAACAATCTCCAGAGGATGCTCTCTAAGAGGCCGTTGATCCACTGCGGGAAGACCCAGAACAGCAGGATGATGACGGCGAAGCCGATCCAACCGCAGATACGGGTGAACTCCGGCGACGGCTTCCGGCCCGTGATGATCTCGTAGAGCGCAAACACGATGGCACCCCCGTCGAGCGGGTAGATGGGCAGGATGTTGAGGATGGCCAGGATAAGCGAGAGGATGGCCAGCGGACTGAAGAAGTGATAGCTGCCCGCCGAGAGATAGGGCATGGCGAGATATAGAATGAGAAACGTGGCGAGATTGAACAGCACGCCGGCGGCGGAGATGAGCAACCGCTGCCAGGCGGCCTTGTCTTCGATGTAGGGCGAGACGGCAGGTGCCTCGGCATATCCGGCCGACGGCTCCTCGCCGGTGCCGTCAGCGTCGGCCGCGCGCGACTTGAACACCGTGGCACCACCCAGGGGCAGCGCCCCAAGGCTCCATTTCACGTTGCGCCATGAACTGCCCTCGGTGGTCTGCCGGGGCTTGTAACTGGCAAACGGGAAGAAGAACACCTGCATCTCTTTGATCTCGCATCCGAACATACGGCCGAAAATCACATGTCCCAATTCGTGGATAATCACGGCGGCGAAGAGATAGAGCAGGAAAGACCAGTTGCCTGAAAAGATGTTGGTGTCGTGAAACATGAAGAAGAAAAAGGCCAGTCCCACAAAAAGGCTGGTCCAGTTGAAGGTCAGCCCCTCCGCGTCTTCGTCGTTTTCGTTAAAGCCCGGAAATTGCGGGCCCTGCTCCGTGACGTTATCGTTGTCTTGCTCATTCCAGTCGGCAGAGGACTCCTGCTGGTTCTCTGAGGAATCGTTGTTCATTTCATTTCCGTTCATCACTTTTTGGCTATTTGATTTTTTGTGGAAAACACATTTCCGATAAAAGCGTTTTTTGTAAAGAACACTTCTATGGGCGCAAAGATATATATAAGTTTTAAAAAACTCCAAATCTTTTTTGTTTTTTTCCTCGTAGAAAAACTCTTATTTCAATATTTGATAGGGTTTCCCCTAACATCTTTTCGGGAAAATCCCCTTGCAAGTGTCGGAATATTCGCTAATTTTGCAACCGTGAAAATGTGAATTCGCAAAAAATACATTGCTTTCTTTCACAGTTTAAAAGAAATAACGTACATTTGCAACAAAGTTTAAAAAAAGAATAGAATATGAAAAAGTTTTTCCTTTTATCCCTCTGCGCAGTCATGATGCTCACGGGCTGCGGCACATACACGGGGGCAGGGGCCTATACGGGCTCGAATATCGGTAGCATCCTCGGATCGGCCATCGGTGGTATCAGCGGCGGACGCCACGGCTATCACCTCGGCACCATCATCGGCATGGCCGGAGGTGCCATCGTGGGCGGAGCCATCGGATCGGCGGCCGACAAGAAGGCAGAAAACGACGTGCACCGCCACTACGAGAAGGTGCAGGAGCGTAAGGCGCAACAGCGTCAGGGCGGCTACGACGACAGCGCCTACAGCAACGGCGGTTACGACCAGCGCGGCTACGACAACAGCGGCTACGATGCCACGGGCAGCGGCGACGACCGTCTCTACGACTTCGACGGCAGCGACTACAACGGTTCGTACTCGGCTGCGCCCGCCCGCACGATGACGCCCGCGGCTTCGAGTGCCAACGACCTCTACAACAACTTCAGCTACAGCCAGAAAATACAGGTGCGCAACGCACGCTTCGTAGATGACAACCACGACAACCTGCTCTGTAGCAACGAGGTGAGCAAAATCATCTTCGAGGTGGTCAACACCTCCGACGAGACGCTCTACGACATCGTGCCCACCGTGGTGGAGACCTCGGGCATCAAGCGCCTCTATATCTCGCCCAGCATGCACGTGGAGAGTCTCGCTCCCGGTGCTGCCATCCGCTACACGGCCATGGTGAAGACGGGCAAGATGAAAGACGGCACAGCCAACTTCTGTGTCTCGGTGCTGCAAGGCAACAAGACCGTCTCGCAGGTGTCAGAGTTCAGCGTGCCTACGAAGAAATAGCCCCCTCCCTTTCCCTCCCCGAGGGGAGGGCGTAGTTAGCGTCATAATTCAAGGGAGAAAGTAGAAAAATCTCTTGGCATGTCACGATGGAGAACATTTTTTCTAATAATTAAAGAGGTGAGAGAAATAACTCTCACCTCTCATTGTGTTTAATTTGCTATTCACGCCCTCCCCTCGGGGAGGGAAGGGGAGGGGGGCTTTAAACTATCCCCTGTGCCATCATGGCATTAGCCACCTTCATGAAGCCGGCGATATTGGCACCCTTCACGTAGTCGATATAGCCGTCGGGCTGCTTGCCGTACTTCACGCAAGCCTCGTGGATGGAGTGCATGATGTAGTGCAACTTCTCGTCCACCTCTTTCTCGCTCCAGTTCAGGCGCATCGAGTTCTGCGTCATCTCCAGGCCCGATGTGGCCACGCCACCGGCGTTCACAGCCTTGCCCGGGGCAAACAGCATCTTCGCCGCCACAAACTTCTCGGCAGCCTCGGCCGTGCAACCCATGTTCGACACCTCGGCCACGCACAGCGGCTTGTTGGCCAGCAGCATGTCGGCGTCGGCACCGTTCAACTCGTTTTGTGTGGCGCAGGGCAGTGCGATGTCGCATTTCACCTCCCACGGCTTGCGCCCGGCGATGAACTTGGCGCCCGGGAACTCATCGGCGTAGGGCTGGCAGATATCGTTGCCGCTGGCACGCAGCTCAAGCATATAGTCGATCTTCTCGCCGCTGATGCCGTCGGGGTCGTAGATATAACCGTCGGGACCGCTGATGGTGATGACCTTGGCACCCAACTGGGTGGCCTTCGTGGCGGCACCCCATGCCACATTACCGAAGCCGCTGATGGCCACGGTCTTGCCCTTGATGTCGATGCCGTGCGTCTGTAGCATCTGGTTCACGAAATACAGTGCGCCGAAGCCCGTGGCCTCCGGACGGATGCGGCTGCCGCCCCATTCCAGACCCTTGCCCGTGAGCACACCGTTCCATTGGTGTGTCAGCTTCTTGTACATGCCGAAGAGGTAGCCTATCTCGCGGCTGCCCACGCCGATGTCGCCGGCGGGCACGTCCTGATCGGGGCCGATCACCTTATACAACTCGGTCATGAAGGCCTGGCAGAAACGCATCACCTCGGCATCGCTGCGGCCGCGGATAGAGAAGTCGCTGCCGCCCTTGCCGCCGCCCATGGGCAGCGTGGTGAGCGCATTCTTGAAGGTCTGTTCGAAGCCGAGGAACTTCAGGATAGACAGGTTGACGGAGGGGTGGAAACGCAAGCCGCCCTTGTAGGGGCCGATGGCGCTATTAAACTGCACGCGGTAGCCCAGGTTGACATGCACCTCGCCCTTGTCGTCGGTCCAGGGCACACGGAAGGTGATGATGCGTTCGGGTTCTACGATGCGCTCGATGAGCTTGGCGCGCTCGAATTCGGGGTGCTGGTTGTAAACGTCTTTCACGGAGATGAGCACTTCTCTCACCGCCTGCAGATACTCTGCCTCGCCCGGATGTTTTTGCTCCAGGGCATGCATGATTTTATCAACGTCCATAGTAAAAATTTTTGTTTAGGTTAACGTGTTACATAGTGTTATTAAGACGATGCAAATATAGGGATTATTCCGATACGCGCCAAATAAAATCGAGGTTTTTTTACCCTCGCCACTTACTTTTTGTCAACAAACCGTTTTTTTTGCCTGTTATCGCCGCGTATCCTGATTTTTTTCCTTAATTTTGGAAGAAGATAAGATTTCTTTGGATAAAGGCAATGTAGAAGATTGAAATTCTGAGGTTACGATTATGAGACCGTTTTATCGGCTCGGAAAAAATACATGTTCTGGCATATTTTGCACGGCTCTTGTATGTAGTAAGTTGGTGAAATATGATGCAATTAGTGCAGGCTATGCATTAAGTGACAGAACTGACAGACGAATATAGGCAAAAGAACTTGGTGGGTTGATTAATTAGAATGAATAAGTAGGCATTTCAAAATCTTATAGTCATAAAATCGTTATAAAAGCATAAAAAACTATTTCTTCTTTCGCTTTTTCGAAAAATGTTAATACCTTTGCATTGAACTTAAATAAAATTACGATGGACGATTTGAATCGATTAAAGGTTGTACTGGTTGAACAAAAGAAAACGGGCAAATGGCTTGCAGAGCAACTTGGTGTTAGCACTACAACTACAAGCCGATGGTGCTCAAATGCATCACAGCCAGACCTTCAAACATTAAACAAGATAGCAAAAGTTCTTAATGTCAATATGAAGGACTTGCTGACAGACGCTAATGACTAAGATACACTTTGATCAAGTTGAGGGACTTAGCGCATCATAAGTAATACATCAATGGTAGATTTGTCATCAAATAGTAAAGAAAGGAAAAAAGCACTTGGAGCGTTTTACACCCCGCAAGTCCTATCGGATTTGCTGGCGAAATTGCTTGTGCCGTTATGCGAGAAAAAAAGCGATTCTCTCATCACAGCATTGGATCCTGCGACGGGCGATGGAATACTTTTAGAATCTTTAGAGAGAATTGCTAAGACACAAAATAATAATATCAATTTAATTGGCATAGATATTGACAAGCGAGCTATTAACAGTTCAAAGAATAGATTTGAAGGAAGTGACTCGGAATGTGTGTTCGTTAATACAGACGCACTTTATCCTTTGGGTAATTCAATTCCTTCAAAAGGTTGGGATGTTTTAATTCAGAAATACATTCCTAATGGAATTGATTTGATTGTTAGCAATCCACCTTGGGGGGCAGATATTAGTCATTATATCTCCTTATCCCATGATTTCAAAACAGCAATAGGACAGTTTGACATCTACGACCTGTTTATTGAAACCATCATTAATAATCTTAGACAATATGGTGTTTATGGCATTATTGTTCCAGATTCCATCTATTGTCAAGAGCATAAAAAAGTACGTGAAATCCTACTTACAAATACGACAATAAAGGGAATTGTAAGACTTGGAGAAGGCTTCTTTCCTAATGTAAACTTTGCGGTTTCAATCATATATGGGGTGAAGAAGTTAAATACGAATTATAATGTTTTGTGTTCCCACATAAGCAACTCTGAGAAGAAGGCAATTTTATCTGGAGAAGCAGACATTTATGCTGTAGTTAAGAAAAAGTCAATTAAGGTTCCTGCAAAACAGATGATCGCCTCTGGTTTTAGTTTTATTGTAGATGTTGGTCAGGAGGATTTGCCTATATTAAATAAACTCAAAAAGTATGATACGATAAAAACTTACACATCTTGTAAACGTGGCGTTGAACTCTCTAAGAAGGGAGACATTCTACAATGTCCAAAATGTGGAAAATGGTTTCCAATGCCAAGGAATAAGAAACTAGTGACAATATGTCCACATTGTAAAACTGACGTTGTTATTGCATCAGCTAACCATACAAGCATTGTTACTAAGATAAAAGAGAAGGATTGTGCGTCATTAATTACGGGAGAAGATTTAAGTAGATTTTCTGTTTCTTCTAGCAGATATATACGCCTAGGCTTGCAGGGCATTAACTACAAATCTTCTATTTTGTATCAAGGTCCGAAGGTGCTTGTTAGGAAGACTGGTGTTGGAATAACAGCAGGTATTGACTATGATAATAGCTTAACCAATCAAGTTGTATACATTGTCAAACCGAAAGAGTCTGTTCACCCATCATTTACTGCAGAGGTAATCGTTGCAATTTTATGTTCAAGGCTTACTACGTATATAATCATTAAGAGGAAAGGCAGTATTGGTTGGACATCAAACCCATATTTGAGCCAACAGGATGTCAATACCCTTCCTTTCCCAAGACTTGATTTTCAGAATACTCAGACAATAACAGCACTAAATAGAATTACGGAGCTGGTAAGGAGTAATTATAAAAAAGGAAAGGAAATATCTGTTGAAGCTGATGCTGAGATTGAAAGGAATATAGCATTCCTATATAATCTTGACTCCAAGGAATATAAAACCATATTTAAGACAATAGGTCAGGTTGAACAGATGATTCCTTTTAGAAGATTATTAAACATTAAGTCAGATTATATTTTCCAAAATGGGATATAGGTATATTGGATCCAAAGATAAATTGGCTGCGACGCTGATTAATAAAATTAAAAGAAAGTGTCCTGCTGCAACATCTGTCATTGATTTGATGGCAGGAACAGGATTATTTTCACTTGCATTAAGAAAGGAGGGCTATAGGGTCATTGCATCGGATGTTATGACCTATTCGTATCATCATCTTATGGTTAATCTAAAGTTAAATCATGCACCAAAATTTGATGGATTGAAGGAACTTGTTGGCTCTGATGATAATACGTATGAGAATGTGCTTGAATATCTTAATCAGTGTCAGCCAGAATTGGGTTTTTTTACAAAAGAGTACTCACCTAGTGGAAGGCCGACAGCGGGATGTAAATCACGTATGTATTTTACATCAGAAAATGCCTCGAAGATTGATTCTATTAGACGAATAATAAAGACATGGCATGAGAATAATCAAATTAGTGATGTTGAGCATTCCTTATTGTTACATGATTTAATTATGGCGGCTAATGACGTCGCAAATATCGCAGGTACTTACGGTCATTATTTGTCCCATTTCGTTCAACGTTCTACAGAACCAATACTTTTAAGACCGTCTGTATTTGAAGAAAATGACAATACGGAAGGACATGAGATAAGAAGAGGCTATGCTGAAAATTTGGCACCATTGCTGACAGGTGATGTCTGCTATATTGATCCTCCATATATCAAACGACAGTATGCCGCAAATTATCATATTTTGGAAACGCTAGCCCGTGAAGACGAACCTGAAGCAATTGGAGAAAGTGGCTTACGGCCTTGGCGTGACCAATATTCAAACTTTTGCTCTAAAGTTCGGATTCGTAATGCCTTTGATTTAATAATCAGGAATATTAATTGTCGGGACATATTTATAAGTTATAGTGAAGATGGATTGTTGCCCATTGATGATTTAATGGCTTTCCTTCGACAATACGGAAATGTTGAATTAAGTAAAATTAAGTATAAACGTTTTCGTAGCAACAATAGTAAAAAGGAATTGGAATTAACAGAATATTTAATCTATTTAAATAAGAATGTATGAAAGCAGATAGTTTAATATTCCGAAGATTGTCTCAAGCAGACTTTAAAAACATTTCCGGTCAAGGAGGTGTAGAAGGTGGTGGAGGTCAAGGATATATTGACATTTCTACTAAAGGTGTTACAAGAGAAATGATGTATTCCTTTTTAGGGGCTGAGACTTCTAAGGGGGCAAAAGGACCGAGATGGGAATTTCGGGTAAAAAGTCTTTCTTTAGATGATGAAGAGCAAACTCTAGCCATTTATCAGAGGAGAGATGCCTCATTTTGTATTGCCAGTCAAAAGATTGGTACTAGAGAAAGTAATCGAGTTGAAATTTGGAAGACGGAAAGAACAGGCTTCCCCGATGAAAGTTATGATGAGGTCGGTAACCCCTTGATTGTCTATATAGTAAAGGCTGCTGATAATACTTATTGGGCTGGTTGGTTTTATTTGAATGAAGGCTATCATTTTAAGATGAATAGTGCAACCGCAGCAATGTTTGCGAAAGATGATGGTTATATAAAATTTGAACAGGATGTTGAAATAGATACGAAAAAATACAAATGGCCATTTCATTTCAAATTTCCTTCAGTTATAGGTGCAAAAGATAATAACAGCAATAGTGACAATATGAAATCAAACCATTTCCTTGCGGCTCTCCGTACAAAGCCTTTTATGCTCCTTGCAGGCATATCTGGCACAGGTAAAAGTCGCATTGTCAGGAAACTGGCACAAGCAAGCATCATCAAAAATCTGCAAGAATTGTATGATCCAAAATCTGTAGAGAAAGGTTTTAACAGATGGGAACTACACAAACCGGCCAACTTTGAACTTGTTCAGGTAAAACCTAATTGGCACAACTCTTTGGAAGTAGTTGGTTATAAGTCCAATATAGGAAGTTCTCATTACGAATTCACGCCATTTGTGGAGTTCGTCGCGAGAGCTTGGAAGCATCAGAATATACCTTTCTTCCTTTGTCTTGACGAAATGAATCTTGCTCCTGTGGAGCAATACTTCGCCGAGTTCCTGAGTGCGATTGAAAGTCGTTCGATTGAAAATGGCGAATATGAGACAGATCCTATTATCAAACCATTTTCAGAGTTCGATACTAGAGATGATAATGGCAATGTGACTGATAAGTTAAGCGACAGAATGATAGCTAAGCTTGTGGGGAAATTAGATACACAAGCGAAATCTGATTTAGCAGACCGATTCCGTACAAAAGGATTGACTTTGCCCAAAAACCTGCTGGTTCTGGGTACTGTCAATATGGATGAAACCACATTCTCGTTCTCTCGCAAAGTGCTTGACCGTGCAATGTCTATTGTGATGAACGATGTAGAGTATGACAAGTTCTTTACGGGTGAGACAGAAAATGACATGGCTGAGTTTGATGATGCCACAAAGGAACTTCTCATAGACCGTCCAATACGTGGACTTGAAGCTGAGGATAATGGTGCAGAGCAAGTAGAAAAATATCTTACAGCAATCAATGAGGTGCTGAATGACACCCCTTTCAAACTTGGCTATCGTGCAGCAAATGAAGCATTGCTTTATGTGAGTGCGGCGCATCAATTTGAAGGCAGTATTGACGTTAATGCAGCACTTGATGAGTTCACGTTGATGAAAATACTTTCACGTATTGAGGGAGACAAACGTTCAATTGGAAATTTGCTGGATGACTTGCAACGTGTTATCAATGATAGCTATCCTTCATCGAACAAAAAGTTAGTTCAAATGGCTAAAACTCTTCAAAACAAGCAATTTGTTTCTTACTGGACATAATGGTAAATAACGGCTTAATAGAACATTTTGAAGTCCGTAATAAGGACATCACTCTTTGTTTCACTTGCCCCAACTATGGCAAGCGAATAAGAGAATGTGTGTCTAATTTGATGATTGATGAAACTCAATCAGAGACATTGGCACGCAAAATAGCTTTCTATGGTCAGGCATCAGAAAGTGTGATGTTCAGGAAGGGTACATTTTTCTCGGACAGTGAAGATGGGTGGGTTCAAGAAGCTGAGACAACAGAATGGGATGCCTTTTTCTTTGAGAATACAGACTATCCGCTACATGTAAAAGCCAACAATGAAAGCATTAAGCTATTAAGACTGACAATTGGCAAAGAGCACAGTGAGCATGTGTCTGCAGAGGATGCAATAATCTTTGGTTCTATTAACTATAAAAATCAAGTAGGCAGGACAGATATAAAAGTCCTGTATGAAAAGGAGGGAAAAGAAGAAACTTTTTCTTTCACAACTGAAGTCCTGAGTTACAAGATGGACTATAGAACTGATTTGCGCAATGTGATTCGTGATATTGAGGAAGAGTTTGCCATGCTTAGCTACTCGTTTCTCAAAGAAACATATCTCACGTTCCGTACAGCAGATAGAGATGCGACTGATTTGATTTGGTGGCAGATCTTCAGAAGTTGTTTCGATAAAATAACAGAGGCATCCCGTCTCATCATCAACAACCCCAAGCGAAGGCTGCAAACATCTGTGCGTTACGAACGTGCAGAGAGAATGCCTTATTTGCCCGCTAATCTGGAAAATGAGTACGAGGAGTTTAAAGATGAACCATCACATCTTTACAGAATGGAGGAAATGTATCTCAGCAAAGACACTGTTGAGAATAGATTCCTGAAATATGCACTTAACAATATTGCTGATAGATTCAAGCATGTTCGCAAAAACGTGATGAAAGTCCTAAAGGCTGATAATGTGGATATGCTTAAGCAAATAAGGCAAATGGATGAAGAATTGACAGCTTTGTCAAATGATTCATTCTTCCGAGGTATTGGAACCTTCAAAGGATTTACACAGGATTCTTTGGTGATGAAACAAGCTGCTGGCTATAGAGAAATCTATGAACAATGGATAATCCTACAATGTGGCTACGATTTGCAGGATGGTATTATGCAGCTTGAAGTTAAAGACATATCAGAACTATATGAGATTTGGTGTTTCATCAAGGTTAAGAATATCGTACAGCACATTTTGCGTAATACTGCGACAGCACGTGTGGATGGGAGCAAGATGGAGGGAGACTTTATTAAGGCCTTGATTCAGGGAAGCAAATCTGAGGTGGTCTTCTTGGACAACGAAAGACCCGATGTTCAATTAGCATCTGTAATGTATAATGCAACGACAGATGATGAAGAGTATTTGCCCGATGAAACAGCTGTAAGCCAAAATACAGACATAGCAGAGACCACATCGAAAACAACAGAGCAAAGACCTGATATTGTTCTTCGCCTAAGTAAGACAAACGATAAGATACAATACACTTATCTCTTTGATGCAAAGTATCGTATTCGTGATACATCCATTCCGGCAAAGAATGGTGTTGAAGTTCCTCCTGTCGATGCCATCAATCAGCTTCATAGGTATCGTGATGCCATTTACTATACCAATGCTCATGATGAGAAACTAAAACGTGAAGTGATAGGAGGCTATGTGCTTTATCCTGGCAATCTGACTAAAGATGAATACACTGGCTCCTATTATCATAAGAGTGTTGATGAAGTAAATATAGGTGCTTACCCATTGAAACCTGGCGGACACTGGAATCACCTCTACAATGAGGAAGGTATGTACAATGACCTACTTCTCGACCCCACATCTTCAGAAGATGTACTATATCAGCAGATAGAGAAATGGATAATGGATGATAACGCAAACGAAACACTATTGGAGACTTCGATTCCTCAAAGAGGGCTTGAATATGTGATTGATGGAAAAGAATCCCCAAGAAATGGTGTGCTTATGGTGATGATGGAGAATTACGAATCTAAGAGTAAGAATTTCCTCCCTTCTGGAAAACTAGCCATCGGTATTAAATACACAAAGGACTCTATGGAGATAGTTGAACACTTATCTTCAATTGGGTATGTTCTGTTTCACCATAGAAACACAAAAGGACAACATTTGTTTGCTGTAAATGGAACTTGTAAGGTATCTCCGCTTGGTAATATAGAGCCAGACAGATACAAAAATGTTAAGACAACAGAGATGTTCCTCTCTGTTGATATAGACACCTCCGTTGAACTGGATGCGTCAACTCTTGATTCAACCAAGAAAGAGTGGACTAAAGCAACAAGGTATGATGCACAGTTTGTTACAACTGAGGAATTAACGAGGAGATAATAATATTTTTATACGGTAGAAACTTATGTCAAGAGGATTGCCACAAAAAGTTAAAATGAGTCTTGAAAAGGCTTTAGACTCTGCGTTACTTGCTGTAGAGACTTACAACAAACCTGCTGTCAAGTTCAAGTCGGGAGGATATATTGTGCTAATGTGCATAGCATGGACTTCCTTATTACATTCTATTTTCTTTAGAAAAGGAATAAAACCTCTGTATAAAGAAAAAGATGGCAAACATTACAAGAAGATTGATGGTGGATATCAATATTGGGAATTGGCAACCTGCGTAAAAAGATATTTTGAATCAGAGAACAACCCAATAAGAAAAAATCTAGAACTTTTTATTCCACTTAGAAATAAACTTGAACACAAGTTTATGCCAGAACTTGATGCACATATCTTTGCAGAATGTCAGTCAATGCTTTTGAATTTTGACAAGGTAGTGGAAACAGAATTCGGAAGTAAATATTGTTTGCGAGAATCTTTGTCGTTTTCGTTACAACTATTCCCCTCTGCACGGAACCTGCAAATGGCTGTCCGTGAACAGTCTGAATCCAAATTGATACTTGATTTCATTGACAAATACAGGTCTGCAATAACTACAGAAGTTTTAAGAAGTGGCGAATATGCTTTTAAGGCTTTCCTCATTCAAGTGGCTAATCATGAAACAAAAGACGCATTGGCAATCCAATTCTATCCCTATGACAAACTTTCTGAGAAAGAGAAAAGTGATGTTGACAGAGTCGCAACGTTGATTAAAGTAAAGCATGTTATGCATTCTGTTTCGAATGAGGATAAAATGAAACCTGGGACTATTGTGAAACTTGTACAAAACGCATTAGGTAACCCTAAAATTATAAGGGGGAAAAAGCGTGTGGATAAATTCAATCTGGACACCCATACTAGATGTTGGAAAAAATATAAAGTACGTCCAGATAATGGCGCAGAACATCCAGAACACACAAAAGCAGATTATTGCGTTTATGATTATATGAATCACAACTATGGATACACTCAAAAATGGGTGGATTACCTAATAGCAAAGATGAATGATGAAAAAGAATACCAATCATTATACACATTAGCAGATGTGGGGTTTTAGTAAAAAGAATAGGCATGCTTAATTCACAGAATATGACAGAAAAGAGCTTCTTTAAAAAACAGACTCTTTCATCAAGAGTAAAGGCGAGTATTGTGTCTGAGTATTTTCCAAAATATTGCAAAATAATTGTCAAAAAACATGTACCAGAGCGTATTGGCTATTTTGATTTATTTGCTGGACCAGGAAGATATGAAGATGGAAATATGTCAACACCATTATTGATTGCAAAAAATTGCTATAATGACAATATGCTCAGGCAAAAAGTATGGATGGTCTTTAATGATAAAGAATATTCAGAGCAATTGAAAGAAAACTTTTTAAAACTTTATCCAGAAGGGACGTTTTTCTATAAGCCCCATTTTGGACATAGTGTTGTAGGAGAAAGCGAAGCGATAAATGAGTTTATTACTCGTAATACTATGAGAAATGGCATGAATGAATGCCCGTCTGTATTATTTATAGACCCATTTGGATATAAAGGGATTGATACAAGTATATTGTCTCAATTCCTAAATTATTGGGGGAATGAACTCTTCATTTTCATAAATACCAAAAGAATAAACCCTGCATTGGAGAATGAAAAGTTTGAGCCTCTGATGCGTTGTCTGTTTCCGCATAGTTTTGATAGCCTTAAGGTTCTTGTAAGAAATAAAACTAGGGTTGCTGAAAGATTGCAATTTATTATTGACAATCTAGGTAAAGAATATGATAAAATACTTGGAGGTAACGTCTATTACACAGCATTTAAGTTTCAAGAAGAAGACGTAGAAACGACAAGTCATTTCATCCTTCATTTGACAAAATCAAAAAGAGGGTTTGATCTAATCAAGCAAATTTATAATGACTTTGCTAATGTAGGAACTATTTTTGATGGTGTAAACACCTATACTTTTGATGTAAAGAAAATACACAATCCTGTTGAAGATTTGTTTGATATCGCATCTGAGAACATTGATGCGCTTAAAGACAAATTGTTTGCTGCTTATAGAGGGAGAAGAATATCTGCATTAGATGTTTTCGAAGAGCATCAAAAGAAAGAACTTTATTGTCGTAGTCATTATACAGAAGCATTAAGAAGACTACATAGTGAAGGCAGATTGTCCTCTGTTTATCAGGACAACAAACAACACACGGTTAGTGTTTTGTTAATAAAGGAATGTATATTAAATTTTAAGTGATGGCAGAAACAAAAATAGAGTGGACAGATAAAACATGGAATCCTGTTACTGGCTGTACTAAACAATCAGATGGTTGTGCTCATTGCTATGCGGAAGTGATGGCAAGGCGATTAAAAGCAATGGGACAAAAAAAATACATAAATGGGTTTCAACTAACAATACATGAAGACGATTTGGATGAACCATATAAATGGAAGGGAAGCCATAATGTGTTTGTGTGTTCTATGGCAGACATCTTTCATAAAGATGTTCCTTTTGAGTTTATAGACAAAGTGATGGATGTAATAAGGGATACTCCACAACATCGTTATCAGATACTAACTAAAAGAGCTGAGCGAATGGAAGAGTATTTTAAAAACAGAAAGGTTCCAAATAATGCATGGTTAGGTGTTACTGTCGAGAATAAAAAGACGAAATATCGTGTGAATCATTTGTCCATGATAGATGCAAGAATCCATTTTTTGTCCTGTGAGCCTTTATTAGAAGATATCGGGGAATTAAACCTTGAAAATATCCAATGGATTATCGTTGGAGGTGAAAGCGGTTTTCTGGCAAGACCAATGAAAGAAGAATGGATATTAAGTATTAGAGAGCAAGCAAGCCAGCATAATATACCATTCTTTTTTAAGCAATGGGGTACTTGGGGACAGGATGGAACTAAGCGAAATAAAAAAGCGAATGGGAAATTGCTACAAGGAAAAATTATACAGCAGATGCCAGAAATAAAGACAATCGCCACTGATTAATATGTGATTCTGTAGAATTAACAAGCAAAGGAATCATATTTAGCAGGCAACAAGCGTTATATATAAGTCGGATTAACAAACGTACAAAGTATGACTGAACAAACATTACAACAATATCTCATCAAGCAATACCCTAAAGAGGACGAGGCTTGCGAGTGGAAGGAATTCAAGAACTTGAAGAATGACTTCAGCGGGCATGAGAAGGATGATGTCATCTCCTATGTGTCGGCATTGGCTAACATGGAGGGTGGGCATCTGGTCGTCGGTGTTGAAGATAAGACCTTGAGGATTGTCGGAACGGATACATACAACTATACAACTCAGCAAGCAACACTTCGACTAACGAATCTATGTGCTAACCTTTCAAGTGAGGGGTTGGATATAGAAGAGTTTATCACAGAGGATACCCAAAAAACGGTCTGGGTGATTCACATATCAAAACATCAGCCGAAGTTGCCTGTCTATGCGCATAACAAAGCATGGCAACGGATAGAGGATTCGTTGGTGGAACTGACTCCCGAACGGTTGAATGCCATTCTAGAGGAAACAAGTCCAACATACGACTGGTCTGCAGAAATAGTCGCAGAGGCTACACTTGATGATTTGGAGCCAATGGCATTGCAGAAAGCTCGTGAAGAATATAAGTCTGTTCATCCGAAATTAGCAACCGAGGTTGATACTTGGGATGATATGGAACTGCTTGGCAGGGCAGGTGTTGCGGTTAAGGGCAAACTGACGAGGGCTGCCATCTTGCTTCTTGGTAAGCCTACAGCCGTCCATTATCTGACCCCATCCGTTGCCACTATTACATGGGTACTGATTGATGGGCAGGATGAGAAGAGGGATTATGAGCATTTCACCATTCCGTTCCTTTTGACAGTAGATGACGCACTTGCCAAAATTCGAAATCTTAATCAGCGGATATTGCCTGGTGGTACACTATTCCCGGACATTGTAAAACAATATGACGAGTATAGCATCCGTGAGGTCTTACATAATGCTATCGCTCATCAGGACTATACCATGCAGGAAAGGGTGACGATGGTTGAGACTCCTGACTCTGTAACATTCTCCAATGGCGGTTACTTCCTGCCTGGTTCTGTGCGCAATGCCATTGAGCAGACTGGACCACAAAAGTATTACAGAAACTATGCACTTTGCCAAGGAATGGTGAACTTCAATATGATCGACACTATCGGTCGTGGAATACGGAAGGTGTTCACCGAACAGCAGAAACGTTTCTTCCCCATGCCTGACTATCAGATAGACCAAGCCAAGAAGGAGGTAACGGTTAAGATATACGGCAAACTGATCAATGAGCAGTATTACCGCTTGTTGAAAGCCAATCCTGATCTGTCGCTGTACGACTGTATTGCACTTGACATGGTGCAAAAGCATGAAAAGATAGACAAGGATATTGCTTCACGCTTGCGCAAACTACATCTTGTAGAGGGACGTTATCCCAAGCTGTTCCTATCTGCATATACCGCCAAAACTGTCGATGACAAGGAATTAAAGACGGAGTATATTCGGAACAAGAGTTTCAATGACCTCCACTTCAAAGACATGATAATTCAGTATCTGCGCTCATTTGGCGGAGCCACAAGAGCAGAGCTTAATACGCTGTTGCAATCCAAGTTGTCTGATGTGCTCACCGAGGAACAAAAGATAAGGAAGATTGGTAATATGCTGTCTTCATTAAAGAAAAAGGGGGTCATTAGACTAACAAAAAAGAAGAAGTGGGTTTTAGTCGAACTTTTAGTCGAACTTTAGTCGAACTTTTAGTCGAAGTTTAGTCGAACTAATGACTGCGACAGGGCTGAAATGCCGAAAATAAAGGAATATTGACGCATAGTAATACATATTTTGTTTAGTCGAACTTTTGACTTGAATTTAAGTCGAAGTTATATGGCATTTATGTGCAAAAGATGTAAAAAAGTAGTCGAACCCTTTGGCTATATGAAAATAGCCTTGTGCCGTTTCAACCAGAACGAACGTTCTTTGGATATGTGTAAAACGTGTAGGAATATGTGTAAGCCATCCGTGATCCCTGTATTCATAAAAAAGAAACAAGTTTCGAAGATTTTGTCCGCTTAAGGACTAAATCGTGTTCTGCCCTCGTTTTTTCGTAACTTTAGATAAGTTACTCCAACTCGGCATAAAAAAGAAACAAGTTTCTTTTGTTCTGCCCTCGTTTTTTCGTAACTTTGCCACGACATTATATTTAGAAGATACAATTATTTATGATAAGCAGCAACAAAACATATTCATCGCAGTTGGAGTCCCCCTCCTTGGGAGGGGGTACGGGGGAGGCTTTCTCTTCCTTGGGAGGGGGTACGGGGGAGGCTTTCTCTTCCTTCGGAGAAGGTACGGGGGAGGCACGTACTGAGGAGGCTCATACGGGGATACCCGAAGAGTGGAGCAAGTTTCTGCTCAAAGACGTGTCGTTCGTCAACCTCATGACGCGCCGCATCTGCAATGTGCTCATCATCGCCAACCCATACGACGCTTTCATGCTCGAAGACGACGGAAGGGTCGATCAGAAGGTGTTCGACGAATATATGGAACTGGGTCTGCGCTATCCGCCCACCTTCACCCAGGCCAGCACCACCGACGAGGCACAGCGGGTGCTGCAATCCACCGAGATAGACCTCGTGATCTGTATGCCGGGCAATGCCGACAATGATGCCTTCGCCGTGGCACGCGATGTGAAGGCCGACTTCCCCGACATCCCCTGCGTGGTGCTCACGCCCTTCTCGCATGGCATCACACGGCGCATGCAAGACGAAGACCTGTCTATCTTCGACTATGTGTTCTGCTGGCTCGGCGACACCAATGTCATCCTCTCGATCATCAAACTGCTCGAAGACCGCATGAATATCGACCACGATATCGAGGAGGCGGGTGTGCAGGTCATCATGCTCGTCGAAGACAACATTCGCTTCTATTCGTCGATACTGCCCAACCTGTACCATTATATCCTGGTGCAGAGCAAGAACTTCTCGACCGAGGCGCTCAACCCGCATGCCGCGGCGCAGCGCAAGCGTGGACGACCCAAGGTGGTGCTGGCACGCAACTACGAGGAGGCGCTGGCCCTCTACGACCGCTATCAGGACAATATGCAAGGGGTGATCAGCGACGTGCGGTTCCCACGCGAGGGTGTGAAAGACCCCGAGGCGGGATTCCGGTTGCTGCGCACCATCAGACAGCGCAACGAATATGTGCCGCTTATCCTGCAGAGTGCCGAAGAGGAGAACCAGGCGAAGGCCGAGGCCGAGGGCTTCCACTACGTGAACAAGAGCGCCAAGACGCGCAACCTCGACCTCCGTCACCTCATCGCCGAGCACATGGGCTTCGGCGACTTCATCTTCCGCGACCCCGCCACACGACAGGAGATCATGCGCGTGAGCACGCTCAAGGAACTGCAAGACAATATCTTCCGCATACCCCGCGAGTCGATGCTCTATCATGTGTCGCGCAACCACGTGAGCCGCTGGCTCTCGGCACGCGCCATCTTCCCTGTGTCGGCATTCCTCAAGCACGTGACATGGCACAAACTCAAGGATGTGGATGCGCACCGGCAGATTATCTTCGACGCCATCGTGCAGTACCGGCGCATGAAGAACATCGGCGTGGTGGCGGTCTTCGACCGTGGTAAGTTCGACCGCTATGCCCACTTCGCACGCATCGGCGACGGCTCACTCGGAGGAAAGGGCAGGGGGCTGGCCTATCTCGACAATGTCATCAAGCGCCATCCCGAGTTCAACCAGTTTGAAAACGCCACCGTCTCCATTCCCAAGACGCTCGTGCTCTGCACCGACCTCTTCGACCAGTTCATGGAGAACAACGACCTCTATCAAGTGGCGCTGAGCGACGCTGACGACGAAGTCATCCTGCGCCATTTCCTCAAGGCGCAACTGCCCGACACGCTCATCGCCGACTTCTTCACCTTCTTCGAGGCCACCAAGTGCCCCATCGCCGTGCGCTCGTCGTCGCTGCTCGAGGATGCTCACTATCAGCCCTTCGCCGGCATCTACTCTACTTATATGATACCTTATTTAGAGGATAAGTACGAGATGCTGAGCATGCTGGCCTGTGCCATCAAGGCTGTCTATGCCTCGGTCTATTACCGCGACTCGAAAGCCTATATGACGGCCACAAGCAATGTCATCGACCAAGAGAAGATGGCAGTCATCCTGCAAGAGGTAGTCGGACACCGATACGGCAACCATTTCTATCCCAATATCAGCGGCGTGCTGCGGTCGCTCAACTACTATCCCATCGGCGACGAACGGGCTGAGGACGGCATCGCAAGTCTGGCGCTCGGACTGGGCAAATATATCGTCGATGGCGGACAGACGTTGCGCGTGAGCCCCTTCCACCCCAATCAGGTGTTGCAGACAAGCGAGATGGAGACGGCACTGCGCGAGACGCAGACGCGGTTCTACGCCCTCGACATGGAGCACGTGGGCAACGACTTCAAGGTCGATGACGGGTTCAATATCCTCAACCTCAGGGTGAAGGAGGCCGACAAAGACCATTCGCTCAACTATATCGCATCGACCTACGACCCCTACGACCAAGTAATACGCGACGGTATCTACGAGGGCGGGCGCAAGGTCATCACCTTCAGCGGCGTGCTGCAGCAGGGGGTGTTTCCGCTGCCTGAGATCATGCAACTGGCCATGACGCGCGGCGCGGAAAGCATGCGGCGGCCCGTAGAGATAGAGTTCGCCTGCAATATCAACGACGACCGGACGGGTGAGTTCTACCTGCTGCAGATCAGGCCCATCGTCGATGCCAAGCAGATGCTCGACGAAGACCTGACGGCCATCCCCGACGAGCAGTGTCTGCTGCGCTCGCACAACTCGCTCGGACACGGCATCAACGAGGAGGTGACCGACGTGGTCTATGTGAAGACCGACGATGAGTTCACGGCGTCGAACAACCCCGCTATCGCCGACGACATCGAGCGCATCAACCGCCGCTTCCTCGACGAGGGGCGCAACTATGTGCTTGTGGGACCGGGCCGCTGGGGGTCGTCAGACTACTGGCTCGGTGTGCCCGTGAAGTGGCCCCACATCAGCGCGGCGAAGGTCATCGTCGAGGTGGCGCTCAAAAACTATCGTGTCGATCCGTCGCAGGGCACCCATTTTTTCCAGAACCTCACCTCGTTTGGCGTGGGCTATTTCACCATCAACACCTACACTGGCGACGGCGTCTTCCAGAAAGAGGTGCTCGATGCCATGCCGGCCGTCGAGGAGACGCGCTTCGTGCGCCACGTTCGCTTCGACCGTCCCCTCAAAATCATGATGGACGGCAAAAAACAAGAGGGTGTAGTCTTGATAACAAATTGATATAAATCAAGAAAAATAAGTTACGAATAAAAATCTGATGCAAAGATTTGGTGGGAATTTGAAACCACCTTATCTTTGCAACGTGTTTTTCATAGTATTAGATTTAAGGTTAACAAAGGTTGGGACTCGGCGGAGTCCTTTTTTTTGTGCCCAATTTTAACCTTATTCGATAGTTGAGATCATTCTGGCAGTTCATAGCAAGGTTTGTGACAGGTGTTTCTTCGATGTCAGAAAAATCTTCGTCTATTATTTGCAGAATAATGGAATAATGATTATCTTTGCCCGATATTCATCTCACTAAAACAAATAGAAATGACTACATTATGGAAAGACGACGAGGAATTGTTTAAAATAGCTCGTACCGAACTATTCACGGCCTTGGTTGGCGACGTGTTGGACAAGATGGGCTATCTTCACCAGTTCCTTCCGCCGGGCATCAAGCCCTTGCGGCGTGACATGATCGTAATTGGGCGGGCAATGCCTGTTTTGGAGGCTGATGTCTTTGCGGAGCGCCAACAGGACACCCGGCTCGACGTGATGCGCAAGCCTTTCGGTATCATGTTCGAGGCTCTCGACCAATTGCAAGCAGGCGAAGTGTATATCTGTTCAGGTTCTTCTCCCCGTTATGCTTTATGGGGCGGACTGATGAGCACACGCGCCATCGCCATCGGCGCCGCTGGAGCCGTGGTCGATGGCTTCTCGCGTGACACCAACGAGATTCTGCGCCTCAATTTCCCTGTCTTTTCACAGGGGACATACGCACAGGACCAAGGCCCGCGTGGAAAAGTGATAGATTATCGCGTGCCCATTGAGTTTGGAGGAATCAAAGTGAATCCGGGCGACATCGTGTTTGGCGACCTGGATGGCGTCATCATCGTACCTCGGGAAGCGGAAGAGGAGGCCTTTGCCGGCGCTATCGAAAAAGCCCGGGGCGAGAAACAAGTGAAGCAGGCTCTCGAGCAGGGCATGAGCACCGTCGAGGCTTTCAACAAATTTGGAATCATGTAAATCTTATGCTATGAAAATGATGGATGCATTCAGGTTGGACAACCAACGTGCCGTAGTGACAGGCGGTGGCAGCGGACTGGGGCTGGGCATCGCCAAAGTGTTTATAGAAGCGGGTGCGGAGGTGGTGATTATCGGGCGCAACGAAGAGAAACTGCGACAGGCTCAGCAGCAGTTGGGCGAGCGTTGCTCCATTCGCGCCTTCGACGTCACCCGCCTGGCCGAGATACCCCAATTAGTCAAGGAAATAGGAACAATAGACATCCTGGTCAACTGTGCTGGTGTCCATTTGAAAAAATGGGCTCTCGATGTGACGGACGAAGAGTTCCTCAATGTGCTGAATGTGCATGTGATGAGCGTCTTTGCCCTCAGCCGGGAGTTTGCCAAGTTGATGGTGGAGAAAGGGAAGGGGAGCATCATCCTGATCAGTTCGATGACGGCCATCATGGGCATGCAGCAGGTGGTGGCATATACCACTGCCAAGTCGGCCATCCTTGGCTTGCAGCGCAGTCTGGTGGCCGACCTCTCACACAAGGGCATACGTGTGAACACCATCGCCCCGGGGTGGATCGACACCCCCATGCTCCATAAGGCCATCGACACTGACCCGCAGCGCAAAGCCAATATTATGCGCCGCATCCCCATGAAATATTTCGGACAGCCCGAAGACATCGGCTATGCCGCCCTCTATCTGGCCTCGCCTGCCGGCGGATATGTGAATGGCGTGTTCTTACCTGTTGACGCCGGTGCGTCAGAATCTTTTTAAGGCATGAAACGCACAAACGTCAGGTGGACTGTGGTGGCGCTGATTTTCTTTGCCACCACCATCAATTATATCGACCGCCAGGTGATCGGCTTGCTGAAACCTTACATACAGGACGACCTGGGATGGTCGGAGGCCGACTATGGGTATATCGTGACGGCTTTTCAGGTGGCTTACGGCATCGGAATGCTTGCTTGCGGGCGGATGCTCGACAAGTTCGGGAGCAAGATAGGCTACTCCATCGCCATCATTGTATGGAGCCTGGGCGCCCTCATGCATGCAGCCGTCCGCTCGGTGACGGGCTTTGGCGCCGCCCGTGCAGTCTTGGGGTTGGGCGAGGCCGGCAACTTCCCCGCCGCCGTCAAGGTCATAGCCGAGTGGTTCCCCAAACGCGACCGTGCTTTCGCCACAGGCTTGTTTAACTCCGGCACTACGATAGGCGCCATCATCGCACCGGTCATCGTGACGGCCATCACGCTGCAATGGGGCTGGCAGTGGGCTTTTGTCGTCACGGGCTTGTTGGGATTCATCTGGGTCGTTGCGTGGTGGGCCATCTACAAGGCTCCCGAGAAAAATCCCAAAGTGAATGCAGCCGAACTGGAGTATATCCGTTCGAAAGATGGTGGCGAGGAAGAGGCGGAAGTGCCTCAGGGCCGCGCGGTATCCTGGGGCGAGTTGTTCCGTCATCGCCAGACTTATGCCATCCTCTTTTCCCGCTTTGTCACCGACTGGGTGTGGTGGTTCTTCTTGTTTTGGACACCAGACTACCTGAACAAGGTGCATGGCGTGGACCTGAAGTCCACAGTCCTGCCCCTGATCATTATCTACACCATGTCGAGCATCGGCGGCATCTATGGCGGACATGTGTCATCGCGGTTCGTCCGCCTCGGGCGTTCGCTTGATTTCGCCCGCAAAACCACCATCCTGCTCTTTGCCCTGTTGGTGCTTCCTCTCAATGCGGTGCCATATATCCATAACATTTGGGTCGTGGTGCTGATCATCGGATTGGCCACCAGCGCCCACCAGGCATGGGCATCGAATATCTTCACCATCGTGTCGGATGTCTATCCTAAACAGGTGGTGGCGTCAATGACGGGCATCAGCAGTGTGGGCGGTGCCGTGGGCGGTGCGCTGGCCTCATCGTTCGTGGGGCTCATCCTGGAATGGACGGGCAGTTACACCACCATCTTCATGCTGGCCAGTACGATGTATTTGCTGGCTTGGCTCACGCTGAAGCTCTTCGTTCCAATCAGACAAATAAAATTTGAATAAGATGATTATAAAAAAGGTAGAAACATGGTGGGTGCGCAGAGAGAAGTGCCTGTTCGACGACAAACGAAAAGGCAAGAGCGCTATGGACTGGGACGTGCTGGTGCTCAAGCTCACCACCGACACCGGCATTGAGGGGTTGGCCACAGCCTTGGCGGCACGCTCGGGCCATGTCACAGAGGCTTATATCATGGATAATATCGCCCCGGTGGTGCTTGGCCGGTCGCCTTACGACAGAGAGAAGATATGGCAAGAGTTATGGAACATCGACCGCCATCTGACCTTCTTCCCCGTCTATCTGCCCGGTCCCGTCGATGTGGCTCTTTGGGACATCTGCGCCAAGGCCGCGGGACTGCCGCTATACCAATATCTGGGAGCCTATCGCGAGCAGTTGCCTGTCTATGCCAGCGGCCTGTTTCACACATCTGAACAGGAGTACATCGACGAAGCACTCTATTATCAGGAGCGGGGCATCAAATGCTACAAAGTGCATCCTCCAGGTCCCATTGAGACAGACATGCGCATACACGAGAATCTGCGCAGGGCCGTAGGCGACCATTTCGGACTGATGAGCGACCCCGTGGCTGAATACACGCTCGACGAGGCCATCAAAGTGGGGCGCCAGTTGGAGCGGCTGAACTACATCTGGCTGGAGGAGCCCTTCAGGGATTTTGAACTCTATAAATATACCGAACTGTGCAAGGCCCTCGACATCCCTGTCGCAGCCACAGAGACCACAAGAGGCTGCCATTGGGGCGTGGCACAAGTCATCAGTCAGAAGGCGGCTGATATCGTGCGTGCCGATGTATCGTGGAAATGCGGCATCACGGGCACGATGAAGATTGCCCATCTGGCGGAGAGTTTCGGACTGAATTGTGAGATACATACCACGACCATGAACTTCATGGACGTCGTCAACCTGCATGTGTCGTGTGCCATCCGTAATTGTAAGTGGTTTGAATATTTCGTTCCCGAAGAAGATTTCCAGTTCCCCATGAAGGGATTGCTGCCCATCACAGCCGAGGGCAACATCGTCGTTCCCAAGGCACCGGGTATTGGTGTGGAACTCGATTGGGAGCTCATTCACGACAACTGTGTGTCGTATAAATTTTTGGAATGGTCATGAGAGGGTTCTTGCGTAAGGATGGCCGGAAAGGCATCCGCAATGTGGTGCTGGTCAGTTATCTGGTTGAGTGTGCCCACCACGTGGCTGCCCGCATCGCCTGGCACTATCAACAGGAGGAGGTACACTTGATAGGGTTCAGCGGTTGCGCACCCAATGATTATGCCGAAATGATGATGCGGCAGTTATGTACGCATCCCAATGTGGGTGCCGTGTTGCTGTTGTCGCTGGGTTGTGAGAACTTCCAGCGCGAACGGCTCTTGCAAGATATCAGGGAGAGCGGGCGCCCTGCCTCGCTCATCGTCATACAGGAAGAAGGCGGCACCCTTCCCTCCATCGATAAGGGTATCCGCGTGGCGGGCGCTTTCCTCCGTCAGATAGCAGACACGCCCCAGGTGGATATCGGTTGGGCCGACCTCATGATAGGCACGGTCTGTGGTGGCTCGGATGGTTATAGCGGCATTACGGCCAATCCCTCTGTAGGCAGCACCTTCGACTGGCTCGTCGGTCATGGAGCCACTTGCATCTTCGAGGAGCCGGGCGAGCTCATCGGCTGTGAGTCACTGCTTCGCGATCGTGCCGACAACCCCGAATTGGGCACGCGGCTCTACAACTGCATCGTGAAGGCCGACAAATACTACAAACAGATGGGACACGACAGTTTCTCGGCTGGTAATGCCACAGGAGGCCTGACCACTATAGAGGAAAAGTCGTTGGGCTCCTACTGCAAGAGCGGCTCGCACAGCATACAGGGACTGACGTACCCGGCATGTCCGCCCTCCAAGCCCGGACTGTGGATGATGGACGTTGTGCCCGACGGCGAGGCCCGATGGGGTTTCCCCAACATCAACGACAATGCCGAGATTATGGAGATGATCGCCTGCGGCTGCCATCTGATACTCTACACTACGGGGTGCGGTTCTGTGGCAGGCTCCGCCATATCGCCGGTGGTAAAAGTTTGTGCGAACCCTGCCACGTTCCAACACATGACAGACGATATGGACATCAATGCCGGCGACATTGTCACCAAGAATCTCTCGTACTGCGACATCCGCGACCTGTTGCTCAAGTGCATACAAGAGACGGCCTCCGGGCAACCCACCAAATCAGAGGCGTTGGGTCACCGCGAATACTCACTGGGCTATAAGTCTTTTCATTGTATGCGAACTCATTGACTGAGTGTCGGCTTAACTGCTTGACCTCTGGCTACTTAACTACTTTAAAGACTTGAATTCCTTATTTCTTCACATCGTAATAATAGTAGTCGTTGACGATGGTCTGCAGGAATTGTGCGGGAGGCATCACCGGGCGCACTCCCAAGATGCCTTGCACCTTCTGAGCCAAAGCGGGGATGAGACTGTCGCGGCGGTTTGACACTTGATAGGAGTGCAGCACGTTGGCGATGGTCTCCACCTGCCGCCACGTCAGGTTGACGGCCTCGCGGTAGAAGGGGCGGTAGTTGGGGTCGTTGTAATTGAAGTCGTACAGGCGGATGTTGGTGGAGGTGTAGTCGCGCGTACGCACCACGGTGGTGCCGGCGGCCAGGTCGCCCAGCCGCTGGCTGTTGCGCGTGAAGATAATCGACAGCAGGCCGACACTGCTTCCCAACATCACACCATCCACGAGCAGCAGCAGCCAGCGCAGCAGCAGTTGGCCCGTAGTGGGGCGCGATCCGTCCAGGTTCACCACCCGTATGTTCATGACCCTCTTGCCGATGGTCTGCCCCTTGAAATATTTCTCGCAGATGAAGGGGTAGAGCAGCGAAGGCGCGGTGATGAAGAGAATAATGAAGAACATGATGGCCGGGGAATAAGTCCGAGACCCTAAGGCGATGAGGAATATGAGCGTGTACATCAGCACGGCAAAGGTGCCCATGATCACCGCATCGAGAATCCAAGCGGTGATGCGTGAGAGAACGCTTGCCGCCGTCATGTTGAGCCTGACGTATTGACCTGTGATGATATTTGTTTGAGCCATCTTGTCGCTTTTTGGGTAATTTGTTTGCAAAAATAAGCATTTTTCATTACTTTTGCAACGTTTAACCGTTTTTTTCTGATTCACACACCCCTCTGGTGATGGATATAGCATGAAAGAGGCAATCTTTATCAGGCAAAATAAAGAGAAGTGGAGAATGGTGGAACGCCGCACGTTCGATTTCTCCAACACCGGTCCCGATGAGTTGGTCGAGGCTTATACCACCGTGACTGCCGACCTCGCCTACGCACAGACGCACTATCCTAATTCGCGGGTCACCACCTATCTGAATAATCTGGCGGTGATGCTGCACGGCGAGCTGTATCATCATAAGCGTGAACGGTGGCACAGGTTGCTCACCTTCTGGACACACGAGGTGCCTCTGGCTGTCTATGGAGGACGCAAGGAACTGCGGCTGTCGCTCATCATCTTCTTGGTGTCGATCCTCTTGGGAGTGTTCACGGCGTTGGGCGGCGAGGAGTATGTGCGCAACATCTTGGGCGACAGCTATATGGACATGACGATTGAAAATATAGCTGCTGGCGAACCGATGGCTGTATATAGCGGCGAACCGCCCTTTGAGATGTTTCTCGCCATCACCTTTAATAATATCATGGTGTCGTTCATCGTCTTTGCCTCGGGTGTGTTCACCTCGTTTGCCACGGGCTATTTTCTGATGAACAACGGCGTGATGGCGGGTGCCTTTGCCACCTTCTTTGCGCAGCAAGGGCTGCTCGGCGACTGCCTGCTGGCCATGATGCTGCACGGCACGCTCGAACTGTCGGCCATTATCATCGCCGGCGGCGCCGGCATCGCCATGGGCAACGGATGGCTCTTTCCGGGCACCTACAGCCGCATCGAGTCGTTCCGGATCGGGGCGAAGAGGGGCGTGAAAATACTCGTCAGCACCCTGCCCATGTTTATCGTGGCTGGCTTCATCGAGGGTGTGTTCACCCGTTATACCCACGTGGCCGATGGCTTGCGCCTGATGGTCATCCTGCTCTCCTTGCTCTTTGTGCTGTTCTATTATGTCTATTTACCCGTCAAGCGTCACCGTGAATCCATTGCAGACTCCCAAGATTAAGTTTTTCAAGCAGCGCGATGCCGGTGACAGAATCACCGCCACGCTCGACTTCCTGCGCCAGAACCGCACGGTATGGCTGCGGATGTGCGCATGGATCATCATACCCTTCTGTCTGGTGCTGGGGTGGTTAGACACGCTGCCCCGCAACACCGTGTATATGTTCGGCATGACCGACGAAGTCAATCTCTTAGAGATGCTGATGGGGTTTTCGTTGAGGGGCGAACCACTGTTCTCGCTGGCCATGGTGATGGTGGCGGCGGTGTTCCTGATTCTCTATACGGCCACTGGCACAATGATGTATCTGTATGAGAACGATGCGCGGCGGCTCGATGCGATACCGTGGAGCGAGGTGCGGGCAGCTCTCGGCAGGCAGTGGCCTTTCGGGCTGATGATGTCTCTCACCGTCACCAGCGTGTTTTATTTGATTTCGCAACTCGGAGCGTTTTGGCAGCTCGTGCTGCTGTTGGTCACTCTGCCCATGGCGCTCATGGCGCCCGTGGGGCAAATATGGCAAAAGGACCGCGTCTCTCGGGCATACTCGTCTGAAACGCATGCCTTGCATCTGGGCTTTAAATATTGGGGCGCTCTGCTCATGACCACGGCAGGGTTGATGTTCATCATGCTGTTTCTCAGGGGCGCATCGCACACGCTGGGAGAGGTCTTGGTCGTGTGGTTGTCTAATCTGATTGATAAGAACGGCCTCTCGCCCCTTCTCATGCAGGTCATTCGGGCTTTCCTTTCGGCGCTGGAGTTCTGGGTGGCGTTTCTGTGCCTCTCCGTCTTACTCTTCGGGGCGGGGTATATGTATGGCTCTGCCGAGGAGAAAGAGTCGTTGATATCGCTCGATGACGACGTGCGTAATTTTGAGAACCTTTAACCCGCTATTGTATGGCTGTCGATACCTTATCTATATCGTCTGAGACGCTGCGCAGATGGCGCGACGATTACGACTACACGTCGGCGTTGTCGCCGTCGCCGTCAGGCAAGGCGGGGCCTGGCCAATTGCCGGATGTCCACATGCCCGAGCCTGCTCATGACACGGACAATGTCTTCGGCGACTTCTTCCAGTGGCTGGGGACGGTGCCGCAGGTGGTGTGGATCGTGCTGCTCGTGCTGCTGCTGGCCCTGGCCGCCTACTTCGTGCTCAAACGGATAGATTGGCACAAGCGGCGCAAGAAGGTGAAAGAGGACGGCGACGAGGAGGGCATCAACGCTGGTACCGAGGATATCTATGAGATAGACGACTATGCCGACTCTATCCGTCGGGCGGCGGCACAGGGCGAGTGGGCCATGGCCGTGCGCCTGGTCTATCTGGCTTCGCTACGGCATCTCGACGAGGCGGGGCGCATCCAGTGGAAACTGTATAAGGCTCCGATGGAATATGTCGAGGAGTCCGGCGCCGAGGCGTTGCGTAGGCTCACTTGGATGTATCTGGCGGTGCGCTTCGGACACTATCCGGCCGACGAGCCCTTGTATCAAGAGGCGGTGCGCCTGAGTGCCGACATAGAGAAAGGAGGTGCCCATGAATAGCAGTCGTGTGCTCTCCATCGTGTTGCTGACCGTCGTGGTGGGGGCGGGCATCTTCTTCGGCTTGCGAGGCTGCGACGTCGATTACGACGACCCGCGGCGCTGGGAGATCCCGGCCAGGTCGGCTAACGACCCCTTTGGCCATCACATCTTCGACAGCATCATGGCCGAGACCTTGCCCCAGGGCTATCGCGTAGTGGAGGAAGATGTGCTGACCTTCGACCCCAAGAAGTGGAAGGGCCAAGCCGTCATGCTCGGTAGGATGGACGTGAAGTGTGTGGAGGACTTGCTGGCCGAGGGGTGCAAAGTGATGGTGGTGTGCTATTCGTTTGACCCTCTGATGGATGTGGCCCGGGATATGGAAGAGATAGACTTCTCTGACGAGGATGCTTTAGACAGAGCCGCCAGAACGAGGGCTGCCTACAACAGATGGCCTTTGGTCAACGAAGATTATTCTTTTGATTTCTACGAGTTTAAAGACGCTTTGCAGATAGGTGCCACTGCCAGCCTGACATGGTGCCCCAAAGGCGACACCCCGGCCACATATCAGGTGGCAGAACAGATGTTAGGCAGCGAGATCCAGCCATTCGACTCCAACGAGGAGGTCATCGCATGGGCAGACGACAGGATCGTCGCTGAAAGGGTGCTTCGCAATAAGCAGGGGGGCGAGCTGCTGCTGGTATGTACGCCGCTGCTGATGACCAATTACGGCATCCTCGACCCCGGGGCTTCGCCGTATGTTGTCAGGCTGATGTCGCTCATGGCCGACAGACCCGTGGTGAGGCTCGTCTTGGAACAGTCTCTGCTCGACGACAGCCTCGGCCGTGATGGATGGGAGGATGAGCAAAAACAGACGGAGCTCAGCCGCTCGTCGATCGAGTATTTCCTCTCGCAACCGGCCCTGCGGGCGGCACTCTATATCATCGTGGCTACTCTGCTGCTGCTCGCGTTCTTCCGCGCACGACGCAGGCAGCGACCCATACCCGTGTATCGGGAGCCCGTCAACCACACCTTGGAGTTTGTGCAGATCGTGGGCAATATATACTACAGCCGCGGCGACTATAAGAACCTGCTCTATATGAAGTATGTCTATTTCGCTGAGGAACTGCGGCGCAGGTTGATGATCGACATCAACGACCGTGAGGCCGACCCGCATAACATGGCTTTGCTGGCGAATAAGACGGGACTCGACCCCGCGTTCGTGCAGCAGACCGTCAATGACGCCAGGTCGAATATCATCACCGAGAGCCAGGAGGCGTTAGACCTGATAGACAAGATGAACAAGATATTGAAGGCGATATAAAAACCAAAGAACAGACAATATGGAACAACAAATGAATCCCACCCGGATGGATCTGGGCGACTTCGTACAGAAAATCCAACTCATACGGCAGTCTATCGCCTCGGTCATCGTGGGGCAAGAGGTGCCTGTCAACCTGTTGCTCACCGCGATACTGGCCGATGGACATGTGCTGCTCGAGGGCGTGCCCGGCGTGGCGAAGACATTGCTGGCCAGGGTGGTGTCCCGACTGCTCGACGCACGGTTCAACCGTCTGCAGTTCACGCCCGACCTCATGCCGTCGGATGTGCTGGGCACGACGGTGTTCAACATGAAAAACTCGGAATTTGACTTCCACCGCGGACCCATCTTCGCCGATGTGGTGCTCGTGGATGAAATCAACCGGGCACCCGCCAAGACGCAGGCGGCGCTCTTTGAAGTGATGGAGGAGCGTCAGGCTTCCATCGACGGCACCACCTATCCCATGGGCGACATCTTCACCGTGCTGGCCACGCAGAACCCCGTAGAGCAGGAGGGCACCTATAAACTGCCTGAGGCGCAGCTCGACCGCTTCCTGATGAAGATATCGATGCTCTATCCCACGATGGAGCAAGAGGTGGCCATCTTGCAACGGCATCAGAGCAATGCCCAACTGGTGAAACTCGACAACCTCTCGCCCATCCTCACACGCCAGCAGCTGCTGCACTACCGCGCGCTGGCCGCAAAGGTGCTGGTCGATCCCTCGCTGCTCGCCTATATCGCACAGGTGGTGCAGCAGACACGTGCCGACCATGCCGTATATCTGGGTGCCTCGCCGCGTGCCGCCGTGGCGCTCTTGCGCGCCTCCAAGGCGATGGCGCTCTTGCAGGGCCGCGACTATGTTACGCCCGATGATATCAAGTATGTGGCTCCCTCGGTGCTGCAACACCGTATGATACTCACCGCCGAGGCTGAGATGGAGGGGCAGACGGCGATGAAAGTGGTGATGCGACTCATCAACCAAGTGCAAATACCTACTTGATGGCCAACCGCAGTTTCATATTACTCGCTATCGTGGCCCTCGTCACCGCTCTGGGCGTGGCATGGCCGCCATTCTACACCATCGGACTGTGTCTGCTGGTGCTGGTGGTGGCGCTTATCGCGCTCGATGCCGTCATGCTCTTCGCCAGGGGTGGGGTAGAGGCGTCTCGCTCTTGCGCGGAGCGATTCTCCAACGGCGACGACAATGAGGTGGTGCTACACATACGCAATTCGGGCTGGGTGCCCCTGCGCTTGCACGTCATCGACGAGGCACCGGTGGAACTGCATCGCCGCGATCTCTCGTTCGGGATGTCGCTCGACGCGGGTGGGGAGCGCAGCGTCAACTATAGCCTGCGGCCTGTGCGGCGCGGACGGATGGACTTCGGCAATATCGTGGTCGTGGCAGAGACGTCGCTGCGACTGGCTCAGCGCACCTTCCGCTGTCCGGCGGCACAGCAGGTCAAGGTCTATCCTTCGTTTATGATGCTCAACCGGATGGAGATTCTCTCTGTGAGCAACAGCCTGGTGGAGGCGGGCATCAAGCGCATACGCCGTGTGGGCAACAATACCGAGTTTGAACAAATCAAAGACTATGTGCAGGGCGACGACTACCGTACCATCAACTGGAAGGCAACGGCACGGCGCAGCCAACTGATGGTCAATGTGTATCAAGATGAGCGCTCGCAGCAGATATACAGTCTCATCGACAAGGGCAGGCTCATGCAGCAGGCGTTCAATGGCATGACTCTGCTTGACTATGCCATCAATGCGGCTCTCGTGCTCTCGTATGTGGCTATCAACAAGGACGATAAGGCGGGACTGATGACATACGCCGCGCAGTTCGACACCTTCGTCAGGGCTGGCCGGCAACACGGACACATGCGCACGATACTTGAGAATCTCTATCATCAGCAGACCGAATTTGGCGAACCCGACTATGCGGCATTGTGCAAGCAGGTGAACCGCTACGTCAACCGCCGCTCGTTCATCGTCATGTTCACGGCGTTCTCGGGCATGAGCGACCTCAACCGCTGTCTGCCCTACCTGAAGCAAATGAACAGCCGCAACCGCCTGCTCATCGTCTTCTTCGACGATGTGGAGATGCGCCGCTTTATCGACTCGCCGATGGAGGATGCCTTGGATTATTTCCAGCATGTGTCGGCAGAGCGCTATCAGTATGAGCGGCGGCTCATTGTCAGCACGCTGCGCCAAAACGGCATCTTCAGCATGTTCACCACCCCCGACCAGCTCATCGTCAACGTGGTGAACAGATACCTCGAGATGAAATCGCGCAACCAACTGACGTAAATGGTTTAGGGCTCTTACTCGGTTGAGAATTTTCCGGGGTTTACCGGATTTTCCGGGTTTTCCGGAATCTCCGGAATTTCCGGAATTTCCGGGCTCTCCGGGCTCTCCAGAATCTCCGGTTTTTCCGGTTTCTATTGCGGGGTGGCGGCGGACACATCTCCTGCCCCTTACCCCAAAACTATTCTCTTACCTCTCACCTCTTACCCCCTCACCTCTCACCTCTTACCTCTTACCTCTCACCTCTTACCTCTCACCTCTAAAAAAACTTCGTTTTTTATTTTGTTTTGTCTTCGGCTTGCACTATCTTTGCACACGGTAATTGTCCAAGAAAAAAATATGATGAAAGAAAAAAAGATTGTTTGTTTCGGAGAGCTGATGCTTCGACTCGAAGAAGAAGGGATGCCGCTCGAGAAAGTGAATCTCGACACGGCAAAGTTTGTGGGCAGCGAGGCCAACGTGGCTGTTTCGCTTGCTACACTGGGTGACAAAGTGAGCGTGGTGACACGACTGCCCGACAACCTGGTGGGACATACGGCCGCCGATAAGCTGAAGGCATTCGGCGTGGATACCAGTCTCATACAGTTTCAGGGCGACCGCATCGGCACCTATTACCTGCAACAAGGACAGTCGAGGCAGAAGTCGAAAACCATCTACGACCGCGACAATACGCCCTTCAGCACGCTGCGCCCCGGCGACATCGACTGGCATGCCATCCTGAAGGATGCCACAGTGTTTCATACCTCGGGCATCTCTATCGGTATCTCGCAGAGTGCCGCCGATGTGACCTTCGAGGCGCTCGACGTGGCCGACGAACTGGGCCTGACCATCTCGGTCGATATCAATTACCGCTCGGCGCTGTGGAAATACGGGGCAGATGCCAAAGAGACCATCACGCGACTGATGCAACGCGCCGACGTGATGTTTGGCGATGCCATCGAGTATGAATGGCTCACGGGACGGAAGGTGCCCCTCGAAGTGACCACAGCCAACGATCCCATCGACCTGGATATTTACCGCGACTGGTACCGTGAGCTGCATGCCATCTGTCCGCGCTGTGCTAAGATGATTATCGGCACACGCAACCAAGTGGCACCCACCCATCATCTGCTCACGGCCATGATGCTCAACAACGGCGACGAGATGCTGCACTCCGTCATACACGACATCACCAATGTGATCGACCCGGTGGGTGTGGGCGACGCTTTCGCGGCAGGCAGCATCCATGCGGCGCTGTGCTTCCCCGACGATGCGCAGAAGTGGCTCGACTATTCTCTCGCCGCTGCCACACTCAAAAATTACATCCCCGGCGACTTCAACCTCGCCAAGGACGAAGAAATACTACGTTTGGTTGAAGGTTGAGGGTTGAGTGTTCTACACGGTTGAGGGCTTCCCGTGTTTTCCGTGTTTTCCGGATCCTCCGGGGCTCCAGGAGGGATTGCGGGGTGCTCGGAGCATATCTCCTGCCCCCTGCCCCTTGCCCCTTGCCCCCTGTCCCAAAACAATTCTCTTACCTCTCACCTCTCACCTTTAAGAACTCAGAACCAATTCATCAACGTGCGGAGATAGGCGGTCAGTTCGGCCGCCATCTTCTGATGTTGCCAGTAGCTGGGATGCCAACTGGCACCGTATTTCAGTGCGCCGTCCTGAGGCGTGAAGTCGAAACGATAGACTTCCTTGTCGCCATGGGCGACTGCCTCGTCGCGCACACGGTCTAACTGCTCGCGCACCAGCGACAGCTCCTTGCCGTTGAGCATCGAACCGCACAGCAGCACAATCTTGGCCTCGGGGTAGTGACCCCGCACTTGCTTGAGGAAACTGCGGTAGGCCGCCAGCAGACGCTGCTCGTCGTAGTTGTTGGTCGAGGTGTCGTTGGTGCCAAGGTTGATGCACACCACGTGCGGGGTGAAACGGCTGAAATCCCACGGCTGTGTGAAATCGTCGAAATTGGTATATTCATACTGCTTGGGCATCTGGTCGGGACTGCCCTCGCGCGGACCGTTGTAGCAGCGATAGACGCCGATGCCCGAACGGGCCACCACCTGTGCCACGGCTCCCAGGTCGCGTGCCGACTGCGCCGCGTAGGTGTAATAGTGGTTCTCGGTGGCATCCTCGAAGGGGTCGGGTGCATTCACGCTCTCATTGCCGTAGCCGCAGGTGATGGAGTTGCCGATGAACTCGATGCGGCGGTCGGGCAGGGCGGGAGGTGCCAGCAAGCGGCAGCCCTTGTCGAGTACGAACCCGCGAAACTCGGGACGGCGGTTCAACCCCTCCATGCAGTACATCAGCCGCACCGTGTGCTGTCCCTGTGCCAATGCCACTGCCAGTGTTACCACAGAGTCTTTCTCGCCGGTGAACGCCACTTTAAACGCCTCGCTGCCGTCGATGGTGACCATGAAATAGCCGCTCTCGGGCTTGGCTATCATGCGGAGCGATGTGCCCTCAAAGCAGGCGTTGATCTGTATGCCGGGATAGGTGAACAGCGGCGAGTCGGGGTTGCTGAAGTCGATGCGTCCGATGTATTGGATATGGCTGTCGGAGGCGGGGACGACGGTGCCGCGGATGGGCATGGTGACCGATGCGCTGGCTGTCAGGGTCAGCAGGATCAGGGTCAGGAGTGTGATTGTTTTTTTCATTTTCTGTGTTGTAAATGGGTTTTTCCGTGCAAAAATACGTATTTTTTAAAATAAATAGCGTACTTTTGTGGCAAAATAAGCGAAAAAGAAAGAGAAATAACGGTCGGCCGCCTTTCGTCCAGCTGTATTCTGCCGATATCATCAAAGTCATCAAGATATGAAAACACTAAGAATCATGGCTGCCGTGCTGATGCTCATGTCGGCAGCGGCAACTTTCGCACAGAGCAAGGTCTATATGACCAAAGACATCTCGCCCGAGGCATTGGTGAAAATCTACAAAGCCCTGGGGCGCGAGGCCACAGGCCGCGTGGCAGTGAAAATATCCACAGGTGAGGATGGCGGCAACAACTATCTGAAGCCCACGCTCATCAGGCAGTTGGTAGATGAGGTGAGCGGCACCATCGTGGAGTGCAACACCGCCTATCGCGGCAGTCGCAATACCGTGGAGGCGCATTGGAAGACGATTCACAAACACGGGTTCGACTCCATCTTCGCCGTTGACCTGATGGATGAGGCGGGCACCATACGCATCCCCGTGAAGGACAGAAAGCACATCAAATATGACATCGTGGGCGCTCATCTGCCCAACTACGACTTCATGATCAATTTGGCTCACTTCAAGGGGCATGCCATGGGCGGCTTCGGAGGGGTGCTCAAAAACGCTTCTATCGGTGTGGCCTCAGCCACGGGCAAGGCCTATATCCATTCTGCCGGCTACACCACCGATGTGGATGACGCGTGGAACCATACCGGCGACCAAGACGGGTTCTTGGAGTCGATGGCTGCCGCGGCGCAGGCCGTACATGAGTATTTCGGACATGGGCAGCGCATCCTCTATATCAATGTCATGAACAATATGTCGGTGGATTGCGACTGCGATTCGCATCCTGCCGCGCCACAACTCAAAGACATGGGCATCCTGGCCTCGCTCGACCCCGTGGCTCTCGACCAAGCCTGTCTCGACCTCGTGTTCGGTCATGTCAACCGGCCAGGCGACACCGCCCAGCCGCTCACAGAGCGCATACAGCGGCTGCATGGCACGCACACGGTGGACTATGCCGAGCAGATAGGCCTCGGAACTAAAAAATACGAGCTGGTCAGTATCGACAAATAAGCGGCGGCTGACTTACTTTTTTTAACTTTTTTCTGTCAAATTATTTGCGTATTTAAAATAAATTGGCTAATTTTGCGTTGTTTTTAAGAGATTTATTCATTTAAAACCATCTAATTATGAAAAAGTATTTAGCTGAAATGTTTGGTACGTTTGTACTTACACTGTTAGGCTGCGGTGCAGCTGTCAGTCTGAATTGTGGTTCCGATGCTGCTTCGGTAGTGGGCACAGCCATTGCCTTCGGTCTTGCTGTCGTGGCTATGGCCTATACGATTGGTGGCATCAGCGGTTGCCATATCAACCCTGCCATCACGCTTGGCGTGTTCCTCAGCGGACGTATGAGCGGTAAAGATGCTGGCATGTATATCGTATTCCAGGTGATCGGTGCCATCATCGCCGCTGCCGTGCTCGCCGGCATCGTCTCAACCGTGCCCGATGGAGCTATCACCATGGGTGCAGGTGCGCACCATACCGGAGCCAACGCCTGTGCTGCCGGCACCACCAACGGCCTGATTGTCGAGATTGTGCTCACCTTCATCTTTGTGATGGTGGTGCTTGGCGCTACAGCTCGTACCAATGGCGCAACTAATAACTTTGCCGGACTGGCCATCGGTCTGAGCCTGATCCTCATCCACCTGGTGGGTATCAACTTCACCGGCACATCGGTCAACCCCGCCCGTTCTATCGGCCCGGCTCTCTTCGAGGGTGGCAAGGCCCTGACAGACCTCTGGGTGTTTATCGTGGGTCCGTTCATCGGCGGCGCTCTGGCTGCTGTGGTCTGGAAGTGCATCGATACCGACGAGAAGTAAGATTAGCTGTAAGAGGTAAGAGGTGAGAGGTAAGAGTATAGTTTTCCAATCATGATAACTAAGGTCCAAACTCCTAAACTCCCACACTCCCAAACTCCCCAAAAGAACCCTCAATCTTCAACAAAATAAAGAAAACGGCCGCGCATGCAAGCGTGGCTGTTCTTTTTTTTTATTGCCGACTATGCGGGCTGCCCCTGCATGGCTCCCGAAAATGTCAGTTGCAGATAGCAAAAACAGTGTCGCTCGCTGTCAAAGGGGTTGAGATAATGATTTTTAACCTTTGCGCCCCGTGAAAAAACACCCCTAAACTTTTGATATGAGGCAATATTTTTTTAACTTTGCAACCGAAACGCGGAAAACCACGAATCGTATCACTTATTAAACATATTTTTTATTACAACTATGGTAGATTACAAAACTCTCGGCCTGGTAAACACCAAGGAAATGTTTGCCCGTGCTATCACCGGTGGGTATGCCATCCCGGCATTCAACTTCAACAACATGGAGCAGCTGCAGGCCATCATCAAGGCCTCCAGCGACCTGAAGAGCCCCGTCATCCTGCAAGTGTCGAAAGGCGCACGCAACTATGCCAACGCCACCCTGCTGCGCTATATGGCTCAGGGCGCTGTGGAATATGCCAAGGAACTGGGTTGCGAGCATCCTGAAATCGCCCTGCACCTCGACCATGGCGACAGCTTCGAGACCTGCAAGAGCTGCATCGACTACGGTTTCTCGTCGGTCATGATCGACGGTTCGGCGCTGCCCTACGAAGAGAATATCGCCCTCACCAAGAAAGTGGTGGAATACGCACATCAGTTCGACGTCACCGTCGAGGCTGAGCTTGGCGTGCTCGCTGGCGTCGAAGACGACGTGGTGGCCGCTGAGTCGCACTACACCAAACCCGAAGAGGTGATCGACTTCGCCACACGTACCGGATGCGACTCGCTCGCTATCTCTATCGGTACCAGCCACGGCGCTTATAAGTTCACTCCCGAGCAGTGCACACGCGACCCGAAGACCGGCAAGCTCGTGCCCCCGCCATTGGCTTTCGACGTGCTCGACGCTGTGATGGAGAAACTGCCCGGATTCCCCATCGTGCTTCACGGCTCTTCTTCTGTGCCTCAGGAGTATGTGGATATTATCAACGAGTACGGCGGCAAACTGCCTGATGCAGTGGGTATCCCCGAGGAGCAGCTGCGCAAGGCTTCGAAGAGCGCTGTCTGCAAGATCAATATCGACTCCGACTCTCGTCTGGCCTTCACCGCCGCTGTGCGCAAGGTGCTGCACGACAAACCCGGAGAGTTCGACCCGCGTAAGTACTGCGGTCCCGCCCGCGACGAGATGGAGAAGATGTACAAGCACAAGATCATCGACGTGCTCGGCTCCGACGGCAAACTGGCTCAGTAATCCCAGCTATTACATAGCAAATGATAAAATGGTGGCATTCCGACTCGCGGAGTGCCACCACTTTTTTTGCTATAGCTTTCGAGGTGCCTTTTCCTGTTGAGGCCAGAATGTCAAATGGAAACGAGCAGTGCAATTCATCACGTTAACAATATATCTTCATCCCCCTGCAAAAATAATTGCCAAAAATGAGCCTTTTTCCATTTTTTTTGTGTAAGTTTGCAGCCAAACAATCATATCAAACCACAGGAACTATGAAACTTCTGAAAAAAATTTTTGTTTCTATCATCATGATGACCGTATCGATGAACCTCGCCGCGCAAGACGAGAATTTCTACATCTTCCTCTGTATCGGACAGTCTAACATGGTAGGCCAGGGCGAAATCACCAAGGCTGACCAGCAAGGCATCAGCGACCGCTTCCTCAGTCTCTCGGCCGTGAAGGGCAAAGACCGTAAGGTAGGGCAGTGGCGCAAGGCGGTGCCGCCGCTCTGCCGGCAAGACACCAAACTGTCGCTCGTCGATTTCTTCGGACGTACCTTGCTTGACAACCTGCCCGAGAAGGCGCGCGTGGGTGTCATCCATATCGCCGTCGATGGCTGTGGCATCGACCTCTTCGACAAGGACAACTACCGCCAGTATGTGGCCAACGTGAAGGAAGACTGGATGAAGCGCGAGATTGCCGCTTACGACAACAACCCCTACTTGCGGCTCATCCAACTGGCCGAGGCGGCTCAGGAGGAGGGCGACATCCGTGGCATCCTCTTGCACCAAGGCGAGACCGACGCGTATAACGACGAGTGGCTGCGCAAGGTGAAAAAGATTTACGATGACATCATCCACGACCTGGACCTCGACCCCGTCAAGGTGCCCCTCATTGCCGGCGAGGCCGTGGGCGAAGACCAACAGGGCATCTGTGCGCACGCCAACCCCACCATCAACCGCCTGCCGACGATGTCGCAGCAGTTCTACGTGGTGTCGTCGAAGGGCTGCGAGGCGGGTCCTGACCACCTGCACTTCACCGCCGACGGCTATCGTGAACTGGGCCGCCGCTATGCCATGAAGATGCTTCAGGCGCTGGGCTATGAGATTGCCGACCACCGTGTGGAGGTGATCAACCCCGTGAGCCGGCCCGTGATTGATGTCACGGCAGGCATCGACGACCAGGGCATCCTCTTCGCACAGGCCGACGGACCGTTAGAGAAGGTAGAGGTGGTGAGCTATTCCGGACAGACCCTTTCTGTCATCACTTGCAATGGAAAGCAGACGGTGACCATCAACACCAATGAGTTCCCTTACGAGTCGAAGCTCGTCTTCGTGTTCTACGGCAAAAACGGGGCCACCGAGTCGATAGAGATGAATAGGAACTGACGATTGAAAAAAGACTATGTGGGCAGCGCCGACACGCGCCCCGTCTATGTCGTGGGCATGAACATCAGCGCCGACCGCCGCACCATCGACCGCGCCAAGATTGTGAGGGTGAAGTAGTGCATTATCTTTATCTTTCTTCTTGATGCTCCTCCCATACAAGGGAGGCAAGATATTTGTCACTGCGGCAATGCAAGTCGGCAATACCCTCTTCAATGAGATTCGCTGTTTCTGACTCGTAATAGATGTCTGTGGCCTCTTGCACAGACACACCATACATCTCGCTGATGCAAAGAATGATTCTTGCACATTGCGCACTCCTTAGTATTTGTCTGGTCTCGTCACTCATAGTTTCTTGCTGTCTATATAGGTGAGACACTGGTTCAGCATTCTTCCTGAACGGATACAGTACTGGATGTTAGGTTTCTCAAATCTCAGCAATCCAAGTGCTTCCTCTTGCGATATTTCCCCGGCAAAATATCGGTCAAGGGTCAGGATGACACGGTCGTTGGCTATACCGCCTATCACCATGTCGAAGTCGCTTACATCATTACCGGCACGACAAACTGAAACGAATTCAAGCCATGCCGCATCATAGACTTCAAAGGTCAGAATTATCCAATCCGCTGGCTGGTAACTCAGCTCATAGGTGTTGAGCCAAGCGTCCCTGCCTCGACGCTTGAATCGTTCTGCATAGCGTACAGCCTGGTCATAAATGGAGGTGAGGTAAAAGCCTTTGCCAAAATCCAGATAGTCACGTGAATGCGTTGTGTCAGGCATGCTTACCACGACGGACGAAGAATGATAGAGTCTCATGCTGTCAACACTCCTTTCTCTTTCATATAATCGGTAAGGTCTTCCATCAGATAACGTGAGCTGAAGGTATGCAGCACGTCGTAGGATGGTACAATATAGCCATAGAGAATCCCCGACTGTTTCAGTCGGCTGTACACTTCTTTTTGCGGTAGGTGCAACTCCATCGACAGTTTGCCGATGCAATAGGTGACAAATTCCAGTATCTTCTTATCCATCTTACATGCTTTTTATTGATAAGCATAGCCCCTTGCGACTACGTAACCTGATTGGATGCTGCAAATTTAGTAATTTTTCCATATAAATCAAGCCGGGAGCACATCTTTTTTTGTAATCCATCTAATCCTAATGCCCCTTCGCTATTTATACTACATACCTATGGGGGGGTATCTACGAAAAATGACTATATTTGCCCTAAGAAAAGATGAAAACAAACAACGGATTTCACGGATTTCACAGATTTTTGTTATTGCTGATTATCAGCAAGTTGTAAATCTGTGAAATCCGTGAAATCTGTTGTTGAAGAGATATCCAAGTGCTTTGACATGGTCGTGTCTCATTGTCTGAGTATCGGCTTCACTACTTAACTACTGACTACTTAACAACTTTAAAAACTTGAGTAAATAGCAAAAATGTCAGGCTAACTGCAAGAATGCCTTGGGCAGATATTGAATGATGTCGCTCGCCGTCAGACTCTCCTTGCCCAAGTCGATGGCGGCCAGGTCGCCAGCCAGACCGTGCAGGAACATGCCCAACTTGCAGGCGTCGGCCTGTTGGTAGCCGCGGGCCAGCAGACCCGTGATGATGCCCGTGAGCACATCGCCGCTGCCCGCCGTGGCCATGCCCGAATTGCCGGTGGTGTTGAACACCACGTCGCCATTGGGCAGGCACAGGGCACTGTAGTGCCCCTTCAGCAGCACGTAGGCCTGCAACTGGCGCGACAGGTCGCGACCCTTAGAGAACAACTCGTAGTCGCTTCCGTAGCGGTTGCCGTCAAGACGTTCCAGCTCCTTGGGGTGGGGCGTGAGGATAATCTCCTTGGGCAGCTGCTGCATCCACGCGCGATGGCTGGCTAGGATATTGAGGGCGTCGGCATCGGCCACGATGGGCGCTTTGGTGCGGCGCAACTGGCCTATCAGTGCGATAGCGGTCTCTTCGATGGTGCCCAGGCCGGGGCCGATGCCCAGCGCGTCGCACTCGGCCGTATCCACCGACTCGGTGAAGCGGTTGCTGTCATTGTCTAACTTCAAGATCGCCTCGGGCACCGATGTCTGCATCACCGTGTAGTTGCTGCGTGGTGTCACCACGGTCAGCTTGCCCGTGCCGGCACGCAGACAGGCGCGGGCGGCCAGGATGGCGGCGCCCGACATGCCATAGCTGCCCGCTATCAGCATCGCATGGCCCATGCTGCCCTTATGGCTGAAGTCGTCGCGCTCCATCAGCAAGGCTTTGGCGTCCTCCATGCCAAACATCGTGAATTGCGTCTTCGCCTCTTGCATGTATTTCTGCGACAGACCGATATTGAGAATGCGCAACTTGCCGATATACTGCTGGGTGTCGGCAAAAAGGAATGAGATCTTGCGCAACTGGATGGTCAGCGTCTTATAGGCACGGACGATGTTCGAGTGGATGTTGTTGCTGTTGTCTTCGCACATCAATCCCGAAGGGATGTCGATGCTCACAATCTTCGACGGCGACTGGTTGATGTATTTCACCAGCGAGGCAAAACCACCCGAGAGCGGCTTGTTCAACCCCGTGCCGAACAGTCCGTCTATCACCAGCATATTGGCGTCGAGCTGTGGCGGGTCAAACTCTTTCGACACCTCCACAAACGTGTCAACATGCCCCTGCAAGCGCTCGCGGTTCAGGGTGCAGTCGGCCGACAGGTTGTTGTAAATGTTAAACAAATAGACGGATACATGATAACCCTCATCGTGCAACAGGCGGGCCACGGCCAAAGCGTCGCCGCCATTATTGCCCGGACCGGCAAAAACCACGACAGGCGTCTGCGCATCCCATTCCTCGGTGATGGCACGCGTAATGGCTTTAGCCGCTCGCTCCATTAAGTCTATCGACTTAACAGGCTCATTCTCAATGGTATATTGGTCAAGCTCATGCAACTGAGCAGCGGTAAATAGTTTCATACGGCGGCAAAATTACAAAATATTTGTGAAACGGAAAAGCATTTTGTAGAGATTAACGCAAATACATGAGAAATTGCAGAGGTGCAGATGGCTTTTCTCTCGGAAAAATAGGTGGCATTTGTTTTGTCTTGTTTCCTTTTTTTTGCTACCTTTGCAAAAAATATGATTTTGCCATGGCAGAGAGAAGAAAATACCCCGTGATTTTTGCGTCAATAAAAGATCAAAATAAAGTGGCAAACGAATTTTTTTTAGTTCAAAAATAAATTTTTTTGATATCAAAAAAATATTTTTTTTGTTCTTTTTCTGATGCGTTTTCATATCAACGTGAGGCGGTGGTATAACACGCGCGGGCGCCTGCGCACGTACACGGGCGCGCACGCGATCACACCCGGGCGCACCCGCGCACACGTAAAGACATAGACAAAGACATAGACAAAGAAATAGAAATAGACAAAGACAAAGATATTTTATTTTGAGATGCTTACGCATCTTCGTCATCTGCCGCCGGCAGACGACGCCGCCGCGCCAGGCCGCCCGACAAAAAAATATAGCCATTTACTTGCATTGCGCCTCTTTTTTTCGTACCTTTGCCACATAAAAACAAATGACAATACTATGGATACCGTAAAAATCAAAGACAAGACATTCAAGATCTCCATCCCCGAGGCGGAGATTATGAAACACATCGACGAGGTGGCAGAGCGCATCAACCGCGACATGGCCGGAAAGAACCCACTGCTGCTTGCTGTGCTTAACGGATCGTTCATCTTTGCTGCAGACCTGATACGCCGCATCACCATCCCCTGCGAGATCTCGTTCGTGAAACTGGCATCCTATCAAGGCACCACATCCACAGGCAAGGTGACCGAGGTGATCGGCATCAACGAAGACTTGGCAGGCCGCACCATCATCATCGTGGAAGACATCGTGGAGTCGGGATTGACCATCAAACGGATGATCGAGACACTCGGCACACGCAATCCCGAGTCGGTGCATATCTGCACGCTGCTGCTCAAACCCGAAAAACTGACCGTGCCCCTCGACATCGAATACGTGGCCATGAGCATCCCCAACGACTTCATCCTCGGCTACGGACTCGATTACGACCAGCAGGGGCGCAATCTCAAGGATATCTACACACTGGTGGAGTGAAGGAGTTTACTCAAACCCCAAATCTCAAACCCCAAATCTCAAACCTCAAATCTCAAATCTCAAATCATTAAATGAAAAATATTGTCATCTTTGGCGCTCCCGGGTCAGGAAAAGGCACCCAGAGCGATCTGCTGATAGAGAAATACGGTCTCAATCATATCTCTACCGGCGACGTACTGAGAAATGAAATCAAGGCAGGGTCGGAATTGGGCAAGACTGCCAAGGAGTTTATCGACAAAGGACAGCTCATCCCCGACGACCTGATGGTCAACATCCTCGCCTCGGTGTATGATGCCTTCGGCAAAGACCATGCCGGTGTCATCTTTGACGGTTTCCCGCGCACCATCCCCCAGGCCGAGGCGCTGAAGGCGATGCTGGCCGAGCGCGGACATGCCATTGCCGCCATGATTGAACTCGATGTGCCCGAAGATGAACTGATGACCAGGCTCATCAAGCGCGGACAGGAAAGCGGACGGTCGGACGACAACGAGGAGACCATCCGCAAACGGCTCGCCGTGTATCACAACCAGACGGCACCCCTCATCGAGTGGTACGAACGTGAGGGACTGCACCGCCATATCAATGGGCTGGGCTCTCTCGACCGCATCTTCGCCGACATCTGCGAGGTCATCGACACGCTTTAGGCGTAAGAGGTAAGAGGTGAGAGGTAAGAGGTAAGAGATTAGTCCGCTAATAGAGAACCAATGTCCTTAACTACCTTTGACTTCTTTAACTTCCTTAACTTTTTCATCTTCCTCTGCCTTCCTCAACTCCCCCAACTTTCTAAAAACTAATGGAATCCAATTTCGTTGACTATGTGAAAATATACTGCCGCTCGGGCAAGGGCGGCAGAGGGTCGATGCACCTGCGCCACGTGAAATATAACCCCAACGGCGGACCCGACGGGGGCGACGGGGGCGACGGGGGCAGCGTCATCCTGCGCGGCAACCATAATTTCTGGACGCTCTTGCACCTGAAATACCAACGGCATGTGTTTGCCGAACATGGTGGCAACGGCGGGCGCGACAAATGCCATGGCACCAAAGGCAAGAACCAGTACATCGACGTGCCCTGCGGCACGGTGGTGTATGACGCCGATACGGGTAAGTATATCTGTGATGTGACGACCGACGGCCAGGAGGTGGTGCTGCTGAAGGGCGGCAGAGGAGGACTGGGCAATTATCAGTTCCGCTCGGCCACCAATCAGGCCCCACGTTATGCCCAGCCCGGTGAGCCGATGCAGGAGATGACCATCATCCTCGAACTCAAGTTGCTGGCGGATGTCGGACTGGTGGGCTTTCCCAATGCGGGCAAGAGCACGCTGCTCTCATCGCTGTCGAGCGCCAGGCCCAAGATAGCCAACTACCCCTTCACCACGCTCGAACCGTCGCTCGGCATCGTGGGCTACCGCGACCGCCAGTCGTTTGTCATGGCCGACATACCGGGCATCATCGAGGGGGCGTCGGAGGGCAAGGGCCTCGGCCTGCGTTTCCTGCGGCATATCGAGCGCAACTCGCTGCTGCTGTTCATGGTGCCGGGCGACACCGACGATATTCTGCACGAGTATGAGGTGTTGCTGGGCGAACTGCGCAACTTCAATCCTGAAATGCTCGACAAGCACCGGGTGCTGGCCGTCACGAAGTGCGACCTGCTCGACGATGAGCTCATCGAGATGCTGCGCGAGACCACCCCGACAGACCTGCCCGTGGTGTTCATCTCTTCGGTCACCGGCTATGGACTGGAAGAACTGAAGGATGTGCTGTGGCGCGAACTCAACAGCGAGAGTAACAAGCTGCAGAGCATTACCGCCGAAGACACCCTCGTGCATCGCGATAAGGACATGTCGGTCTTCGCTGCCGAGTTATTGGCCGAGGGTGAGGATGGCGACATCGAGTATGTCGATGACGATGAGGTGGAGGACATCGACGACTTTGAATACGAATACGACGATGACGATGACAAGTGACGACCGGCAGGTGGGCCTGCTGCGCTACTCCTTGGGCGATGATGTGCTGGCATTCAGCACCCTGCGCCACGGGGCGGGCGTCGGTCAGGGGCACTATGCCGACTTCAATATCAACCGCTATTGCGGCGACGACCCCGAGGCCGTTCGCCGCAATCGTGCTTTATTCTGCCAGACCGTCGGGGTGGATGATGACCGTTTGGTCTTCCCGCACCAGACACATGGCACCGAAGTACGGCTGATAGACGATGCTTTTTTCTCTCTGTCGGCCGATGCTCAAGCCACCACCCTTGAAGGCGTGGATGCCGTCATGACACAACTTCATGATGTGTGCGTAGGTGTGTCTACCGCCGACTGCATACCCGTCTTGCTCTATGATCAGGAGCATCATGCCGTGTGTGCCGTGCACGCCGGGTGGCGCGGCACCGTGGCACGCATCGCCGAGAAGGCAATCGGGGCGATGCAAATGACTTTTCATACCGACCCCGTGCACTTGTGTGCTGTCATCGGTCCGGGTATATCAATGAAAAACTTTGAGGTGGGCGAAGAGGTGTATCAGACGTTTGCTGATGCTGGTTTTGGTATGTCTGCCATCGCCCGCAGATATGCAAAATGGCACATCGACCTGCCGCTGTGCAATCAGTTGCAACTAACAGTTGTCGGTGTGCCATCTTCGCAAATCCATCAGTCAGGCATTTGCACCTATGATGCGTGCGACCGTTTCTTCTCCGCACGCCGCCTCGGTGTACAGTCGGGGCGCATCTTCTCGGGATTGATGTTGAAGTAACTAGCGCGTAAGCCTATCTTTTCGCTCTTTTCGCTCTGTATTTCGCTTTCTGCCGGGCGCTGCCGCTTCCGTGTGCGCCCGTGATGTATTTCTTCTTCTTGGCCTTGGTTTTCACCTTGCCCTCGTCGCGCTTTTCTTTTTTGGCCGGTTTGAACACCAGTCCGCCTCCGGCTATGATCTCGTCGATATCCATAATATAATTAACTTACAGGCAGACCCTCCCCCCAGCCCCTCCCTTGTAGGGAGGGGAGTAGATAGCACGCCTATCACCATAAATGGGGGATAAAGAGATAATCATAAAGTTCAATGTTCAATGTTTAAAGTGAAGGCTCCCTGCCCCGATTCCCATCTGGAGAGTAACTACTCCCCTCCCTACAAGGGAGGGGCAGGGGTGGGTCTCCTTAATGATGGAACAGTCTGACGCCGGTGAAGGCCATGGCGATGCCGTATTTGTCGCAGGTGGCGATGACATGGTCGTCGCGCACGCTGCCGCCTGCCTGTGCGATGTATTCCACGCCGCTCTTGTGTGCCCGTTCGATGTTGTCGCCGAAGGGGAAGAACGCGTCGCTGCCCAGGGCTACCTTCGTGTTCTGCGCTATCCATGCCTTCTTCTCTTCCATGGTCAGCACTTCGGGCTTTTCTGTGAAGAACTGCTGCCATGTGCCGTCGGCCAGCACATCGTCGTGGTCTTCGCTGATATACACGTCGATGGTATTGTCGCGGTCGGCGCGACGTATCTTCTCCACGAAGGGCAGGTTCATCACCTTCGGGTGCTGGCGCAGCCACCAGATGTCGGCTTTGTTGCCGGCCAGGCGTGTGCAGTGTATGCGGCTCTGCTGTCCGGCTCCGATGCCGATGGCCTGTCCGTCTTTGACGTAGCACACCGAGTTGCTCTGCGTGTATTTCAGTGTGATGAGAGCGATGATGAGGTCGCGCCGCGCCTCGTCGGTGAATGTTTTGTTGGCTGTGGGTATGTTTTCGAAGAGTGCGGGGTCGTCGAGCCGTATCTCGTTGCGTCCCTGTTCAAACGTGATGCCGAACACCTGTTTGTGCTCGATGGGTGCGGGGCGGTATGCGGGGTCCATCTTGATGACGTTGTAGGTGCCTTTACGCTTCTCGCGCAGGATGTCGAGAGCCTCAGGCGTGTAGTCGGGTGCGATGACGCCGTCGCTCACCTCGCGTTTGATGAGCAGCGCCGTGGTACTGTCGCACGTGTCGCTCAGCGCGATGAAGTCGCCGTACGAGCTCATGCGGTCGGCGCCGCGTGCCCGTGCGTAGGCGCAAGCGATGGGCGAGGGGTCGATGTCGATGTCATCTACGAAATAGATTTTCTTCAGCGTGTCGCTCAGGGGCAGGCCAACAGCGGCACCGGCGGGCGACACGTGTTTGAACGAGGCGGCTGAGGGCAGGCCGGTGGCAGCCTTCAGTTCGCTCACCAACTGCCAGCTGTTGAGTGCGTCGAGGAAGTTGATATAGCCGGGTCGGCCGTTGAGCACTTCGATGGGCAACTCGCCTTCGCTCATGTAGATGCGCGAGGGCTTCTGGTTCGGATTGCATCCGTACTTCAATGCTAATTCTTTCATATCTTTTTACCTTAGTATTAGTTGCGATGTTTCATTTGCCCCTGACGGTCTTGGCACGGTCGATGGTGCGGTGGCAGGCGCTGATGACGGAGTAATTTCGCCACAACGTGGCAAAGTTAAGCAAAAAAAATGGATAATGCAAAAAAAATACTCTCCTACAGTGGAGAGCATTCTTTTTTTTACGGATTATTCAACGGGTTTCGGACCGCGGCGTTCCTTGATGCGTGCCTTCTTACCAGTGAGGTTGCGCAGGTAGTACAACTTAGCGCGACGCACCTTACCGTACTTGTTGACGGTGATAGAATCGATGTTGGGCGACTCCAAGGGGAAGATACGCTCCACGCCTACGGTGCCAGACATCTTACGCACGGTGAAACGCTTCTTGTCACCGTGTCCCGAAATACGGATCACGACACCACGATAGAGCTGGATACGCTCTTTGGTGCCCTCGATGATTTTGTAAGCGACAGTCACGGTGTCACCCGGTTTGAAGCTGTCGTTTTTCTCTCGTTTCGGGGTTGCGAATGCTTCTTCAGCAACTTTGATTAAATCCATTGTTTTTTAAACGTTTAAATATTGATGGATTCCGACGCAACATAGCGAGGCTACTCTTCTTCCTGCCAGCGATTACGCCGAAAGTGGGTGCAAAGGTACGACAATTTTCCTAACTGACAAAATTTTCGGCAAAAAATGTTTTTTTCAGGGGCAGGTGTATTCGTGCTTGGGCATATCTCCTGCCCCCTGCCCCTTGCTCCCTGCCCCAAAAATTATATCCCCATGGTGCGCCACATGGCTTCGAAGTTGCGGTCCCAGATGGAGTAGAGCCAGTCGATATCCTCGTCGTAGGCGAAGTCGGTGATTTGTAGCACGTAGTCGCCGGTGAGGTCGTTTTTCGTCATCCGCATCTCCAGGAAAGCGTCGTCTTCCTCTTCGTCGTCCCAGCGCAGTTGGATGTATTTGTTTTTCACCTTATTTATAATATGGGCCTTACGTGTCTCGTGGTGTGCCCATGGTGCTCCCCACATAAACTCGAATGTGTCGTCAAACTGTTGCACGTTGTCTGCAATCCATTTAGCCAGTCCGCCCTCGGTACTGATAGCCTGCCAAATGATGTTAGCCGACTTAGATTTCAGGGGGTGCTCAATGTAGATCTTCTTTTTTTCCATAAGCTTTCCATTGGTATTCAACAATTTCGCTACAAAAATAGTAAAAAAATGGGAAAACAAAGAAAAAACACGAAATATTTTTTGCGGAATGAAAACTTTATAGTACCTTTGCACCCGCTAAGCAGATTTGTTGGCGGGATAGCTCAGCTGGTTAGAGCGCATGATTCATAATCATGAGGTCGCCGGTTCAATCCCGGCTCCCGCTACTGTGGCGTGATAAGCATTTGCGGATTTCGGTTCGTGAGTGCTTTTTTTATAAAAATAATGTTTTATCCTTACACCGATCTGATATGAAGAGGACAATCACCTATTTCTTGATGGCGGCGGCTCTCCTGTGCACTGGTTGCCGCACAGCGCGGTATCATGTGACGGGGGTGGAGCGCACTCGCATAGCTGTTGACAGCCGGTATGACGCGCCCAACAGCGAGGTGGAGCAGTTCATGGCGCCTTACCGCACACGTGTTGACGGTCAGATGAAACCGGTGGTGGGCCGCACAGCCGCCTATCTGGATGCTTACCGTCCGGAAAGTCCTTTGTCAAACCTGCTGCCCGACATCTTTATGTGGGCCGGTGCGCAGTATGGTGAGCATCCCGACTTCGCCGTATATAATATAGGTGGCATACGTGCGTCACTGCCCAAGGGTGATATCACCATTGGCGATGTGGTGTCGGTGGCGCCGTTTGAAAACAAGATCGTGTTTGTCACCCTCACCGGCAGCCAGGTATCGGAACTGATGAGCCAGATAGCCGGCAGGGGAGGGGAGGGGCTCAGCCGCGAGGTGCGGTTGGTCATCTCAGCCGACAAGCGGGTGAAGAGTGTGACCATCGGCGGGCAGCCCATAGACCCCGCCCGTCAATACCGCATCGCCACCATCGACTATGTGGCGCAGGGCAACGACGACATGGTGGCATTCAAGAACGCCACCGACGTGAAGATGCTTGGGCGCGACGAAGATCTCAACCGCGAGGTCATCATCCGCTACTTCCAGGAAAAGATGAAAAACGGTGAAGTGGTCAGCGCCGCTCCCGACGGACGAATCATTGTGGAGGAATAATCATGGTAAGGAAATATATCATCACCCTGATGTGTCTTGTCGTGGCGGGTGTGGCCATGGCACAGAAGAAAGAGTTGGTCATCTTGCATACCAACGACACACATAGTTGCATCGACCCCCTGAGCGTCAATATCAAAGAGAAGGACATCGCCGGAAAAGGCGGTTTCATCCGCCGATTAGAGCTGTTGCGGCAGGAGCGCATGGCGCACCCCGACCTCCTCTATTTCGACAGCGGCGACTTCTGCCAGGGTTCGCCTTTCTACACCATCTATCACGGCGACGTGGAGATAGGGCTGATGAACCGCATGGGCATCGATGCCTCGACCATCGGCAACCATGAGTTCGACTTCGGCATGGAGAATATGGCGCGTTTGTTTCGTATGGCCCAATTCCCGATTGTCTGTTCCAATTACGATTTCAGCGGCACCGAGCTCGAGGGACTGGTCAAACCCTACATCATCATCAAGCGCAACGGACTGAAGATAGGCGTCTTCGCCCTCGACCCCATGATGGAGGGGCTGGTCGATCTGAGCAAATGCCAGGGCGTCGCTTATCTTGACCCCATCGCCAAGGCCAATGAGATGACCACCCTGCTGCGCAAGAAGAAATGCGACGTGGTAATCTGCATCTCGCATCTGGGTTGGGACAAACACAACGGACCCAACGACCAACAGGTGATAGCTGGCAGCCGGGGCATCGACCTCGTGCTCGGAGGCCATTCACATACATACTTTGAGGAGCTGCGCTATGTCAAAGACTTAGACGGGCGCATGGTGCCCGTAGATCAAAACGGAAAGCATGGCGCGTACATCGGTAAGATGACCCTCTCGCTCGACAGAAATGCTTCGCATTAAACGATTATATATCCTTATCTTCAAGCAGTTCGCACTGCTCTTCATCGGCACGTTCTTCATCGCTCTTTTCGTGCTGATGATGCAGTTCGTGTGGCGATATATCGATGTGCTCATCGGCAAAGGGCTCTCGATTGATGTGCTCGCTCAGTTTTTCTGGTATATGGCGCTGATGATGGTGCCGCAAGCCCTGCCGCTGGCCATCCTGCTGTCGTCGCTCATCACTTTTGGCAACCTCGGCGAGAGCTCCGAACTGACGGCCATCAAGGCGGCTGGCATCTCGCTGATGCAGACACTCAAGCCGCTGGCCTTCGTCGTGCTGCTCATCGCCGGCGCCTCGTTCTACTTCCAAAACAATATCGGACCGATGTCGAACGACAAGATGGCGCAGCTCATCGAGGCCATGAAGCACAAGAGTCCAGAGCTGGAGATACCCGAGGGCGTGTTCTACGATGGCATCCCGCAGTGTAATATCTATGTGCAGGAGAAGAACCTCGACACCGGCATGCTCTATGGCATTATGATATACCGGATGACGGGCAGCTATGAGGATGCCGCCATCATCCTGGCCGACTCGGGCCGTATGCAATCGACAGCCGAGAAGAAGCACCTGCTGCTCACACTCTATAGCGGCGAATGGTTTGAGAACATGCGTTCGCAGGAGTTAGCCAACAGCGCCTCGGTGCCCTACCGGCGCGAGACATTCTGGAAGAAAGACATCGTGCTCGACTTCGACTCGGAGATCAACCTCGACAATGGCGGCATGGGGCAGCGTGCGCAAGCCAAGAGCCTGGCGCAAATCAGCCATGACATGGACTCGCTCAAACTGCAATACGACTCCATCGGGCGCATCTACTACCGTGAGGGAAAGGCATCCTACTTCGACCTGCCCAACCTGAAGCGCGACGACACGCTGGAAGTGGCCGCGGCCGTCAAAGACATGGTGTTCGACACCCTCTATCAGCGGATGAACGTGGATAAGCAGCGTGCTGTGGTCAATGCCGCCCATGCCAAGGTGCAACAGATGGCCACCGAACTGGAGTACAAGAGCCTGATCACATCTGACGGCGACAGCTGGATACGCCAGCATCTCATCGAGGCCATCAATAAATTCACGCTGGCTTTCTCGTGCGTCATCTTCTTCTTTATCGGAGCGCCCCTCGGAGCCATCATCCGCAAGGGCGGCCTGGGTGTGCCCATCATCGTCTCGGTACTCGTCTTCATCATCTTCTATATCCTCGACAACACCGGTTTCCGCATGGCGCGGAGCGGCATCTGGACCGTTGCCTTCGGCAAGGGCCTGGCCACCGCGGTGCTCACGCCGCTGGCCGTGTTTATCACCTATAAGGCCAACAACGACTCGGCGGTGTTTAACATGGATGCCTACCGCAACCTGTTCATGCGTATGTTCGGCCTGCGCCTCAAGCGCACGGTCATGGGCAAGGAGGTGATCATCACCGATCCCGACTACGCGCATGATGCAGCCCAACTGGAGCGTATCAGCGAAGAAATCAAGTCGTACGCCCACGACCATCACCTGAAGTCGCCACCCAATGTCGTCAAAGTGTTCTTCAGATACCAGCCCGACAACGAGATAGAGCGCATCAGCGAAGAACTCGAAGCGGTGATAGAAGATCTGGGAAACACACGCGACAAATATATCCTCTCGCATCTCTCACGCTACCCCGTGCTCGCCGTCAAGGCGCACACCCGGCCTTTTGAGCGTCGGTGGCTCAACGTCATCTCCGCCATCATCGTGCCGTTGGGGCTGTTCTTCTATTTCCGCATGTGGCGCTTCCGCCTCCGTCTGCACAAAGACCTGCAAGACATCGACAAAAACAGCAAGAAAATCATCAAGCGGATAGGCTCGTTGAACGTTAAACATTGAACATTGAACTTTGAACATTGAACTTTGAACATTGAACATTGAACATTGAACTTTGAACTTTATAATTAGTGGACTAATGTCCACACTCCCAAACTCCCAAACTCCCAACCCCCAAACTCCAAACTCCCAAACTCCCAAACTCCCAGACTCCCAAACTCCTAAAAATATGATACAATTAGATAGCATCGAAGACGCGCTGCGCGACTTCAAACAAGGCAAGTTCGTCATCGTCGTGGATGATGAAGACCGTGAAAATGAAGGCGACCTCATCATCGCCGCCGAGATGATCACCCCAGAAAAGGTGAACTTCATGCTCAAGAACGCGCGCGGGTTGCTCTGCGCCCCCATCACCATGTCGAGGTGCGAGGAGCTCGACCTGCCGCATCAGGTGTCTGACAACACCTCGATGCTGGGCACCCCCTTCACCGTCACCATCGACAAACTCGAGGGCTGCGCCACCGGCGTGTCGGCACACGACCGTGCCGCCACCATCCGCGCCCTGGCCGACCCCGCCTCAACCCCCCAGACCTTCGGGCGCCCCGGTCACATCAACCCCCTTTACGCTCAGGAGCAGGGCGTGCTGCGGCGCAGCGGTCACACCGAGGCCGCCATCGACCTGTGCCGCCTGTCGGGCCTCTATCCCGCCGCCGCACTCATGGAGATCATGAACGACGACGGCACCATGGCGCGGTTGCCACAGCTCTACGAGATGGCACGCCAGTGGGACATGCGCCTCATCTCAATCAAAGACATGATCGCCTACAGACTACAGCAAGAGTCGCTCATCGAGGTGGGCAGCGAGGTGGACATGCCCACCGAATACGGTCACTTCCGCCTGGTGCCCTTCCGCCAGAAAGCCAACGGCCTGGAGCATTTCGCACTCATCAAGGGCGAGTGGAAGGGCGACACGCCCGTCATGGTGCGCGTACACTCATCGTGCTCCACAGGCGATATCCTCGGCAGCAAACGGTGCGACTGCGGCGAGCAGCTGCATAAAGCCATGCGCATGATAGAAGAAGAGGGCACCGGCGTGCTGATCTATATGCAGCAAGAGGGCAGGGGCATCGGACTGATGAACAAAATCGAAGCCTACAAACTGCAAGAAGAGGGACTCGACACCGTGGACGCCAACGTACACCTGGGTTTCAAACCCGACGAGCGCGACTACGGCTGCGGTGCGCAGATGCTCCGCCATCTGGGCGTGCGCAAGATGCGGCTGCTCACCAACAACCCCGTCAAGCGCGTAGGGCTCGAGGCCTACGGACTCGAGATCGTAGAGAACGTGCCTATCGAGGTGACGCCCAACCCCTATAACCTGCGCTACTTGAAGACCAAAAAAGAACGTATGGGGCATACCCTGCACTTATAAAGATTTTTTTTTTGTGAATTAACAGACATTTTGATGGTGTTTTCAAAATATTATGTTACTTTTGCAACCAATTAAGACATTTTACGCTTATGCCAAAATTATCCGAACGCCTGAACCGCCTCGCACCGTCTGCCACGCTTGCCATGTCGCAAAAAAGCAGTGAGATGAAGGCGCAGGGCATTGACGTGATTAACCTGAGCGTCGGTGAACCCGACTTTAACACACCAGACCATATCAAAGAGGCCGCTAAACTGGCGGTTGACCAAAACTATTCGAAGTACTCGCCTGTGCCTGGATATATCGACTTGAGGAAGGCGGTGTCTGAGAAACTGAAAAAAGAGAATAACCTGGATTACACGCCCGCTGAGATACTCGTTTCGAACGGAGCCAAGCAGAGCGTGTGTAATACCGTGCTCGCACTCATCGACGAGGGCGACGAGGTCATCATCCCCGCCCCCTACTGGGTGAGTTATCCGCAGATGGTGCTGCTGGCAGGGGGCAAGCCGGTGATCGTGAATGCCGGGTTTGAGCAGAACTTCAAAATGACCCCCGAGCAGCTCGAACAGGCCATCACGCCGCGCACGCGCCTCATCATCCTCTGCTCGCCCAGCAACCCCACCGGCAGCGTCTATTCAAAAGCCGAGCTGCAGGCTCTCTCCGAGGTCATCCTCAGCCACGACGAGCTCTATGTGCTGGCCGATGAGATTTATGAGCACATCAACTACGTGGGCCGCCACGAGAGCATCGCACAGTTTGCGGGCATGAAAGAGCGTACGGTGGTGGTCAACGGCGTGTCGAAGGCATACGCCATGACCGGCTGGCGCATCGGCTACATCGCCGCACCCGAATGGATCGTGAAAGGCTGCAACAAACTGCAAGGTCAATATACCTCCGGCCCCTGCTCCGTATCACAGAAAGCGGCAGAGGCTGCCTATATCTACTCGCAAGACTGTGTGGAAGACATGCGTCTGGCCTTCGAGCGCAGGCGCAACCTCATCGTGCGCCTGGCCAAACAGATACCCGGCCTCGAGGTCAACGTGCCCGAGGGCGCATTCTACCTCTTCCCCAAGTGCAGCAGCTTCTATGGCAAGAGCGACGGCGAGCGCACCATCAACAACTCTACCGACCTGGCCATGTATCTGCTCGAAAAGGCACACGTGGCCACAGTGGGCGGCGACGCTTTTGGCGACCCCGACTGCTTCCGTATGAGCTATGCCACCTCCGACGACAATATCTGCGAGGCTATGCGGCGCATAGAAGAGGCATTAAAGTGCCTGAAATAGTAAAAAAAAGTTAAATTTAAAGTTTTCAGTCTGTAGTTTGCACGAATTTAGTATCTTTGCGAAGTTATTCGCAGAAGGTATCAATGTGCGAGTACATCAGAAGACTTCATTTACGAACTACGATATTTTTTAACAACTTAAATTTATTAATAACTAAAAATTAAAAATTAAACAAAAAACTATGGCAACAACAACAACGAAACCGGCTGCTCCGGCAGCTGCGAAGAAAAGCACGGGCTTTGTAGGTATCCGTCAGGCATTCCTCGTCATCGTGGTTTGCGCAATCATCGCATTCTGCAACTTCTTCTTTGTACTGGGCTCTCCCTCAAACTTTGAAGGCGGCGATCCCGAAGGACATCCCCTGAACATCATGGGTACCATCTTCAAGGGCGGTATCGTGGTGCCTGTCATCCACACCCTCTTGCTCACCGTGATTGCACTCTCTATCGAGCGTATCCTCGCTCTCCGCACTGCCTTCGGTAAAGGCTCTCTCGCTAAATTCACTGCCAACATCAAAGAGGCTCTGCGCCAGAACGACTTCGCCAAGGCTCAGCAGCTCTGCGACCGCCAGAAAGGTTCTGTGGCCAACGTGGTGAGCGCTTCTCTGAAAGCTTACAACGAGATGCAGAACACCTCTGGTATCAAGAAAGCTCAGAAAGTGGCTAAGATCCAGCAGGCTCACGAAGAGGCTACACAGCTCGAGATGCCTACCCTGCAGATGAACCTCCCCATCCTCGCTACTCTGACTACCCTCGGTACTCTGACCGGTCTGCTCGGTACTGTGATCGGTATGATCAAGTCGTTCCAGGCTCTGGCTGCTGGTGGCGGCGGCGACTCTCTGGAACTGTCAACTGGTATTTCTGAGGCCCTTATCAACACCGCATTCGGTATCGGTACTTCTTGGTGCGCTGTTATCGCTTACAACACCTTCACTAACAAGATTGATAAGTTGACATACGCCCTCGACGAAGTGGGCTATTCTATCGCTCAGACTTACGAAGCCAACCATACTGAGGAAGCTTAATTTCTACTAACCCTTAATACTATTTATCACTATGGGTAAAGTAAAAATTAAGAAACAAAGTATCTGGATCGACATGACGCCGATGTCCGACGTGATGGTGCTCCTGCTCACCTTCTTCATGCTGACCTCTACGTTCATCAAGAACGAGGCGGTGAAGGTGAACACACCTGGCGCGGTGTCGGAGGAGAAAGTTCCAGAGGGCGACGTGCTGACCATCCTCGTCGAGAAAGGCGGCAAGGTGTTCGTCGGCATGGACAAGCCCGCTGACATGAGAGGCATGGTCGAGAAGTTCGCGCAGCGTGAGGGCATCAACCTCAGCGGCGAGCAACTGGCTATTGCACAGGCCGCCACCAATATCGGCGTGCCTGCCAATAAGCTGAAAGAGCTCCTCAGCCTGGAAGAGAATGCTTTGAACAACTACCAGAAAGAGATGGGTATCCCCGTGGATTCTGCCAAGATCGAGACCAAAGACAACGAGCTGCAGAAATGGGTGGATGCCGCCAAAGCATGGAACAAGGAAAAGTATCAGGACAAGACCGACGAAGAGAAAAAAGAAGGTCGTATGAAGATAGCCATCAAGGCCGACTCTGATACTCCCTACTCTGACGTGAAAAACGTGATGGCTTCATTGCAGCGCATCAAGCAGAACCGTTATTTCTTAATCACATCTTATAAAAAAGTGGAGGAATAAAGAATGGCAAAGAAAAAAGCTTCAAGACAGAAAAAGCAGGATGTCCGAGTTGACTTTACGCCGATGGTGGACATGATGATGCTTCTGATCACGTTCTTTATGCTCGCTACATCGCTCAGCAAACCTCAGAGTATGAACCTGACCATGCCGACCGATGATAAGAATGTGCAGGACGAGAACAAGAACGAAGCCAAGGAGTCGCAGACCATCACCGTGTTCTTGGGTGCCGACAATACCCTCGCTTACATCAAGGGTATCCCCGACTACAAGAACCCCGACTGCGTGGAGCTCGGCTCTTGGGACCCCAAAGAGAAGAACGGATTCCGCTACACCCTCATGAACCATAAGGTGGAAGGCCGCAAACCCATGCAAGAGGTGAAGCAGGCCGTTGACAAACTCAACGAGGAGTACAAGAACAAAGACCAAGACACCATCTACCACCAGAAACTGGCCGCCATCAAGGGTGGTAAGGTAGAAGGCGCTCAGGATATTCCTGTGCTTACCGTCATCATCAAACCGTTCGACGCAGCTTCGTACGACAATATGGTGAGTGCTCTTGATGAAATGCTGATATGTAATGTTGGTACTTATGTAATTGGTGCTGTCACAGAGGAAGAGACTGCCTTCATGAAGACCATCAATGGATTCAAGGTGGAGAAATAAATTCTAATGTGACTGCTTAAAAAGAATTAAAACTATGGCAAAAATAGATTTAACATCCAATGAATGGACCGACCTAGTATTTGCGAATAAGAACAAGGAGTATGGTGCATATCAACTGCGCCGCGGGACAGGTTCCCGCAACTTCTGGGCTATCATCATCATGGGTATCGCCGCTGCCGTGCTCTTCGGCGGATTCGCTCTGATCAAAACCATCCAGGACAGCAGCTCGAAGGTGAGCGGCGAGGCCACGATGAGTACCATCGACCAGAGCACCGAGGAAGAAGAGGTGGAAGTGGAGAAGGAAGAAGAGATCATCTACGAGCAGCCTAAAGAAGAGGTGGAGCAAGTAGCCAGCTCTGAGAAATTCACCGAGCCGGTCATCAAGAAAGACGACCAGGTGCGTGAAGATAACACTCTGCGTCAGCAGGAAGACCTGAGCCAGTCGGAGACCGCTATCGGTGCCCTCGACGTGAAAGGTAACAATGAAGACGCCGAAGTGCTTCAGATCAAGGAAGAGGTGAAGAAGGAAGAGCCTAAAGTAGAGGAGAAACCCAAAGAGGAAGAGAACAAAATCTTCGAATTTGTGGAGCAGCAAGCATCGTTCCCCGGTGGTCCCGGTGCCATGAACCAGTGGCTTGCTCAGAACATCCGCTACCCGGCCGCCGCTCAGGAGAACAACATTCAGGGCCGCGTCACCGTGCAGTTCGTCGTTGAGCTGAATGGTAGCATCTCGAATGTGGTCGTCGTCCGCGGTGTTGACCCCAACCTCGACAAAGAGGCTGTGCGTGTGGTCAAATCGATGCCGAAGTGGACTCCCGGTATGCAGAACGGTCGCCCCGTGCGCTCGAAGTTCACACTGCCGGTCAACTTCAAACTTCAGAACTAATTTCGTCTGACTTCAGAACTTCTGTTGATGAAAAAATTATTCTACATACTCGTTTCGTTGACGGTCTCGCTTGCACTGACAACCTCGTGCGGCAAGACCCAACGGAAGAGTAGCAGAACCGATACTGCTTCGTCAGGGGCGATTGCTTTCGCCTCTGACGAAAGCTTTTCCTCTATCATCGAGGAATGCAGGCAGGTATTCGAGTTCACAAAAAAAGGTAAGGCTCACCTTACGCCTATTTACATGAGTGAGACAGAGGCCATCAACCGCCTCGTCAACGACACCATGCAGTTGGTCATCGCTGCCAGAAAATTCCGTCAGGCCGAGCTTGACACCCTGTTGGCGCGTACCTACAAAGGTGTCTCTTTCCCTATCGGCTACGACGGGTTGGCACTGATCATCAACCCGCAGAACACCGACTCGTGCATCACCGTCAATGATGTGAAGCGTGTGCTGAGCGGTGAGGTGACCGACTGGGCAGAAATCAATCCCGGATCAAAGCGTGGTCAGATACGTCTGGCTTTCGATCAGTCGGGTTCTTCGGCCGCCCAATACTGCGTAGATAGTATTCTCGACGGCCGCCCCTTGGGCAAGAACGCAACAGCTGCCAAGTCAACGCCCGAATTGATAGAATATGTGGCGCGTACGCCCAGTGCTATCGGCATCATCGGCTCTAATTGGCTCTTTGATGAGCGCGACAGCACGCACACCAAATGGAAGAAGAATGTAACAGTAATGTCGGTCACCGCGATGGACAAGGCGACCGAGATGAATTCATGGAAGCCGTATCAGGCATATTTGCTCGACGGCCGATACCCCTTTGTGCGTACCATCTACGCACTCCTCAACGACCCCTATAACGGACTGCCCTGGGCATTCGCTCATTTCCTTGAGTCGCCCAAAGGACAGTTGGTCATCTTCAAGTCAGGGCTCCTGCCCGTGCGCGGAGAGTTGAATATCCGGACGGTAAATGTGAAAAATTGAACATTAAACCCTTTGATTTTATACGCGTCAAAGGTGTAAGTAATAACTCAAAAACTCACGAACTATGAAAGCTATTAAATATCTATTCATCGGAGCGATGATGTTAGGATTCGCCGCTCCCGCCGCAGCCCAGAATGTAGAGCAAGATGTGGCCAACATTTCGAAAGTGTTAACCGACGCCTACCTGAAAGACAGCGTCAATGTGATCATCAACACCAAAGACCAGGTGAAGGCCTTCATGAAAGAGTACAAGAAGAATGCCGAAGGACTGGCTGGTCTGGGACGTGCCTATCTCGACCTGGCTTGGCGCACGAAGACCCCTGAGTTGAATCAGAAGTATGCCGCCGAGGCCCAGAACTATGCTACCCAGGCTCTGACCCGTGGTAAGAACAAGTGTGTGGACGCCTTCCTGCTGCAAGGTGATATCTATGCCTTCAACGATGATGGTGGCACCGCCGCTACCTGGTATCAGCAGGCACAGTCGATCGACCCCAAAGAGCCGCTGGGATTCATCAAGTATGCACGCGTGTATCGTAAGATCTCTCCCGAGGTGTCGGCACAGACCCTTGACAAACTGCGTGCCGAGCGTCCTGACTATCCCGTGGACGCCGTGGCTGCTCACTTCTTCTATCAGGCCGACCAGACCGATAAGGCTTTCGAGCACTACAGCAAAGCCAATATCGGTGCCCTGACCGAGGATGAGATCAAGGAGTTCGCACTCTCTGGCTACATGGAGGGTAAGAACGAGAAAGCTCTCGAAGTGGCTAAGTATGGTCTGGGTAAGTTCCCCAACAACTCGGTGCTCAACCGTATGGCGTTCTACAACAGCCTTGTGGCCAAGGACTATGACGGCGCTCTTGAGTTTGCCAACAAATATCTGAGTCTGCCCGATGTGACGAAGACCGCCTACGACTTCATCCAGCTCGGTCACGTGTATATGGGTAAGCAGCAGTACGACGAGGCTGTGAACAGCTTTGAGCAGTCTATCCAGCTGCGTGAGAGCAAGGACGCTCTGAAATACCTCTCTAACGCTTATACCAAGAAGGGCGACTATGCCAAAGCCATCGAGACCTTCGAGCGCTACATGACTGTGGCCGGTTCGTCTAAGGCTGAGGACTATGAGGCTCTGGCCGACATCTATACCACCATCGCAGCCGACGAGGCCACTGAGGAAGGTGCCAAGAAGGATGCCATCCGCAAGGCAGAGCAGATGTATGCCAAGATTACCGAGATGAGCCCCGAGACCAAGTTCTACTGGTACAAGCGTGCTCAGATGAACATGCAGCTCGACCCCGAGTGCAAGGAAGGTCTGGCAAAAGCGTCGTATGACAAGCTGATGGAGCTGGTGAACACCGGTGAAGAGTCGGCCAACGACCAGGTCTATAAGCGTCGTGCATACCGTTTCTATGCCATCTATTACTATCAGAAGAAAGACATCGCCAGTGCGAAGCCTTGGGCAGAGAAACTGCTTGCCATCGACCCGAGTGATGCTGCTTGCCAGCAGATCATGAAGATGAAGTAATGCCTGACATCGACACTTCATCCATATAACAAGCCCTGCCTCGCACGAGGTGGGGCTTTGTTGACACAAATGCCCGCTGCATATTGACACAACTCATACCATATCTCTTACCTTTTACCTCTCACCACTCACCTCTTAAAATTTTAATGTTCAATGTTCAACGTTCAAAGTAGTCTGTTCCTTCATCTTCTGCGCTGTGCCCTGTGGGATGAGAAACCCGACATGAGTCTGTTTGAGGGCGGAGCCGACTGGCAGGGCATCATGGAGAAGGCCTTTCGGCACACCGTGCAGGGACTGGTGGCACAGCAGGTGAAACATATCGCCGAAACACAAGACAATGAGACTCTGGTGCAGGCCTGCATGAAAGTGATGATGCAGATCTCGAAGAGTAACCAGAAGGTGAACGACGTGCTCGTGGCACTGGCACAGGCCATGCAGCGCTGTCGCTTTCATGCCATGTTGCTCAAGGGGCAGGGCGTGGCACGCTACTACCCGCAACCGGCCCTGCGCGTCTGCGGCGACATCGACTGCTACACCGGCAGCCAGACCGATGCCATCACTGACCGTCTGGCACGTGAGATGCCCGGCTTTGAGGTGAAGGAAGAGGGCAACCGCGCCAAGCACCGCAATGCTGAGGTTGGCGGGATAGAGATAGAACTGCACTACCACGTGTTCTGTCCCTCTGACGCCAAGATAGCCGCCTTGGTCGATGAGTGGAGCAACGACGAACTGGCTCATCGCACACGGCAGATAGAAGTTGGCGGAACCCCATTGACTGTGCCGTCGGCCACCTTCGACGCCATCTACATCTTCATCCATTTCTATTTCCACTTCCTCAGAGAGGGTGTCGGACTACGACAGGTGTGCGACTGGCTGCGGTGCCTGCATGTGTGTCGCGACGAGATAGACCACGACGAGGTGCGCCGATGGCTCAAAGCCTTCGGACTGTTGCACGCTTGGCAACTGTTTGGCCTGATGGCGGTGCGCCACTTAGGTCTGCCGCAGGAGGAGATGCCCCTCTTCCGTGACCGGCGTAGAAGGGCGGCTGACAAGCTGATGCGTATGCTCATGGCAGGCAGCAACTTCGGTAAAGACATGCGGCGTGAGTGGGAGGCCAACCAGCCCAAGCACGTCTTGGCCCACAAATGGTATTCGCTACGCCGATACACAGCCTTCTACGTGCCGCGTGCACACCTCTTCCCCCGACAAGGCATCCCGCGGTTGTTGGGATACTACAAAAAGAGCCTGAAACAAATCATGAATAAGCATGAGGTTTGAGGTTTGAGATTTGAGGTTTGAGATTTGAGAATTGTTACTAATTGAATGAACAACCATCAATAATGACTATGGAACAAGACCCTATCATACAAAAAGAAACACCAAAAAAGACGCAACCAGTGTCCCCCTCCTTCGGAGGGGGTACGGGGGAGGCCAGTACGGGGGAGACCAGTACGGGGGTGGCTTTCATCATCGTCGATGCCGACCACTTAGACCGCGTGGCGGCCGACATGAGCGCCCACTTTGAGCGGATGCTGGGCAGGCGCATACCACGCGCCGACCTGGCGCGGTGGACCGAGTGCTTAGCACAAGACGGCGGACTGCGCGAGGGCGACCACCTCACACAGGTGGTGCTCGTACACCGCGCCGCCACCAAGGCACTCGACCATTTCGTGCCATCCCTCTTCGCCACAGAGATCGACGGGCAAGCCTTCAAAGGACCGCTCGGTGAGTTCGTATTCTCGGCACCACAGACTGAACCCGACGTGGGCGGAGCCGACCTGTTGTGCGATGCCTTGGCCCTGGCCCTCGAACAGCCCGGCACGAAGCACATCATGGTAGTGCCCGACGAGGCCGACTACGACCGCGTGAGCCAACTGTTGCAAGGTGCTCCCGCCGACCGTCACGTCACCGTCTTCGCCATGCAGCCCATGCCCGAGGGCCGTTTCCAGCAGGATATCCTCGGCTACTCGCTCATGGTAGCACTCGGCATCCGGGGAGAGGAGGTGTAGAGGTCCTCGACCTCAACCCTCGACCCTCAACCCTCAACCCTCGACCCTCAACACAAATCACTCAACCCTCAACAAAGTGTAAGAACAAAATCTTGTATAATCCAAATAAAATATTTAACTTTGCAATTCGAAATATCATCATCAAAAACACAAATATGGGAAAAGTACTAATGATTGGCGCCGGAGGCGTCGCTACAGTCGCCGCATTCAAAATCGTGCAGAATGCCGACGTGTTCACTGACTTTATGATTGCCAGCCGCCGCAAGGAGAAATGCGACGCTCTGGTCAAAGCCATCCACGACAAAGGATATGACATGCCCATCCGTACGGCACAGGTGGATGCCGACGATGTGGAGCAGTTGAAGGCGCTCTTCAGCGACTACCAGCCCGAACTGGTGGTCAACCTGGCGCTGCCCTATCAAGACCTCACCATCATGGAGGCCTGTCTGGCCTGCGGATGCAACTACTTAGACACGGCCAACTACGAACCCAAAGACGAGGCGCACTTCGAATACTCATGGCAGTGGGCCTATAAAGAGCGGTTTGAGCAGGCTGGCTTGTGTGCCATCCTCGGCTGCGGTTTCGACCCGGGCGTGAGCGGCATCTACACCGCCTACGCCGCCAAGCACCACTTCGACGAGATACACACGCTCGACATCGTGGACTGCAATGCCGGCAACCATCACAAGGCGTTCGCCACTAACTTCAACCCCGAGATCAACATCCGCGAGATTACACAGAAAGGCCTCTACTACAAAGACGGCGAGTGGATAGAGACCGAGCCGCTGTCGGTGCACAAGGCGCTCACCTATCCCAACATCGGACCGCGCGAGAGCTACCTGATGCACCACGAGGAACTGGAGAGCCTGGTGAAGAACTATCCCACCATCCGGCAGGCACGCTTCTGGATGACCTTCGGGCAGCAGTATCTGACCTATCTCGACGTGATACAGAACATCGGCATGAGCCGCATCGACGAGATAGAATACGAGGCACCCCTGGCCGATGGCACCGGCACCGCGCGGGTGAAGATTGTGCCCCTGCAATTCCTCAAAGCCGTGCTGCCCAACCCGCAGGACCTGGGCGAGAACTACGAGGGTGAGACATCCATCGGGTGCCGTATCCGTGGCGTCAAAGACGGCAAGGAGCGCACCTACTACGTCTATAACAACTGTTCGCATCAGGCGGCTTACGAAGAGACGGGCATGCAGGGCGTGAGTTACACCACAGGCGTACCGGCCATGATTGGTGCCATGATGTTCTTCAAGGGCCTATGGCGCAAGCCCGGCGTGTGGAACGTCGAGGAGTTCGACCCCGATCCATTCATGGAGCAGCTCAACAAGCAGGGACTGCCGTGGCATGAGGAGTTTGATGGAGATTTAGAAGTTTAAGAGTTTTTGGGGCAGGGGGCAAGGGGCATGGAGCAGGAGAATACTCAGCCAATGATGCTTGTATTGATATCTTTGCTCATGTCGTACAGCCTCTAAGCCTCAGGCCATCTCTTTCTATTTCATACTTATAAATACGTAGATGCATGAACGATTTCTTTTATAGAAAGTTGGATGTTTATCAAGAGTCATTGCAGCAAGTGAAGAGCGTATATGAACTGACGATGAAATTCCCTTCTAAGGAGCAATTTGCACTGACCGATCAAATCAAAAGAGCCGTTATCTCGATACCATCCAATATAGCAGAAGGGATGGGCCGCTTTTCAATCAAAGAAAGAATCCATTTCTTAGATATAGCGAATGGCTCTCTTACAGAAACAATGTGTCAATTGGAAATCGCTCATCTCCTTGCGTATATCTCGGATGAAGATTTGAAAAGTAATGAGGAAAAGATGGCTGTTTTAGCGCGCAAACTTTTAGGTCTCAAAAAATCATTGGAAGATAAATTAAACAGGCAAAATAATTCATAAAACATGGGCATCCGGCATCAGCATGGTAATCTCTTGCCCCCTGCTCCCTGCCCCTTGCCCCCTCAACAAAAACAATGGCAAAAAAAGAAGAAATAGATCAGAGCCAGCAGGAAGGAAAACTGAAAGCACTGCAGGCCGCCATGTCGAAGATAGAGAAAGACTTCGGAAAGGGGTCGATCATGAAACTTGGCGATGAGAAAATAGAAAATGTGGAGGTCATCTCCACTGGTAGTATCGGACTCAATGCTGCTCTCGGAGTGGGAGGATATCCCAAGGGACGCATCATCGAGATATACGGTCCGGAGTCGTCGGGTAAGACGACGCTCGCCATACACGCCATCGCCGAGGCGCAGAAGGCCGGCGGCATCGCCGCATTCATCGATGCGGAGCACGCCTTCGACCGTTTCTATGCCGCCAACCTGGGCGTGGATGTCGATAACCTGTGGATCTCGCAGCCCGACAACGGTGAGCAGGCCTTGGAGATAGCCGACCAGCTCATCCGATCGTCGGCCATCGACATCATCGTCATCGACTCGGTGGCTGCACTCACACCGAAAAAGGAGATCGACGGCGACATGGGCGACAACGTGGTGGGACTGCACGCACGACTGATGAGTCAGGCGCTGCGCAAACTGACCGCCACCGTGGCCAAGACCAACACCTGCTGCATCTTCATCAACCAGCTACGCGAGAAGATCGGCGTGATGTTCGGCAACCCCGAGACCACCACCGGCGGCAACGCGCTGAAGTTCTACGCCAGCGTGCGCCTCGATATCCGTCGCGTGACCACCCTCAAAGACGGCGACCAAGCCTACGGCAACCAAGTGCGCGTGAAGATTGTGAAGAACAAGGTGGCACCACCTTTCCGCAAGGCAGAGTTTGAGATCACCTTCGGCGAAGGCATCTCGAAAATCGGCGAGATCGTGGACCTCGGCGTGGAGTATGGCATCATCAAGAAGAGCGGCAGCTGGTTCTCGTACGGCGACACCCGCCTGGCTCAGGGCCGCGACGCCACCAAAGCCCTGCTCAAAGACAACCCCGAGCTCTGCGACGAGCTGGAGGCCAAGATCATGGCAGCCCTCGCCCAGTAGCAGGGCGTATTCACCCCATCCACTGTCTGCGCTCCGCTTCCGGCATCTTTTCGATGGCGTAGCGTAGCGCAGTGCGTGGCATCTCATGGGCATGTTGGTGGAGAAAATCACGCAGGAGCGGCATTGACACACGCTTGCCCATCTCACGCAGCATCCACCCCACGGCCTTGTGCATCAAGTCGTGGGGGTGGTGCAGGTGAATCTCTGCATAGCGCAGACACCACGACGGGTCGCCCTGCTGCGTGGTCTTCCACGTGCACACCATGCTCATGCGCTGGCGCCACAGACAGGTGCTGCTGGCCAATGCGTCGAGCACCTGCCGTTTACCTTTTTCGGTACCGCCGGCCAGACGGGTGGGCAAGAGCAGCCAATGTCCGAGAATCTTTGGTGCCGACAGATCGACCAAATCCCAGTTGTTGGCTTGGTCGGCATATTTCAGATATAGCGACACGATGTCATCACGCCGGGTGATGGCATCGTGGTCGTTTTCCAGCCGTTTAGTAGCCAGTCGCTCAAACTGTGCCACGAGCAGCAGCAGGCCGCAGAGCCGCACCTCGTGCCAGCGCGACATCAGCAGTGTGGGTATCTCGCCGAGCGGCGTGTCTTTGGCCGCCTTGACCACCTCGCGCGTCTGTGGCACTTTCAGCCCTAAGAACTCGTCCCCCTCGCCGTATTCGCCGCGCCCCGTCTTGAAAAAACGCATCAGCACCCCGCGCTGCACGTCATCGCGCTGCGCCTCCATATACTCGATAATCTCGTCAGCCGTCGTCATCACTCTCTGTCTTTTTCGTTTGTCATATTGCCCGTGCCATGTGATAGGGCAGGGCGATGTCAGGTGCAAATGTACGAATAAAGCGACGGATAGCCGTGAATAGAGTAATATTTTTTGGCAAATATGATTTGATTAGCAAAAATATTGCTACATTTGTGGCCTGAAACGTAAAGAATAGATCAAATGGCACATCAATGTGAGAATTGTAAGTTCAGGGCGCGTTACGACAAGCAGCCCAAGTCGTTGTTAGGCAGGTTCTGGCGTTGGCATATTAACTTCTGCCCGGGTTGGAAAGGTTATTTCACCTCTCAGACCGAAGAGAAGAAACAAGAGTTGAGAGACAAGTATCAATTCACTAAATATTAGACAGATGGCATACACCGGACGTTATGGACAGTCTGACGATGACCGGCGTGAAGAGTTGGTCAGAGTGATAGAGCGCGCAGTGGAGAGCTTGACATTGCAGGAACTGGAGGCCCTGTATTATGATATGTCAACAAAGAATTATATTTTTTCTGAAAAATAATTGAAAAAGTGAGGTATTTGAAAAAAAAGATGTACCTTTACACCTTGTAATGAATATTTTTTTGTGAACAAACATATTATCAACATGAACAATGTACCTGTAATTAAGATTGGTATCGTGGCTGTTAGCCGCGATTGTTTTCCTGAGTCATTGGCGGTAAACCGTCGTAAGGCCGTGATAGCCAAGTATGTAGAGAAATTTGGCGCTGCCGATATCTACGAGTGCCCCATCTGCATCGTCGAGAGTGAGATACATGCTCAGCAGGCTCTTGAGGATGTGAAGAAAGCCGGGTGTAACGCACTCTGCGTGTATCTGGGCAATTTCGGTCCGGAGATTTCCGAGACAATGATTGCCGACTGGTTCCAAGGCCCCACCATGTTCTGCGCCGCTGCCGAAGAGACACAGAACAACCTGATCGACGGCCGTGGCGACGCCTACTGCGGTATGCTGAATGCCAGCCAGGCCCTCTCGCTGCGCAAGACACGTGCCTATATCCCCGAAGAGCCTGTAGGCGACGCAGCACAGTGTGCAGAGATGATACACGAGTTCGTGCCCATCGCACGTGCCATCGTAGGTCTGCAGAACCTGAAGATCATCAGTTTCGGTCCGCGTCCTAACAACTTCCTCGCTTGCAACGCGCCTATCCGGGCACTGTATGACCTCGATGTGGAGATTGAGGAGAACTCAGAGCTTGACCTGCTCGAGGCATTCCAGAAGCACGAGGGCGACCCGCGCATCGACGATGTGGTGAAAGATATGGTGGCCGAGTTGGGCACTGGCAACAAGATTCCGTCGGTGCTGCCCAAACTGGCTCAATATGAGTTGACCCTGCTCGACTGGATCGAGGCACACAAAGGCTCGCGCCAGTTCGTGGCCATGGCCAACAAGTGCTGGCCCGCATTCCAGACCATGTTCGGCTTCGTGCCCTGCTATGTCAACAGCCGCTTGACAGGCCGTGGCATCCCCGTGGCTTGCGAGGTGGATATCTATGGTGCCCTGTCGGAGTACATCGGCACATGTATCACTCAGGATGCCGTCACACTGCTCGACATCAACAACTCCGTGCCCAGCGACATGTACGAGGAGAGCATCAAGGGCAAGACGTTTGAGTGCGACAGCTATACCGACAAAGATATCTTTATGGGCTTCCACTGCGGCAACACCGCCTCGTCGAAGGTGTGTAGCTGCCAGATGTGCTTCCAGCGCATCATGGCCCGCGCTCTGCCTGTAGAGGTGACCAACGGCACGCTCGAGGGCGACCTGAAGCCCGGAAAGGCCACTGTTTACCGCCTGCAGTCAACCGCCGACACCAAGCTCCGCGCTTATATCGCACAGGGCGAGATCCTGCCCGTGGCTACCCGCTCGTTCGGTTCTATCGGCATCTTCGGCATCAAGAACATGAGCCGCTTCTATCGTCACGTGCTCATCGAGAAGCACTATCCGCACCACGCCGCCGTGATGTTCGAGCATGCAGGTAAATATCTCTGGGAGGTGCTGAAGTACATGGGCATCCCCGTCGATGAGATTGACTACAATTTCCCGAAGGGTAATTATTATCCCACAGAGAACCCGTTCGTCTAATCCTGTAGCAGTTTAAACGACAGTATAAGAAATCTCCGTGCAGAACTTGGTTCTCCGCGGAGATTTCTTTAGTACGACATAATTCTGCCTAGAATGTCATAATCACAGAGTTTAACCAAAAGCAAATCCCGCATAATTACTTGAATTATACGGGATTTCTATTATTGTTAGTTGTTTGCTTGTCAGTCTTACTTCACCTCCTCGAAAACGACTTTAACTGACTATCAATGCGTTAGCACCGGA